>JBBQCM010000100.1:0-24111 GCA_038318725.1 Chthoniobacterales bacterium
CGGCACCTCGCGGGCACGGCCAACAAATGTGGTGCGGCTCCCGAAATGGTCCGCTAGCGTCCGCGCCCTTATGTTAAGCGCAGGTATCGTCGGGCTGCCAAATGTCGGCAAATCCACCCTCTTCAACGCCGTCACCAAAACGCAGAAAGCCCAGGCGGCCAACTACCCGTTTTGCACCATCGATCCGAACGTGGGCATCGTCACCGTGCCCGACCCGCGGCTCGCCGTTCTCTCGAAACTCTCACACTCGAAGAAACTCGTCCCTGCGGCGATTGAGTTTGTGGACATTGCCGGCTTGGTGAAAGGCGCGAGCGCGGGGGAAGGGCTGGGCAACCAGTTCCTGGCCCACATCCGCGAAGTCCACGCGCTCGTCCAGGTAGTGCGCTGTTTCGAGGATCCCGACATCCACCATGTCAGCGGCACCGTCGATCCCGTGCGCGACATCGAGATCATCAATACGGAGTTGATTCTCGCCGACCTCGCGGCCGTGCAAAAGCGCAAGGACCGCCAGCAAAAGGCCGCGAAGACTGGTGACAAAGCCGCCAAAGCCGAGATCGCCCTTTGCGAAAAACTCGTCCCCCATCTCGACGCCGGCAAACCCGCGACGACGCTCGAACTGAGTGACGACGAAACGAAACTCCTGCGTGAGTTTTTCCTCCTTTCGGGCAAGCCGACCATCTTCGCCTGCAACGTCGCCGAAGCCGATCTCGCCAACGTCGCCGCCATCGTCGAAGCCGCGCGCGATAATGAAGGCGTGCCGCCGAGCGACAACGTCGAAATGACGGACGCCGCGCGCTTTGTCACCGCCGTGCAGGACTACGCGCGTTCGCATTTCGGCACCGAAGCCGTGGTCATCAGCGCGCAGATCGAGAGCGAACTCGCCACCCTCACCGACGAAGAAGCGGCCGAGTACCTCGCCGGCATCGGCGTGGCGTCGAGCGGCGTCGGCTCACTCATCCGTGCCGTCTATCACCTCCTCGGTCTGCGCACCTACCTCACCACCGGCGAACAGGAGACGCGCGCCTGGACCATCCGCGCCGGCGACAAGGCACCCGCCGCCGCCGGCGTCATCCACAGCGATTTCGAGCGCGGCTTCATCGCCGCCGAGACCGTCCACTTCGACGACCTCATCCAACTCGGCTCCCACGCCAAAGCCCGCGAAGCCGGCAAGCTGCGCATTGAGGGCAAAGAGTATGTGGTGAAGGACGGGGATGTGGTGGAGTTCCGGTTCAACGTGTAAGATTACCGACGGCCGAAACATCGCTTGGCCGCCGTGGCGCCGAGGACAAGTGCAGCGTGAAAACAGGCATCCATCATGCTATCTGAGAAAACGAACATCACCGATTGTCCGGAAAAAACCGTCATTCTATGAAAAGCCTGCCACTTCTGCTTTCGATCCTCATCCTCGGCGCGCAAGCGCTGGCGGCCACTCCGTCGCAGAACCGGGTATCTTCGGCCGCAGCGAGCCGGATCGCCGCCGATCTTTTCTGGGTGGCCGATGCCCGGAAGATGGATGAATTCCTCGCCAAAGTGCCAGTGGCCGAATGGCGCAATGGCGCACCGACCCGCGAGGTGCTGCCGGAGACGACGACAGCCTGGCGGGACTATGCCGAGCAGGCTTACGCGCTCGCCCGGCGGGGCCGGAATGCCGAGGCTGCGGGACGGCTCGCCCAGATGGTCAAGCTGGCGGCGGTGTATCGCGCCCACGGCGGTCTGCAAAACATCGTCCAGGCGGAGGAAATCCGCTTCCTCGCCGGCCAGATGGCGGCGGAACTAGGGATCGCGGTCACGGCGAAGATTCAGTCGCCGTATTTGGAAAGAACGCCGGCGGAGTGTCTCGCCATTCTCGAGAGCTGGGCGGGTGGCGATCAGTTCCGTGTCGAGCCGGCTTTCTGGCAAAGCGTCCGCGAGCGCGCGGTGCTCAGCCACGCGCGGCTTTCCCGCACGGGCCGGGTCAAGCTGGCGGCAACGCGATAACCGCTGGGCGGAATCTCGCGAGGAGCGGGCGAAGGATCAGCAGTGCCGTCAGGAGTATCGCGGCGTGGGAGAACCAGTCGCCGTGGCGGGTGTAAAAAGTAATGGGCGCGCCAGTGGGAATGCGGACTTCCCGGGCGGCGAAGCCCTGCTGGAAGGGCTGCAGCCAAAGATCCACGCGACCGCTGGAATCAACGGCGCAGGTCACGCCGGTATTGCCGCAGCGGATGAGCGGGCGGCGGTTTTCGATGGCGCGAAAGACGGCATTGGCGAGATGCTGCTCGGCCGCGGGCGACTGGGCGAACCAGCCGTCGTTGGTGATATTCACGAGCACCTGCGCGCCCTTTTGCACAAAACGGCGGGTCAGTTCCCCGAGGGTGTCCTCAAAGCAGATAAGCGCGGCGAGGCGGATTTTTGGGTCGAACAGTTCCAGCAGCGTGAACTCGCGTCCCGCGGTAAAGTCCGCGGGCACCAGTTGCCCGACGAAGCCGGCGAAGACCGGTCGCAGCGGCAGGTATTCGCCAAAAGGAACGAGGTGCATCTTGCGATAAAATTGCTGCTGTTCGCCGTGCGCAGTCAGCAGCACGGCGACGTTGAAGTCCTCGCCGCCCTCGGGTTCAAACTCGGTCGTGCCGAGGAGCAGCGCACCGTCAAGCCGCTTCGCCTGATCGAGCACGAAGTCGTAGTTTCCCTGGTCGGCAAACATGCTGCGCGGCGTCGCCGACTCGGGCCAGAGCATCAGTTGGGGTGCCGGCTGGGCGAGCGCGGCGAGGCCGGTGAGCTTGCCCACGTCGGCGAAAATTCCCTCTTCCATCGCGGGGTCAAACTTTTCGGTCTGCGCGATGTTCGGCTGCACCGCGACGACCCGCAGCGGCACGCTTTCCCCCGCGTCCCTGCGCAGCAGTGAGCGGAGGCCGTAGGCGAAGACGGCTACGACGAGCGCCATAGTGAAGCTGAATTCCCAGCGAACGCGCTTGAGGAAAAGCGGGCCAAGTTCGCCGATGATCCGGCGCACGATAATCACGGCCATGAGATTGCAGAAGACTATGAGGAACGAGATACCCGGCACGCCGGTGAGGTCGGCGATTTGGATCATCGGCAGGTCGCGATGCAGCGCGACGCCAAGATTGTTCCAGCCAAAGCCGCCAAACAGCCGCTCGCGCACCCATTCGTGCGCCACCCATGCGGAGGCACCGGCGGCGGCGGTCGCGAGATTGCGGAGCGAGCGGGGAAACATGCGGGCCGCGTCATCCCGCACCAGCACCGCGCCGATGAACCACGTCCAAAACGCGAAGTAACAGCCGAAGACCATCGCCACGAGCGGTGCCAGTGCATAAAGCCACGCGTTCCCGTAGAGTGCCGCGAGCGTGGTGCTCAGCCAGAAAAACGTGCCCGTGAAAAAGACCAGCCCGGCGACGTAGCCGAGCGCGGCTTTGCGCAGCCCGCGGCGGCGTCCTTCATTCTGTGAACAAAACGCCGCGCCAATGAGCGGCGTCAGCGCCACCCAAGCCAGCCAGCCCTGGTTCCAGCGGGGAAAGCACAACGTGAGGAGAATGCCGGTCGCGATCGCCGCGAGCCAGGGCCAGCCGCCGAAACGCGAAACACGGCGGCTGGCGGCTACCGCTCCTGGATCACTACTCACGCCGCACGCGCTTGCTCTTCTTCGCCTCGGGACGCGGATCGAGCGCCTCGCGGAGGTCTTTCATGTAGCCGGAGTTCACGCGGAAATAGACCCTTTCCATGTCCTCCTTTTTGTAAAAGCCGCTCTTGTCCGCGGTCACGTAGCCGATGCTCATCAGCCCCTGCAAGCAGTCGATGAGTTCGGCAATCGGCAAGTCGGAACAGCTCGCGATGAGTTCGCTGCCCAGCGTGTCGCTACTGCCAAAGCCGAGCGCTTTGATGACCGAGATTTCGGTGCCGTCGAGGTTGATTTCTCTGCTGGCCATGCGGGTAGGGTAGTTCGGAATTCGGGAGAAACGTCATGCAGAAAGCCGTAGCTGAACGTCCCCCTGAATCCACGTCCAAAGTCGTTCGAGCGCCGCCTTCACCTGGCCATCAATAGTCGCCAGCTCGTGGGCCGTAAAGGATTTACCCACCTCGGGCGTCCGCCGGGCGAACATGTAAAACTTGATCTTCGGCTCTGTGCCGGAGGGGCGGACGGCGACACGGCGGCCATCGGCAAGGTCGATCATCAGCATCTTTTCCTTCGGGATGGTGTCGCCCTCCACGTCGGTGAAAGTCTCGGTGGCAAAATTGCGCGTGCCGCTCACCGCGCTGCCATCGGCCTCGCGGGGCGGCTGCGCGGCGTAGGATTCGACGAGCCGCTGAATCTTCGCCGCACCGTCCGCGCCCTCAAACGTCAAAGAACCGTTTCTCTCCTGATAGAAGCCGTAGGCCGCATAGACCTCGTCGAGCAGTTCTATGAGCGTGAGGCCCCGCGATTTCGCATACGCGGCGACCTCCGCGAAGACCACCGCCGCGCCGTTGCCGTCCTTGTCGCGGACAAAATCCGCCGCGCTGTAGCCGTAACTTTCCTCTCCCCCGCAAACGTAGTAAGTCGACTGCGCCAGCCGCAGCGCGCGCGTTTCCCGTTCAGGCAGGGTGCGGTATTGCGCACGGACTTCGGCCGGCAGAGCGGCTTCGTACTTGCCGAGCTTTTCGCCGATGTATTTGAAACCCGTGAGCGTCTCCACGCACCGCATCCCGTGTTTTTGCGCGATCGCCTTTTGCAGATCGGTCGTGACGAAGGTCTTCACGATCACGCAGCGGTGCGCATTTTCCGGCGTGATGACGCCCTGCTTGATGAGCGTGCTCACCCGATAGTAGGCCATCAGCGAGCCGATCTGGTTGCCGGTCAGCAGTTCGAGTTGACCGGCGGGGTTGCGTGCGGCCACGCCCATGCGGTCGCAGTCCGGGTCGGTGGCGATCACGAGGTCCGCGCCATCCTCGTCAGCGAGTTTCATCGCGAGCGACAGCGCCTCGGCATTTTCAGGATTGGGAGAAACGACAGTGGGAAAGCGCCCGTCGCCAATTTCCTGCGCGGGCACGGTGGAATAGCGGAAGCCGAGGCGGTCGAGCATCGGCTTGATGATCGTGCCGCCGACGCCGTGGATCGACGTGAAGACGATCCGCAGCCCGCTCTGCGCGCCGGCGGCGACCATCGGACGGTCGAGGATGAGCGTCTCCAGCCGCGCCATGTAGGCCTCGTCATTCGCCTGGCCCAAAACGGTCAGCGTCCCTTGCTCCGCCGCTGGCACGGGCGCGTACACGTCGGACTCGACGGCATTCACTTTCGCGATGATCCCGCTCGCGTGCGGCTCCACGACCTGTGCGCCGGCGTCGAAATAGACCTTGTAGCCATTGTCATGCGACGGGTTGTGGCTGGCGGTGATGACGATGCCCGCGCTGGCCTTTTCCTCCCGCACGCTGAAGGAAAGCTGCGGCGTCGAGCGCGGCCCCTCGAAGATGCACACGTCGCAGCCATTCTCCCTCGCCACGCGCGCCGTCAGCTCCGTGAAGTCGCGGGAAAAATGCCGCGTGTCATGCGCCACCACCAGCTTCGGCCGGCCCGGCAGCCCATTCTTCGCAAACCATTCCTTCAGGTAGGCCACCAGCCCCTGCGTGGCGCGGCTGATGTTGTAGAAATTCATCGCGTTCGTCCCCACGCACGGCTGCTCCGGGCGGTCGAGTGGCTGCGGCGTGCCGCGCTCGGCCGCAGTCACCATCTTCCCGATCGTCCGCCCGCGCAGCCCGCCCGTACCAAAGGCCAGCGTCTTGAAAAAGCGGTCGTTCAGCTCGCCCCACGCACCCTGCCCCACGAGTTCGCCGATGCTAGCCGCCGCGACGGGCGATGAACTCCGCGCGAGCATCTGCCCGATATTGCGCGCGCTGCTTTCGAGGAGCTGGCCGGCGCTCACGGCCTGCTGAATGCGGATGCTGAGTTCGCTCATATCTGCGCAGTGTAAAAGAGTGCGCCGAAATTCGTGAAGCCGCATTTTTCCATGCCTCCGCAGCGACCTGAAGGTCAACGAATCTCGCTTCTCGTTTTGTGCTGCTTGGATACGGTGCGCGCGTGAAACGAATCTTTTCCCGACTCCACATCGTTTTGCTCGCCATCGTGTTGCTCGCCGGCTGCAAGCGCGTGGACGAGCCGGCAGCGACGGCGGCAGCGACGCCAGCCGCCGCGCCGAATGCGCTGCAACTGCTTTTCACCTACGGCTCCGAAAAGGAGGAGTGGGTGAAAGCGGTGACGGCGGATTTTAACAAGCGCGGAGTGAAGACGGCGGCGGGCAAACCCATCTTTGTGAACGCGGTGCCGAAGGGCTCGGGCGAGTTGATCGACGGGCTTTTGAGCGGGGCCGATCAGGCGCATCTCGCGAGCCCGGCCTCGACGGCGTTCATCCGGCTCGGCAATGCGCAGTCGCGCGCGAAGGCTGGCGGAGACTTGATCGGGCCGACGGACAATCTGCTGCTCTCGCCCGTGGTCATCGCCATGTGGGAGCCAATGGCGGAGGCGATCGGCTGGGGGAAAAAGCCCGTCGGCTGGAGCGACATCCTCGCCGTCGCGGGCAGTCAGCAGGGCTGGGGCGCGTTCGGATTTTCGCAGTGGGGCCGGTTCAAGTTCGGCCACACGCATCCGCAGTTCAGCAACAGCGGACTCATCTCGCTCTTCGCCGAGGTCTATGCGGCTACGGGCAAAGCGGCGAATCTCACGGCGGAGGACATCGCCAAACCGGAGACGGCGCGGTATCTCGGAGCGATTGAAAAATCGGTCGTCCACTACGGCAGCTCGACGGGATTTTTCGGCAAGAAAATGTTTGGTAACGGCCCAGAGTATTTGAGCGCGGCGGTGCTCTACGAAAACATGGTCATCGAATCGCGCTCGCCGAAGTATCAGCTCCCGTTTCCCATCGTGGCGATTTATCCGAAGGAGGGCACGTTCTGGAGCGACCATCCGGCCGGGATCGTCGAGCGCCCGTGGGTCACGGCGGAGCACCGCGAGGCGGCGAAGAAATATGTCGCGTTCCTGCTGGAGCGCCCGCAGCAGGAACGGGCGCTGGAGTTTGGCTTCCGTCCGTCGGCGGTGGATGTGCCGCTCGGCGCGCCCATCGACCTCGCGCATGGCGTGAATCCGAAGGAGCCGCAGACCACGCTCGAAGTGCCGTCGGTCGAGGCAATGGACGCGATTTTGAAACTGTGGCAGGAGCAGAAGAAACGCTCGAACATCACCCTCGTCTTCGATGTTTCCGGCAGCATGAAGCAGGATCGCCGGATCGAATCCGCCCGCGGCGGCGCGCTCGAACTGCTCAAGTCCCTGAGCGATTCCGACTACTTCGCGCTCATACCTTTCAACCAAGCCGTCCTCGCGAATGATGATCCGGCGCAGCTCGGCACCACGCGCCGGCAGGCGGAGATGAAAGTGAAATCGCTTTTCGCCGACGGCGGCACTGCGCTCTACGACGCCATCCTCACCGCCTACCGCCAGCAGATGGATCGCGCCGCCGCGAACACCGGAAAAATCTCGGCCATCGTCGTGCTCACCGATGGCGCGGACACGAACAGCGGAACCAAGCTGCCCGACCTGCTGAAGCAAATCCGCTTCGACGCCGAGCTGCACAATATCCGCGTCTTCACCATCGGCTACGGAGCCGACGCGCAGAAAGACGTGCTGCAAAAAATCGCCGACGCCACGCAGGCGAAGTTCTACGTCGGCACGCCCGAAAACATCCGCGAAGTCTTCAAGGACATCTCCACCTTTTTCTAAACTATGTCTGACGACAAACCGACGCTGACCATCCTCGGCAAACTCTTCATCGCGCTGTTCATCGGCGCGTGCCTTTACGGCGCGTATTGGATGCTGAAAAAAGACCCTCCCGGCCAGCGTACAATATCGGATACCAATACGTCGCCTGCGCAAACGTCCAATCCGCGCAACACCAGCGACGGCCCGGTCGTCGAAATCGGGATCGCCTACGGCACCGAAAAGCAGCGCTGGCTGACGTGGGCGGCGGATGAATTTTCCAAAACGCCGCAGGGCCAAAAAATCAAGATCAACCTCCTGCCAATGGGCTCGCTCGACGGCGGGCGCGCAGCTGTGAGCGGCGACCAGCGCATCCAAGTCTGGAGCCCGGCCAGCGCGCTCTACAAGGACATCTTCGTGCAGGAGTGGACGCTCAAATACAACAAGCCACCGATCGTCCGAGAAGAGCTGCTGGCGCTCAGCCCGATGGTCTTCGTGATGTGGCAGGAGCGCTACGACGCCTTCGTGGCGAAGTACAAGGAGGTGAGTTTTGAAACCGTCTCGAAGGCGCTGCGCGAGCCGGGGGGCTGGGACACCATCGCGCAAAAACCGGAGTGGGGACTTTTCAAATTCGGCCACACGCATCCGAACCAGTCGAGCAGCGGACTGATGACCCTCACGCTCATGGCTTACGACTTTCACAAAAAGAGCCAGGGACTCGCACTCAAAAATATTCTCGATCCCGCTTTTCAGACGTGGATGAACGCTACGGAATCCGCCGTCAGCGGGCTCTCCAACAGCACCGGCAACATGATGCGCGACATGGTACTGCGCGGGCCGTCGAGTTACGACGCGCTCTTTGTCTATGAAAGCGTGGTCATCGACTACCTGAAGAACGCCGAAGGCCGCTGGGGCAATCTACACATCTCCTACCCTCGCCAGAATATGTGGAACGAGAATCCCTACTACATCCTCGACACGCCTTGGAGCAGCCGAGAGCAGCGCCAGGCGGCCGGGGCGTTTCTCGATTTCCTGCTTACCGAACCGATTCAGCGCGAGGCGCTGAAACACGGCTTCCGCCCCGGCAATCCCGCGGTGCCGGTGAAGTTCGCCGAGAGCCCGTTTACGGTCTATGCGCCATACGGATTGCAGATCAACGTGGACCACATCTGCGAACCACCCAAGGCCGAGGTCCTCAACAACCTGCTCGCCGGGTGGCAGCGCACCCAAGGCTCGCGCTAGGTTCCGCAAGTTGTGTGGCGTTATCTCAAAGCAGCGTTTTGGGCGCGGACGGAAATCCCCGGCCTCGGACGATTGCCGTTCAATGTCATCGCGCTCTCGGGTTGCACGGTGCTCGGCTTTGGCCACCCCGCTTTCTGGCTGCTCGGCGCGGGGCTTGAAACGGCCTACCTCGCGACGCTGGCGACGAGTGATCGCTTCCGCCACATCATCGACGCGCTCGATCATCGAGTGGAACAGATCGAGGAAGCCGACGATCATCAGACGCTCGTGAAAAAACTCGCGACCGCCCGGCGCGAGCGCTTCGCCCGCATCGAGGAGCGCTGCGCGAAAATCATCCAGTTGCACCGGGACGCGCAGACCGACGACATCATCCTCGACGGCAACCGCGAGGCGCTCACGAAACTTTCCCACCTCTATTTGAAGCTGCTCGTCGCGCAGCAAAATCTCGAATCCATCCAGGCCGCCATCGTCGAGGAGCAGCTCAAGCGGCAGATCGAATCGATCAAAGCAGAGCTGTGTGCCGCGCGTTTCCGCCCCTCCCTGCGCGAATCCAAGGAAGCCACCCTGCGCATCCTCGAACAGCGCCTCGCCAACCTCGACCGCCGCGAGCAATCGCTCGAAGAGATCGACAGCGACCTCGTCCGCGTCGAAGCGCAGATCGACCTCGCCCTCGAAAACGCCGGCATGCGCGGCGGCCAGGCGGAAACGATTTCGACGAACATCAAACTCGTCAGCCACCTGCTCGACGACTCCATCCTCGGCGACTCATTCTCCCCCCTCGACCAAACCTTCACCAGCCCGAGCCCCCCGGCGAAGGAAGGCTAACGGCGGTCAGTTGTAATGACAACGAAGCGCCTTGCAACCAGCGGAACAGCATCTGTTGGCGTTCACCATGTTGGGAAGGAAGTCGGCTCATGTAATTGCATCTTCACTCAGATCCCTCAGGAAAACGATGTCGGGAACTATGCCTATATCGAATTCACCGTTATCGAAGAAGCCATCGGGTGCTGCATTGCAGCGCAAATCAAGTCAGGTGAGTTATACGTCCGAGGAGGGAACTTTGTAATTCCGTCAGACAGGAATCGTTTCGAGTATTGGCACTCGCTCAACTTACCAGTTGTCGGGATCGTGTATGATCCAAACACCAAATGCGGGCGCTCATGGTTGTGCCAGTGCCGGTGTTGCCTGCCGAGTACTTTTGCCTCCAGCACGGAGGCGAAGGCTTCACGGTTGAGGAACTCGTCCCGGAACCTGCTGTTAAAGCTCTCGCTGCAGGCATTCTGCCACGGGCTGCCCGGCTTGATGTAGAGCGTTTTGAACCCGTGCCGCGCGATCCAGTCCTGCACCGCCAGAGCCACGAATTCCGGCCCGTTGTCGCTGCGGATATCTCGGGCACGCCTCCGTGCGCGAGCACGGCCACGTCCAGGATGCGGATCACGTCCTTGCTCTCCATCCACCGTTCGACTTCCAGCGCCACCAACTCCCGGCTGAACTCATCGCAGATCGGCAGCCACTTGAGCCGCCGCCCGTCCTCGGTCTGATGGCGGTGCAGGCCCGGCGCTCGCTTACGGCCAACTCGTCGTGCACATGCAGCACGGCCTGGCGTTTGCACTCCGGGCCTACCATTTTCCCTCCGCCACCTCCTTGACGTTCGACAGGTCCAACGCCTGATTGGCCACCAGCTTCTTGAGCTACCTGTTTTCTTTCTCCAGCGCCTTGAGCCGTTTGACCGTCTCTTCCTTCGCTCCGCCGTATTCCTGCCGCCAGCGCTGGCTCGTGCGCAGTCAGGAAACCGTGGAAGACGTTTCGGGGATGAAGGCCATGATTTCGCATCACTCGATTGCCATCCTGACCAGCGAGCGAGCGCACATCACCGACCCGCGCGTCCGCATTCTGGCCGACCGGATCTTGAGGCGCAGCGCAAGGAGATCGGGGAAATGAAGGCGCTCATCGATGATCTCGAAGCGAAAAGGTAGCGGCGCGCTTTCGCAACGGGTGGTCGGAGATCGACTGTAACCGTGCAGCCGGTTGTGCGTTGGCTTATGTAGAATGAACTCCCTCATGCCAGCACCCAAACCCGATATGCAGGACGCCCTCGCGACGACTTTGCTCGCCAATCTCGCCGCCTTCCAAGGCTTCGCCCGACGACGACTCGGCGACGATCAACTCGCTGCCGACGCCGTGCAGGAGAGTCTGCTGCGGGCATTGAAGAGCGAGGCGGCACTGTCGCACGATGAAAACTTGCTGGCGTGGTTTTATCGCATCCTGCGCAATGTCCCGACCGATCTGGATCGGCGCCGGGCTGCTCAGTCCCGCGCGATGGAGCGCTTCACCGCGGAAATGGAAATCGCCAGCAAAAATGACACCGCACTGGCAACGACAGCGTGCGCCTGTTTCCGCGGACTCCTGCCGACGCTGCGACCGGATTACGCCAAAGTGCTGCAGCTTTCCGATCTCGATGGTCAGCCGGCCGAAGTTGTCGCGGAGAAAGTCGGTATCTCGCGGAATAATCTGAAGGTCCGTCTGCACCGCGCGCGCCGGCAATTGCGCGAACGCCTCCAACAAACCTGCCGGGTCTGCGCGACCCACGGCTGCCTCGACTGCACCTGCAACCAATAACCAACGCCATGAACGACGAGCATACTCAACACGATTGCTGCGGAGGCAAAGCAGCGGCGGCCAAGGCCGAGAAGAAAGCGGATTGCTGCGGAGGACACGAGGATCATCAACATCACGGGGACGTGGAGCCATCCGCTGCTGCGAAATACTACTGCCCGATGTGTCCCGGCGTGGAAGCGGACAAGCCCGGCGACTGCCCGAAGTGTGGCATGGCGCTCGAACGCAACCCGGCGTGGAAGCCGGAGGCGAAGACCATCTACACCTGCCCGATGCACCCCGAGATCGAGCGGGATCAACCGGGCGCGTGCCCGATCTGCGGGATGGCCTTGGAGCCGAAGACCGTGACGGCGGAGCCGGAGGACGACGGCGAGTTGCGCGACATGACACGACGGCTGTGGATCGGCGGGGTGCTCGCGCTGCCGGTGTTCCTGCTCGCGATGGCGCATCTTTTCCCGAGCGCGCCGCATTGGGTCATGGGCGGCGTGTCGCGCTGGACGCAGTTCGTGCTCTCGACGCCGGTGGTGCTCTGGGCGGGCTGGCCGTTCTTCGTGCGCGGCTGGCGGTCAATGCTCACGCGGCATTTTAATATGTTCACGCTCGTCGCGATGGGCGTCGGCACCGCTTACCTTTTCAGCGTTGTTGCGATGCTCGCGCCGGGTTTATTTCCTGAGTCTATGCGCGGCATGGGCGGCGTCGGCGTTTACTTCGAGGCGGCGGCGGTGATCGTCGTCCTCGTCCTGCTCGGGCAAGTGCTGGAGCTGCGCGCGCGCAGCCGCACCGGAAGTGCGATCCGCGCTTTGCTCAATCTCGCGCCCGCCACCGCGCGGATGGTCGAACGAGACGCCGAGCGCGAAGTGCCGCTCGACCAAGTGCCGAAGGGCGCGACCTTGCGCGTGCGGCCCGGCGACAAGGTGCCCGTCGATGGCGTGGTGCTGGAAGGCCGCTCAAACGTCGATGAATCCATGCTGACCGGGGAGCCGGTGCCCGTGGAGAAAGCACCGGACGATGCCGTGACCGGCGGCACGATCAATGGCACGGGCAGCTTCCTCATGCGCGCCGATCGCGTGGGCGGAGAGACGATGCTCGCGCGGATCGTGCAGATGGTCGCGGAAGCGCAGCGCAGCCGCGCGCCGATCCAGGCGCTCGCGGATCGCGTCGCCGGCTGGTTCGTGCCGACGGTGCTCGGCGTCGCGGTGCTCACGTTTGTGCTGTGGTTCTGGCTCGGCCCCGAGCCGCGCCTCGCGCATGCCATCGTCAATGCCGTGGCTGTGCTCATTATTGCGTGTCCGTGCGCGCTCGGCCTCGCCACGCCGATGTCCATCATGGTCGGCGTCGGACGCGGCGCGCAGGAAGGCATTCTCGTAAAAAGCGCCGAGGCCATTGAGCGGCTGGAGAAAGTGAACGTCGTCGTCGTGGATAAGACGGGCACTTTGACCGAAGGCAAACCGCGCCTCGTCGAAGTCCGCCCCGCGCCCGGCACCGATGCGAATGTGTTGCTCAGCGCCGCCGCATCCGTCGAGCAGCAGAGCGAACACCCGCTCGCCACCGCCATCGTTGCGGGCGCGAAAGATCGCGGGCTCAAGCTGCAAGCCGCGCAGGATTTTCAATCCACCACCGGCGGTGGCGTCTCCGCGCGAGTCGATGGCCGCGAAGTCCTCATCGGCAAACTCGCCTTTCTCCAGAGCCGCAACGTCACCGGCCTCGACGCCCTCACCGCCGAAGCCGAGCCGCTCCAGCGCCAGGGCCAGACCGCGATGTTCGTCGCCATCGACGGCCAGCCCGCGGGCATCGTCTCCGTCGCCGATCCGATCAAGGAATCCACGCCCGAGGCGATCCGCTCCCTGCACGCGCTCGGCCTGAAAATCGTCATGCTCACCGGCGACAACCAGCACACCGCCGAAGCCGTCGCGAAGCAGCTCGGCCTCGACGAAATCGAAGCCGGCGTGAACCCCAGCGACAAACACGCCCGCGTCGAAGCCCTCGCGCGCAGCGGCCAGATCGTTGCCATGGCCGGCGATGGCATCAACGACGCCCCCGCGCTCGCCGCCGCCCACGTCGGCATCGCGATGGGCACCGGCACTGATGTCGCGATGGAAAGCGCCGGCATCACCCTGCTCAAAGGCGACCTCCGCGGCATCGCCCGCGCCATCCGCCTCAGCCGCGCGCTGATGGGCAACATCCGGCAAAACCTTTTCTTCGCCTTCATCTACAACGCCCTTGGCATTCCCATCGCCGCCGGCCTGCTCTACCCATTCTTCGGCCTGCTGTTGAGCCCGATCATCGCCGGAGCCGCTATGAGCCTCAGCTCCGTCTCCGTCATCGCCAACGCGCTGCGGCTGCGCGCTATGAAACTCGACTGAGTCCTTCAGTTTCTCGCAAGCAGCAGGCGCTGTTTGGCGGTGTCGAACGTCACCGTGAAGCGCGCGAGCAGGCCGTTGCCGAGCAGACCTGATTCACCGGGGAAGATCGGAGTAGCGTGCAGTCCGGTCGGGACAGCGGCCAGTTGGAGAGCGCCGAGTTGCACGGTCGTCGGGACCCGTCCACGCGAACCCGGCCCGGCGGCGATGGATATGCCGGTCTGGCTTGGCTGGCTGTGGCGGGCTACCAGCCATTCAAGGGCCGAGTCGCAACCTGTGTCCACGCGGACCCAGGCGGGCGGCTGGTCATTCACGGCGAGGCGCACGCAGAGCGCATCGCCGCGCGGAACGAGGGGCATTACCGCGCAGGCTTTGGCGGGCAATTCCTGCCGGGAGAGAAGGCGGATTCTTTCCGCGCGAAAATCTATCTGCACGATGTGCTCGCGAATAAAGTCGGCACCGAGCAATCCGTCGATCCGGCGTCCGCAGCCGGCGCTGACCGCGCTGAGATCGAGGGCGAGGCGGGGCTTCGGCAGCGCGATGCCGGCGAGGTTCATTTCAAGTCCCGCGACGCGGAAGGCGAGGCTGCGTCCACCGATGCCGCGTATGGTCTGCGGGGCGTCGAGCTTTTGTCCGAGCTGCCGCGCGGCGCGGAGATCGATCACGCTGACGCCCGCGCCGGAATCGAGCAGGAAGCGGAGCGGTTCGGCGCGACCGGCGACGGAGACCCTGATCCAAATCAGCCCGTCGCGATGCTCGAAGGGTACCTCGATCGCGGCCTGCCCCCGGTCAGCGAGCAGCAGGACGAGAAAAGCGATGAGTGTGAAAAGGCAACGGCGCACCCCGCGCGATAAAGCAGGCGGTATGCGAGGATGGCTTTGGGCGCGGGACTACCCGGAAAAAGCCTGCGAAAATTTCCAGGCCACGGCGGTCTGCGCAGATCTCGCCAGCGAATTGGCGAAGTTTCACCGCTGACGCCAAAAAAGGAAAACCTCCCGCGGCTTCGTGGGAAGCCACCGGGAGGCAGGAGCGGGGTGTTGGGAGTAGGCGACTATTTCACCGCGACATATTGCTGCCGCGCGGTGCCGTGGCCGTCGTCGCGGGATTCAAGGCGCAGCTCGGTGCAGTCGACCATCGTAGGCTGGCCGACGCTCCGGCCCTGAGCCGAGACGGCGATGGTGGGGTCCTCCACGGCGCGGTATTGGTATCGGTAACCGCCGTGACCATTGGCGGTGACTTCGAGTGTGAGGGGATCGGCGAAGGCCGAGGAGGTGAGCGCGGCAGCCACCGCGAACAAGCTGAGTCTGATCATGGATTTCATAGGGTTCATTGTCGTTATCGGCGCGACCGGAGACTTCGGACGCTTGGAGTTTTGAATTGGTCTCCGCCCGTCATGCACGAGCGATCAATGTTCGCAGGTTGAGAGCGCGGAGGTGCGGCTTGTATTCCCGCCAAATCAAAATCTCCGGGTCGCTAGTTTACCGCGGTGCTGCGCGTGCGGATCCGGGCGATGGCCCAGGAGGCGTGCTCGGCGATGAGCGGCTCGGGGTCTTGCGCGGCGCGCTGCAGGGCGGGGATGTCGTCGGCGGAGCCGGTGTTGCCGAGAGCCACGCAGACGTTGCGGAGGAAACCGCGGCGTTTGATGCGTTTGATCGGCGATTTTTTGAAAAGGGCGCGGAAGCCGTCGTCGTCGAGCGCGAGAAAGTCGCGGAGCGTCCAGCGGTGGACGAAGTCGCGGGCGGCAAAGGCCGTCTCGGACGCGGTTTGGGCGAAGCGGTTCCACGGGCAGGCGGCGGCGCAGTCGTCGCAACCGTAGATGCGGTCGCCGAGAAGCGGGCGCAGTTCTTCGGGGATGCTGTCTTTCAGCTCGATGGTGAGATAGGAGATGCAGCGACGCGCATCGAGTTGGTGGGGCGCGGTGATCGCGCCGGTGGGGCAGGCGGTGATGCAGCGCGTGCATTTGCCACAGCGGTCAGGCAGGGCGGCGTCGGGTGCGAGGTCGAGCGTGGTCAGGATTTCAGCGAGGAAAAACCACGCGCCGAGCTGCGGGTGGATGAGCATGGTGGACTTGCCGTGCCAGCCCGCGCCGGCGAGCGCGGCGAAGTCACGCTCGAGCATGGGCCCGGTATCCACGTAACAGCGCTGGCGTCCGCCGCGCGCGGTGAGCCAGGTGTCGAGGAGGCGGAGCTTGGCTTCGATGACTTCGTGGTAGTCGTCGCCCCAGGCGTAGCGGGCGATTTGGAAAGGCGGAGGGCGGAAGGCGGAAGGCGGAAGATCGGAGAATGCACTTTCGCTATCGTCAGCGTTGGCGTCCGCGCCTTGGAAATAATTCATCGCCAGCACGACCACGCTCCGTGCTCCGGGGAGCACGAGCTGCGGATCGGTGCGGCGGTCGGCGTTGCGTCCGAGCCAGGCCATCTCGCCGGCGCGACCGTCGGCGAGCCAGTCGCGGAACTCGGCGGCGTGCGGCGGCGCGGTGCAGGGGGCGATGCGGCAGACGGCAAAGCCGAGGCTTTCGGCTTGCGCAAGAAGCTCGGTTTTCACCCTGCAGTATCCCACGAAAAAGCGCGCCGCGCTGCCGCGACAACGGCGTCCGCGGCCTGGCCGTGTGCGAGCGTGCTGGTGTCGAGCGTGAGGTCCGCAATGGCCTCGTACAACGGCCGGCGGGCGGCCAGGAGCTGGCGGACGGTGGCGCGCGGATCGGCGGTGTGGAGGAGAGGGCGCTTGGTGTTGCGGGAGACGCGGTTGAAGATCACGTCCTCGCTGGCGGTCAGCCAGACGACGAAGCCGAAGTTCCGGAGCAACACGCGGTTCTCCTCCCGCAGAATGACGCCGCCGCCGGTGGAGATGACGCAGCGGTCGCGGGTGCCGAGGGATTCGAGCACGGCGGTTTCCAGTTCGCGAAAACGCGTCTCACCGTCCTGGGCAAAGATGTCCGTGACGGCGCGTCCGTCGCGCTCGACGAGCAGCGCATCGGTATCGACGAACTGGAAGCCGAGCTGCGTGGCGACGCGGCGGCCGATGGAGGACTTGCCGCTGCCCATGAAGCCGATGAGGACGATATTGGTGCGGGCGCGGGACACGGGGCGCAGGCTGGGAAGTGGAGGATGAAAGGGAAAGTAGAAAGTGGGGGAGCGCGCGACGACGGTTCACTTTCCACTTCCCCTTTCTTCGCCCCGCCTTTCCTATACGCGGTCTTATGAAATCACCCGCGCCCCTTGTGGCTGTCGTCATGGGCAGCAAATCGGATTGGGAGACGATGCGCTGCGCCGTGGAGGTGCTCGAGAAATTCCGCATCCCGCACGAGGCGCGGATCGTCTCGGCGCACCGGACGCCGGCGCTGCTCACGGAATTCGCCACGGGCGCGTCGCCGCGCGGGTTGCAGATCATCATCGCGGGCGCGGGCGGGGCCGCGCATCTGCCGGGGATGATCGCGGCGCAGACGGTGCTGCCGGTGCTCGGCGTGCCGGTGGAGTCGAAGATTTTGCGCGGGCTGGACTCGCTGCTGTCCATCGTGCAGATGCCAGGTGGGGTGCCGGTGGGGACGCTGGCCATCGGCGCGGCGGGGGCAAAAAACGCAGGCTTGCTGGCGGCGGGTATCCTCGCGTTGCACGACGAGAAAATCCGCGCCGCACTCGAGGACTTTCGCGCACAGCAGACCGCCGAGGTGCTGGCGCAGGAGTTGGCATGAGCAGCGAGGCGCGCGTCTTCCTTCCCGGCAGCACGATCGGAGTCATGGGTGGCGGGCAGCTCGGGCGGATGTTTGCCATCGCGGCGCGGCGGATGGGCTACCGCGTACATACTTTTTCGCCGGACGAGGACACGCCGACCGGACAGCTCGCGGATCGCGAAGTGGCGGCGCGCTACGACGACGCAGCGGCGGTGCGGGACTTTGCGCGTGGTGTAGATGTGCTGACTTTCGAGTTTGAAAACATCCCGGTGCAGACGGTCGAGTGGGCGGCGGAGTTTTGCGAGGTGCGGCCTTCCGCGAGCGTGTTGCACGTTTGTCAGCACCGGTTGCGCGAGAAGGAGTTTCTCGATCAGGCAGGCATCCCGCTGCCGGGTTTCATGTCCGTCGGCAGCGCCGGGGAACTTGCCGCAGCGACCGTGGAACTCGGTCTCCCGGCGGTGTTGAAGACCGCGGCATTTGGCTACGACGGCAAAGGGCAGCGCAAGGTCATGCCGGGCGACAATCTCACGGAGGCGTGGGTGCCGTTTGCGGGAACGGGCGCGGTTTTGGAGCAGTTCGTCCGTTTTGAAAAAGAGATCTCCGTGCTGGTGGCACGCGGCGCGGACGGCGCGACCGCGACGTATCCGGTGTGCGAGAACGTGCATCGGAATCACATCCTCGATGTGACGATGGCCCCCGCGAATATTTCGCCCGAGGCCGCGGCGAAAGCGCGGACCCTGGCGGTGGAAATCGCGGAGCGGTTGGGCCTCACTGGCCTGCTCGCGGTGGAGATGTTTCTGCGCGCGGATGGGGCGATCCTGATCAATGAACTCGCCCCGCGCCCGCACAACAGCGGGCACTTTTCCTTTGATGCGAGCGTGACCAGCCAGTTTGAGCAGCAGCTTCGCGCGGTCTGCGGGTTGCCGCTGGGATGCACGGATTCGCTGCGTCCCGCGGCCATGGTGAATCTGCTCGGGGACTTGTGGCAGAACGGCGAACCGAACTGGACGGCGGTGCTGGCGATGCCGGAGGTGAAGCTGCACCTTTACGGCAAGGCGGAGCCTCGCGCGGGGCGGAAGATGGGGCACCTCACGGCTTTTGGCACGACGACGGACGAGGCCGCGGGGCGAGCATTGCAGGCGCGGGAGGCGCTGCGGCGGGCATGATGGAAACCGTCCTGCTGCCGACCAACACGCCCGAGCTGGGCGAGGTCGCGGTGGCCTGTGCCGCGGAGGTGCTGGCCGCGGGCGAACCGGTGGCGCTGCCGACGGAGACGGTCTATGGGCTGGCGGCGGACGCGCTGCGACCGGACGCGGTGGTGAAGATTTTCGAGGCGAAGGAGCGGCCCTTTTTCGATCCGCTCATCGTCCATCTGCCGGATCGCGCGTGGCTTGAGGAACTGGCGGAAATTCCACGCGCAAGCCGACTGCTGGTGGACGCGCTCACGGAGCGTTTCTGGCCGGGGCCGCTCACGCTCGTCCTGCCACGGCGGGCGCTCGTACCAGATGTAGTCACGGCGGGGTTGGGCACGGTGGCAGTGCGAATGAGCGCGCATCCGGTCTTCCACGCAGTGCTCGCGCGCTTCCGTCGCCCGCTGGCCGCGCCGAGCGCGAACCGCTTCGGACGCATCAGTCCGACGACCGGCGCGCATGTGCAGACGGAACTCGGCGGGCGCATTCCGCTGATCCTGGATGGTGGGCCGACTTTGCATGGCGTCGAGAGCACGATCGTGGCGGTGGAAGGCGCAGAGCTGCGACTGCTGCGCGCCGGACCGGTCACGGCGCATGATCTCGCGGAGGTGTGGATGGAAAGTCTCGCCGCGCCGGACGGCGTCTCGCAGACGGCGATGCGCGCTTTTTTCGCCGCGCTCGCGCCCCCGGTCGGCGCGCGTCTGGAAGCTCCCGGTCAACTCGCCAGCCACTATGCGCCGGGCACGCGGCTCTTCCTCATCGACGCGGCCGCAGATTTAACGCCAGGGAGCGGGGTGCGCGCGGGGCTGCTCGCCTGGAAGCGCGTGCCGACGCACGATCGCGCGCGCTTCGCCGCCGTCGAGTGGCTGAGCGAAACGGGAGACCTCCGCGAGGCGGCGGCGGGACTTTTTGCGAAATTACGGCGGCTCGACGAGGCCGGGCTTGATGTGATCCTCGCGGAAAAAGTGCCCGAGACCGGTCTCGGCATCGCCATCATGGACCGGCTGCGCAAAGCCGCCCACCCGAAGTAACCCATGGCCGCCACTCCGAATAAAATCAGCACCAAGTCCGCCGGACTCGTCAGTCTGGCGGTGATGTCGAGCCGTGTGCTGGGCTTGATCCGCGAGCAGGTTTTCGCAGCGGTCTTCGGCGCGGGTGCGGGGATGGACGCCTTCCTCGCCGCTTTTCGCGCGCCGAATATTTTGCGCGATCTTTTTGCCGAAGGCGCGCTCTCGACGGCCTTCGTCACGGTCTTCTCCGGGAAGATCACGAAGGAGGGCGATGAGAGCGCGTGGGCGCTGGCGAACAAAGTGGCTACGCTCACGGCAGTCTTCATGTCGGCGGTGACGCTGCTCGGCATCGTGCTCGCACCGCAGCTCATGCACTTGCTGGCACCGGGTTTTGCCGATGATCCGTGGAAGATGGACACGGCGATTCTTCTTTCGCAGATCATGTTTCCGTTCATCGCCATGGTCTCGCTCGCGGCGCTGGTCATGGGGATGCTCAATGCGAAGAACGTCTTTGGCATGCCGGCGCTGGCCTCCACATTTTTCAATCTCGGCTCAATCATCGGCGGGGTGACGCTTGGCTGGTGGCTCGATCCAGCCTTTGGCACGGCGCAGTATGGCGTGCGCTCGCTGGTCGGCTTCGCCATTGGCACGCTGATCGGCGGGACTCTCCAGCTCCTCGTGCAAATCCCCGCGCTGCGGCGCGTAGGGTTCCGCTTCCGGCCGGACTTCCGGTGGCGCGATCCGGGCGTGCGCCGCATCCTTTTGCTGATGGGCCCGGCGGTCATCGCGGCGAGCGCGGTGCAGGTCAATGTGATGGTCAACACGACGTTTGCGTCGCACCTCGGCGACGGCCCGGTGAGCTGGCTGAACTACGCGTTTCGCCTCATGCAACTGCCCATCGGCATCTTCGGCGTAGCCATCGGCACGGTGACATTGCCGGTCATCGCGCGGAGCGCCGCAGCGGGCAATACGGCCGAGTTTCGCTCGATCCTCGCGAAAGGGATGCGCCTCGCTTTTCTGCTGACGATCCCGAGCGCCATCGGGCTGGTGCTCCTCGCGCAGCCGATCATCGCGCTGATCTACGAGCGGCGGAAATTCACCGCGCTCGACACGCTGCACACGGCGGAGGCGATCCAGTGCTATGCCATCGGCCTCTGCGCGTATGCGGGGATTAAAGTGCTCGCGCCGGCCTTTTACGCGCTCGGGAAAAGGCACACGCCGATGATGGTCAGCTTTCTTTCCATCGCGGTGAACTACGCGCTCAATCAGTACTTCACCTTTCATCTCGGCTGGGGGCACAAAGGTCTGGCCTTCTCGACCGGGCTGGTCGCGCTGACGAATTTCGCGCTGCTCTACGCGCTCATGCACCGCCAGGTCCACCGCCTCGAAACGCGGCAGATGACGGCTACGCTGGCCAAGCTCGCCGTGGCGGGCGCGGCGCTCGCGGCGGTCTGCTGGGCGGCGCTGCATTGGGCGCTGCCGCTCGCCGCGGGCACGGTGCTGCCGGTGAGAGCGGGCGCGCTGCTCGCGACGATCGCGGTGGCTGGGGCGGTGTTCTTTGCCGTGGCTTATCTGCTGCGGATCGAGGAACTGGATGACGTGGCCGCGCTGGTGCGGCGCAAGCTGGGACTGACGGCGAAGCAGGGGTGAGCCGAACGGCGCGCTCAGCGCGGAGTCTGGACCTGCCGGCGCCGCGCGAGGAGGCCGAGCAGGCCGACAGCGAACAGGCCCATCGCGCCGGGCTCTGGCACCACCGCGGAGCCGGCAAACGCTTTTCCCTCCGCTGCGGCGAAGGGTGCCACCGCGGCGGTGCCGATGTTCAAAGCCATGAGCGTCTGGCTGGCGTCGAAGTTGGTCGTGGCATCAGCATTGACGGTGGAAGTACCGCCGCTGAAAGAGCCGTTTACGTTGGTCGTGCCGGCGTCGGCATTGAGCGTGACGTAGTTCTGCGCGCCGCCGAGATTCAAGACACCCGCGCCATTACTCGTCAGAGCGCCGGGACCAGAGATGTCGCCATCGAGGGTCAGAGCGGTTCCGGCGGCGGTACTCACAACGGAATCTTGGGTGAGGGCCAGCGGAGCTGTGAGAAGGTGGCTGCCGCTGAGGACGCTGATCGACGCGGCGGCGTCGGCGTTCAAGGTGATGGTGTCAGCCGCCCCGCCAATCACTTCGAAGCGGTCGGCGTCGTCGAAGACGATGCTGCCGACGGTCTTGGGCCCGCCGACGGTGATGGTCGTGGGCGCGCCCACCGCTGCGGAGCTGAAAGTAACGGCAGCGCCGACGCCATTCGGGATGCCTGCCGTCCAATTCCCGGGGCCGGCCCACCAGCCGCTTCCAGCGGAAGCCCACGTCGAATTCATCGTGCCGGCATTGATGGAAATGAGACCACCGGACGCGAGCAGGCTGGTATCCCAGACGAGGCCGCTCGCGAGCGCGGGCAGGTTCAGGAGGCTGAAGCTGCCGCTCACGCTGGCCGCGTCGAAAAGGTCGAAGCTATGCCCGATGTGCGGGACGAAAGCGCCGAGGAGCGAGACATCGAGCGCGCCGCTGAGGGTGAAGGCGCCCGTGACATTCAGATAGTCGTAGCCGGTTTTCCTGACGAGGCCACCGAGATCGAGGGTGAGGTGCGAGGTCGGTTGCAGGGTCACGTTTCCCGAAACGCTGATCGATCCGGCGGCTCCGCTGACGCCGGGCGCGATGTCTCCGGCATTGCTGAGGCTGCCATTGATCCGGCCGCTCCCGGTGAGCCGGCCCGCGCTGCCGGTGGTGACGCCGGCGGTCGCGGTGATGGCACCGTAGCTTTGGAGGGCGAGCGTGGCGGTGGCGGCGGCGGTGCCATTGACGGTCAGGCTTTTCACGGTCGTGGGCAGGCTGGGCCCGCTGACGGTGAGCGAGACGGCGGGGTCGATGAAAACATCGTGCACGGCGGCGGGGAGGATGCTGACGGTCCAGTTAGAGCGGGTGCCCCAAGCGCCTCCGGTGGCGGTGCGATAATGCAGGGTGGGCGTGAAAAGGAGGACGCTGCTCTTGCTGCCGGTGAGGTTGGCGACATAGGCGACCTGGCCATTGTCATTGACCTGACTGGCTCCACCACGATCGGCACCGCCGGGGAAGTTGACGCTGGTGATGGTCCCGCCCGCGACGCTCTGGCCCTTGTAGGCGGCGGTGACAATCTCCTGGCCGTCGCCGAGGTAAATTCCGGTGCCGTCAGCACTGGTGCCGAGAAAGACGGCGGTCCCGCCGCCGTTCAGAGTCGGTTTTCCAAAGCTGGTAAAAGCCCCCGTGCCGTTGGGCCGGAGTTGGCCGGTGACGGCCACCGTATCCAAGGCACCGCCATTGCCTTTGTAAATGCCCTGGCCGGTCGCAGTACGCCCGACGAACGCGACAGTGCCGGCGCTATTCAACGACGGATCGAAAAAGAAGGTGAAGTTGCCGGTTAAACCCGGAGCCAGGCGATTGGAGGTGGCGATGGCCGTGAGTCCGCCGCCGGAGCCGGTAAAAACGCCAAATTTGCTGGTCGGCCCACTCCCGGTATTGCCGAGAAAAGCCACGGTTCCGTTGTCGTTGATGGTGGGAAGGGAACTGAGGAAGGTGAAATTCCCGCCGATCTCCGGGGCCACGGTGAGGCTCGTGGCGATCGTCATCTGCCAGCCCCCAAAACTGGTATAGATGCCCTCGCCCGAGGGATTCTGGTTGGAGAAGGCGGCAACGCCGACGTTGTTGAAGATCGGAGGTGAAAGGGTGGAAAGCGGCGCGCCGGTTCCGGGGGCGGTCTGTGTGCTGGTGGCGAGTGCGGAAAGGCTGCTGCCGGCACCGGTATAGAGACCGTTACCAAGGTTGGTCCCGCCGACGATCCTGTCGGCCCGGAAGGCGAGGGTGCCGGTGTCGCTGAGGGAGAGCGCGGTGGGGAAAACGGTAAAGTTCTGCCCCGTCACGCCAGTGGCGGCAACGGTCGTGAACGCGCTCGGGGAGATGGTGTAGAGACCCTGCCCCAGCGCGGAGTTTTGGCCTCTGAATGCGATAATGCCCTTTTCATTCAGGAGGAGATCGGAAAGGACTTGAAACGTACCGCCAATGACTGGTGCCGCCTGTCCGGTGGTGACGACGGTCTGCAGGCTCGTTCCCGCAGTGAGGAAAACGCCTTGCGTAGCGCCTATATTGCCGAGAAAAGCGACCTCTCCGCTGCCAATGAGGAGGGGATTGCCGAAATTCGAGAAATTCCCCAACGCCCCTGGTGCGGCATTGCCCTTGAGGGCGAGCACGCGGATGGATCCATCCTGGGCGAAAGCGAGCGTCTGACCTGAGAGGA
>JBBQCM010000101.1:0-23738 GCA_038318725.1 Chthoniobacterales bacterium
GTGCGAGATGGATCACCATGCGTTTCCGTCGGTCGAGGTCTTTGTGGAAAAGCACAACCGCTACTCGAACTGGGAGGCGCGGGTGGCTCTCGACCACTATCTGCATGCGAGTTCGAGCAGACTGCAATCCAAGCAGGTGGGCCTGCGCCGCCTGCTGAAACAGCTCTCGCAGCGGCTGCCCTGCCGTCCCCTGCTCCGCTTCCTCTATGTCTATGTCTGGCAGCGCGGGTTTCTCGACGGGCGACGCGGCTGGTACTTTGCGCGGCTGCATGGGTTCTACGAGTTCCTCAGCGTGGCGAAGACTTACGAATTGCGGATCGCGGCCATCCGATTCCGCGACGAAGGAATCTGACGCTGCCGGGGAATCCGCCCGACCGCTTTCCCACGGTCCGCGGCAGGCTTGACCCGGTCGCGGAGCGACAGTGGGAGGTTTTCCAAACGTCGCTACGCGACGGCGCTGAACTTCACCCCCTCCGTGGGCTGAAGCCCACGGCTATCATCGGGCGTCCCGCTGGGACGCGGCTCACAGACGACGTTTTACGCAGTCTCTGAGAGCCGTCCTCGCTCGGTTCGTCGAGGCCGCGCCGCGAGGTCTCACCTCCACATCAAAGCGGGGGTTGGAGCGCTATCGCCAGGAATCGTCCGACTGCCTCACAGTTTGGCTTCGCGGCGGGAGAGGAGGGCGATGAAATCGGCGGGCGTGGCGGCGGCGCGGAGTTCGCACTCGGCGGCGGGATCTTTGAAGACGCGGGCCAGGAGGCCGACGATGCGGAGGTAATCGGCCGCGAGCGCGCGCGGGACGGCGAGGCAAAAGAGGTAACGCACGGGCAGCCCGACGCCGGGAAAGATGACCCCCGCAGTGCTCCGGCCCACGCTCATGACCATGGTGCTGACACATTCGCCGCGGGTGTGCGGGATGCAGATGGCGAAGCCACCGTCCGTTTCCGGGAGGCAGGGCGCGGAGGCGTGGACACCGGTGAGGAGGGCGTTCCAATCCACCACCGCCACATCATTTTTTACGAGGGCGGCGACTTCATCGATGGCGGCGCCGGGCGTGGTCGCGGCCACCTCGAGGGTGACGTGAGCGGCGGGCAGGATGGAGGCGAGAGTGATCATACGGCGGTGCCGCTCCACTTGAGCTTTTCGCGGAGCACTTCAAAAAAAGTGGTGCCGGGAAGCATGGCGAGAGGGAGGCGCTGGGCGGCCTGGGTGATGCGGATGCAATCGCCGTGGAGGATGCGGACGGAGGCCTGGCCGTCGAGCGAGAGGAAGATGTCGGGCTCGTCGCGCGAGGGGGTGATCTCGATCTGCGAGTGCTCGCTGACGAGCACGGGGCGCATGGTCAGGACATGCGGACAGATGGGCGTGATGACGAAGACGCCGCTGTCCGGCGTGAGCACGGGACCGCCGGCACTGAGCGAGTAGGCGGTCGAGCCGGTGGGCGTGGCGACGATGAGGCCGTCGGCGTGGTATTCGCTGAGGATCGCGCCATCGACCGCGACGTTGAGTTTGATGAGGCGGGAGAGTTCGCCGCGGCTGATGACGGCGTCGTTCAGCGCGACGTAGCGGGCAAAGGTCTGCCCGCCGCGCCGGACCTGGACATCGAGCAGGGCGCGCTCGCTGAGCTGGTAGGAGCTGGTGGCGATGGCCTCCAGCGCCTGCGACCAGGCGGCGGCGCTGACGCAGGTGAGAAAGCCAAGGGTGCCGAGATTGATGCCGAGGATCGGGCGCAACTGGTCGCGGAGTTCGTGGAGCACCTGGAGAATGGTGCCATCGCCGCCGAGGACGAGCAGAAGGTCGCAGTCACGGGTGAGGTCGTGGGGCGTGGCGGTGGAATCCACGCCGATGAGTTGGGCGGCGCGCCTTTCCAGCATGAGCGGCAGGCCGCGCTGGGCACAGACACGGGCAATGGCGTGGACGAGTTCGCCGGCGTCCGCCTTGCCGTCATTCGCGATCAGGCCGATGCGCGGAGGCATGCGAGAAATTCCTTGTTGCCCTCGCCGCCGAGGATGGGCGACTCGATGATGCCGCTCCATTCAAGCCCTGGCAGCGTGGTGGTGAAGGCGCGGATTTTTTCCACCGCCCGCTCGTGGAGCGCCGCGTCGCGAATGACGCCGCCACGGCCCACGTCCTCCTTGCGGAGTTCAAACTGCGGCTTGATCAGCGGGACGATCACGCCGCCATGACTCAGCAGCGCGGCGGCGGGAGGCAAGATCAAAGTCAGCGAGATGAAGGAGACGTCGATGACGCAGAGGGCGATGGGCTCGGGGATGTCGGCGCGCTGGAGATGGCGGGCGTTGAGCTTTTCGCGGACGACGACGCGCGGGTCGCTGCGGATTTTCCAGTCGAGCTGGGAGTGGCCCACGTCGATGGCGAAAACTTTGGCCGCGCCGTGCTGCAGCAGGCAGTCGGTGAAGCCGCCGGTGCTCGCGCCGATGTCGAGGCAGGTCGCGCCGGCGGGGTCGAGGGCAAAGTGGGCGAGCGCGGCCTCGAGCTTGAGGCCGCCGCGGCCGACGTAGCGCTCGGCGCTTGCGACGGTGATGACGGCGTCCCCGGCGATGCGCGTGCCAGCTTTGTCGAGGCGCTGCCCGCCGACACTGACCGCGCCCGCCATGATGGCGCGCTGGGCCTTTTCGCGGGACTCGAAATAGCCGCGGGCGACGAGGAGCTGGTCGAGGCGTTGTTTGGCGGCGGGCATTTCGTGGGGCGGAAGGAAACCGCGAAATGGCTTGAATCCGAATCTTTTTCCACGGAAACACACCGCCCCGCCATGCCCGAAGAAAACTTACGCGAGACCATCAAAGAGATGCTGGTTGAGAATCTGATGCTCAAGGTGTCGAAGGAGGAGATCGCGGATGATCTCCCGCTCTTTGGCCCCGGCGGGCTGGGGCTGGACTCGATCGACGCGCTGGAGCTGGTCGTTTCGCTGGAGAAAAAATTCGGCGTGAGTGTGCCCAACTCGGAAACCGCCCGGCAGGCGCTGGCCACGGTCAACGCGCTGCACGACTACGTGGTGGCGAATCGAAAATAGAATTGCGGCTTGGCCGGGCGGACCTCTTCGGTCAGCGTGGCGCGCTTTCATTTCTCCCGATGGATACGACACCCCACTACCGCCCGCGCCTTTCGTTTTGGCAGATTTGGAACATGAGCTTCGGCTTTCTCGGCATCCAGTTTGGCTGGGGGCTGCAGATGGCGAACATGAGCCCAATCTACAAATATCTCGGCGCCTCGGATGACCAGATCCCGATGCTTTGGCTGGCCGCGCCGCTGACGGGGTTGCTGGTGCAGCCGATCATCGGGGCGATGAGCGACCGGACGTGGGGGCCGCTCGGCCGGCGGCGGCCCTATTTCCTCGTCGGGGCGATCCTGAGTTCGCTGGCCCTTTTGGCGATGCCGCAATGCAGCGCGCTCTGGATGGCGGCGGGGCTGCTGTGGATTCTGGACGCTTCGATCAATGTCTCGATGGAACCGTTCCGCGCCGTCGTCGCGGACCAGCAGCCGGAGGAGCAGCGGCCGACGGGGGTCACGATTCAGAGCGCGGTCATCGGCATCGGGGGGGGGGCGGCGTCGATGATGCCGTGGATGCTGAAGAACTGGTTTGGCGTGGAAAGCGCCACGAGCGCGGCTCAGGCGATTCCCCTCAATGTGCGGATGTCCTTTTACATCGGAGCGGCGGCGTTCTTCGGGGCGGTGCTGTGGACGGTCTGCACCTCCAAAGAATATCCGCCGGAGAATGTGGCGGCGTTCCGGCGGGAAAAGGCGGAGCGCCCCGGCGCGGCGCACATGATCCGGGAGATCGGCGCGGCCCTGCGCGAGATGCCGGCGATGATGAAGCGCCTCGCCCTGGTGCAGTTTTTTACCTGGCTGGGGCTGTTCTGCATGTGGCTGCATTTCTCGAATGCGGTGCCGCTGGTCTTTGGCGCGCCAGACAAGGATTCACCCCTTTTTCAAGCCGGCGCGGAGTGGGCGGGCGTGTGCTACGCGGTGAAAGACGCGGTGACGTTCGTCGCGGCGTTTGCACTCATGGCGCTGGCGCGGACGCAGGACCGGCGGTTCATCCACGCGATGTGCCTGACCTGCGGGGCGGTGGGCTTGCTCAGCGTGGGAGCCATTCACGGCGAAGGGCAGAAGTCGCTCCTGCTGCTGGCCCTCGGACTGGGTGGAATCGCGTGGGCGTCGATCCTCTCGATGCCCTACGCGATGCTGGCCGGAGCGCTGCCAGCGCAGCGCATCGGTGTCTTCATGGGCATTTTTAATTTCTTCATCGTCCTGCCGGAAATCCTCGCCGCCGTGACCTTCGGACCGCTGGTCAAAAACCTACTCGGCGGCAATCTCGTCCATGCCGTCATGGCCGGCGGAGTGTTTATGCTCATCGCGGCGGTCCTGACACTTTTTGTTCCGGATACCCGGCTGGGTGGAACGACGCCCGACCTCGTGGTGGAAGCGGAGGGCATGCTGCCGACGATGACCCCGCCGGAGGCGCCGGGAGTGTAAGGAGCACGGGCTCTTTGCGCAATAGATCGGGCCACCGTCGGCACAGCGGCTGCTTTTACTGGGAGCCAAAAGCCCACGCTTATGTCCCAAACCGCCACCGACAATCTTCCCGAACAAACCGCGGTCCCGACGCCCAACGACAACCCCGCGGGTCTGCGCATCCACGAACCCACGGACGCCACCCGGCCCGCGCTGAAAAAAGTGCTGCTCCTCGAGGATGATGCGACCTTTGGGGAAATCATGTCCGATTTCCTGCGCGAAAGCGGCTTCGAGGTCGTGGCGGTCTCAAACGGGGTCGAGGGCGTCCACCGGGTTCTCGGGAGCGATTTCGACCTCATCCTTTGCGACATGAATATGCCGACGCTGCCCGGCGACATGTTTTTCCGCGCCGTCGAGCGCATGCGCCCGCACCTCTGCGAACGCTTCGTCTTCATGACCGGCCATCGGAACAATCAGAAGGTCAATGATTTCATTAGCAGCGTGGACGGAACGATCCTGATGAAGCCCTTTCACGTGGATGATCTGCTCGAGATGGTCGCGTTCATCGAGGTGCGGAAGTTTCTCCTGGCGGCGTAGCTCCCCACCGGCGCATGCGCGTGCTCGTAGCCGACGATGATCGCGACTGCGCGACCGTGCTCGCGGAATGTGTCCGGGCCTGCGGACACGAGGTCGTGGATACGGTCACAGGCGGCGGGCTGGCGGTGATCCAGAGTTTTGCGCGGCACACCCCGGATGCGGTGCTGCTCGATATCCTGATGCCCAAATGCAACGGCCTGACCGTCTGCCACGCCCTGCGCAGCCGGCGACCGGAGACGAAGATTATTTTCGTCTCCGGGCAGATGGAAGGCGATCCCGCCTTCTTCAGCGCTTGCGGTGCCGCCGGCTATCTCCACAAGCCGGTGGGGCTTGTCGAACTGGGTGCGGCGCTCGACGCCATCGGAGCTTAGCCGCTCGACGCCGGGCACCCTACCCGCCCGTCCCGCCGCATTTCCCGATTGCGCGGGCACGAGGAGTGCGCATATGTCGGCGCGCGGAGCTTCATCCACTCCTCCCATCCTCTTCCTCTCTCCCAAGACTCCTTCATGTCCGCCGACAGCCCCGATTTCGTCCAACTCGCTTTTTTCGGCGGAGCCGCGCTGCTGGTGCTGTTCAAGGCCTGGCATGGCTGGCGCGTGGGCATCGTGCGGCAGGTGCTCGGCATCGTCGCGCTCCTCGCGGCTTATCTGGTGGGCTATTTTGGCGGCGGCTTGCTGGGGCCGCTGCTGCATCGCGTCATCGGATTGCCGGAGAATGTCCTGGCCGTCGCCGGTGCCGTGGTCGTGGGATTCGTGATGTATTGCGCGATCACGCTGGTCGGTTCAATCCTGTTTAAAAAGACCGCGGAGCAGAGCGTGGGGATCATCCGGTTGGGCTACGGCCTCTCCGGAGCCTGCGTCGGTGCGCTCTATGGGCTGTTCATCGTCTGGATCGCCGTCCTCGCCATCCGCCTCCTCGGCAGCATCGCCGAGACGCAAATCTCCGTGGCGAAAAACCCGCGCCTCTCCCTCGGCAAAGCCACGCCCACGCCCACGCCCGTCCCCACCCCGCCGAGCGCCGTGGTCCGCGGCCTCGCGCAGATGAAACAGTCGCTCGAAAGCGGCGCGGCCGGCGCGGTCGTGCAGCAGGTCGATCCGATTCCCGGCACCCTCTACGGCATCCTCCACAAACTCGGCCTGATGGTTTCCGACGACAAGTGCGTGAACCGCTTTCTCAGCTACCCCGGCGTCCAGCCGCTCCTCGCACACCCCAAAGTCGCCGCCCTGCAACGCGATGAAGAGATCACCCACGACATCATCGAGCGCCGCTATCTGCGGCTGATCCGCAACCCGCGCATCATCTCCGCCGCCAACGACGCCGAGATCGGCGAACTGATGCGCAGGTTCGAATTTGAAAAGGCCCTCGACTACGCCATCAAGCCGCCGCCGTAGGCGAAGCATTGAAGAGGTTGAGTGTTGAGTGTTGAGGGACGGCTGGCTTAAAGCGGTGCGTCGCCGCAAAGCCGCGCGCCACTCCACACTCCACTTTCCTCACTCCACATGCCCCTCATCCCCACCATCGGCCTCGAGGTCCACGTCCAGCTCAAGACCCGCAGCAAGATGTTCTGCGCCTGCCCGGTTGAGTACGGCGCGGGGCCCAATGCCCACACCTGCCCCATCTGCCTCGGCTACCCCGGCGCGCTGCCGGTGATGAATGAGGAGGCGCTGAAAATGAGCGCGCTGACCGGCCTCATGCTCGGCTGCGAAGTGCCCGCGGTCTGCAAATTCGACCGGAAGAATTACTTCTACCCGGACATGCCGAAGAACTACCAGATCACGCAATTCGAAGCGCCGATCTGCGTCGGCGGCGCGGTGCCGTTGCACGATTTCGCCTATCCCAAGGACGCGCAGAAAAGCATCGCCCATCCCGGCAAAAGCGTGCGCCTCACGCGCATCCATCTCGAGGAGGACGTGGCCAAGTCGCAGCACTTTGAAACCAGCACCGGCATCGACTTCAACCGCGCCGGCACCCCGCTCATGGAGATCGTCAGCGAGCCCGAGATCGAGACGCCGGAGGAAGCCTTCGCCTACCTCACCGCGCTCCAGCAGATCCTCGTCTATGGCGGCGTGAGCGATGCCGACATGGAGCGCGGCCAGATGCGCTGCGACTGCAACGTGAGCGTCCGCCCCGAGGGCCAGGCCGAACTCGGCGTGAAGATCGAGATCAAAAACATGAACTCGATCAGCGGCGTGCGCCGCGCTCTCGCCTACGAGATCGAGCGGCAAACGGCGGCCGTTGCGCGCGGCGAGACGCTCTTTCAATCCACGCGCCGCTGGGACGACGACGCCGGCCAAACCTTTCAGATGCGCGTCAAGGAATCGTCCCACGACTACCGCTACTTCTCCGACCCCGACCTTCTTCCCGTCAGCACCACCGTCTTCATGGACGAAGTCCGCGCCCGCCGCCCCGAGCTGCCTGGCGAAAAGCGTGAGCGCTTCGAGCGCGACTTCGGTTGCACCGCCTACGACGCCAGTGTCCTCGCCAGTGACAAGGCGCTGGCGGAATACTTCGAGGCCGCCGCGCAGGGTGCGATCAAGCCCAAGAATGTCGCCAACTGGATCATCAATGACCTCCTCAGCGCCCTCTCCTCGGCGGATAAAGGGATCGCCGAATGTTCCATCGCCGCGCCCGAGCTGCGCGCGCTCACGGACATGATCGATGCGCAGACCATTAGCGGATCACAAGGTCGCGCGGTTTTTGCCGAGATGTTCGCCACCGGCAAACGCGCCCGCCAGATCGTCGAGGAAAAGGGTCTGGAACAAGTCAGCGACACCACCGCGATCGAGGCGCTCTGCGATCAGGCCATTGCCGCCAGCGCCAAAGCCGTGGCCGAATACAAGGCTGGCAAAATGCAGGCGATCAATTCTATCAAGGGTCAGGTGATGAAACTCTCACAAGGCAAAGCCAACCCCGTCGTGGTCAGCGAAATCCTTGCGCGCAAACTCGCCGAATAAACTTCCGCCATGAAAACCACCCTCTGCGCTTTGACCCTCTGCCTCGCCCTCGCTGCCGCCGCCGATGCCGCCACGCGCAAAGGCCGCCGGCCCGGCACGAGCACCCTGCCGCCGAAATCGAAGATGATCGTCATGCCGCCGCTTCCGCCCATCCCGCAAGTCGCGGAGCGGCCCGTCGGCGAACTCATCACCACGGACATCGGCGGACGCGACCTCCAGTTTCTCACCACGGCCGTCGAGAACGGACTCCTGGTCGCCGCCTTCGGCGAACTCGCCAGGACCCGCGCCGAGTCGAGCGCGATCAAAGATGTAGGCTCCGCGCTCGCCAATACCCAAGCTGACGAAAACAAACAGCTCATCCGCCTCGCCGCGCTCAAAGGCGTCCTCCTTTCCACCGAACCGCCCGCCGTGCAGGCCAGGCTGACCGGGGAACTCGACAAGCTTACCGGCTCGAATTTCGACAAGGCGTGCATGGATCGGATCATCGTCATCAGCAAGGAAGCCGTCACCGCCTACGAGGGTGCGACCGAGTCGAGGGACGCCGACATCAAGAGCTTCTCCGAGCAGATGCTGCCCATCTCAAAAGAAAAACTCCGGCTCGCTGAGAAAATGACCGGAGCCGGCACTAAAGCCGCCAAAGCCCTCTTCCGCACCGGCCCCAAACCCGCCGGCACCCCTGCGCCCATAGTGCCACCCGCACCAAAGTAGCGGAGCGTGACCCAGGGCCGCAGGATCCTTCAAGCGATCGAACAACGCGCGGCTATACGCCCCGTCCGACGGCCCGCAGGATGGGTTGCAGATCTTTCACCAGGCCTTCAAACCCGGCGAAATCCACCTGCTGCTGACCGTCGCTCAGCGCCTCGGCGGGGTGCGGGTGCACCTCGATGAGCAGACCGTCCGCGCCCATCGCCACCGCACCTTTGCAGAGCGCGCGGACGAGGTCCGCCCGCCCGCAGCCCTGGCTGGGATCGACGATCACCGGGAGGTGCGATTCCCTTTTGACGGCGGCGACGGCCCCGAGGTCGAGGGTGTTGCGCGTGTAGGTCTCGAAAGTGCGAATGCCGCGCTCGCAGAACATCACGTTGGCATTGCCGTGGGTGAGGATGTATTCCGCGCCGAGCAGCCATTCGTCGATTTTCTGGCTGAGCCCGCGCTTGAGCAGGATCGGCTTGCCGCTCCGCGCGCACTCGATGAGGAGCTGGAAGTTCTGCGCATTACGCGCGCCGATCTGGAGGATGTCGGTGTGGGCGCAGACTTCCTCGACGTGCCGCTCGCTGAGGACTTCGGTGATGATCTTCAAACCCGTCTCCTGCTTCGCCAGCGAAAGCAGCCGCAGCCCTTCGCTGCCGAGGCCCTGGAATTCGTAGGGCGAGGTGCGCGGCTTGAAAGCGCCCCCGCGCAGGATGGTCGCGCCCGCCGCTTTCACCGCGCGCGCCGTGGACATGAGCTGCTCCTCGGTTTCCACCGAGCACGGGCCGGCCATGAGGACGAAGTTGTCGCCGCCGATCTTCACGCCATCGACTTCGATCACTGAATTGCCGGGATGCGATTCGCGGCTGACCAGCTTGTAACGTTTCTGCACGGCCATGACTTTCTCAACCTGCGGCATGGCATTGAGCGATTCCAGCCGGTGGTGCGTCCGCTCGTCGCCGATGGCGGCGATAATCGTCAGCTCGGTGCCAAAGATCGGCCGCGGGTCGTAGCCGAGTTTCTGCACCTCGGCCATGACTTCATCGACTTGGGAGCGCGACGTGTGGGGTTTGATGACGATGATCATGGGTGGGGAGGAAGTTGAGAGTTGAATGTCGCGAGTTGAAGATGCGTGTATGCGTTTGGCGGGCGCGCAGACTAGCCGCCGCCTCTCAACTCTCAACTCCCAACTTTCCCCAAATGGCCGATCTCACCGCTGCCACCGTCACGGCTGTCACCGCCGGCTCCTCCACCACCGGCGACCCGGCGCTTGACAAGCGGGTGCGGCAACTGGTCCAGGATGCGGGGTGCGAGAAAGACTGCGAGTTGGTCGCTGAAATGGTGATGACCGCACTGAAGCTGGGCCGCGAGCAGACGACGACCGCCGATCTCAAGCTCTTCAGCCGCTCGCTCAAGGAGCTGCGCTACGCCGGCAAGGTCTTCGCGCCTTACCGCCACGTCCGCAAAGTCGTCGTCTTCGGCTCGGCCCGCACCGCATCCACCGAGCCGGAGTTTCTGGCTGCGGAGATTTTTGCCCGCAGGATGCACGAGGAACACGGCTATATGACGATCACCGGCGGCGGCGAAGGCATCATGGGCGCGGCCCAGCGCGGCGCCGGCCGCGAGCACAGTTTTGGACTGAACATCCGTCTGCCCTTTGAACAGCACGCGAACGAAACCATCGAGGGCGACCCGAAGCTGGTGAACTTTAACTACTTCTTCACCCGCAAGCTGAACTTCCTCAAGGAAACCCACGCCGTCGCCCTCTTTCCCGGCGGCTTCGGCACGATGGACGAAGGCTTCGAGGTGCTCACCCTCATGCAAACGGGCAAGGCGCGCATCCTCCCCGTGGTCATGGTCGATAAGCCGGGCGGGCGTTATTGGGAAACGTGGCTGCGCTTTCTCCGCGACGACCTCCTCCAGCTCGGCCTCGTCTCCTCGGACGACTTCCACCTTTTCAAAATGACCCACAGCGTGGACGAAGCCATCGCCGAGATCGCCCAGTTCTACCGCGTCTTCCGCAACTACCGCTGGGTCGGCCACCGGCTCGTCATGCGGCTGGAGCAAAAGATCGCGCCCCCCGCCTTCGCGCAGCTCAACACGGATTTTGCGGACATCCTCGTCGGCGGCGAAATCGTCCAGACGACCGCGCTGCCGGCGGAGCAGAATGAACCCGAACTCGCCGCTCTCCCCCGCCTCGTCCTCGCACCGAAGCGCAAAAACTTCGGCCGCATCCGCCAGCTCATCGACGCCGTGAACACAGCGGAAACCGCAGTCCTCGCTTGACCATCCGGGCGCGATGGTGGAAAGGCTGCGCTGTTTTTGAAAACGCACCGTCCCATTCTCGCTGCGCTCCTGCTGGTCGCCTGGCTTTTCGCCGGCGCGCACATGGCGCTGGAACATGGCGGCGACTCGTCGGACGGACATGCCTTCTGCGCTCCCGGTTCTGCGGATGACGATCACGATTCGGCTCCCGCCGGGGAGCATCATCACCACGAGCTTGGCGCGGTCGTGGCGGGGAAAACTTTCAAGCTTCAGGAGTGGCAGCCCGTCACGCCCGCCTGGACGATGCCGGGTGAAAACCTCATCGCCCATCTTATCGCGCTGCTTAGCCGCACGGAGTCGGGGCACAACCGATCGTTCGCCTGGGATGCACCGCCGGATGGGAGAGCTTCCGGCTGGCTTTTGGTTTGTCATTCCGCCCTGCCGGTGCGCGGGCCTTCGCTCGCAGCCTAAAGTCAGACCCACTCGGGTTTGACGCTTTCGCCCATCCACACGGCGCGTGTTCGCGCCTCCGTGGCTCCCACGCCGCCTTCGTGCGCGTGGCTCTCACTGCTCACCAACCAATTTCCAAAACTCATGAATCACTTCCCATCACTTCGCCCTTTCACTGCCACCCGGAGCATCGCGCTCCTGATCGTCATCACCTGCTCGGCCCGTCTCGCCGCAGTGGAGCCGACGCCGCTCGGCGCGCTTGTCACCGAGACCGTTGCCAATAATCCCGAGCTGAAATTCTACGAAGCCGAGATCGCTGCGGCGAAGGGCGGGCGCACGACGGCGGGCGAATGGACGAACCCGGAACTCAGCGGCGAGTTTGGCAACAAGCGCGTGAGCGACCTGAGCGGCAATAAGCTCGGCGACGGGCCCGTGTGGTCCGTGTCGTTGTCGCAGACCTTCGAGTTTCCGGGCCGCGTGAGTCTGCGCAAGGCAATTGCCGGCCGGCAAATCGAACTGGCGCAACTCGGGCTGGAGCAGTTCCGCGCCGCGCTGGCGATGCGGGTGCGCTCGCTCGGCTACAAGGTGATGGCCGCGCAGCAGCGCTCGGAGGCGGCGCAGGAAGTGGCGAAGCGGTTTCAGGAGTTGCTCGATGTGCTCGTGCAACGCGACGCGGCGGGCGTCGCGCCGATGCTGGAAACGCGCATCATCGAGGCCAACGCCTTCACGCTGAACCGCCGCGCCAGCGAGGCGTCCATCGCGATGCGCGACGCGCAGTTTGAGCTGAACCAGCTTCGCGGCCTGGCCGTCTCGACGCCGATCACCGTGGCGAGGACGAACATCGTGCTCAAGACGCCGCCCGGGCTGGAGCCGCTGCTCGCGGCCGGGCGGACGCAAAATTTCGACATCCGCACCCGCGCGGCCGAACTCGAACAGCAGGGTCTCCGGGTGAAGCTCTCGGAAAACGAACGCTGGCCCGCCGTGACGATCGCGCCTTCTTATGCGACCGAGAAAGCGAACGACAAGCAGAGGATCTTCGGCCTCGGCGTTTCGGTGCCGCTGCCGCTGTTGAACCAAAACACTGGGAGCATCCAGACGGCGAAAGCACGCCAGTTCCAGGCCGAAGTGTCGCTCACGGCCGCGCTGCGCGAAGTCGAGCGAAAGATCGCCTCGCAGCTTCATGCCTACGAGCGGCGCACCGTCGAGATGGCGAGGTGGCCGCAGGACGCCGCGGAAAAATTCCGTCAGTCAGCGCGCACCGCCGATGAGCACTACCGCCTCGGCGCGATCCCAGTCGCGACTTACACGGAGCTGCAAAAGCAGTATCTCGACGTGGTCGATGCGCTGTTGAGCACGCAGGAGGAGGCGCTGGAAAGCAGGCAGCAATTGCAGCTTCTCACAGGCATCGACCTCGGCGACCTGCCGGCGAAGCCGGAAGTGGTGAAGCCGGCCATTAAACCCGCACGGAAATGATCGACAAGATTCTGGAGTTTGCGATGCGGCAGCGCGGCATCGTGCTGCTGCTGGCCGCGGGGTTGCTCGGCGCGGGGCTGTGGTCGGCGGTGCATCTTTCGATTGATGCCGTGCCGGACATCACCGGCGTGCAGGTGCAGGTGAATACGGAAGTCTCCGCGCTCGCGGCGGAGGAATCGGAGAAGCTCATCACGCGGCCCATCGAGATGGAACTCGCCGGGCTGCCCGGCGTGGCGGAGATGCGTTCGCTGACGAAGTTTGGCCTCTCGCAAATCACGCTCGATTTCGCCGACGGCACGGACATTTTCCGCGCCCGCCAGCTCGTGACCGAGCGGCTGCAAAACGCGCTGGAGCAATTGCCGCCCGGCACTTCACCGAAGCTCGCGCCCATCAGCACCGGGCTGGGCGAAATCTATTACTACAACGTCCAATACCGGCCCGACGCGAAGCACAAGGCGGCGACGGAAATCGAACAGCTCATCGAGCTGAGCGAGATCCAAGAATACACCATCAAGCCGCTGCTGCGCACCGTGCCGGGCATCGCGGAAATCAACGGCACGGGCGGCTACGAGAAACAATACGTGGTGCAGCCGAAGCCCGAGGCGCTGGAAAATGCGGGGCTCACGTTCAGCGAGCTCGCGGACATCATCGCGCAGAACGTCGAGAACGCGGGCGGCGGCATCATCAGCCGCGGCGGGCAGCAGCTCACCATCCGCGCGGTCAGCCGCGTGACGACGCCGGAGGAAATCGGCAACCTGCCGATCAAGTTCGGCGCGGCCGTGCGACCGCTCCTCGTGAAGGACGTGGCGGACGTTTCGTTCGGCACGAAGTTCCGCACCGGCGCGGCGACGTTGAACGGCCACGAGACGGTCATCGGCACCACGCTGATGCTCGCGGGCGAGAACAGCCGCGAAGTCGCCGAGCGGGTGAAAGCACGCATCGCGGAGATTCAAACCAAGCTGCCGGACGGCGTGGAAATCGTCGCGCAATACGACCGCTCGCAGCTCATCGACCGCACCATCGGCACGGTGAAGAAAAATCTTTTCGAGGGTGCGGTGCTCGTCGTCGTGGTGCTGCTCGCGCTGCTCGGCAACTGGCGCGCGGCGCTCATCGTCGCGGCGGCGATTCCGCTGTCGTTTCTGTTCGCGCTCACCGGCATGTTGCAGGGCGGCGTGTCCGGCAATTTGATGAGCCTCGGCGCGGTGGACTTCGGCCTCATCATTGATGGCGCGGTGGTCATCGTGGAAAACATCGTGCGGCAGCTCGGCGAGCGTCAGCACAAGCTCGGGCGCGTGCTCACCGACGAGGAACGCTCGCAGGTCGTGCTCTCGGCGAGCAAGCAGGTCGGGTCGCCGATGTTCTTCGGCGTGGTCATCATCACCATCGTCTATATCCCGATCCTCGCGCTCACCGGCATCGAGGGGAAAATGTTTCACCCGATGGCCATCACCGTGATGCTCGCGCTCGGCGGCGCGCTGCTGCTGGCGCTCACGCTCATGCCGGTGCTCTGCTCGTTTTTGCTGCGCGGAAAAGTTCACGAGGGCGACAACTTCCTCATCCGCGTGACGAAGCGCGCCTACGAACCCGCGCTGCACGTCGCGCTGAAATTCCGCGGGCTCGTCGCGCTCGGAGCCGTGCTGCTCTTCGCCGGTTCGCTCTGGCTTTTCACCCACCTCGGCGCGGAGTTTGTGCCGACGCTCGACGAAGGCTCGATCACCTCGATGCTCTACAAGCCCGTGGGCATGAGCATGGAGGAATCGCTACGGAGCGACATCGCCGTGGAGAACCTGCTGCTCAAAGAGTTCCCGGAAATCACCCGCATCTTCACGCGCATCGGCACGAGCGCCATCGCCTCCGACCCGATGCCGCCGAACGAAAGCGACGTGTATATTTTTTACAAGCCGATGGAGGAATGGCCGCGCACGCCGGGCCGTCCGACGACGAAAGCGGAGCTGCGCGAGCACATCGAAAAGGTGCTGAAAAAGCTGAACCCGGAATACGACATCCTCTTCGCGCAGCCCATCGAGATGCGCTTCAACGAAATGCTCGAAGGCACCAAGGCGCAGCTCGCGGTGAAGATTTTCGGCACCGATTACGACGTGCTGGAAAAGCTCGCCGAGCAAATCAAAGGCATCCTCGAAGGCACGCCCGGCGTCTCGCAAGTGGAGTTTGAAACCGAGGGCCGCACGCCGCAGCTCCAGATCGATGTGAAGCGCGACGCGCTCCAGCGCTACAGCCTGCAAGCCGGCGAAGTGAACAAGGCCGTGAACGCCGCGCTCGCGGGCCAGGTCGTCGGCACCGCCATCGAGGGCAACCGCCGCCGCGACATCGTGGTGCGGATGCCGGAGAACCTCCGCGCCGACGATGAGCAGATCAAGCGGTTGCCGCTGCGCGTCGGCCAGTCCGGCCTCATCCGGCTCGGGCAGGTCGTGGATTTCAAAACCATCAAAGCCGTCGAACCCATCCAGCGCGACGACGGCCAGCGCCGCGCCGCGCTCATGGTAAATCTCAGCGTGCGCGACGTGGAAGGCTACGTGCGCGAAGCCGAGCGGCGCATCAAGGAACAGGTGCAGTTGCCGGAGAATTACATCGTCGAGTTCGGCGGGCAGTTCAAAAATTTGCAGGAAGCGCGCACGCGCCTCGCCGTGGTCGTGCCCTCCGCGCTCGTGCTTATTTTCATTCTCATCTTCCTCGCCTTTGGCAGTCTGCGGCAGGCGCTCATCGTCTATTCCGGCATCCCGCTCGCCGTCACCGGTGGCGTCGCCGCGCTCTGGCTGCGCGACATGCCCTTCTCGATCACCGCCGCCGTCGGCTTTATCGCGCTGAGTGGTGTAGCCGTCCTCAATGGCCTTGTGCTCGTGACCTACTTCAACCAACTCCGCGAATCCGGCCACACTCCGCGCGAAGCCGTCCTCGAAGGCTCCCTCACGCGCCTCCGTCCCGTGCTCATGACCGCACTCGTCGCCTCGCTCGGCTTTGTGCCGATGGCCATCGCGACCGGAGCCGGCGCGGAAGTGCAGCGCCCGCTCGCGACCGTCGTCATCGGCGGCATCGTCAGCTCCACCATCCTCACGCTCATCGTGCTGCCGGTGCTCTACTACTGGTTTGAAGATCGCGGCACTCGCGTGGCGAAGAAACCTGCCTCTGCGCAACCCGAACTCGCCACCATCTGAATCCATGACCGACTTTTCCCAAGCTCTCTCGCAAGGCACCACGCACGCGTGGCTTTTCATCCCGAGCGCCATCCTCCTCGGCGCGCTGCATGGGCTGGAGCCGGGGCATTCCAAAACGATGATGGCCGCCTTCATCGTCGCGATTCGCGGCACGGTCTGGCAGGCCGTGTTGCTCGGACTTTCCGCGGCGATTTCGCATTCGCTCATCATCTGGGTGCTCGCGGCGGTGGCGCTCAAATACGGGAGCCACTGGAACGCGGAAACCACCGAGCCGTATTTCCAAATCGCCTCCGCCGTCATCATCGCCGGGCTGGCGCTCTGGATGTTTTGGCGGACACGGCGCGATACGAAAGCCGCCGCCGCGCATGAGCATCACGAGCACGGGCACGACGACACGAAGATCATCAACACTGGACATGGCGCTGTGAAACTCACCGTTTTTGAAACGGGCGTGCCACCAGTGTTCCGGCTCGCCTTTATGGAGCACGGCAAGACGTTCCTGCCAGAGCCGTCGAGCGTCGTCATCGAAACCGTGCGGCCCGACGGCGCGCGGCAGACCTTCGCTTTCGTGAAGAAGGAGGGCTTTCTCGAATCGACCACCGACATCCCGGAGCCGCACGAATTCGACCTGACGCTGACGCTCTCGCACGAGGGCCACGCGCACACGTATCCCGCGCAATTTCGCGAGCACGACCACGGACACCCGCACGACCACGAGCACGCCGATCTCCGGCCGGGCGCGGAGTTCCAGGACGCGCACGAAGCGGCGCACTCACTCGACATTCAAAAACGATTTATGACTCGCAAAGTGACCACGCCGCAGATCGTCCTCTTCGGCATCACGGGTGGACTGCTCCCATGCCCCGCGGCGTTCACAGTGTTGCTCGTCTGCATGCAGGTGAAACAGTTCACCCTTGGTTTTGCGCTGGTCGCCGCTTTCAGCTTTGGCCTGGCATTGACGATGGTGACGGTCGGGGCGGTGGCGGCATGGAGCGTGGGCCATGCGGAGAAAAAATTCAGCGGCTTCGGCAGCATCATGCGCAAGGCCCCATATCTCTCGTGCGCCCTTTTGCTCACGCTCGCCAGCTACATGGCATGGCAGGGCTGGCACGGACTCGGTACCCATCATTAATCTTCCGGCGCACATCGATCTCCACCCCCTTCGCCTTCGATCAGCATAAATTGTCCTGTGGTCACTCTGCCTCCCGGTATGCGCGCACGATCATCTGCCGGGAATCCGCTTGACCATCATCGCCAGCCAAGGGAATGACAGCGCCAGCGTGAAACTGCTTCGTTCATTTCTCACCGCACTCGTGCTCGTCGCCGGGATTTTCGCCAGCGCGCACATGGCGCTGGAACATGGCGGCGATATGTCGGGCAAGCGTGCCACCTGTCTCGCGTGCGGCCCCGATGATGACGGTCAGGACTCGGCTGCGGACGGAGAGCATCATCATCACGATCTCAGCGCGGTCAGGACGGGGAAAACTTTCCAGCGTCAAGCGTGGCAACCCGCCGCGCTCGTCTCGGAGCTGCCGGGCGAAAATTTCGTCGCTCAACTCGCCGCGCTGCTGAATCGCGCGCTGCCTTCGCGAACCGAATCGTTCGCCTCGGATTCACCGCCGGATGAACGGTCCTCCGGCTGGCTGCTCGTCTGCCGCACCGCGCTCCCGGCGCGCGGGCCTTCACTCGCAGCGTAACGTCCGGCCCGCTCGGGTCTGACGCTCTTTCCTGTCCACCCGGCGCAATCTCGCGCCCGCGTGTTCCCGCAGCATTCCGCACGGATGCCTCTCTCCAAAAAACTCACCGTTCCCATTCCCATGTTTCGCCTTTTCATCACCATCCTCACTCTCGCGACCGCCGCCGCAAGAGCTGTCACGCTGCCGCTCGACCGCGTGCCAGACTACGCGCTCGCGCACAACCCGGCCCTCGGCGCCGCGCGGCTCCGCATTGAGGAAGCGCGCGGACGGCTCCAACAAAGCGGACGGCTCAGCAATCCTGAGCTCGATCTGGAATTCACCCGCCACACAGTCGGCCCCGAAGGCTCCGCCGGGATCGCGCTCATGCAGCGCTTTCCGCTCACCTCCCGGCTACGCCACGAAAAGGCGGTTTCCCGCGCCGAACTTGCCGCCGCCCAGGCGGAAGTCCGCGACGCCGAACGCAAGCTCGCCGCCGAAGTTCGTATCGTCGCCGTGAAGCTGCTCGCCCTCGGCAGGCAACGGGATCTTCGCACCCAGCAGCTCGACAACAGCCGCAAGCTTTTCAGCTTCCTTCTAAAGCGTGTCAAAACCGGCGAAGCCTCCCAGGTCGATGCCTCGCAGGTGGAACTCGAATCGCGGCAGATCGAAGTCGAGAACCTCATGCTCGCGGCGGATGAAGTGGTGCTGCTGGGCGAACTGCGCCCGCTGCTCGGCATCGCGGGCGCTGACCGCATCACCATCACCGGCACATTGCCCGCACCGAAGCCCATCCCGGTTGCCAGCGGAGTCGCCGGACGGGCCGACATCCTCGCCGCGCAATCCCGCGCGGAAGCCGCGCGCTCCGTCGTGCTGGAGCAGCGCGCCCGACGCTGGGAGGACTTCGGCATCGGCGCTTCCTACACCCGCGAGCGCGTGCTGGATGTGCCCGAGCCGGTCGAAACCGATCAGGTCATCGGCTTCCGTTTCAGCTTTCCGCTGCCGCTTTGGAACAACAACTCCGGGCGCATCCGCGAAGCCGAAGCCGCCGCGACGCGCGCGGAGCTGGAAGTCGATGCGGCGAAGCTCGGAGCGAATGCGGAAGTCATCGCGTCGCTCGGCGCAATGCGCGCCTACTCAAAGCTCATCGGCGAACTCGACGACCAGGTGCTCCCCGCCGCTACGCGCATCGAGGAGCAGCTTCGCACCAGCTACTCGACCGGCCTGACGCCGCTCACCGACGTGCTGCGCGCCCGCACGCGCCGCCTCGAACTCCAGCGCCAGCGCCTCGATGCGCTCCGCGAATATCAACTCGCCCGCATCCGCTACAGCGCGGCTACGGCCACCACACCTGCTTCCGCCAAATCCTTCAAATAATGAACCCCACTCTCTACTTCACCACCCTGCTCGCGGTCGCCGCCGTAGCCCTCGGCGCGGAGAAAAGCGATCCACAACGCGCGGCTAACACCGTCGTCCTTGATGAGAACGGCGTGAAAAACCTCAAGATCGAAACCGTCGAAACGGAGGAAACCGATTTCGAAGAAACGATCTTTTCCCTCGGGCGCATCGCGGTCATTCCGGCAAAGCGCGCCGTCGTCTCGAGCCGCATCCCAGGGCGCGTCATCGAGATCAACGCCACGCTCGGCGACCTCGTGCTCGCCGGCGCGGACGTGGCGAAGATCGAGAGCCGCCAGCCCGGTGATCCACCGCCGACGGTGATCCTGAAAGCGCCGCTCGGCGGACTCGTGACGGCCAGCGATGCGCGCATCGGCGAGCCCGTCGATCCCGCCAAGGCGCTGCTCGAAATCACCGACCTCAGCGAGGTCTTCGCCGTGGCGCGGGTGCCGGAACATCTGGCCGGAAAGCTGAAAGCCGGTGCGGTCGCGCATATCCGGGTGTCCGCGCTGCCGGACGAAAAATTCGACGGCACCCTGCTGCGCTTCGGCACGGCGGCGGACAAAGAAAGCGGCACCCTCGACGCCGTTTTCCGACTCTCGAATCCAAGCCTCACCCTGCGCCCGGACATGCGTGCGGAGTTCTCCATCGTGCTCGCGAAACGCGAGGGCGTGGTCACGGTGCCGCGCGCGGCGCTGCAAGGCGATGCGCTCAACCGCTTCGTCTATGTCGAGGACTTCGGCCTCAAGAACGCCTTTGTGAAAACGCTCGTTGTGACCGGCGTACAGAATGACCGCTTCGTCGAAATCCTCGGCGGCCTGCTGCCGGGCGACAAGGTGGTGGCGCGCGGCGCTTACTCGCTGGCTTTCGCGGGCAAAGGCAGCGTGAGTTTGAAAGAAGCCCTCGACGCGGCGCACGGCCACGAGCACGCCGCGGATGGCGGCGAACTCACCGACGCGCAGCGGGCCGCGAAAGGGAAAGGCGGCGAGGAAGGCCACGAACACGGCACCGGCAAAGGCGGCGTGGGGATGCTCACGATCTTTGCCCTGGCGGGCAATGGTCTGCTGCTCGTGCTGCTCGTCGTCTCGATGATGCGCAAGCCGAAGGCGGACGACGCGCCCGCGGCGAAGACGGAACGTAGGATCGAGGAGGTTCAGCCGTGAGTTTCCCGTGCCTTCAAAATCGTCTCGATTTGTTCTCGCAGCGGCGCAATTCGCGTCTGGAGCACTTCCCACAATACCTCCCACTCCACATCGAAGTATTCATGCACGAGGAGATGGCGCATGCCGATGATGGAACGCCACGGCACTTCGGGATGCGCGGCGCGGACGGCATCGCTCAGCTTAAAAGAAGCTTCGCCGATGATTTGCACCTGCGCGCGAAAGAGCCAGCGGAGCGGCTCGTCGCGCTGAAACCGGTCGTGGTCATCGGTCGCATGGCGCGCGATCGTGGCGATGGCATCGAGGATGTCGCGGAGCCGCTGGTCGTCGCCGCGCTGGCCTTTCATACCGGCACCGCTTCGCGCAGGACGTTTTCGCGAAAGTGCGGGCGCATGTCTTTGTGCTCGGAAATCACGTCCACCGTGCAGCCGAGCAAGTCGCGGAGATCCATCAGCAGTCCGCCCATGTCGAACAGGCTGCGACCCGGCTCCATTTTCACGAGCACGTCGATGTCGCTCGTCTCGTCGTCTTCCCCGCGTGCGACCGAGCCGAAGACGCGCACGTCTGTCGCGCCGTGCTTCGCCGCAAGGGCGAGGATGGCGTCGCGATTTTTGGCGATGAGTTCGCGTTTCGACATGGCCGCATCATGCCGCAGCGCGCGGCGGGCCGCAACCTCCCCTTCCCACTAGGGCATGCTGAACAAGCTCATCTATTTCTCGCTGCACAACCGTGTCGTCATCATGGGCGCGTCGTTGCTGCTGCTCGTGTTCGGCTTTCAGACCGCACGGGAATTGCCCGTCGAAGTCTTGCCGGACCTCACCAAACCGACCGTCATCATCCTGACTGAATCCGCCGGCCTCGCGCCGGAGGAAGTCGAAACGAACGTCACGCAACCCATCGAGAGCGCGCTCATGGGCGTCGCCGGGTTGACGCGGCTGCGCTCGGCTTCCGACGTTTCGCTCTCGCTCATCTACGCCGAATTTGCGTGGGGCACGGACATCTACAAAGCGCGGCAATTCGTGCAGGAGCGGATGCAAGGAGTGCGCGAATCGCTGCCCGACGGCGTGTCGCCATTCCTCACGCCGGTCGCGTCGTTGATGGGAGAAATCCTGCTCGTTGGCATCCGCAGCAAGGATGGAAAAGTGCCCGCGATGGAAGTGCGGTCGCTCGCCGACTGGACGGTGCGCAAACGCCTGCAAAGCATCCCCGGCATCGCCGAAATCCTGAACATGGGCGGCGGCGTGAAGCAGGTGCAGGTGTTGCCCGACCCTCACCGCATGGCTGCGCACGAGGTCACTTTCGAGGAACTGAAGACCGCGGCGAAAGAAGCGGCGGGCAACTCGACCGGCGGCTTCATCAACACCGGGCCGACGGAAATCATGGTGCGCAATCTCGCCATGACCGTGCAGCTCGACGACATCGCGCGCACCGTCATCAAGAAGGTGAACGACCGCGCCATCAGCATCAGCGACGTGGCGACGGTGGAGTGGGGCGTCGAGCCCATGCGCGGCGATGCGAGCGTGAACGGCACCCACGGTGTCATCATGAGCATCACGAAAGCGCCGGGCTTCGATACGCTCGCGCTCACCGCGCAGATCGAGGCCGCGCTGAAAGAACTCGCGCCCGTGTTGCCTGCGGGCGTCGAGACTGTCGTGCTTTTCCGGCAAGGCGATTTCATCGAGCACGCCATCGGGAATCTCAAGGAAGCCATCCGCGACGGCGCGATCATGGTCACGCTCGTGCTGTTCCTTTTCCTGCTGAACTTCCGCACCACCTTCGTCTCGCTCATGGCGATGCCGCTCTCCTTCGCCATCACGCTGCTCGTCTTCAAATGGCAGGGCATCTCGGTGAACTCGATGACCCTCGGCGGCCTTGCCGTGGCCATCGGCATGGTCGTCGATGATGCCATCGTCGGCATGGAAAACGTCTGGCGGCGCTTGCAGGAAAACGCCTCATCACCCAAGCCGCACCCGCGCCTCGAGGTCATCGCACACGCTTCGACCGAAGTGCGAAATTCCATCTTCTACGCGACGGTGCTCATCGTCCTCGTCTTCCTCCCGCTGCTCGGCCTGAGCGGCGTCGAGGGGAAACTCTTCGCGCCCATCGCCATCGCCACCATCATCTCGATGATCGCGTCGTTCATTGTTTCGCTCACCGCGATTCCCGTGCTCTGCTCGATGCTGCTGCGGCCCAGGGAAGGCCACGCCCACAAGGATGGCGGATTCGTCCGGCTGATGAAATGGACGCTCGAAAACACGCTCCTGCGGCTCGGCCTGGCGCAGCCGTATCTGCTGCTCGGAGTCGTCGGCCTCATGGTCATCGGCGCGTTCATGCTCTATCCGCAAATGAGCAAAGACTTCCTGCCGACCTTCCGCGAGGAAACCGCGCTCGTCTCCGCCACCGCCGCGCCGGGCACTTCGCTCGATGAGATGAACCGCATCAGCGACGTGATCGAGAGCGAGCTGCTTTCCATCCCGGAAGTAAAGAAAGTCGGGCGACGCCTCGGACGTGCCGAGCGCGGCGATCATGTCGTGCCCGTGAGCACGGCGGAGTTTGACGTGGATTTCCGCGAAGACCCGAGCACGCATAAAGGCGGCGCGACCAAGGGCCGCTCGCGCGCCGAAATTCTGGAGGACGTGAAGAAGAAGGCGAAGAGCGTGCCCGGCACCTTTAGTGTCGTGATGGGGCCACTCGCCGACCGCATCGGCCACATGCTCAGCGGCGTCTCCGCGCCTGTGGCGATCAAGGTCTTCGGCCCCGACCTCGACAAGCTCCGGCAGATCGGCACCGAGATTCAGGCCGTTGCCAAAGCCATCCCCGGCTTCGAGGACTGCAAGCTCGACCAGCAATCCTCCATCCCGCAGCTCCGCATCGAACCGGATCGCGAGCGCGCCCGCGCCTACGGCATCACGCCCGTGAAGCTGAACGAAACCGTCTCCTCGCTCGTCGGCGGAAAAAAACTCGCCGAGCTGCGCGACGGTCAGCGCACCGTGGATCTCGTCATCCGGCTCCCGCTGGAGTGGCGCGACTCGCCGGAAAAGCTCGCCGAGTTACCCATCGAAATCCGCGATGAGGGCGACGGTGTGCATATCAACCGCATTCCACTTTCCCTCGTCGCCGACGTGCGCGAAGCGAAAGGCCCGAACGTCATCAACCGCGAAAACTCGCAGCGGCGCTTCGTGCTCTCCATCAAGCCGACCGCGCGCGACGTAGGCGTACTCGTGGCGCAGATGCAGAAGACCGTCGCGGAGAAAGTGAAGATGCCCGAAGGCTACTTCGTGACCTACGAGGGCGAGTTCCAGGCGCAGCAGGATGCCACGAAGCGCATCGTCCTCCTGAGTTTGGTGATTTTCATCGTCATCGCCTTCCTGCTCTACGGCTATTTCCGCGCGCCGTTCTTCGCCGCGCAGGTCATCTGCGACATCCCGCTCGCGC
>JBBQCM010000102.1:0-23649 GCA_038318725.1 Chthoniobacterales bacterium
ATCGGCGGCTCTGCACGGCTTTGCCGCGTAATCCGCTTTCTGGCCACTCCTTCAAGCACACCGCTTCCCCTTTCAAAACACGCTGCGCTCCCAAGAAGGGCAGCCATAAAGTCTAGGCGCTTGGACGCTCATCCCATGAACTAAGGCCCAACGCCGTCACTTGTTGCCCATGTTCGAGAGGTCATTCTCGCGACATTCGTCGTTGACGAGGCGGATGCTCAGGAGCACGCATACGGATTGGCATTAGGGGCTATCCCAAAACCTTCTTGGTAAAGAACGCATAACTTGGTTAAGCATAGTAATGTTACAACCTACCGCGCAGGAACTGGATATGCTATGCGCGATGTTGCCCGACCAGCCGACCAGCCCGAAAGGCGGACGGCCACCGAAGGACAAACGTATGGCGATGGGCGGCATCTTCTGGATTCTGGATAACGGCGCTAAATGGAAGGACTGCCGGCGCAGTTTGGGACGAAAAGCGCGGTGCATCGAGCGTTTCAACGGTGGGTCCACCTGGGAGCGTTTGAGGCTCTGCTGGCGGGGATGGGTTCGATCATCAAAGAACGCCACGGCTTCAAACTCTACGAATGCTAGATTGATGGCACCTTCTCGAAGGCCAAGGGTGGAGGGGACGGCATTGGCTGCACCAAGGCGGGCAAAGGGGTGAAGATCATGATCATGGTGGACCACAAGGGACTTCCCATTGCGGTCAATACGGGCAGCGCGAGCCCGCGCGAAAGCACCTTGGTTGAGCCGCTCTTCGATTTCATGATCAGCGTGGATTTTCCGGAGAAGCTGATCGGAGACAACGCCTTTGACTCCGACCGGCTGGATGAAAACTTGGCTCAAAAAGGCGTGGAAATAATTTCTCCTCACCGTGCCAACCGCAAGCCCGAGAACAAAACCCAAGATGGGCGCAAGCTTCGTCGATACAGGCGGCGCTGGACGGTCGAACGCACTATTAGCTGGCTGCAAAACTACCGCCGACTCTGCATCCGCTGGGAAAAGTCCACCAGGATGTTTCAAGGTTTCGTCCATCTCACCTGCACAATGTTGCTAATAAAAGAGGTTTTGGGTTAGGCTCTACTATCCGAGGGTTGGGGAGACCCACGCAGCGCGGGCCAACTGAATTGGGGCTACACCGTCAAGAAGCGCTTGGGCGAGACCTTTCCTTGGCGGAGCGAGACCGAGCGCAAGGCATTTTATGCGGACCGCGACGCAACCGTTCTTTCGTATGAGCGATACATCCAACAACACAAACGCGCCATCTATGCGCTGCATCTGGTTCGGAATCTTCACTAAGCGGCCAGCAGCAGGGTAATTACAAACCGGCCACACCGCAACCCGGTAAGGAATCATGCAAGCCGTCATGCAACGCTTTGACACCAGAGCGGGGTATGAAGAAGAAATCCAAACGGGCCTCGGTTCTCTGCTACGGCAAAGGAACGGCGGAAATCCTCATCTACACGCTCAGGCGGAAGGCTGACGGCTATCTGTCCTATCAGTGCGCTTGGTATGAGCTTGGGCGGCGGGCGACGAAGGTTTTCGCGAAGTTGATGGCGGCGAAGACCTTTGCGCAGCAGAAGACGGTTTCGCTGACGAACGGACGGGTGGGGACGGTGGAGGCCAGCTTTCGGGAGATCGAGATTTTGCGGGGATGCGAGGCGCGGGTGGCGGAGCTTGGGGTGACGTTGACGGCGGCCATCGAGGAATGGTCGGCTGCGCGGAGGCTTCTGGGCGGATTCTCGCTCGTGGATGCGGCGCGGACTTATGCGGGCGCGCACGCGGGGATCAAGGCGATCACGCTGAGCGAGGCGGCGGATCTGTTTGTTGCATCGCGTTCCGAACGCTCAAGCAGCAGTTCGGCGCGTGTCTCATCGCGGACGTGACGACGCAGCAGCTCGACCGGGCGTTGCAGTCAATGAAGCTTGGATTCGTCACGAAGAACAATGTGCGGCGGACGCTGGTGACATTGTTCAAATGGTCGCGCGATCAGGGGTATCTCCAACTGGATCGAAAGACGGTGGCGGAGCGGACGAACGTTCACGGAACCGGGCACGGCTCCCGCGATCTTCACGCCGGAGGAACTGACGCGGATCATCGCGGTGTGCCCGGAGAAGCTCCTGCCGCACATTGTCATTAGCGCGTTTGCCGCCATCCGGTCGGCGGAGATTGCACGGCTGGAGTGGGCGGATGTGCTGTGGGAGCAAGGCTACATCGAGATCAAAGCGGCGAAGGCTAAGACGAAGGCTCGGCGCTTGGTGCCGCTGTTGCCGAATCTGCGGGCGTGGCTGGAGCCGTATCGCGAGCGCACTGGGCTGGTATGCCAGTTGCCGAATACTGCGGTGCGGCTCAATTACCTCGGCGAGAAGGCCGGGTTTGGCTGGCGACAGAACGCGCTGCGGCACGGCTTCGCGAGCTATCGGCTCGCGCAGGTGCAGGACGCGGCGAAGGTTGCGTTGGAGATGGGTAACAGTCCCGAGAAGCTATTCCGGCATTACCGGGAACTCGTGACACCGACGGCGGCGCAGACGTGGGTCAACATCCACCCTGCTCCGCGGGTCGTCGTGGCCGGAGGCATCGAGGCCGCGGCGTGATGTTAGCTATCTTCATTCCCGACTTTTAACGCCTCAACTCTCGCGCCAAGCGGGGCTGCCCCGCGCAAATGGTGAAAACTTTGGCGAGGGCGTTTCGACCTTCAGCGATGGTTCCCCGCGAGGGTCGGCTGGCAAAAAATTCGGGTGAAACGCATCACATCCAAAACAACGCCAACGCCGGACAAAGCCGGCTCGCGCGCGACGAGCATCGCGCACACCCACTACCTCAACATCGGCGCGGAGACGAGCGACGACGACCTCCGAGACGGGCGCGTCAGCTTCGTGCCGACGGTGGACTTCAACTACCCGGACGAGGGCGACGAGCCCGCGCCCCGCGTGCGCGATGACTGGCGGCCTGCGCCACTGCTGGAGAAGTGCAGCAAGCAGCGGTTCGCCTGCGTGCCCAGCCACGACGTCATGACGATGCGCTGCTGGACAAGCGCCTCGAGGTGTTGAGCTACACGCTCCGTGAACCCGGAATACCTCAAGCACGCGCAGCTCACGTTCGCGAGCGCGGTGGTCGGGCATTTGAAGGGCATGAACGAGCGACGCCATGCCTTCACGAGCGACCCGGAGGGCATTCATGTGGAAAATGGTTATCTGGTCATCGGCCGGATGCGATCGAGCTGCACGATTTCAGCCCGCACTATTACAGCCGCAACCAGTCGCCCATCGCGTTCGACCCCGCGGCGCGCTGCCCGATGTTCATGGAAAAGGTGCTGAAACCGGCGCTCGATCCCGACGACATCGCGCTGCTTCAATACCTCGCGGGTCAATGCCTGCTCGGGCGCAATTTGATGCAGTCGATTTTGATCCTGGTCGGGCCGGGAGGCCCGCGCAAAGGGACGATCAGCAACGTGCTCCAGGCGCTCATCGGTGATGATAATTGCTACGAGCTGCGCACAGAACATCTCGATGAGCGGTTCGAGCTGTTGCGTTACATCGGCAAGACGCTGCTCTACGGCGCGGACGTGGAGCCGGAGTTCCTGCGACATTCAGGTGCGCAGACGCTCAAGAAACTCGTAGGCGGCGATCTCGTCTCGCCCGAGGGCAAGAACAGTAACGAGAAGTTCAACATGCGCGGCGTTTTCAACGTGGTGATCACCTGCAACAAGCGGCTCTCCGTGCGCCTGTCCGGCGACACGGGCGCGTGGCGTCGGCGGCTGCGGATCATCGCCTTCAAGGAGCCGGTGAAGGGACGCCCGGTGATCGTGAATTTTGATCGGATGCTAATCGAGCAGGAAGGCGCGGGCATCCTGAATTGGGCGGTGATGGGTGCGGCACAAGTGCTCGCCGATAAGCGCGCGGGCCGGACGCGACCGCTTTCTGCGGCTCAGCATGAGCGGATCGAGACGCGCCTCGGGCAGTCGGATTCGATGCGGCTGTTTCTTGATGTGCGCGCGGAGAAGCGGCCCGGCGAGGTGCTGGAAAAGAACGATCTGCTGGAGGCGTATGCGGACTTCTGCGGCGAGCAGGGCTGGGAGCCGCTGCCGGAGTTGGCCGCACGCAAGGAGCTGAACAACCGCATGCTGGAGCTGTTCGGCGCAGTCGAGCGCAAGAGCGCCGGCAGCGGGCACAATCAACGCGGCTATTCCAACGTGGCGATAAAGGCTGCGGGCGCGGACAGCGCGGAGGTGCAGCCATGAACCGAAAGCCACGGCTCGTCGTGCCCATCGCGGAACTCGCCGCGTCAGTGGCCGCCAGTTCCAGTGAGGCTGCGGCAGCCCCGACGCCCATTCCCGCACCCGCATGTGACCAAGGATGCGAACGCTGCGCCCGGTCGCGACCGACGCTGCCGGATCTGCTGCCGGTGCTGCATTGCCTCGAACCCGGCCAGTCGCTCTATCGCGAACCGGAAGACGGTGAACTGGTGGTCGGGCTCTATCGCGAGGACGATGGCACGGTGGCCCCGCTGCTATTGTGGGCCGATCCCAAGGTGGATTTGTTCTGGGACTTCGCGCGGCGGCAGCATGTGAAAACGCCCACGTTCTACATTCGGCTCACCGAGCAGCCCGCGATTGATCCGGAGAGCAGTTATCCGGTGATTCAGGGCGCGGTGTGTCCGTTCTGATTTTGCGGCAGACCTGCATGGCGCTGGAGCGGGGACGGCTGGGACACGTGGGACGCCATTTCCTGCCTGCTGCTTTCTAACGGGAAAAGCATATACCCTGAATGCATCTGGATAGAATGGCAGATGCCTATTCTCGCGTCTGGCCTGTAGGTTATCTGAATGTGTGAGGATTTATATTCGGCGCAGTGCCTGTGCTGTTTTCTGCGCAAAGGAGGAGGAAGGTAAACCCGTCACATGTGTCCCAAGTGTCCCAGGCGTCGAGTCGAACGGCGTGCCGCATGTCGATGTTCGGGGCGAAACGAACGTGCCGCGTGAATAGGTAACCTTTGACGAGATCGAGTCCTCCACTTGGTTAGGGCGACCTTCACTCAAATCCTATGAGGGGCCGATTTTCGCGCTTTCCACTTTTTCGCGGCACTCATCACCCTCCGTGAGGGCCGCCGTGCGCTCCCAAGGCTGATAAACGCAGGCTTCGCGAGCTTCATGCGTCACTTCATCCCGGTCGTCGCAGGTGTAAAGTCAGGCCGCAACCTTACACCTACTTTACACCCCGGTGGGAGCCTGGGTGATGGCTGACCCGTGCCGTCGCACGCCGGAAAATGGAGCGCCGATCTTTGCACCGATGAGTTGACACAACTCACAGGTGTAAATGACCGCGACGACACCTTGCACCAAACCTTCCTACGTGACGCTGAACCGGCTTTGCCAGCTTTCGGGCCGAAGCCGGGTGACAATCCTCCTGCGGATGCGCGATGGCGAAATCACCGCCGACGCGCAGCTTGATTTCGGTAATCGCGCGCTGCCGCTCTTTGCCGCGCATCGCGTCGATGAATTCAAACGCCTGCCGCTGCGCAAAGCGGCACCCAACCTCAACCCAATGCTCTAACGTCATGTCTGAAGAATTCATCGCCCTCTTGAAAAAGCTCCGCGTCCCGCTTCTCGCCGAGCCGGACATCGCCAAGCTCAAGCTGCTCCAAAAAGAGTGGAAGCACTGGGAGGCGCGCGAGCAACAGCACATGCCGCTGCGCATCGCCGAAGAGCAGCGCGCCGCCTACGCCGCATTCCTCGACACTCCGACCGCTGAGAACGAGCAGCGCCTCATGGTGCTGGCGGACCCGATCCTGACGGGCACGCGCTACGGGCTGCTGCGCCGGGCGTTTGCCGAGATGCGCGGACGCATCAGCGCACGGGCGGCGGACCTTGTGCGGCCGGTCATTCATCACGCGCTCCAGGTTCTGAACACCGAACATGAGCGCCGGTTGGAAAGCGCCGAACCGGTCATGGGCAGCAAAAACCGCAATCCCGTCGTCATCGAGACGCGGCACGCCATCGAGTATGGCGATCACATCAGCATGTATGTGCTGGACGCGTCCGGCGGGAGGAGCACGAAGCCGCCGCTTGACTTGGCGGACGTGCTGATCGGCAGCCAGCAAGAATGAGTTTTTTGACACCAATCCACGACCATGAAGACTATTGAAGACCGCCTCGCCACCGTAGTTTCCCTGCTGCCCGCCGCAGCGCAGCCGCGTTTTGCCGCTCCATTCGGGGACGGCGAAAGCGCCGACACCCGGCTCGTCGAAGCCGTTCAGGCACTCGCAAAAGCTGAGAGTCTCGTCTGCCACACGAAGGAAGAATTGGCGCGCGTAAAGGCGAGGCTGCCGGTGCCCGTGACACAACAGTCTGCGCCCGATACAAGACCGCCCGCGCTCGCGCAGCGCATCGCCACCTGCAACACTCCGCAAGAGCAAACTGCAATCTGGAGAGGCCTGACGCCGATGGAGAAAATCGAGGCAGTGAGAGGCCGCTGACGTAGTGTTTGCAGGGCCGCGTAACGCCAGTGCTCTTTGGTTAACTTCCAGCGTCCGCACTCGAAGATTCGCGCTCGTGCAGTAACCGTGCGCTGCGCGTGAGCGCCTCGTCGATGTTGGCACATAGATTTTCGAGACCGATGCGATCCACGAGACCGGCGGCGAACATGACTTTCATCGGCTGTGGCTGCACCGCGGTGAGCAACACGCGGACGTGGTCGCGCAGCATCTTTTCCACGGCGATCTCGAAGGCGTGCAGACCGGTGGCGTCCATCGCGGGGACGTGACGCATGCGGAAGATCACGATCTTCGGCCGTCCGCCCGAGCCGCGCAGCGCGACTTCGAGTTTGTCGGCAGCGGCGAAAAAGAGCGGGCCTTGGATGCGGTAGAGCACGACACCCGGCGGGATCGTTTTTCCGCGAAGGGAATTGCTGCCTTCCATCTCGGTGTCGCTTTCGGGGGTGAGCAGTTTGACGTGCGCCATTTCCTCCATGTGTCGGACGAAGAGCACGACGGCCATCGCCAGTCCCGCGCCGACGCCGATGGTGAGATCGAAGACGACCGTGAGCAGGAACGTCGCGACGAGCACGCCGAAGTCGCTGCGCGGGCCGCGCCAGATTTCGGCGAAGGTGTCCCATTCCGCCATGCGCAGCGCGACGGTGATGAGGATGGCGCTGAGCGTGGCGAGCGGGATGTATTTTGCCAGCGGTGCGGCCACGAGCGCGACCGCGAGGAGCACGAGGGCGTGGACGATGCCGGCCATGGGGCTACGCGCGCCGCTGCGGATGTTTGCGGCGGTGCGGGCGATGGCACCCGTGGCAGCGATGCCGCCGATGAGCGGAGTAAGAAGATTCGCGATGCCCTGGCCGAGCAGTTCCTGGTTCGAGTCGTGGCGCGTGTCGGTCATGCCATCGGCCACCGCGGCGGAGAGCAGACTTTCGATCCCGCCGAGTGCGGCGATGGTCGCGGCAGCGGCCATGAGTTCGCGAATCCGGTCGAGGGATATTTCGGGAAAATGCCAGCCGGGCAGGCCCGCGGGGATGCCGCCGAACTTCGAGCCCACGGTCTCCACCGGCCAGCCGAGCCACACAACGAGGAGCGTAGTCGCGATGACCGCCACGATGGACGCCGGCACTTTGCGCGTCAGGTGCGGGAAGCCGTAGAGGATGACGAGCGTGAACGCCGTGATCGCGAGCGCGTGCCAATTGACCGCGTGCAGATGCGTCACGAGCGCGGCGAGTTGCTGCGGGACGTGCTCGGGCATTTTCAACCCAAGACCGAGCGCCGCGTTGAGCTGCGCGGCGAGGATGATCACCGCGATGCCGCTCGTGAAGCCCGCGACCACTGGATAAGGAATGAAGCGGAGGATCGTGCCGAGCCGGAGCGCGCCGAGGACGATGAGCATCACGCCCGCCATCATCGTCGCCAGCGCCAGGCCGCCGTAGCCGTGTGCGGCCACGATGCTCGCGAGCACAGGCACGAACGCGCCGGTCGGTCCGCCGATCTGGAAGCGCGACCCGCCGAGGGCCGAGATGAGAAAGCCCGCGGCAATCGCGGTCCAAAGCCCTTGCGCGGGAGTGACGCCCGAGGCGATCCCGAAGCCGATCGCCAGCGGCAGCGCGATGACGCCGACGGTGAGGCCCGCACCGAGATCCTTCCCGAAGTCGGCGCGCGTGTAATCGCGCCACGAATTGAGAGAGGCTGGATTGAAGAAAGAGCGCCGCATCGTTACTGGCCGATGTTGATCCCCGGTTCGCCCGAACGCGACGATAGATGGCAGCGCGGAGGACGCATCGCGAATCCAGACGGGGCCAGTTCAACGAACGCGGCCGCCACTTCCGGCAAAGGCAATGCCGAGGGACACGAGCGAACTGGCGGGCATGAGGATGGCGGCGAGGAGCGGACTCATGCGGCCGGCGAGGCAAAGCGAGATCGCGATGACGTTGTAGGCGATAGCAAAGGCGACGACGTGGCGCGCGGTGCGACGACGGCGCGCGGCGGTCTCGAGGAGCGCACGGACACCGTGGAGGCCGCGACCGAGGAAGTAGAAGTCGGCTTTCTGTTCGAGCAGACCGCGATCGACGGCGGGGGTGCCGCTGCACCACGCGGCGTCGAAAGCGAGCGAGTCGTTTGCGCCGTCGCCGATGTAGAGCGTGTCGTGCGCATCGAAGCGTTCGACCCACTCCGCCTTTTGCTCGGGCGATAACTCGCCGAGGCAGCGGTCGCGCGAGAGGCCAAGGCGCGCGGCCATCGACTCCACTTTCGCGCGGCGGTCGCCGCTGAGGATGAAGACGCGGCTGTTGCGAGCTTCCAATGCACGGACCTCGGCGATGGCATCGGTGCGCGGCTCTTCGCAGAAGCGGAAGCTGGCGAGCCCCTCGCCGTCACGCGTGAACACACAGTCGCCGGAGTCTTCACCACCGCTCCACTCCGGGCGGCCGAGACGCCAGTTGGAACCAGCGTAATCCAACTCCAGCCCGAAGCCGATGGTCTCCTGCGGCTGCGCAGCCGGCATTGGCTTCACGCCATCGGCCAGCAGTTGCTCGCGGAGGCAGCCGCTCACGGGGTGCGGACTGTCGTGAGCGATGGCGAGGAGCACGGAGCGCTCTTCGGCGGTGAGTTGGTGCAATGCTTCGGGGTTTCGGAGCGAGATCGTTTCGAGGGTGAGTGTGCCGGTCTTGTCGAAGATCACGTTTGGGACGCGGTCGAGTTTCGTCCACAGGCCGGAGTTGCGGATGAAGACACCGAGCCGGCGCAGGTGCGAGGCGGCGAGGTCGTTGACGAGCGGCAGGGCCACACCAGAAGCGCACGGGCACGAGACGACGAGCACAGAGATGAGCACTTGCAGCGCGGGTAGCAGCGCACCGGTCGCGGCCCACCATCCGGCGAAGCCGAGTGCGGCGATGGCCACGACGCCAAGGATGTAACCGCGGATGAAGCGTTCGAGCGCGGGATCGCGCGGCGCGGGGCCGGGTGTGATGTGGAGGAGTTTCGCCAGGAGCGACTCGCTCCACGGCTCCAGCGCTGCGAGCACGATGGCGGTCTGGCCGCAATTCACCGAACCCGCCGCGACGATGCGCCCCTGCCGCGCGATGACGACTTCGCTTTCACCGCTGATCCATTCGAGGCTGAGCGTAGCCGCGTCGGAGTTGAGTCGCGCGCGGACCGGAACGGTTTGTCCGGGATCGACCGCAAACGTTGTGTTGATGTGGATCGCGGAGGCATCGAGCTTTTCGCCGCTCGCGGCGTCGCGCACCGCGGGCGGGCCGGCTTGCGTGGAGAGAAGCTGACGCCGGTTGCGCTCGATGGCCTTCTGCTGGAGCCAGCGCCCCACGAGCATGAGGAAGGTGAAAGTCGCGACGAAATCGAAATAGACGAAGCCTTCTGCACCCCGCGCCCAGGCGACCTCGGAGCCGGCATAAGCGGCGATGAGGCCGAGCGAAATCGGCAGGTCGATGTGCAGCACGCGCTGCCGCAGGCTTTGCCACGAACGCACGAAGAAATAGCTGCCGCCGATCAGGAAGCTAAGTGTGCCGAGGATGAGTGTGAGCCGGTGAAAGAGCGGCGCGAATTGGAAGTCTTCGCCCATGCCGAGATAGCGCGGCAGCGTGAAGAGCATCGTGTTCAACGCGAGCGCGGCGCAAAGGCCCAGCCGCAGATTCAGAGCGCGGCTCGGGGCCGCATCTTTGCCGGGCGGGCCGACGAGATAACCAAATGATTGCAGCTCGCGCGCGAACGCGACGACATCGAGGACGCCGGGCTGCCAGCGCAGTTCGAGCTGGCCGAGCGCGGGATCGACGCGGATCGCCAGCGCGCCGGGCCGGCGCGTGAAGAGCCGTTCGATGAGCCAGGCGCAGCCGAGGCAGGAGAGCCCCTGCACGTCGAGCGCGAGCGTGCCCTCATTCTTCAGCGCGAGTTCTTCCAACCACGCGTAGTCCCGCCTTTGAAAAACGAGCGAGGCAACCGGCGGCAGTCCGCCTTGCTGCAAGTCGTAGAACTGACCGAGACCGTTCTTCGCGATCAGGTCGTGGACGAACTGGCAGCCAGTGCAGCAGAAATCCGGGCGGTGTGCCGTGGGACGGAACGGCGTGCCGCAGTGAATGCAGACGCGTTGCTCAATGGCAGCTTGCATGGAGCTGAAGTGTGGCGCGCCAGACGAGCACGCCTGCGGAAACGAAGGCGAGGGCCTGCTGCATCCAGCGCGCCGCCTGCGGGGAAAGGCGGCCCTGCACGCGCGCGGCTTGCGCTTGCAGCAGGAGTGGGAGCGGAATCGTGCCGGCAACGAAGCTCGCCATGTGCAGCGCGCCGCTCCACCACGAGCCGGTGATCGCCGCCGCGCCGAACATGAGCCAGAGCGGGCCGCACGGGAGCAGCGGCGTGAGCCAGCCGAGCGAGCGATTGAGTTTTGCGCGGAAGAGAAACGCGGCGACGAAACGTGGTTGCGGGATGCGCTTTTCCAAACCGAGTCCGAGCACGATGAGCACCGCCGCGAACGCCCACGGGACGAGGCGCGCGGTGCTGCCTTGCAGGAAAGCGGCGACCGTCTGGCCCACCGCGCCGCAGAGCGCGCCGGCGAGAGTGTAGGAGATGAAGCGCGAGGCGTGATACTCCAGCGGGCGCACGCGCAACGCACAGACGAGCGGGCCGCACATGGCGGTGCAATGCACGCTCGTCGCCAGTCCCGCGACCAGCGCGGCGAGAGGTGTGGCGAGGGAGGACGGCATCATGCGCTTTGCGCTGGTGGTGTGTCCGACGCACCAAAGGTGCAGCCACAAGCCAGCCCAGGGCAACGCCCTGGGAATGCCATCCAATTACGAGCAAGCCCTGACGGGGCAAAACAACAGATGCGCCGCCCTTTCAGGGCTGGCCGCACTCGCGCCTCAAACCCCGGGCGTTGCCCTGGGCTGGCTTGTTTGCGGGCCTTTGGCCCTCCTGTGAAGCTAGCGTCCATGCGCAGACTGGGGCGGTGGCGCGGGTGATATGGATTGCACAATCGGCACCTGTTGAGGTGAGTGGCGCACGGCGATGACGACGAGGGTGGTGATGCCGGCGATGAAGATGACGTTGGCCACGATGAGCCAGATCCAGGGGCGGTCTTTCATGGCATCACGGGGCCGAGGAAGGTGGCGGGCTTTTCGACGGTGGTGCCGTTGTCGCCGACTATGCGGAAGCGGATCGGGAGTTCCTCTTTCAAATCGGCACGCGGCATGGTGAGGACGAGCGTGCGGATTTCCTCGCCGAGTGGCGCGACGGCGATGCCGCCTTCCGCGCCGCTCCAGTGCAGGCTTGGCGGACCATCGGCGATTTCGACGCGGAAGGTGACGGGCGAGTTGCGCTTGTTCAGCACGCGCACCATGAACTGATTTCGGACCACACCATTTTCGATGACGTAGGGGATGCCGGTGACGCGCGTGAGGCCGAGCGCGGCGGTTTTGAGCGACGAAGTTTCGTAGGTGAGCGCGGCGGCGCCAAGGAGGGCGAGGCCGGTGTAGAGGAGGATGCGGGGACGCAGCCAGCGCGTTTTTTTTCCATCGAAACCGTGGCGCGAGTCGTAGCGGATGAGGCCGGTCGGGCGCTGGAGTTTGGTCATCACGGTGTCACAGGCGTCGATGCACGCGGTGCAGCCAATGCACTCCATTTGCAGGCCCTGGCGGATGTCGATGCCGGTCGGGCAGACTTGCACGCAGCGCAGGCAATCGACGCAATCGCCCGCGCCGAGCGTGCCTTTTTTCCCACGCGGTTCGCCGCGCTTCGTGTCGTAGCCGACGACGAGCGAGTCGCTGTCGATGAGCGCGGACTGCAAGCGGCCATACGGGCAGAGCACGATGCAGAATTGCTCGCGAAACCACGCGAGGTCGAACCACAGCGCGCCGGCGATGAGGAAGACGAAAACGAATGAACTCCAGTTTTCGCCGGGCGCGTGCGTCATCATCGCGTAAAGGCGCGGAATCGAGACGAAATAGGAGAGCAGCACATGCGCGAGGAGCAGCGAGAGGAGCGCGTAGAGCGCGTGCTTGGCGCCGCGGCGTAGCGTTTTGGAAACCGTGCCCGGCGCGCGATCGAGCGCGCGGCGGGCAGGCGCGTCGCCTTCGCACCAGCGCTCGATGCGGCGCGCGAAATCGAGGAAGACCGTCTGCGGACAGGCCCAGCCGCACCACACGCGCCCGAGCAATGCGGTGACGTAGAAAAGACAGAAGCCGAGGCCGCTCAGGACGAAGAATGCGATCCAGATGTCCTGCCCGAGAAAGGTGAGGCCGAAGTAATGGAACTGCCGATGCGCAACATCGAGGAAGAGCGCGGGGTTGCCATTGATCTGAATCCACGGCAGCGCCACGTAGAGCGTCGTGAGCGCGATGGCAAAGAGCGCCCGCCAGCGCGTGAAGCGCCCGCGCACCGCCGACGTGTGAATGAAGCGCCGCGAGCCGTCTTCGTTGATCGTAGCGGCGGATGCGAGCGACGGACGTGGCGGGATTTCGGTCACGGTGCAGGTGCGGGTGCGACGGCAGCGGGCGGCGTCCAACCGGGAACGGCGATGACTTCCTCGCCGGGCTGGTGATGCGAAAAAATGTAGGCGGATACTTCGGCAATTTTTTGCTTCCCGAGCAACGGTCCCCACGCGGGCATGCCTTTGAGCAGGTTGCCCTCGGTGATCGTCTTGATGGCGTCCATCGGCTTGCCACCGTGAATCCATTCGTAATCGACCAGATTCGGTCCGATGAGGCCGGTCATGTCGGGCTTGTGGCAGGCGGCGCAGGTGGTGTCGAAGGTCGCCTTGCCGGCGGCGATCACCTGCGGATCGTGGCTCATTTTCCAAATGGCGTCGTCGTCGATCACGCCGGACTTGCGCGCGGCGAGCGCGGCGTTTTCCTGCATCTCACTTTCGAGCGCGTACGCGGGCGACGTGCCGAAGTCGTAGGCCTGGTAGTAGGCCCAATAGATGACGGCATAAACCATCGCGCCGTAGAGTGTGAACAGCCACCAGCGCGGCAGCCGCTTGTCGTATTCCTGGATGCCATCGAAGCTGTGCGGGCGCAGCGCGGCGTAGTCGATGGTCGGGTCGGGTGGCGGGTTCGCGGGATCAGGCGTGGTCATCGTTTTCGAGCGGCAGGTTTTCCAAATGCGCGACGGTTTCGCGCGGCATGCGGCGGACGCGGATGAAGTTGATGACGAAGACGGCGAGGAAGAGCGCGATGCTCAGGATGCTGAGCGCGCGCTGCCATTCTTCGACGAGGATGCGGTGAAACATGGGGAGTTATTGGGCGGCGGTTTTTGCGGCCTCGGCGGGCGCGGCCTTTTCCGCTTTGCCGAGTTTTTGGAGATAGGAAATGACGGCGACGATCTCGCGGTCGGGCGGGACTTCGGCGCCGGCGGTTTTGAGGTCGGCGGCGATCGTGGCGGCCTGCGTGTCGCAGGATTGCTGGATTTCCGCGTCGGTCATCGCGGCGTAGGGCACGCCGATTTTGCGCTGCACGGCGAGTTTGCTCGGGAGCGCGGCGGTGTCGGTCTTGTCGGTGAAAAGCCACGGGTAGTCCGGCATCGTCGAGCCGGGGCTGATCTGGCGCGGGTCGCGCATGTGGAAGTAGTGCCAGGAGTTCGGATACTTGCCGCCTTCGCGGGCGAGGTCGGGGCCGGTGCGCTTCGAGCCCCACTGGAAAGGATGATCGTAGATGGACTCGCCGAGTTTCGAGTAATCGCCGTAGCGCAGCACGTCGCCGACGAGCGTGCGGATCTGTTGCGAGTGGCAATTGTAGCAGCCTTCGCGCACGTAAATGTCGCGGCCCGCGAGTTCGAGCGGCGTGTAGGGAATCTGCCGCACGCCCTCGATGCTCCCCGCGGTATTTACCATCACCGTCGGGATGATTTGCACGAGGCCGCCGATGAAGACCGCGACGATGGTGAGCGCGGTGAAAGGCAGCGCATTGGCGAGCAGCCGGTCATACCAGTCGCCCCAAGTGGTTTTGGAAAACTCGATGTTCATGCTCATCGCCATGCCGGTGGCCATCAGCGCGACGATGCAAAACCCGCTGCCGACAGTCGGAAGCGCGGCCCAGCCTGCGGTGAAGATCATCAGCAGTGTCGTGTAGATGACGGGCGCATTCAGGAAGCCAGCGACCAGACCCATGTTCGCAGGCTTCTCCGGCACATATACCTCAATGCTGCCATTCACCGTCTCGGCACCCCACGCCGTCTTCCACACATTCCATGCGAGCATGATGAAGCCCGCGAGATACATCAGCCCGCCGAGCGCGCGGATGTGCATGAGGACTTTGGTCGAGGTAACGGCCTCGATGAAATTGGGATACGCGAGCACCGTGCCGCCTTCCTTAGTCGCGCCAAGCATCAGGCCCTGCGTGATGCCCGAGACATACATCGACGCCATGTAGATAAGGATGCCCACGGTCCCGAGCCAGAAGTGCATATTCGCTGCGCCGGGTGAGTGCAGCGGACGTTTCCAGAGCCGCGGCGCGAGCCAGTAAAACATGCCCGCGGCCATGAACCCATTCCAGCCCAGCGCGCCGCCGTGGACGTGGGCGATGGTCCAGTCGGTGTAGTGCGAGAGCGCATTCACCGAGCGGATTGAGAGCAGCGGCCCCTCGAAAGTCGCCATGCCGTAGAAGGTCACGCCGGCGATGAAGAACTTCAGCACCGGTTCCGTGCGCAGCTTGTGCCACGCGCCGCGCAGCGTGAGCAGGCCGTTCAACATTCCACCCCAGCTCGGTGCCCAAAGCATGAGCGAAAAGATCATCCCCAAACGCTGCAACCACACGGGCAGCGAAGTATTCAGCAGATGATGCGGCCCCGCCCAGATGTAGAGAAACACGAGCGACCAAAAGTGGACGATCGACAGCCGATAGCTATAGACCGGCCGCTCCGCCGCCTTCGGCAGAAAGTAATACATGATGCCGAGGATCGGCGTGGTCAGGAAGAAGGCGACAGCGTTGTGCCCATACCACCACTGCACCAGCGCATCCTGCACGCCGCCGAAGATGGGATAACTGTGCGTCCAACTCGTCGGGATCGAGAGGTGATTGACGATGTAGAGCATCGCCACGGTGATGATCGTCGCGATGTAGAACCAGATCGCCACGTAGAGCGACGGTTCGTTGCGGCGCGCGAGCGTCCAGAAAAAGTTGATCGCGAAGACGACCCAGATGACCGCGACGGCGATGTTAATCGGCCAAATCAGTTCCGCGTATTCCTTACCCCGAGTAAGTCCGAGCGGCAGCGTGATCGCAGCCGCAACGATGATCGCCTGCCAGCCCCAGAAATGAATGCGCGAAAGTAACTTGGAAGCTGTGCGCGCCTTCACCAATCGCTGCGTCGAGTAATAGATGCCCGCAAACATCATGTTACCCACGAACGCGAAGATAACCGCGTTGGTGTGCAGCGGACGGAGCCGGCCAAAGGTCAGCCACGACGTTTTGAAATTGGCCTGCCACACACCGAGCTGCGTGGCGATGAGCACACCCACAAGCATGCCCACAATGCCCCAGGCAATGGACGCCACCATGAACTGCCGGACCGGCGTGTCGTCGTATTCGATGCGGGTTTTCGTGCCGGGTGCGGTGCTCATGTTTCGGATTTGCTGGAAGGTGGAGAGTCAGGTTCCAGGGGGAGCAACGCGTCGCGTTCGCTGAACTGGCGCGGGTCGCACGCCGACGCGATCCACAGGATCACGAAGAAGCCCACGAGCAGCACGCCGACGAATATGGTCAGTGCGATGACGTTCATGCGTCCGCTCCGACCGCTGGATAGAGACGGGATTCCGCACCGCCCACAGCAGGCATCGCTGTGATGGAAGGTGGCGCTACCGCACCGTGAACGGCACGGAATGCTGTCTCTATCTCATCGGGTGCCGCTCCACGTTCACCACAGCGGCACTTCCCGCATCGGCCACAAGGGCCGACGTCGGGCTCGGAGTTGACTGACTTTGCTTCCATCACAGGCGCACTTTGGCGTGAGTCGCCCACGCGCGCTCACCGTCCATTGGGGATCACTCACCGTTTTTTGCGCGCGACGCACGCACCGCATCGGATGAAAAGAGGTGGCTCGCTTACGCCGTCGGCTGGATCGCGCGCTCGATGGCCAGCGCCCGCATGTATTGCGCGCGCTCGAAGGCCGCAGGGTCAGGGCAATTGCGCTGGCTCAGGCGGCCTTTGAGTTGCTCGACGCTTTCGTATTCGTGCGCCTCCATCCACTCGCGCATCTCGCGTTCGATCTCGCCGATGTGCGCGATGCCGCGGCGCAGGAGCACGGAGCAGAGCATCGTCACGTCCGCGCCGGCCATGAGCATTTTCAGCGCATCGACGCCACGATGAATGCCGCTCGTCGCCGCGAGACTCGCGTTCAAGCGGCCATGCAGGATCGCGATCCAGCGCATCGGCAGACGCATCTCCAGCGGCGTGCTCAGGACGATGGCCGGCGACACCGCGAGCGATTCGAGGTCGATGTCGGGCTGGTAAAAACGGTTGAAAAACACGAGGCCATCCGCGCCGTGCTGGTCGAGTTTCCGGGCGAAGCGCGCGAGGTTCGTGAAGAAGGGGCTGAGCTTCACGGCGACCGGAATTTTCAACTGCGCTTTCGCCGACGCGAGGATCGTGAGGTAGTTCGTCTCGATCTCCTCGGAGGTCACGTCAGGGTCGGTTGGGATCGAGTAAATGTTCAGCTCCAGCGCGGCGGCGCCGGCCTGCTCGATCTCGCGCGCGGTTGTCAGCCAACGGCCGAAGGTCCGGCAGTTGAGGCTCGCAATGACGGGAATGCCAAGCGCCGCCCTGGCCTTCGCGAGATGCTCGAGGTAACGGTCGGGCCGAAAGTTGAACGCGTCGGGATCGGGAAAGTAATTTAGCGCCTCGGCATCGCCGTCGGTCCCGTGCGCGAGGGGATGATGCAGCGTCTCGCTCTCGTGGCGGATTTGCTCCTCGAAAAGCGAGTGCAGCACGATCGCCGAAGCTCCCGCGTCTTCCATCTGCTTGAGATTGTCGAGGTCTTCGCAGAGCGGCGACGATGACGGAACGAGCGGCGTGCGCAGTTTCAATCCGAGATAGGTGGTGGTGAGATTCATGGCTCGGCTTCTTTCGGGGAAGCGATGGCGCGACTCGCGGGATTCCCCACCACAATCTCCCGCGCCACCCCCGCGCGCCGCTCACCGTTTTTTGCGGAAAGCCGCGCTTCCCTTGCCCTCCCCATGCTCGGCTGATAATCGTGATCGTGTGAAAATCCCGGAGTCCGCGGCCATTGCCGACAAGCTTTCGCAGTCCCAAATCCTGCGCGACTACGAGCGCGCCTTTGCCGAGGCGACGGGCCTGCCGCTGACCTTCGCGCCGGCTGGGAGGAAGCGTCCGGGAATGCGCGGCAGCCCGGCGGTCAACGATTTCTGCACGCAGATGGCGGAGAGCGAACCGGGCTGCCGGATGTGCGTGGACATGCAGGAGCAGCTCTCGACCAAAAGCGCGGGCGGCAGCACGAAGAGCGCCGAGTGCCTCGCGGGACTCACCGATTCCGCCGTGCCCGTGCGCCTCGGCGACAAAGTGCTCGGGCATCTCCAGACCGGCCAGGTCGCGCTGAAGAAACTCACGCCCGCCGGGTTTCGCCGCGTCGCCGCGTTTTTGAAAAAGGGCGGTGCGGATGTGGAGTGGGAAACGCTAGAGCGCGCCTACTTCGACACCCGCGTCATTCACCGCAAGCAATACGACGCCGTCCTGCGCCTGCTCGAAGTCTTCGCGCAGCACCTCGCACTCGCCGCCGAGCAGATCACCACGCAGCAGGCGCACGCCGAGCCGCCGATGATCGAACGCGCGCGGCAGGTCATCGAGGAGCGCAGCGGCGACACGCTCACGCTCACCGACATCGCGCGCAGCGTCCACGCGAGCACGTTCCATTTCTGCAAGACCTTCAAGCACGCGACCGGCATGACCTTCACGCAATACCTCGCGATGGTGCGCATCGCGAAGGCGAAGAAGCTGCTCGCCAATCCGCAAGCGCGCATCACCGAGGTCGCCTACGAAGCGGGCTTCGCCTCGCTCACGCATTTCAACCGCATGTTCCGCCGCATCGCCGGCCAGTCGCCCACGGAGTTCCGGCAGCAGCTTCCGCGCACGTAGTGATGGCGGATAAATTTCACGAACTCCGCCTGGCCGCGCAGACCGTGGCGCTGCGCGGATGCAGCATGTTCGCCCAAGTGCCGGCGGGCGACCTCGAACGCATCGCCGCCTTCGTGGAAACGCGGCGCGCGAGTCGCGGGGACTATCTTTTCCGCGAAGGCGATGCGGCGCGCGGGTTCTTCATCATCCGTCTGGGTGCGGTGAACGTGCATCGCGTCGGCGCGGATGGGATGGAGAAAACGATCCACGTTTTCCGCCAGGGGCAGTCCTTCGCCGAGGGTGCGCTCGCGGGCGATGGCGGCTATCCGGCGAGTGCGCGCGCGGAGGAGGATTGCGAGCTGCTCTTCGTGCCGCGCGCGGAGTTCCTCGTGCTGCTGCGTTCGCACGCCGACCTCGCGCTGCGCATGATCGGCTCGATGAGTCAGCATCTGCGCCTGCTCGTGAATGCGCTCGAAGATTTGCAAGGCAAGGATGTCGAGACGCGACTCATCAACTGGCTGCTCAAACGCTGCCCGCAGCCGCGCACCGCCGCGTCCGCGGAGATCGCGCTCGACGTGACGAAATCCGTCCTCGCCGCCGAACTGAGCACGCGCAGCGAAACGCTCTCCCGCGCACTCGCCCGGCTGCGCGACGCGGGCCACATTGAGGTCGCGGGCAAACGCATCCGCGTGCTGTCACCTGAGCGGCTGGAGGCGCAGTTCCGGGCGAACCTTGGCGAAGGAAGCTGACCCGACTACAAGCTGTGACGTTATGAAAAAGAAGCCAGCGCCCGTCGCGAAGAAGAAGCCGCTGAAACTCGTGCAACCGCCCGCGATCACTGGTGGCAGCTTGCTTGGCGAGGTGCGGCAACTCATCGAGCAGAGTCGGCAGACGGTGGCGACGGCAGTGAATGCGGCGTTGACGATGCTCTACTGGCAGGTGGGGAATCGCATTCATCGCGAAGTCCTCAAAGAGCAGCGGGCGGAATATGGCGAACAGATCGTTGCTACACTGTCGCGACAATTGGAACCCGAGTTCGGGCGGGGCTTCGGTGAGAAAAATCTGCGACGGATGGTGCAGTTTGCAGAGATTTTTCCAGACGAGCAGATTGTCGCAGCACTGCTGCGACAATTGGGCTGGACGCATTTCACGCTCATCATCCCGCTCAAAGACGACCTCAAGCGCGACTTCTACGCCGAGATGTGCCGCATCGAACGCTGGAGCACGCGGACCCTGCGCCAGAAGATCGACGGGATGCTCTACGAACGCACCGCGCTTTCCAAGAAACCCGACCAACTCATCCGCCAGGAACTCGACGACCTGCGCGCCGAGGACAAGCTGACGCCGGACCTCGTTTTTCAAGATCCCTACATGCTCGACTTCCTCGGGCTGAAGGACACGTATTCCGAGAGGGATTTGGAGAGCGCGATCCTGCGCGAGATCGAGCGGTTCCTTTTGGAAATCGGCGCGGGCTTCGCCTTCATCGCGCGGCAAAAGCGCATCACGCTCGATGGCGACGACTACTACATGGACCTGCTCTTTTTCCACCGACAGTTGCCGCGGCTCGTGGTCATCGAATTGAAACTCGGCGACTTCAAGCCAGCGGACACCGGGCAGGTGGAGCTTTACCTGCGCTGGCTCGATCGCCACGAGCGGCGCGAGGGCGAGGAGAGGCCGGTCGCCATCATCCTCTGCGCAGGAAAAAAGACCGAGACCGTGGAGTATCTCGACCTCGGGCGCACCGGCATCCACGTCGCGGAATACCTCACGGAATTGCCGCCGCGCCAACTGCTGCAACGGCGCTTTCACGAAGCCGTCGCGCTGGCGCGCGCGCGGCTGGCGAATCGCACGGAAGTCTGACCGGCGGGAAAGTCCGCGCCGGGGAATCACTGCTTCGCCGTCGCGGGATGCCAGTAGTCCGGCAGGTTTGGTTTTGTTTCGCGCAGGATTTCCAGGATCGCCTGCCGGTCGCTCGCGGCCAGTTTGGCAAACTGCGGGTCCGCGTCCTGGCCGGTGAGGATGTCGTGCAACCGCTGGAGCAGATGCTCGCGCATCACTGCGGGGATGGCATCAAAGGCCTCGGAGTAGATGAGGAACGAGCACGGATGCTTGAACATTCGCGTGCGCAAATCGAGGTCGCGCAGCGAGCGGCCCTTTCCGTCACGCAACGCGCCGGCAGTGAAGTCCGCGACAAACTGCGCGTCGCCGCTCACCGGCGCGCTGAGCGGCACCTCCTCGGTGAAGAGCAAATAGCGGAGGAATGCGTCCACCTGATTCTTGAGGTAACGAATGTGCCCATAGGTCTCCATCATGATCCGCGTCTCATAGTTCAGGCGCGTGATGTAGTTGTGCATGTGCCCCTGATGTTCGAGCACCATTAGGGCGACAATGTCGCTGCGCGGTTCGAGATACTTGCTGGTGTCGAGGAGTGACGTGAGATCGACGAGGTTGGCGCGAAAACCCGGCTCGTTCGTGTGCCGGTCAAAGGCGGACGCGCCCACGAGATTGCCGAGATGGGTCTGCGCGCCGTGCTGGCCGGTGACATACCAACCGCCCCAGCGCTCGGCGAGCGGCGTGCAATGATTCATCTCCGCCGCGTCTGTGCCGGACTTGATTTCGCCGCCGCCATCCGTCTGGAGCGAGCGCAGGAAATGCCCCGGCACGCCCAGCGTCCGGCCCGAGACATGGCACTGAATGCAGTCCTGATTGCGGACGAACGACGGCTTTTCCTGCGGCACCTGATCGATCGAATAAAAGACGCCGCCGAGCTTCGGATCGACGCCGGAGATTTCGATCATCGGCGCGTTCGGGGTGTAGCCGAGATAGACGCTGTCGTTATAGAAAATCGCGCGCGGATTGCGCGGGTTGATGTGGCGGCGCTGGAGCGAGGTCTGCGAGAAGACCAGCATTTGCGAGGACTTCGGAATCTTGAGCACGTCGAGCAGCGCCGGGAGCCAGCCGAAATTTTCATCCCACGCCAGCTTCACCTCACCGCGGGCAATCCGCGCCTCGAGTTTCGCGATGGGATCGGCGGGGGGTTGCGCGCTGTAGCCGATGATGGCCTCATCGTAAGGCAGCGAATGCGAAGAGCCTTGGAAATCCTCCGCCACGAGCGGGCCTGCGACGCCCAGGGCGGCTAGCGCGAAAAGGATCGGAGTGGGTCGCATGGATGAATGGGTGCCTTTCGTGGCCTCAATCCACGATCGTCGCGAATTCTTTGTCCGTGAAAGCATGCATCGTCTTCGTGCGGACGTTTCCGGTGGCGGCGAGCGCGACGAGCAGGTGCAGCGCCTTCTTTTCGCTGTCGGCGCGGACGATGAGCACTCCGTCGTATGAGCCGATCGTCCAGTATTGCCCCTCGATTTTCACGCCTGCCTTCTTCGCCAGTTTGTTGAAGTGATGCGCGCGTTTGGTGGAGTCCTTGATGTGTTCGACGCCTTTGGCGGTGTAACGGAGCAGGGCGATATAGCGGTTCATGGAGCGAACTTTACCAGCACCATCACGCCGCGCCTTGATCCAAGTCAAAGCGCACGCAGTTCCCGCCACGCAGAAACGCCGCAAACTCAAATCGACGTTTTCCGTGCTCGGCAAACCCCAGGTGAAAACATTTTCCCTCTGCGGAGGCGAAGTGAGTGGCGAAAATCCACGATGCTGTTCATCGCTTCGCTCAAGTCGTGGCGATGGTGAGACCGCGTGACCGCACCCGGTTTCTTCAACGTCTTTGAGCGATGGAATTCAACGCTGACGAGAGTCCATCGACGAGCGCTCGTGTGGCGGCGGGGATTTTGCCGCGCTGGCAGAGCACGATGAAATCCCAGCGCGCGGCTGCATCCGAGATGGGGACAAAGACGACGCCGGGATGAGAGAAAGTGCGAAAGTAGTCCGGGAGCAGCGTGATGCCATCGGCTCGTCTCCGCACTTGCGCGAGCGCAGTTTCGTATGCGGCGAGCACCGGGCGCATGGCCTTCATCAGCGCGTGGCCGAGATCGGTCGGCGTCACGCCGCTGGATTCGCGTTCGAGCAGCTTGCCGCCGACTTCGTCCTCCAGCGATTTCATCTGCCGGCTCAGCGCGGGCTGCGTGATGCTTGGCGGTGACGAAGAACATCGCGCCGCGCCGGAGCACGCCCATCGTCTCGACGATGACCTCCGGCGGCATAGCTTTGTCCCACGCTTCGCAAACATTCCGCGGCGGGAACGGCGTGTAATCCGCGCTGACGGGCTGACCGAGAGGCACGTATTCGTTGTCGTCGTCGGTCGGGTAGCGGACGATCTGGTGAAAGTTGGATCGCTGGGGGTCGCCTTCCGGCGTGGTGAAAAAGAGCGGGCGCAGAGTGACGTTGAAATCGCCTTTGATCTTTTTCAACGCGGGCACGGCGCGCAGCTTTTCCTCAACGCATTGGAGTCCGACGCGATGCCATGCGGCACGCCGGTCGAGGAAGCGTTCACCGAAGATTTGGTGAGCCATAGAATGAGTCTCCTTTTTGAAACAGCATGCCACATCGGAAGGACAAAGACAGTCCCACCCCTCCACAACACTTGCGGGCCGGAATGTGTTCTTGCGAACACTTTCCCATTTCCGAGCGCAGCCGGCGATGGCATACTCTGCCGCCGTGAACATTATCGCGAATCAACGCCACCAACGGTTTGCCATACTCATTGCCACCGGCCGGAGCGGGAGCAGCGGCCTACTGATCGTGCTACGCGCCCGCGGTGCCAGCGCAGAGGCGAACGCCGAGCGTCTGCTAAGGAATGCCAAGGTTTTCGGCAAAACCCAATGAGACCTTCAATCCTCTGCCGCGAACGCCTCGTCCGCATCCGGCGCGTGCTCGAACGCTGTGGCGGGACGGCTACGATGCGGGACTTGTGGCGCTCCCACACGATTTACGATTGGGAGATCGAGCAAGCGGCGGAATTGGGCTGGCTGACCATCACGACGCGCCATCCCCGCGTAGGGCGTCCCTCCCGTGTGGTGGAGTTTTGCGGTATAGCAAATGCTAAGTTTCCGCCGCCGCGGTGGAGCATCGAAAAGAAGATCAGCATCCGGCATTGGTGGTTTGCTCTGCGCAGCGTGACACAGGCGGTAAAGTACGGC
>JBBQCM010000103.1:0-23382 GCA_038318725.1 Chthoniobacterales bacterium
GGCGCGTTTTGCCGTAGCAGCCCGCGCTCTTTCAACGCCTCCATGACGAGCGAAACATTGCCCTGCTCGAGATAGCGCACGCCGCCGTGGACGAGCTTCGTGCTGCGGCTGGAGGTGCCTTTGCCAAAGTCGTGCTGCTCCAGCAGCAGCGTGGCGTAGCCGCGCGTGGCCGCGTCCACGGCCACGCCCACGCCGGTCGCGCCGCCGCCGATGATGATGATGTCCCAGGGCTCCAAGCGCGCCCGGGCTTGCTGGAGCATGGCTGCGCGGTTCACAGGCTATTTCTGGCGGCCCTTCGGACGCGTGGTATTTCCCCGCGGTTCCCAGTCCTTTGCGCGACTCAGCGCTTCATTCCAGCGCCCGCGGAGGTCGGTGACGCGGGCGCGCGGCATCTCGGGTTCAAAGATTTTGTCCACCTTCCACTGCGTGCTGATCTCGCCAGTGTCCTTCCAAAAGCCGACGGCCAGCCCGGCGAGATACGCCGCGCCGAGCGCGGTTGTCTCGATGACCGCCGGACGCACCACGGGTACCCCGAGGAGGTCGGCTTGAAACTGCATCATCGGCTCGCTGCGTGACGCACCGCCATCGACGCGCAACTCCCGGAGTTGCTTGCCGGTGTCGGCGCGCATCGCATCGACGAGGTCCGCGACTTGAAAGGCCACGCCTTCGAGCGCCGCGCGCGCGATGTGCGCAGTCCCGGTGTCGCGCGTGATGCCGATGATCGTGCCGCGTGCATAGGCATCCCAATGCGGCGCGCCGAGTCCCGTAAAAGCCGGCACCAGGAAGACGCCACCGCTGTCCGGCACCGACGCCGCGAGCATGTCCACCTCCTGCGCGGAGCGTACGAGCTGGAGCCCATCGCGCAGCCACTGCACCACCGCACCGCCGATGAAGACGCTGCCTTCGAGCGCAAACTCGCGTTTTTTTCCGAGCTGCCACGCGACCGTCGTGATCAGCCGCTGCTTCGATGCCACGGGCTTCGTACCGATGTTCTGGAGCAGAAAGCAGCCGGTGCCGTAAGTGTTCTTCGCGAGCCCCGGCTGCACGCACATCTGGCCGAAAAGCGCCGCCTGCTGATCGCCCGCCGCGCCCGCCACCGGCACATGCGCGAGTCCGAGCGACGTGCTGATTTCGCCATACACTTCGCTCGATGTGCGGACCTCCGGCAGCATGCTCGCGGGGATGCGAAAGAGCTTGAGCAGATCCTTGTCCCACATGCCGGTGTGGAGGTTGTAGAGCATCGTGCGCGAGGCATTGCTCGGGTCGGTGACGTGGACATGCTGACCGCTGGTCAGCTTCCAAATGAGCCACGTCTCTACCGTGCCGAAAAGCAGTTCGCCCGCTTCCGCCCTGGCCCGCGCGCCGGGCACGTTGTCGAGAATCCACGCGATCTTCGTTGCCGAAAAATACGCGTCGAGGATGAGTCCGGTGCGTTTTTGAATCGTCTTGTCGTGGCTGGCGGCGCGCAGCTTGTCGCACATTCCGGCGGTGCGCCGATCCTGCCAGACGATGGCGTTGTGGACCGCGTCGCCGGTCTTGCGATCCCACACGATGGTCGTCTCGCGCTGATTGGTAATGCCTACGCCAGCCACGTCACTCGGCCGGATGCGCCCACGGCCAAGCGCCTCCACGGCCACGGCCATCTGCGTGAACCAGATCTCCTGCGGGTCGTGCTCGACCCAGCCGGGCTTCGGAAAAATCTGGCGAATTTCCTTTTGCGCGACGGCGCGAATCTGGCCGTCGTGATCGAAGAGAATGGCGCGCACGCTCGTCGTGCCGGCATCGAGGGCGAGGATAAAAGGCATAATCTCGGGTCAGCGGAGCCACGCATCGCGGTGGCGGACGACGAACTCGTCGTCGTGCAGATGCGGATAGGCGCGATGGACGCGATCGATCTCGGCGAGCTGGCCGGGACTCAGCGTTTCATTTTCATCGAGACACCAGAGGCCCTCCAGCAGGCCTTGCCGGCGCAGCACTTCATGGAGTCCGGCGATGCAGCCGCGGAAGCCGTTGGCGGCATCGAAAAATGCCGCGTTGCAATCCGTGATCTCGGCTCCGAGACGAAGCAGTTCGGCAGTCGGTTCGGCTAGGCGGCAGCGGGCGTGCAACTCGACGGCGCCTTTCGTCCACACCGACCAATGTCCCAGCAGCCCACCGACGATGCGCCGCTCGCGACCGCCGAAGCGAAAGGGCGTGAGGAGGTCCGCGACGATGTTGTCGTCGTTGCCCGTGTAGAGCGCGATGTCCTCGCGGCCCGCGTCGAGCACGGCGCGCACGACATCGAGCGTTTGGTAGCGGTTGAAGGGCGCGAGCTTGATCGCCGCGACGTTTTCGATCTCGGCAAACTGTCGCCAGAACGAATACGGCAGCACCCGGCCGCCGACCGCGGGTTGCAGGTAAAAGCCAATCACCGGAATGACCTCCGCGATGCGCCGGCAATGGGACAGCAACTCCGCCTCCGACGTCTCGCGCAGCGCGGCGAGGCTGAGCAGGCCGGCGTGATAGCCGAGCCCGCGAATAAGTTCCGCCTCTCCCACCGCTTGCTGCGTCGCGCCGCAGATCCCGGCGATGCGCACGACCGGCCGAGCCGCGCGATTCATCTCCTCTGCCGCCAATGTCAGCACTGACTCGAACAGCCCAAACCGCGGCTCCCGGATGACGAACTGCGTGGTATGCACGCCCACCGCCAGGCCGCTAGCGCCGGCGGCGAGATAGTAGCGTGTCAAGGCCCTCTGCCGCCGTTCATCAAGTCGGCGCCCCGCATCGAGCGCGAGGGGGTGGGCCGGGATGGCTAGCCCACGGCGCAGCGCGGATCGAAAATCAAAACTGTCCATCGCGCGTCTCGAAATGCGTCGGCTTGCCGAGCGTGACGCCGCCGCTTTTCACCCAGTGCGCGGTGGCCTCGATCATCTCGTCCAGCGTCACCGCGACCGGGCCGAACATTTCAAAAGAACGCGACGCATCGGACAGCCAGGCAGTCGGCGCTTCCTGCCCGGTGAAGACGGGCGGGCAGCCGAGCATTTCGCCGAAACGCACCGCCAGCTCCCGGAGGGAAACCTGCCCCTGCCCCGTCACGTTTAGCACCCGCGGCGGTGTGGCGGTGTGCGCCAGACATTGGAGCGCGCGCGCGTTTGCGTCGCCCTGCCAGATTACGTTCACATAGCCCATGGTCACATCCACGGGCTGCCGCGCCGCCACTTTCTGCGCGACATCCAGGAGCACGCCGTAGCGCAGGTCGATCGCGTAGTTCAGGCGAAAGAGGAGCGCGGGCGTGCCGTGCTTATTCGAAAAGTGCGTGAAGATGCGTTCCCGACCCACGCAGGAATTCGGGTACTCGCCGGGCGGGCCGAGGGCGTCGTCCTCCTGCGATCCCGGGCCCGATACCGGGGCCAGCGGATATACGCAGCCCGTGGAAAAAACGACGATCCGGGACCGCGCGAACCTTTCCGCCACCAGCGCCGGCACGAATGTATTCATCGCCCACGTCAGCTCGGGCTGCTCCGCCGTGCCGAACTTCTGGCCGGCCATGAAAATCACGTTTGGCACCTCGGGCAGCTGCTCCACCGCGGAGCGCTCGGCCAGATCGCATCGGATCGGCTCCACGCCATGCGCGCACAGTTCATCCGCAACCGTCGCCGAGCTAAACCGCGCCACGCCAAACACTCGCCGGAGCTGACCGAGTTGCGCACTCGCCCGCCGCGCCATCCGTGCCAGGGACGGTCCCATTTTCCCACCGACACCCAGCACCAGGATGTCGCCCTCCAGCTCGTGCAGCGTCTCCAGCAGCCCGGCGGTCGGCTGGCTGAGCGCGTCATCAAGTTCGGCTTCGTTCGCAATCGGCGGCATCGGGGGGTTGGGTGAGGTTTCGGACACCGCCGTTCCAAGACCTTCCGCCAGGAGAAGTCCAGCTTCCGCTGCCGGGCAAAGAAACCGCGTGCCTCCAAGGGGGCCTGCGGTCTAGCTTCCGCGACGTATGGAAATCGTCCCGATTGATTTTTTTGGTGTCCATGTGGACGTGCCATTTCCCGCGCCTCTTGGCTTCGCCGGGGCGCGGCTCGAGGCCTTTGGTACGGCGCTTTGCGACCCCGCGAAGGGCCTCAGCCTGCGCGCCGACCAGATCCATCTGAAGCGCTGGGACGACCTTTTCGGCTACGAGTTGAGCGCGCATTTCTTTGGCGATAACGGCACCCTCACGCGTACCGCGGAGCGCATCAAATTCGGCGTCCGCAGCGCCCGCACCGCCGCGGATTGGAACATCATCCGCGACACCCTCATCCGCTTTTACAAGCTCCTCGATTTCGACCCGAAGACCGTGACCGTGCTCTCCGCACACGCGCACGGCAAGTTCCCGTCCGTCGAAGAGCGCGACGCCTTTCTCCAGCGCTTTTCCTACAGCCCGATGATCAACCGCCCGGCCACCCTCGGCTACGTCACCATCCTCGATTGGGATAAGGACATCCGCGTGCTCATCGAGCAGTCGAACGTGGTCCCCGGCGGCGTCTTCGTGACGTGCGACACGCAGTTCGTGAACGCACAGGATTGGGAGACCTTCATCCCCACGCTGCCGACGCTCATGGACAATTCCGCAAACCTCTTCGACCTCGGCTTCGAACCGCTGCGCGAGCATGTTTGAAGCCCTGAAACTCGACGCCGTCCAGCTCGCCGCGCAGGAGCAGTTCGCCCGGCAGAGCCGCAACTACGGGCGTTCGCACATCCTCGCGGATATCTCAGATGTCCGCGCGGCGCTGGAAAAGATCGCGGTGCCCGCGCGCGCCCGGGTCCTCGATGTCGCCACTGGTGGCGGCCACACCGCGCTGCATCTCGCCAGCCTCGGGCACGAGGTCACGGCCAGCGATCTCGCCGCGCCCATGCTCGAACGCGTGCGCGAAGCCGCCGCCGAACGCGGCCTGACCGTCGAAACGCGCCAGCACGCCGCCGAGGAGTTGCCGTATCCCGACGCCAGCTTCGATCTCGTGACCTCCCGCATCGCGCCGCACCACTTCAGCTCGCCGGAATCCTTCATCCGCCAAACCGCGCGCGTGCTCCGGCCCGCCGGCTGGTTCCTGCTCATCGACGGGAGCGTGCAGGATGACGAAACCGAGGCTGAGGAGTGGCTGCATCGGGTGGAGAAACTCCGCGACCCCAGCCATCAACGCCTGCTCACCCCCCGCGCCTGGACGCAGCTCTGCACCGCGTCCGGCCTCACCGTCGAAAGCGCCGCGCTCCATCCGATGAAGCAGCCTGACCTTGAATGGTATTTCGAGACTGCCGCCACCTCGCCGGAAAACCGTGCCCGCGTCCGCGAACTTATCGCCCAGGCCCCCGCCGCGGCGCGCGCGCTTTTCCACCTCGCAGAGGAAGACGGCAAAACCGTCTGGTGGTGGCCCCGCCTCACCCTCATCGCCCGCCGCGGCTGAACGCGCCTTACTTTGCCGGCGGTGGCGTGAGCCAGCCGCGACGCCAGTACATGAGCCAGCCGATCTGCTCGTGCAGCCAGATGCCCATTTTCACAAAGCCGTCCGGCCCCGGCACCGCTGGAACGAAGGGCACCTCGCCGGTGCCGACGCTGGTCAGAAAATTGCAAGGCACGGGCGTGACCTCAATCCCGAGATGCCGAAAGGTCGCCATCGCGCGGCGCATGTGATTCGCGGAAGTGACGAGCAGCACGCGCCGCCAGCCGCGCTCCGTGGCGAGCGCGCGGACTTTCAGCGCTTCGTCGTGCGTGTCGAGATTCTGGCCGAGTGGGAGCATCGCCTCGGGGGAAACACCCCAGCGCGCCAGCAGCCCGCGCGTGATCTCGGACTCCACGACCTTGTGCCCATCGAGCTTGCCCCACGCGCCACCGAGCACCAGCACCTGCGCTTTGCCCAGCCGCATCAGTTCCGCCGCCATGACCAGCCGGTCGCCCGCGACGGACAGATGCACACCGCCCACCTCGTAGCGCGAAGCCTGCCCGCCGCCGCCGAGCAGGATCACGGCATCCGCTGCGGGCAGGTCGTCGATCTTCAAACCCGCATACGGACGCTCCATCGAGCCGAGTAGTTTACCCGGCACGCTCGTGCTGCCGATGACCGTGATGAAAACGACCAGCCCTGCTGCCAAGACTGCGAGCCGCCGCTGCCGCCGCCGCCACAACAGCACCGCGAGAATGATAAGTACGGCCCACACGAAGCCGATTGGCGCGAGCAACGCGATCACCTGATGCAGTAGAAACGTGATCACGCGGTGGAGGCGTCCGTCATTTGCCGAGAGACAGCACCAACCTGGTCCGCAGGCCGCACACGATGGCCTATGCGACCTTCCACTCCCCGCGATACTCGCGCGTCAGCCACTTCGGATCGCCCGTGCCGCCGGCGAAGGTGTTCGTGGCCGGGTCCCATTTCAGCCGCTGGCCGTGATAGTAGGCGAAGTTCGTGAGATGGCAGCAGGTCACGGTGCGCGCGCCGATTTCCACGTCAGTAATCGGCTGCTGGCGCGACTTCATGCACGCGAGGAAATCCGTCTTGTGGTCGGTGCTCGCGTAAAGCTTCACCTTGGCTGCGGCGAGAAATTCCTTCTCCACGCGGTCGAGCTGTTCGCCGAGCGGTGGCGCGTCTTCCTTCGCGAGCGATTTCGCCTTGTCCACGCCGCCGATGGTGAGCCGGAACTTGCCGCGGTTCACGTAGATCTCGCCGGCGGTACCGAAAAAGGTAACGCCGTTTTCCTTGATATGCGTAACCTCCGCGCCGTCGGCATAGATGAGTTTCGCCCCAGCTTCCGCCTTCGCCCAATCGGCGGGAGGGACGATTTCGACCGGTCCACTCGAATCCATGCCGAGGCCCCACTGCGCAATGTCGAGATGATGTGCGCCCCAGTCGGTGACAAAGCCGCCGCCATACTCGCGATAAAGCCGCCACATGGGGAAGTGCTTGTTCACGCCGCGCGGGCTGAGAATTTCATTGTACTCGCGCAGCGGCGCCGGCCCGAGCCACAGATCCCAGTCGAGGCCGGGTTCCGCGGCCTGGCCGGGAAGATCGCACGGTTTCCCCGGCCCGCCGAAGCCCGCCTCCACGCGAGTGATCTTTCCGATGACGCCGTTGCGCGCCAATTCGCACGCGACGCGAAACTCGCGCGACGAGCGCTGCATCGAGCCGGTCTGAAAGACGCGCTTGTTTTTCGCCACCGCATCGACCAGCGCCCGGGCCTCGTGGATCGTCTGCGTCAGTGGTTTCTCGCAGTAGATGTCTTTGCCCGCAGCGGCGGCGGCGATGCCGATGATCGCGTGCCAGTGGTCCGGCGTGGCGATAACCACGGCATCTATATCCTTTCGCGCGAGCAGTTCGCGGAAATCGCCATGGACTGCGCAGCCCTTGTATTCAGTGGCGTTCGCGGCCTTCGCGTAGCGCTCCTCGACAATCCGGCGGTGATCCTCGCGGCGCGTCGTATCCACATCGCAGACCGCCACCGTCTGCGTGTCGGCTTTGCCGAGAAAGCCGCTCATCAGCCCGCGCGACTGGATGCCGCAGCCGATGAAGCCGAGCGTGATGCGATCGTTCGGTTTCGTCTCCGCCGACCAGATGCGCGACGGCAGAAAAAACGGCGCGACGCCGGCGGCGATCGTGGCTTGAAGAAAGGAACGGCGGGAGAGGTTGTTCGGGGACATGGGCCGATTCTCCGCCGCCACGCTTCCGCGATCAAGTCGGCGGCTCGGGAAAAATCCGGTCACGCCAGGAGGCGCTGAAAAAACCAAAACGCTCCGGCGGTGGTCACGCAAAGGGCTCCGGCGGCGATGACCCGTTCGGAGCTGCGGGCGCTGCGCTGCCGAAGCAGTCCCAGGAGTGGAGCGACGGTAAGGACGATACAGGCCTGGCCAATCTCGACGCCACCGTTGAAGGCGAACAGCGACCAGCCGAGCGCATGGCGCGGGAGGACCATTTCCTGGAGGACATTGGCAAAGCCGAAGCCGTGAATGAGCCCGAAGCAGAAGGCAAAGAGCAGCCGCGGGTCGCGCTGCCTCTTTCCGAAGAATGCGTGGGTGCCGACAAAGACGATGCTCAGCGCGATGGCGGGTTCGATGATGGAAGCGGGCGGGCTGAGGATGCCGAAAGTAGCGAGACCGAGGGTGATGCTGTGCGCGACGGTGAAGGCCGTGACAATTTTCAAAAGCTGCCCCACGCTCCCGCCGAGCAGCAGCAGTCCGACCACGAAAAGGATGTGGTCCGGCCCGATGAAAATGTGATGCACGCCTTCAAACAGAAACTGCCGGATGACGGCCCCGCGGCTTTGCCGGGAACCCGCGCGAAACTCGAGAGGCGGAGCGTCACCCTTAAAAATCTCCTGCAGCACTAGCCGATCGTTTTCGTAAACATTGAGAAACGTCCGGTGGCGCGGATCGTAGGGAAAAAGGCGGCATTGCACCCGGACAGCGGCCGGCGCTGCCGACCAAGCGTAATAGAATTCGAGACGCACGTCGCGCTTCTCGGGAACGGGGACGATCGCCCGCAGTTCCGCGGTGAGCGGGCTGCTGTCGGCGGCGATGAGGATTCGCGATTGCACATTCGCCGTAAAAGAGGCGCGCTGGGCGGCGGCGACCGTGGGATCGAGCAGCATGGCCGGTTCGATGGCGGGCAGATCGTGCGCAAGATCGGTGGCCGAGGCGGTGAGGCTCGCGGTCATGCCGTGCGCGCCGAACCGGAGGTCGAGGAAGCTCGTCGGTTCGTCGTGCGCGAAGGCTCCGGGCAGGGTGACCAGCGCAAGGAGCAGCGCCAGTGCGTGGCCAAGATTCCGGAGCAGCGCGTTCATCGGCTGGCTCCGGCATTCCCGGCCGGCGTGGACTCGGTGCTGGCGAACTGGGCCAAAGTCCTTGCCGCAACCGGCGCCTGCAACACGCTGAACTGCGGATTCAGACTCAACGCCTGCTGCAGATGACTCTGCGCCAGGGTGCGGTCGCCAGACTTCGCGGCAATCATCCCGGCGTGAAAGTGCATCTCGGCATCCGGCGTCTTGTAGTGCAAAGCGCGTTTCATCGCTTCCATCGCACGCGCCTGATCGCCGTTTTTGAAATACACCCAAGCCAGCGTGTCCGCTTCGCTCACATTGCGCGTCAGTTTCCGCTCTTCCGCCAGGCGGAGCGCTTCGATGAGTTTGCGATCGTGGTCGGCGTAAAACTTGGCCAGCGCGAGATGACTGTGGCCGGCGCGGGCAGTCTGCAAAACATCCAGCGCCTCGACCTGCGCATAATACGCTTCCGCCTCGGCCTTCTCACCCTTGGCCGCGTGGAGGTCACCGAGCCTTGCGAGGGCGTCGTGGTTCGGCGCGATTTCGAGCACCGTCTTGAAATACTTTTCGGCTGCGGGGAAATCCTGGCGCGCGGCGGCAATCCGGCCTGCGGCGAGCAGGACATGAATATTTTTGGGGACCGCTTGAAGCGCGGGTTCCAGAATCTGCGCGGCGGGGATGAGAGCGCCTTCGTGGAACAGCATGATCGCGAATTTTGCCCGGCACCACGCCGTGTTCTCGGCGAAAGGCGCGCCCGCTTTGATCGCTTTCTCCATCAGCCACATCGCCTTCTTGCTGTCGCCGGTCAACCACAGCAGATGCGCGCCGCGACTCCACGAAGAGAGGTCCGGTTTGAGATCCATCATCTTCTGGTAATGCTCGAAAGCCGCGTCGTAATCGCCTAACTCCACGTCGGCGTCACCCAAAATGCCGCACGCCGCAGCATTGCGCGGGTCCAGCGCCAGCGCTTGATTTGCCCAATCCTTGCTCTGGTCAAAAAGATGCCGCCCACCCGTCGCCCACGCCATCCCGATCATTGCGTCCACGCTGCGCGGATTGAGGCGGAGAGCGCATCGGTAAGCCGCCTCCGCGTGGTCGTAGTATTTCTCATTCGCCCCGTCGCGGAGCACTTGGGCCAGCGTATCTCCCAAGTTCACCCAAGCGATCGCGTCTTGTGGGGTCTGGCGAACTTTGCCCAGCAACGAGGTCAGCGCTTTATCGGACACGAGATTTCCCGCCGGCAGAGGAATTGCCGCTAAAATCTGGTCCGGCGCCAATGGGGCCGATGGTGCCGGGGAATCGACGGCAACGCCACCACTCGGCACCGGTGATGCCTTCCACACCAACGCCGCAACTAAGGCCGCGCCAATGCAGACGGCCAGCGCTCCTATCCGCGACCGGCTCCCTCCAGAACGGGTGCTCGGTATCTCTTCCGGCGATGGATTCATATCCTGAGGGAAACAAAAGCGCCGGCGCATTTTGCGAATGCGCCGGCGCGATTTGAGGTCACACTTTGAGACTAAGGCCCGACATTCGGTCCGGAATCCTTGCTGTGACGCGTTCCCGCGTGCGGGGTGGCGGCGTAGGGGAAGACGCGGTTATAGAGCTCATCGTTTGCGGCGACGTTATCGCCGAGCACAGTGACCGTCGAGTAGCTCGGACCGCTCGCCACTGCCGTGAGGGCGACGTCCACGACATCGTCGCCCAATCGGCGCCCGTTCGGCCATCCGCCCGAAATCGTCTGGCCGCCGCCCGTCGTCAGCGTATCTCCACCGAGGAAGCCCAAACGGTGGAAGCCGGCGTCACCCGAAACCCGGACCGAGGGCGTGGTCGTGTCCACGCGAATCACATCGGGGATGTAAACCGCCGCGAGGTCAAACCGGCCGGTGGTCGCCAGCGGGCCCGCCCCTGACGGATTGCCAAAGACCGCCACGTTAATAAGCGCGGCAATTTCCGGATTGTTCGCGTAGGTCGCAAAACTGGCCGCATCGGACGTCGGTGAGGTTCGGTTGTAGTTATCCTTGTCCGCGAGGGCGACAAGCACCTCGTTGAAGAGTGGGTTAGCCAGCCGGTTGACCTGAATGAACGGTCCCGAGGAGGAAGGCGCTCCGATCGTCGAGCGGAGCGTGACGCGCGGGCGGCTGACAGACGCATACACACCGACGCCGTTGCGAGGGCCGACTCCGGGAGCCTGGCCATTGGTGAAAGGTGCGTTGAAGGCAATGGCCGGCAGTTCAGTCAGAGGAATGACGATCGAGTAATGCAGGACGTTAAATCCTTTGAAGCCGTCCACCCCATTGCCGTCCTGGCCGAGTCCGTCGCTCGGGTCGCCGTCATTATCCAAAATGCGCGGGTCGAGCAGGTCGAAAATCGCCGGTGTATCGGCGTAAAACCCGTCATCACGCAGCCCGCAGAAAGTCGTGAAGAGCGCGCCGCCAGACGTGAAATTATAGCGCGTCTGTGCAGTGTAGGGATCGGTGGTTCCCGGTGAAGTCGCACCGGAAATAGCCTTCCCGTAATTCGGGTTGGTGGCCGGCGTGCCCGTGGTGTCGTTGTAGAGCGGCGTGACTCGCGCCCCCAGATTCGGTGGCGGCACCATCAGCGTCGTGGTGCCATTGAGTACCGTGGACACATTTCCCACGACCCGCGTGACGTTGTAGGTCTGCACGAAATTTTGGTGGTTGTCGCCCACCGTCATGATAGGGCCGGCATCCGGGTTCCCGCCCGCATTGGCCCCGCGTCCGTAGCGGAGGATTGTGTTCAGATTCTTGTAATTGCCGTTCGTTGAGACCGGCGAAAACTGGAAGTCATAGCGCTGAATCTCCGCACCCGTGACCGGATTCGCGATGTGAATGCTGTAGCGCGCATCATCGGAAAACGCCTCGTACATCACGCCGTCGCCCGGCTCGGAAAATGGGCGCACACTGACTTCAACGACGAGCACTCTTTCACCTCCCGCCCGCGTGCGGACGAAAGTGTAAACGTCGGTCAGATTGGCCTGCGGATCGAGTTTGATGAGCGGTGCATCGCTGTGGCTGGAAGCCAGCGCACCCGGTGTGGGAGCTAACCAAGCGGTCGCCGCAAGGGCGATTCCGGCTGCGAGGGTTGTGGCATGCGCCGCAAAAGAAAAGCGACGGAGGACTGGATGGATAGGTATTTTCATGGGTTTGATAACTACTGCTGTGGGGTTGGTTGATTGATCGAAACGGCATTGGTGCTCTGGCGTCGGCGCGAAAGAAATCCGGGAGCGAGTGCGGCCAATCCCAAAAGCGCTAACGAGCCCGGTTCAGGAACAATCGGGGACACCGTGGTCCCGGTGTAAGTATCGCCATTCGTATCGAGCGCGTCGAAGGTCACCAACCCAGGCGCGACGATGCTGGTGAACGTGAACAATCCGTTGAGAGATGACGGCCCAAATGTCTGGAGCGTGAACGGATCGGTATCTTCAAAGAAGGAAACGATGCCTACGCCAGGGTCAAAGATGATGTCGAATCCCGTGGGGGCGGTGAGATCCATTAGATCGCTGGAGAACGACACGGGCACATTGACGATGGCTAAATCGAATGTCGGACCCGTGTTCGCCACTGCGTACGTGTAAGTGTAAACGCCGGTGCCAATATCGAAGGTGGCCCCGCCCAAAACGGTAACTTGGGCTTGAAGGGTGCCAAAACTGAGGAAGGCGGTACAGGCGGTCGCGAGCACGACTCCGAAGAGTCGCTGCGGGCGGTGACCTTGTTTTTGAGGAAGTAGTATGTTCATGGGTGTTGTAGTGTGGTTGATGCGGGCAATTTTGCGCGTAAGGATAATTCGTGAGTACGCCACGGGATGGATGCAGAGATTCTGCTTTTCTTTCATTAAGCCGACTTCGGTCCTGTAAATTATTAGCGCCTGCCTCTGCGGCGACCGCTCCATGCCACCTCACATCAGCCTACAAAGCTGGGTTTGGCTGAAGGAAAGCTTGGCGTGATCGGTGGCGGCGAAGTTTATTGGCGGCCGCATGCTCATCGACCTCACCGCACAACTCCTCACCGGCCGTGATCTCACGGGAGAGATGGTGGAGGCAGCGGTCGCGCAGTTGGTGGAGGCTGAGATAACGGATGGCGCAAAGGCGGATTTCCTCAAGGCGCTGAGGGCCAAGGGAGAGACCGCGGCGGAGATTGCCGGTTTTGTCCACGCGCTGCTCACGCGGGCGGTCGATCCGGGGATCGAGGCTGCCCGGATGCCCGGCCCGATGCTGGACGTCTGCGGCACGGGCGGAGACCGGCTGGGCATCTTCAACGTCTCGACCACCGTCATGTTTGTCCTTGCCGCTGGTGGCGCGTGCGTGGTGAAGCACGGCAACCGCGCCATTACCAGCCAGAGCGGGGGCGCGGACGTGTTGGAGGAACTCGGCGTCCGCATCGATCTCCCGCCCGCTGACCTCCGCCGCTGTGTCGAGACGCGTGGACTCGGTTTTGTCTTTGCGCCTGCCTATCATCCCGCCTTCAAAGCCATCGGCCCCGTCCGCAAGGCGCTCGCTGCGGAGGGCATCCCCACGATTTTCAATCTCCTCGGCCCGCTGCTCAATCCGGCGCGACCTGCCTACCAACTCGTCGGCATCTTTTCGCCCGTGCTGCTCCCGAAATACGCCAAAGCGCTCGCCCTCCTCGCCCGCGCGCGGGCCTGGGCCGTCCACGGCAGCGGGATGGATGAACTCTCGCTGACCGGCCGCAGCGCGGTGTGCGAGGTGGCCGGCGGCCTCGTCCGTGAATTTATCGTCGAGCCCGCTGCTTTCGGCCTCGCTTCCTGCGCGCTCGACGCGCTGCGCGGCGGCGACCGGCGGGAGAACGCCGCCATTCTCACCTCAATCCTCAATGGTTCCGAACGCGGCCCGCGCCGCGACCTCGTGCTGCTGAACGCCGCCGCCGGCTTTGTCATCACCGGCCTTGCGCCGGACCTCGCCACTGGTCTGGACCTTGCCCGCGCGCAGGTCGAAAGCGGTCGCGCCCTTGCGAAACTGCGCACCCTCCAGACGTTCGCGTAGCGCGCCGCACCCGCCGCAATTCCTACTCCGGCGGCATTTCCGCGATCACCCGGCGGGCTTCCGTGGCCAACGGATCGGTCAGGCCGGCGGCCAGGGCAAGATTAAGCGTCTCGCGGCTCCGGGGCATTTCCTTGAGTTGGAGGTGGGTCATGCCCAAATAGTAGAGGCCGGTGGCATTCAGCGGGCGTTTCTGAGCGCTCTCGTTGAGCAGTTGGAGGGCGTACTTGTAGTCTTTCCGCTCATAGCTGATCTCGGCGAGCGTGCGCGCGAGTTCGGGATCATCGGGCAGGGTCTTCCGGGCTTTCATCGCCAGATCGCGGGCCTTGGGGCGGTTCTCAGGATCGCCGAGATACAGCGCGGCGAGGTATTTCTGCGCGGGTGCGAAATCCGGGAAGCGCTGTAATACTTGGCGATACGTGCCGACAGCGGCCCCGGCTTCGCCGCGCTGCATTTGAAGGGCCGCCAGGGCCATCGAGGCCGGGGTGTAAGCGGGGTCCGCTTCGAGGATCTTCCGGACCTCCGGTTCCGCGGTGCTGAGATCCTTGGAGTGCGGGTCCAGCGCGGTCATCGCGAGGAAGATTTTGGCATCCGCGGCCTGCGGAGAATCGGGAGCCGCTTTCAGCACGCGCTGCATGGCTTGCTGCGCCTCGTCCAGTCTTCCCTGACTGTAGGCGGCCCAGGCAAAATCGCGGAGAATCACCGCGTCGTCAGCCCGCTTGCGGGAACTTTCCTGCAACAGGCTGTAGGCCCACGAAAAATTACCGGCCTGAAAGACGAGTGCCCCGAGGGTGCCGGACGCGATCGGATCATTCGGAGCCAGGTCCTTCGCCTTTTTGGCAAACTCGATCGCCTTTTCCCTGTTTTTCAGCGGGCCGCCATTGAGCTGGGCGAGCTTGAGTGCCGGGGCCGGCAGGCGCGGGTTCACCTTGAGCGCCTGTTCGTAGGCGGCCTCCGCTTTGGCAAACTCACCCTGCCTCTCATAAGCTTCGCCGAGCCGCATCCGCACAAGGAGATCCTCGGGTTGCTGCTTGAGCATCGCTTCGAGCGCTTCACTTGAGATATCCGCGGGTTTTCCTTCGGGGGTGTCCAGCATCGCCAGCCGGCGCTGCGCTTCCGCTTTGCCGGGAAACTCCTCCGGCGATTTGAGGGCCGTCTGAAAAGCCTTCTTTGCGGCATCCATCTGACCCATGGAGTAGCTGGCCATGCCGAGGTGAAACTGCACCTCGGGGATATCCCCCAGTTTTTCCGCGCTGGTTTGGAGCAGCGCCAGCGCCTGCGGGTATTCACCCCGCTTGTAGAGAACCCAGCCAAGGTTGTCGGCGGCCCCCGCGTCGCGCGGCTGCAATGTTGCGGCTTTGCGGGCGAGCTCATAGGCCTTGTCGAGTTGGTTCAATTTCTCGGAATACAGGTAGGCGAGGTTGTTCATGACCCCGCCATGCTCGGGACTCACCGTCAGGATTCTTTCGTAGTAATCCCGGGCTTTCCCGAAGTCGTCCATTTGCTCGTAGATCAAGGCGGCGACCAGCAGCGCACTCACTTCCTTCGGATTTTTCCCTAGTATCCCTTCCAACTGACCCAGGGCTTGCGGCAGCCTTTTCGTGGACATGTAGGTCGAAATCAAAAGGGCTGACGCGCCGGAGAAACCGGCATCCAGTTTCAGCGACTCGAGGAGCGCGACCTCGGCGTTAGCCCAATCTCCCTGCGTCGCATGGATTTTGCCTTTGAGGAAGTGCATCCCTGCTGACCCGGGCGTTTTCTGCAATTCCGCCTGCACCCGCTGCAGGGCGGTGGGAAAATCCTTCTTTGCAAGATCCAATTCGATGATCTTGGAAAAGTAGAGGAAATTGTCCGGCTCCAATTCGTAGGCTTTCTGGAAAGCGGCGCGCGCTTCCTCCTCCTGCTTGTTCTTTTGCAGGACCGTGCCGAGCAAGAATTGTGGAGCAGAACTCTGGGGAGAGGCGGCGATCTGCTCGCGCAGAAGGGTCGCGGCATCGTCTAGTCTCGCCAGGGACTGGAACGCCTCGACCAGCATCAACTGAGGCAGCATCATCTTGGGCCGTTTTTTCAGCAAAGCCTCCAGGGAAGCCACGGCTGCCTGGGCATCGCCACTGCGGAGATTGGCCGTCGCCAGGAGGAAATGGGCCTCGAGATAATCCGGGTTGATCGCGACGGCGTCATTGAGCACGATGGCGGCTTGCTTGGCCTTGTTGTTCTGCAAATAGGCGCGGGCCAGTTGGTACTTCAGCGGCGGCATGTTTGGATGCCGCTCATCCAGCGCCTCGAGACTTTGCACAGCCTTATCCACGTCCCCCCGGGCCAACCAGATGGCCGACTGAAGCATCAGCGCGTCGAAATTTCCGCCGTCCCGGCGGAGGGAGTTGGCCAGGAGGGCGAGCGCCTCATCATACTTCTTTTCGCCATAGGCGATCTGGGCGAGAAAAGTCCACGCGGGCAGATAATCGGGGGCCTTTCGGGTGATTTCATGGAGGAGGAGTTTGGCCTCGGCCTCCGCTTTGGAGTTCATTTTAAACTCCGCGAATTTCATCCGCGCGGTGGATCGCACCGGCGCGAGATCGGCGGCGATTTTGAACTCTTCGCCCGCGCGGGTGAGATCGTTTTTCGACCACCAAAGATGGGCCATCGCCATGTGCGCCAGCGACGACTTCGGGTCCAGAGCCAGCGCCTTTTCCACTTCCGGCTGGACGGAATCCCCCTCTCCTTTGCGCAGCAGCAGAGTGGCTGTGGCGAGATGGACAGAGGCTCTGTCAGGCTGGGCCGCTTCCCGGAGTGTTTGCTCCGCAAACTCGATGTCCTCTGCACTGACCGAAGTGTCGGCCAGCAGGAGGATCGCCTCATCGTGATTCGGAGACTGCTCCAGCATGGTGAGCGCTTCCTTTCTGGCTTCGGCCACATGGCCCACCGCTCCGTAGGCCGCGGCGAGTTTTCCACGCAACTTAAGATTGTCCGGGGCGAGATCCCGTGCGGTCTGGAGAAAGGGCAGGGCTCGTAGCGGTGCTCCTTGTTCAAACCAGATCATCCCCAGGCGCTCAATCGCGGTGGCGTTCTTGGAATCCGCTTTGAGCAGGTTCAGGTACTCGATCTTCGCCTTGTCGTATGCGCCGGCCTCGAAATAACTCTCCGCGCGGGCCAGCATACGGGCCTGTTTCGTTTTGGCGGAACACCCGCAGGTGAAAATCGCCATCAAGGTCACGGCCAATATTCTCGAACAGACGGGTCCTGGGATTTGCATAATGAATTCGGAGGGAATTTTTTGAGTTTCTTGAGGGAAGTTGCCGAGTCAAAGGCCGTCACTGGCCGCCCTTTTCCTGCCGGACGATGCCCAGCTTTTCCATCAGCTCGTAAAACGTCGGGCGGCTGATTCCCAGTTCCATAGCGGCGGCGCTGATCCGCCCCGAGTGCCGCTTAAGGCTTTGCTGGACGACCTCTCTTTCCACTGTCTCCCGTGCTTCCTTGAGGGTGATTGGGGCCAGCGCCTCCGCCGCATGGGTCAGTTCCATGTCTTGCACCGAGATGCGTTTGCTCTCCGCCATGATGACCGCCCGCTGGATCGAGTTTTGCAGTTCGCGGATGTTTCCAGGCCACCGGTTGAGGTTGATCGCGCGCAGGGTGTCGGGAGCGAAGTTCAAACCGGATTTGCCATTCTGCACCGCATACCGCTGGAGAAACTCCCGCGCCACCAGGCCGACGTCTTCGCCCCGATCGCGCAGCGGCGGGAGCTGGACGACGACGACGGCCAGCCGAAAGTACAGATCCTCCCGGAATTTTCCTCGCGCGATGGAGTCCTTCAAATCGGCATTAGTGGCGGTGACGATGCGCGCATCGCTCTGGATCTCCTCGCGACCGCCCACTCGCTGAAAGCGTTTATCCTGCAAAAAGCGGAGCAGCTTCACTTGGATGGGGAGCGGCAGATCGCCGATTTCATCGAGAAACAGCGTTCCGCCGGCGGCGCTTTCGACGAGGCCGCGGCGCTGGGCATGCGCGCCGGTGAAAGAGCCCTTTTCATGGCCAAACAGCTCGCTCTCGAGCAGGTTTTCCGGAATCGCGCTGCAATTGATGGGAATAAACGGCCCCTCCTTTCGCAAACTACGACGGTGAATAGCCACGGCAGCCATCTCTTTCCCGGTTCCGCTCTCGCCGAGCAGCAGCACCGGGGCGGGGGTCGTCGCGACCTTGCGGATGAAGGCGAAGACCGCCTGCATTTGCGGACTGCTCCCGATCATCTCTTCAAAGACCTCCGCGCGCGCGCTCTGCTGCATCTCGCGATACTCCCGTTCGAGTTCGGCCACATAGAGACACCGCCGGAGGAGCAGTTTTAGTTCACCCATGTCCACCGGCTTGCACAAAAAATCGTAGGCTCCCGCACCGACCGCCTCGAGCGCGTTTTTCTTGTCCCCCTGGCCGGAGACGACAATGACTTTGGCCGCATTGTCCAGGCTCAGCAGACCCGAGAGCGTGGCCAGTCCCTCCTCCGGGTCGTTGGGCCGCGGAGGCAGTCCGAGATCGAGCATCGTCAGCACCGGGCCGCCAGATTTGAAAGCCTCGAGCGCTCCGTTTTGATCTTCGGCGAGAAGGATTTCATAGTCTTGGGCGAGCGCCCATTTCATCTGGGTGCGAATCTCCTCGTCGTCGTCAACAATGAGCAATTTTGGTTTCATGATGCTGGTGGCCTGAGAGGCAGGCTAACCCGGAAGGTCGTGCCTTTGCCTGGTTCGCTCTCCGCCCGGATACTGCCGTGGTGCGCGGCGACAATCAGTTTGGATTGGAACATGCCTATGCCAATGCCCTTTTTCTTGGTCGTGTGAAAGGGGCGAAAGAGCGAGTCCCGGAGAAACGCGGGACTCATTCCGCAGCCATCGTCGCTGACCAAAAGCACAACTGATCCTTCCTGCTTGCTCGTCTCCACACGGATGCGACCGCCCCGGCCGACGGCGTCGCGGGCATTGAAAAGCAGATTGGTCACGACGTTTTGCAACTGTTCCCGATCCGCAACCATTCTCGGCAGCGGCGGCAGTTCCCGGACGAGTTCCAACTGCTCCGCCCCTTGCAAACATTGGAGCGATTCGATGACCAGTTGGTTGAAATCACATTCGGCCAGGCTGAGTTGCAGCTTGTTCCGCAAAATGCTCAACCTGGCGATGAGATCATTGATCCGGTTCACCGTGGCGGCGATCCCGCGCAAGGCGTCTTCGCGAAAGGCTGGGTCATCGAAATGCACGGGGAGATTCTGCAGCATCAGGTTCAGACTGGATGCGGCATTTTTGAGGTCGTGAACGAAAAACGTGGACATGGTTTGAAACGCCTCCAGTTCTTTCGCGAGCATCAATTCTTCCGTCAGGCGGAGATTCAAAAGGCCCGCGGCTATCTGGTCTCCGATGCATTTCAGCAGATCCAGTTCCTCCACCGTGTAGCGGACGCCTTCCACCCGATCCGCCAGAATGGCCACGCCCAGCCAGCGATCTCCGGCGAAGAGGGGCAGACAGACGCGGTTTCCCCCCGCGAGGAATTGTGTGGAACTCATCCGGCGCAACGCCTCCGCCCAGTCCTCCCGCACCGCCTCCAAGTCGAACGGGCCAGTCTGCCGGCCGAGTCCCGCCCGGAAGGTGCTCGGGGCCACACCTTCGGCATTTTGTTCGGCCGTCTCCCGCTGCTGAAAGGTCGAGGCAGCAAACACCAACCGTTCCTTCTGTTCATCGACCAGCCAGATCGTGACCGACAGAACTCGGAAGGTATCGGAGATCAACCGGGCGGCGGCGATCCCCAGACCGCCAGGTTCCCTGACACTGGAAGTTTGCTGTGTGAGCTGCGTCCAGACTTTGCGAAAATCATGCTGCGGCCTTTGAAAATGGTGGCTCACGAAACTGCCGATCCGGTGCCGCAGCCGCTCCGACAGCAGCAGGACGGCGAGGGCCGCGATCCCCACAAGCACCAGAAAGGCCTGCGTTTGGAAGTCTCCCACCCCGCCGAACAGAGCGACGAACTGAGCCAGCACCCCGACCACCAAAAGGTAACCACCGGCCAAGAGGACGGTGAGAGAATTCTGCAAAACCGCCTGCGAAGGATAAACATCGATCTCGGAGAAGCCATTCCGCAGGTAAGCGATAACGATTAAGGTGCAGCCGATAAGTAGCGCACCTGTTTCGAGACTGGTCAGTGCCAAGTTATAGCCCGAGAAAAGCAGCCCCTGACTCTGCGTGTAGATTCGCGCGCCAAAGACCACCGCCAGACCCACCACGGCGAACTTGATGCGCCAGCGCATGGTCCCCACCGCCGAGCGAAAGGTCTGCTCAAGGTTCATTAGGATGAGCACATTGGCGATCAGCAGCAAAACATTGAGGGCTCTCGCGGCCCTGCCAAAGCTGACCCACCATCCCTCGCTCGGTTCGGTAAGGGGCAGGACCTGCACAAGATCTGTGCGAAATCCCACCGCGAGCCCAATCGGCAGGAAAGTCGCCGCCAACAGAGCGTACCGCCACTTGGTTAGGAACTCCGCGAAATTCCCCCGGGAGTAGGTGAGACTGAAACAAAGCCAGACTCCGGGCAGAAAGGATTTTGCCATCAAGGCGAAGGTCTGCCAGAGAGCGACTTTCACAGGCTGCGACGCCTCCAGGCTCATGCCACCCAACGCGCTCTCGACCGCCATTATCCCCATCCCGGCAAAGAAGCACCCGCTGGCCACCGTCTGCCTCTTGCGCAAGACCACCGCCAAAGCCAGCGCACTGCTGAATAAGGCCGCCGCAAACGGCTGCAAAGAAGAGGAGGTCATAATTTTGCGGTCTTTCGATAACTGAGGCCACTCCTCCTAGCCAGTTCTATCGAAGTGGTTTGACAGCTCCGCACCTCGACAGCCAAATGCGTGCCTATCGTCACTTGCAAAGCATATTAGATGTGATCTATCTGTGCGCCCCTCGCCGCCTCCACATTCCCTCCCTCATGTCGATGACATGATGTCTGTCACAACCGAAAGCATGTTGCATAACTACCATATTACAATCGGGCGATCGATACCGATCGCGCGGCTAATCGTCGCACTTTGGCTGGCTTCTCTGTCCTTCGTCGAAGCTGCGGAAAGCATCACGCTGACTTGGGATGCGGATGCCTCGCCAGATATCGCCGGCTACCGGTTATACTCCGGCACGTCAAGCGGCACCTATACCGAGTCGATCGATGTGGGGAACATCACCGTGGCGACGATCCCGAATCTCACTGCCGGAATTACCTACTTCTGTGTGGTCACCGCCTACAATACCGCAGGCCTCGAAAGCGGTCCCTCCAATGAAGCCTCCTTCACGCTTCCTGTCCTGGATCAACCTCAGCCTCCCCAGCAAAGCAGGCCAGTTCTGAGCGAGTCGCGCCGCCTGCCCGACGGCAGCTTTCAATTCACGCTGAGCAGCCCCACGGGAGTGGTCAACGGGGTCAGTATTTTTTTCTCCAACGACCTCAAAACCTGGACCCTTTTGACCAGCGCGGCGAGCAAGGCGAGCGGGAACGGAACCGTCGTCGTAACTGATCAGGGCGCGGCGCTGGTGAACCGGCGGTTTTATCGAGTGTCAACCGACTGACCCGGCTGACCGATGCGTTACCGCCCGCGATGATCAGAAGAATCTCTCCGGCACAATAATCATATCGTAAGGCCGGAGGTAAAAGACCGCGCTGGCCCGCCCTTTTAGGGCAGGGCTCAGGTCGAGGGCTTCGGTGTAGTGCTTCCCGCTGGCATTGCGAATGACGATTACCTTTTTCAGATTGGCCAGATTCGAAGGCCCGCCCGCCTCCATGATCGCCTCGAGCACCGTCATCGGCCGTTCCAGTATCACCTTCCCGGGGGCGCTCACCGCTCCAGAGACATAGACCGGGATGGAGCTGCTCTCCAAGGAGACAACCACCTCCGTATTCGTCAGCTTGGGCTTATACAGGTTGGAAAGTTCGTCCTGAAACGTACCGAGCCGCTTGCCTGCAGCATTCACCTGCCCGATCTGCGGCAAGCTGATTTTCCCATCCGAGCGGATCCTCTGCACTTGGCTGAGTTCCGGCGCTCCGGGAAAAGAAATCTTCAGCCAGTCGCCCGGTGCCAGCACCCCCGGCACCTGACCGACGAATTGCTTGGGCAGCGAGGACGTGCTTTGGCAACCCGAACTGAGTACCAAAAGGACAACGGCCAGCATTGCGCACATCCCGGCGGTCATCTCCCGGATGCTGGCTCGAACGCAGGACAGCTTCCGAGCGGATCCGAAACCATTGGTCTCTTGGTTGAGGGAATTTAGAGAATTAGTCATAATTTTCACGGAACTGCCGTTGCAAGGGAGGACTCCATTCCGCGCAGAAACAGAAAGGAAACTCACCAGACGCGCTCCCGTTTCCTTCGCAAAAGAACCGGGTGCTTCCAGATGCCTTCGATGGTTAATGAGTCAGAGGCATCGGAAGCAAGCGGAAAGAGCGCGCATCGTGCAAGCCCGCAAGAGAGGTAAAGTCCGGGGTGTTTTTGCCAGCCGTCATGGTGACGGTGGGTTTGGGTGCGTTTTTGGCCATATCAGTTGACCGCCACTTGCGGGATTTCGAGGTTTTCGATGCGGGATTGGCGCCACGCCCTATGATACGACCGACGGTGCCGGCCGCCCGACGGGTTTCAACGACCCGCTCAGTGCGGAGCATTTCCGCATCATCGTCCAAAACTTCCGCCCCGATGACTTCTTTAAGCCGGAGCACGCGTAGGCTGGCTGCTACTGGCGATGCAGGCGGCGGGCACCTGGCTGCTGCTGGCCGGAGCGCGCATGCCAGTTCGGGCGGTTCGCTGGTTCTTTCTCGTGCAGCCGGCGGTGTTTCCGGTCGGCCTCACTTTGAGCTACTTCCCTCCTTTGCTGCTGCTCGGCGGGTTCACGACCAGCATGCTTGCAGGACGATTTCGTGCGGGGTCATAGCGGCGATTCAAGCGGCGCATAAATCCCTTGCTCGTCCAGACGACGAACGATGCGGAGCCGGCGCTGCCACTCGGCTTCGAACTTTCTCCTCGATGGCGTTCGGCAACTGGCTGCGCGCTCCTCCGCGCGCCATGGCCATCGTGACCTCCGACAATTCGAGACTGCCGAGAAACCGCTGCTCCATCGTCAGTTTGCGCGCACGCAAAACATCTTCGCGATAGCGCTGGTCGATCAGTGGCTGGAATTCACTCATGGCGGGAGCCTACACAACGCGGCGACTGGCTCACGCCCGCCCGAGGACGAGGACGGAATTGATGCCGCCGAAGCCGAAGGCGTTGTTCATGGCGTAGCGGATGGGCACGGGGCGGCCGGTGTTGGGGATGATGTCGAGGGCGCAGGCAGGGTCGGGTGTGCGGTGGTGGAGGGTGGGCGGGAGCCAGCCTTCGTGCAGGGCGAGCGCGCAGAGGGCGGTTTCCATCGCGCCGGTCGCGCCGAGCGGATGCGCGGTAAAAGCTTTCGTCCCGCTGACCGGCGGCGGTTTGTCAAAAACGGCGCGGATCGCCGCGCACTCGTTCGCGTCGTTGAGCTGCGTGCCGCTGGCGTGGGCGTTGATGTAGCCGATGTCGGCGGGCAAAAGACGCGCGTCGGCGAGCGCGGCGCGCATGCAGG
>JBBQCM010000104.1:0-23372 GCA_038318725.1 Chthoniobacterales bacterium
GCTCATCTCGATCGCGAAAACAATCCCGTCCACATAAAGCGGAGAGGCGATGGCGAAGATCGGCCCGCGCAGCGTCATGCTCAAATCCTTGCCGACGGGTGCCCACACCGTTTCAGCGTTGACGCCCGCCGTCGAGCTGGCGGGGAGCTTGACGGAGATGAACGAGACCATGTCCTTGTGGCCTCGAAAGCGAAAAGGGTTGTGGACCACTCCGTCCTCCACAATCGGCGTCGCTTCCGCAAAGTAGCCTTCGAGGTTGTTCGGGCACAGTTCTGTTCCGTCCGAAGCGCGGTGGATGAATCGCTTGCCGATGATGACGCTCTCGCCACCGATCCGGGTGACGACGGGAGAAGAGCCGCAGAACTGGTTCTGCCAGTCGCCGGGCGTGTTCTTCCACAGATCCTGGCCCGTCATGGCGTCGAAGGCGTAGAGTGTTTTGTTGGCCGCGAAGATCAATTTGCCATCCACCAGCGTGGGCGAGGTATGGTTACCGTGTTCCTGCGCGCCAAAGGCGCCGTGGCGGCTCCAGACGCGCTTGCCGTCGAGGTCGAAGCAGGCAATGACATAGGCGCCCGGCCCTTTCATTCCGCCGCCGCAAGTCCAGAAGACATGCGTGCCGTCGCTACAGGGAGTGCCGTTGCTGGCGGAGACTTCGTTGTCGTACATCGCCGGATATTTCTTGCGGTCCATCTTGGCGAAGGCCATGTGGACCGCCCGCTCGGCGTCGATTTTGGCTTTGAGCCTTTTGTCGAGCTCTGCCTCCTGACTGGCCGGAAGTCCTTGAAGAAAAGTGGCGGCGTTGATGGCTTTGACCACTTCCGCATTCAGCGTTTGCAGCGAGGCCAGCAGCGCTTCGATTTGCTCCTTGATGGGCAGCGCAGCTCTCTCCTCGACGGTCAGACCATCATAAGGTGTACTGGATTGCATCCACAAAATCTTCCCGTCCTTCTTGTCGATGCTGATCAAATCCGAGATGCCTGAACCCAAGAAAATCTTGTCTCCCACGACAATAGGTTGCGACGTGCTCCGTCCGATCATCCGGGTCATCCAATGGATGTTCTTCGTCTCGTAACTGACCGGCGCGAGGGGCGTGAAATAGGCGGCGACCAGCCATTTGCTGAGCCATCGCCCATCGTAGTTTTTGCCCAGTCCGTCGGCGGTGCTGACCTTCACCAGCAGCCGGTTCCAACCTTTGACCAGCGTGACCTCGAAGGCTTTGCTGCGGCTCTTTAGATCGAGGTCGGTGGGTTTGCCGTTGAGCCAGAACCGGCCCGCGGTTCCATCAAATGGAACTTGCAGTTGCACGCGGGCCTCCGTCGGCGAGTGAATATACGTATGGGCGTAAGCGACCTTATTGGTGAAATCGCCTTCGATCGTGACGGTGGAACTTCCCTCGACGGTTATCTTTCCAAACATGAAGAGGAAATCGACATAGCTCTGTCCGCAGGTGCCTTCGTTATGCTCGTGACGGCTCTGCGTCTCGATGCCGACGCGCAAGGGCGTCCAAACAGCCGTTCCCGCCCTGGCGTCTTTGGCCGGCTCGACCTTCGCTTCGCCATCCAGAAAGTCGCGGTCGAAATCCTTCGCCGGGTCATCAAGGTCATACGGCCCGGCCACCAGCCAGTCTTTGATGGTGAAATATTCCAGCGGCTGGCTGTCCGTACCCGGCTCGCCGGCCGGCTTCGCCGCCTGATAGCGCAACTCGCTGGTGATGCCCTTGACGCGCCGGCTCCAGACCCCCGGCGGAGTCGCGCCGGGAAACCGCCCCGTCCAGTCGCCGCGCCAGCCGACGGGCCGCTCCGGCGAAGGTAAAAACTGCGATGAGCCAACGGGTGCAGCGATCTCCGCCCCCGTCAAAGCCGCGCCGGATGCTCCCAAGACCAAAGCGGCGGCACAAAGCCGCGAAAAAGTGCGAATGATCCGGGACATATCACTTCTCGCCGACGCAGTATAGATGGCCGGGTGTGCGGTAATACATCCGCGACCCTTCGAAGATGGGCGTGGAATTGAACTGCGCCTGCTCCTTGCCGTTCGCGGACTCCGCGATGTAGTTATTCGCCACCTCGCGATATTCCCGTCCGGGCTGGATGACGAGCGTGGTGCCTTGATTGTCCATCAGGTAAATGTATTTCCCCGCGAACGTCGGGCTGGCGGAGCAGCCTGCCCAGTTCCAATACGAGGTGCGCGGTTTGAGCGGAAGCACCTTGCGATAAATTACTGCACCCGTCGCCGCGTCGTTCACCACCAGCCCACCGCCCTGCGTAAGCTGATAGATAAGTCCCTCGACGTACAATGGCGAGGAGACATAACCCCGGTCGAAAGGATTCTTCTGCTTGTCCAACACCAGTTCGTCGTCCGCCCATTCCTCCTTCAGCTCGTAAGACATGGTCAGATTGCCGCTGTCTGTGCTGGCGGGGATTTTGAACGCCTTTACGCCCTTCGTCGTGTCGTTATACTTGGGATAACCCCCGTAGGCAAAGATCGTGTCGCCTTCGACGATGGGAGTCGCGACTGAATCGCCGAATGCTCCCTTGTCCCAAATCTGCTGGCCGTCGCGGACGCGCGCGAAAAAACCCCACTGGAAGCCTGCAACCAACTCGCCGCCAGATTCGACGCGAAAGAGCGAGCCGTAGGTGTTGGAAGCCTTCGCGGCATTGGTCCACATGAGCTTGCCCGAATCCACATCGTAGGCCCGCATCTCGTTGGCCCAGACGATGAGGCGGTTTCCGCCAAGCAACGGGATGGCGAAGTTCCCATGCTCGCTGCCGCCGCCACGGCCACGCGTAATCCATTTGCGGTTGCCGTCGAGGTCATAACACGCGGCGACGCCCGTGGTGAAGAAGACGCAAACGTGTTTGCCGTCGCTGGTCGGGGTCTGTCCGCTGAAGCCGAAGACGCCCTGGCCCCAGTAGCGCTCGAAAAGTTTTTTGTCGATGGCGAGTTGCAGATCCTGAATCTGCTTTTCGAGATCGCGCTTGCGCTTGAGCGCCGGCTCCGGCGGGCGCGCCGCCGCCGTCGGGGCCGTTGGTAACCGGGCGTTCAGTGCCTCGACCGCTTCCGCATTCGCCTTCGCGAGTTCCGCGAGCAATGGCGTCAACTTCTCCGCGTAGGCGGGGTTGGACTTGCGTTCCTCATCGCTCAACCCCTCGAACTCGGGATTGGAGCGAATCCAAAGAATGCGTCCTGTCTGCTTGTCGAGACAAACCACGTCGGCGACTTCCGAGGTGAGAATGATTTTGCCGCCCACCACAATCGGAGTCGCGACGCCGATGTTAGGCAGTGGGGCCATCCAGACAATGCCCTTGGTCGCGTAACCGTTGCCGTCCGGCCTGCGCTCCCAGGATGTCGGTGGCGTGGCTCCGGGATAACGCCCCGAACCATCTCCCCGCCAGCCAATCGGTCGCTCGGGTGAGGGCGCGAACTGCATTGATCCAAGCGGCGCGGAGGCGGGCACTTTCGGCGCGGCGGCCATGGTGATTGAGGCAAAGGTGAAAATCAGAACGCTCAAAGCGGAGCGACATTTGGACGCGACGCGCCAGCGCGAGAATTGCCCTTCGGCTGCAGCCATGCGCGAGAGCCAATGCTTGGGAATAATGTCGAACTTCATTCAAGTGGCAGGGGTTAACCAAGGGTTCGCGGAGATTGTCTCGTGGGGTAGGAAACGGCAAGAAATCTTCGATCCGGTGTGGTGTTGCCCGCAAAGCAGGACAAAAGCGTGCGAGCAAAGCAGGACAGGTGGATGGAGAGGGATGTGGGAGGTGGAGAAGGAGATGAGGTTTGTGGCCGGCTTCGTCTTCGCGTAAGTCGTGGCGGTGTTGAGCGTCAGGAAAAGCGGGAGACCTTTCGAGCCGGACGTTTTCGCGAGGCAATCCCAGCCGTGCGCGGCGAAGAGCTTGCGCAAAGCGAGCGCGACGGCACAGCACTCGATGATGCTTGCGGGCGGGCCGGGGTCAAGGTCGAAGACCACGCTTTCCGGTCGCGTGAGGCGCGGCGCGCGATGGAGGGAGGGATGCAGTTCGAGGCTCGCGAGATTCGCGGCCCCAGACGGGCGCGGCGCGGTCGTTGAGCAGGCTGTAGTCAATGTCGCCTCCGCGCGTGTCGCTCCACACCGCGCGCGGTCTTCAGCAACGGCGGGCGATGCGCGGGCGCCTGCTTCTCGTAGAAGAACTCGCCGTCCACGCCGTCGGGGAAACGCTTGAGCGTGACGGGTCGGCGGAGCAAGTGCGGCACGAGCACATCGCCGATGCGCGCATCGGAATCTATCACCTGCGCCTTGGTGAAGCCGGGCGCGGGGTGGAGCACTTTGGCCAGATTGGTGACGCGGACTTTGCGCCCGTCGATTTCGAGTTCAGTCGCGGCGGGCATGAGGTTTACGCGTGAGGGACGAGGCGCGCTGACTGCCGCCGGCACGTTCGGCCGCCGCCAATCGCTCGCGCAAGAGCATCAGCACCGCGGCTTCCTCGGGCCGGAGCCTGGCGAGCGAGCCGCGCAGGCGCTGATCGGCGGACTGCTGGAGCGTGGCGATGGTCTGGCCGGCGAGGTAGCCGTCAAGGACGGACGGATGCACGTAGCAGCGGCGGCAGATGGCCGGGGTGTTGCCGAGCATCTTCGCGACCGCCTGGACCGCCTGCGTGATATTGCGCTTCGCCTGCCGCTCGGACGTGAACTCATCGAATTCACGCAGCGCGATGGCGGCGAGGATCGTGCCCGCCCAAGTGCGAAAATCCTTGGCCGAGAATTCGTCGCCTGCGATGTCGCGGAGATAGGCGTTGACGTCGTCGGAAGTCACGTCGCGCACCGCGCCATCCTCATCGACGAAGCCGAAGAGATCCTGCCCCGGGAGTTCCTGGCAGCGGCGGACGAGCTTTGCGAGCTGCGAGTCGCGCACGTCGATCCGGTGCGACTTGCCGCTCTTGCCCTTGAACTCGAAAGTGATCTGTGTGCCGCGCACTTTGGCGTGGCGGTTGTGCAGCGTGGTCAGGCCGTAGCTGCCGTTCTGCTGGGCGTATTCGTCGTTGCCCACGCGGATGAGCGACGTCTCCAGCAGGCGGACGATGGTCGCAAGCACCTTTTCCCGGCTCATGCCGCGCCGCCGCAAGTCGGCCGCCACGCGCCGGCGGATGCGCGGGAGCGCTTCCCCAAAGGCGAGCACGCGATTGTATTTCGCCTCGTCGCGCACCTCGTGCCAGCGCGGGTGGTAGCGGTATTGCTTGCGCCCGCGCGCGTCGCGACCCGTGGCTTGGATATGGCCGTTTTCAAGCGGACAAATCCAGACGTCGGTCCACGCGGGGGGAATGATGAGGCTGCGAATGCGGCGCAGGGTTTCTGGAGCGCGCACCGCCCCACCAGCGGATGTGAGATAAGCAAACCCTTTTCCCCGCGGGCGGCGCGTGATGCCGGGGCGCTCGTCGGACACGTAGCCCAGTCCGGCCTGGCGAGCCGCCAGCGGGGGTGGGGTGGGCGCGGAAAGGGCGGTGGCTTTCATTTAACTACATTTCGCCGCGGAGAATGCGGGTGTGCGTATGCAAAAATACATCCACGCGAGGGGCCGGAACGATCCAGAGAAGGTTATGACTAAACTCGAACTCAAAGGCACTTGGAACGAAACCAAAGGCAAGCTGAAGCAGAAATACGCCGAGCTAACCGACGACGATCTTACTTTCGTCGAAGGCAAGGACGACGAACTCCTCGGTCGCCTGCAAAAGAAAATGGGGCGCACGAAAGAAGAAATCCGCGCCGAAATCGCGGGTCTTTAGATCTGTTCCCAATCGCAGCCATCGCGGCGCGGACTCTCCCGAGTTCGCGCCGCTCTTTTTTTTCCGCTTTGATATGCAGACATCCTGAGTTTTGCGCGTGGAAACCAAACCGCCCGCGCTTTCGATGAAAACGCGGGCGGCTGCGGTCGGGGAAAGCCTCAGGGCGGCTAGCCGCGAGCCATTTGCATGTCCTCGTGGAGTTCTCCAAAGGCGAGGACTGCGGAGCGCAGCTTGCGGAGTGCGAGTTCCAACCGCGTCTTGATCGTGCCGAGCGGGATGCCGGTGTGCGCAGCGATCTGGCGTTGAGTCATGCCGCGATAAAACGCGAGACGCACCGCCTCTTGCTGGGCTTCCGGCAGATTGGCAATGAGGCGCGACACTTCCTTTGCCCGATCGTTTTGGGCGACCTGCTCGTCAGCTCCCGGATGGGTCGCTTCGCAGACGGTGGTCACTTCCGTGCGGAAGCGATCCTGCGCCCGACCGTAGGCTGTCTTGCGCCGAATACGGTCGATGGTGCGACGGCGAACAAGGGTGACGATCCAGCCGAGCGCGTGGCCTTTCTCCAAGCGATAATTGGCGGCGTGCCGCCACACTTCGAGCAGACATTCCTGCACGAGATCATCGACATCGTGGTCGTTGTTGATCATGCGACTGATGATCGTGCGGAAGAGCGCGTGATGGCGGCGATGAAGGGACGCGAGGGCCGTTTCGTCGCCATGTTGAATGCGTTCCATGAGCTGTTCATCGGTCTCGTCAGCACGGGTGATGGGCCGGTCTTTAAGGTGATATTGGTCGAAGGAGTAGAGCATGGTGGTTTAATGGGTTGCACCACATTGTCTTTGCCGCCTCCGTGCCAACGTTCCGCTACTCTGTAAATAGCACTTTCCCATGTGGAAAAGTGTCGCGGAAAGCAACGCCAGTGTCGTGTTTGCGCAACATTCGCAAAATCGTCTTTATGGTCCGATTTTGAGACAGCCAAGGCGTTTCGCTGCGGCGTAGGTATGAAAGCTATGGATGCCGAACTTGAAATTCCTTGGGCGCGCGTCGCCGCGTTCGTCCGGCAGCATACTCATGATGTCCGCAATGGGCTGAACAGCCTCGACCTTGAAACTTCGCTTTTGCAGGAAATCGTGAACGATAATGAAGGGCGGGAGACCGTTGGGCGGCTGCGCAAGCAGTTGCGCTCGGTCGCGGAACAAATGCGCACGCTGTCTGCGCGTTTCCAAGACCTGCAGCCTGTCGCCGCGCCCATTGCCGCGCGCGACTTGCTCCTCATCTGGCGCGAAAAACATGCCGCGTTGGCCGACGCGCCGGAAGTCCGCTGGGTGGATGAACTCGATGGTGAACGGGTGAAGGTGGATGTGGAAATGATGGCGGCCGTTTTTCACGAGCTGCTGACCAACGCGGCGGCGTTTTCGCAGGGTCAGCCGGTGACGGTCACAGCCCGGGCAAACGACCGCGAGGTGATCTTAAAGCTGTGCGAACCCAAGAAGGAGCCGCTGGACACGAGCACTTGGGGAGAGGCTTTCTCCACGACGCGGCGCGGCGGGTATGGCTTGGGCTTGTGGGCGGCGAAGAGGCTGGTGAAGGCGAATGGCGCGACCATCGTGCAGCGCTGCACCCCCGAAGACGGGGGCCTGATGACGCAGATTGCCCTCGCCATCGTGTGAAGGAAACCGCTGAGGTGCGGTGATTGAGTGCAAGGAAGCTGATGATCCGCGGGCGGACGCGCTGATTTCCTCGCGGAACAGAACGGGCCGGACGCCATTTGCTTCCGGCCCGCTCCGCTTTTTTTCAAATCGCTTTAAGCCACTGGCGGCACGCGGCGACCCATGATTAGCGATACGACGAAGAGTACGAGGAAGACGAGGCAGAGGATCTTCGCGATACCGACTGCGGTGGTCATTATACCAGCGAAGCCGAGGACCCCCGCGATGATTGCGATGATGAGGAATGTAATGGCCCAGGAGATCATGATGTTTTGGTTCCTTTCAAATTAAGGTTGCTTTTCATTCCTTAGTTCGCCGGTCGCGCAGATTTGCGTGTGTCATCATTTTGGAGCGCCGTTGCAGCCTCGTGAAGGGCTTCTCCAAGCTTTGGCCGGCGCTGCCGGAAAATTTGCGGGGCACTTTCTGGAAGGGCGCGGGCTGACGAACTACTGGGGTTGCTCGTCCATCGGCTATCTCGCGCCGGAGTCACGCTACTCGTCAAGCGGCACGGCGGGGCAGCAAGTCGCGGAGTTCAAGCAGATGGTGAAGAGTCTGCACGCCGCCGGGATCGAGGTCATTATGGATGTGGTCTATAACCACACCGCGGAGGGCAATCACCTCGGGCCGACGCTCTCGTTCAAAGGCATCGACAACGCCAGTTACTACCGGCGCGTCGCCGACTCGCCCCGCCACGATGGCTTCACCCTGCGCGACCTCGTGAGTTACAACGACAAGCACAACGAGGCCAACGGCGAGGACGGCAACGACGGCGATAACAACAATCATTCGTGGAATTGTGGCGCGGAAGGCCCAACCGACGACGAGGCGGTACAGGCGAGGCGCTCGACGTGCGCGACTGGCACGGACAACCCATCACCGACGTCCTAATGCTGCTCAACGCCTCGCCCGATCCGGTGGATTTCACTCTGCCAAACCATGCCGCTCACCGCTGGGCCCTCGTGCTCGATACCGGGGACGAGCGCGGTTTCGTCGATCCGCAGTCCGAACACGGCGCGGGGGAGAAGCTGCCGTTACCCGAGCGTTCCCTTATGCTCTTGCGCCGCCTCGCGTGAAGCGGCGGGCCTGGACAAAAGCCGGCACGACCCCCGCCGCGAACGGCTCAATCGTTTTTTCGGCTGGCCCGCGCCACCGGATCGCCCGCTTCCCCTTTGAGCATGCTGTCCATGCAGCTCGGGCAGATCCCGTGGGAAAAATCGGTGCCGGTTTGCTCACGAATGTAAGCCTCGATTTCGTGCCAGTAGTCGCCATCGTCGCGGATCTTTTTGCAATACATGCACATCGGCAGGAGGCGCTTGAGCCGGCGCACTTCTTCGAGGGCTTTTTCGAGTTCAGCGATGCGTTGTGCGTACCGCTCCTCCAAAGCCACCACCCGCTCACTGCAACGCAGTCTGGCGAGTAACTGCGCGCCATCCACCGGTTTGCTGAGGAAGTCATCCACGCCAGTGGCGAAGGCAGCGAGAACGTCTTTCGCCTGATCCCGCGCCGTCACCATGATGATGTAAGTGTAGCGATTTGCCGGGATTGAGCGCACTGCGCGACAAACATGGAGGCCATCGAGCCGCGGCATTTCCCAATCGAGCAGCGCGATGTGCGGCGGGTCCGGCGCGAGGAGGGTTTCCAGCGCGGCCTGGCCGTCGTTCACTACAGTTACTGCGTAGCCGTGGCGCTGGAGCAGGAAGGCCAGGGCCGTGCGCGTCTTTTCGTCATCTTCCGCCACCAGCACGCGGGGCGGCGTCGGATTGGCTTTGGTTAATGGGAGAGTGGGTGAATCCATCATCTTTGATTCGCAGCCGGAATTCCCGGAGCGCGCCCGAAAATGACCTCAGGGCGACTATTTTTTGCACAAACAGCGCCGTCATTTCCCACGAAAATGGGACGCAAACAAGCAAATCCCAATCCACCATTATGATACTCAAGATCCTCGAATCGCAGGCGCAGAGTGAAAGGGCGGCAGTCAGGGTGAGGAATGATAGTAGTTTCAGAGCACGCTCCTATTGCAGGTCCTCGCTGCGCTAGTTGCCGCTGGTTGCCGAACCAATACTGTCACCGCCATGCGCTTGGCGCGAGCTGCGCGGCTGAAGCGCCTTCCTGATTCCACGAAACCAAAAGCCCATGCCATTTCATCATTTCATTCAAGACTCCGCCGGCTGGCACACGGCGGCCGACGAAACGCTCTTCGCCAATGCCCACCTCGAAGTGCATCGGCCCACGGTCACGTCGCCGACCCGGACGGAGCCGTTCACCTGGACGGTGACGCATCGCAAGGGCGCGGTGGTGGTGGTGCCGATGACGGTGGACGGGCGGTTCGTGCTGGTGCGGCAGGAGCGGGTGCCGATCCGCGCGACGATCTGGGAATTCCCCGCCGGGCAGATCGACGACCGGGAAGAGCCGGATGCGATCCGCGTGACCGGCCTGCGAGAGCTGCGCGAGGAGAGTGGCTACGAACTCGCGCCCGGCGGCGAGGTCGTCCCGCTTGGCCATTTTTTTCCGAGCGCGGGCTTTACCGATGAGCACAGCCACCTCCTCCTCGCGCGCCCCGTCGTGCCCAGCCCGCAGGGCGCCGCGCACGATGCCGCGGAGGCGATCACCGAGTGCCGCGCTTTCACGCGGGAGGAGTTCCGCGCGATGATCGCGAGCGGGGAAATCTGCGATGCGAATACGCTCGCATCCTTCGCGCGGCTGGTGGCGCTGGGCCTGTGGTGAGCGGCCCGCGATTTTTCCTCGAAACGCGGGCCGGGTCCGCTACTTTCCGCGCATGTCCTCCCGTGTATTTCTGCTCTTGGGCGTCGCCCTGCTCGCCTCCGTCTTTTCCTCGCCCGCCGATGAGTCATGGAGGCCGCTCTGGGACGGGAAGACGCTGGCGGGCTGGCACGTCATCGGCCAAGGGGAGTGGAGGGTCGAGGACGGTTTGCTCGTCGCGCGGCACACGGCGGACGAAAAGGAATTCAGCCATCTGGTGACGGATGCGGAGTACGACGACTTCACCTTGCGGGTGAAATACAAGGCGGTGAAAGGCAACAGTGGCGTGTATTTTCGCATTGAGGAAAAAGGTGGGAGTGGAGTTTCAGGCTTCCAGGCCGAGATCGATCCGCAAAAGGATGCGGGCGGTCTTTACGAAACCAATGGGCGCGCGTGGGTGGTGCATCCCACGCCGGAGCAGGTGGCGACGTGGTTCAAACCGGGCGAGTGGAACGAAATGACCGTCTCGGCGCGCGGCACGAAAATCACCGTGACCGTGAACGGCAGGGTGAGCGCGGAGATCGATGATCCGCAAGGGCGGCGCAAGGGCCGTATCGCCCTCCAACTCCACGGCGGGCAAGAGGGGCTGCACTACTTCAAGGATCTCGAAATCCAAGTTGTGCCGGGGGCGGCGCGGTAGTGGTTTTTTGGTGCCTTTGTCGTCCGTGGTCTAATGAGGGAAGCGGAAAAAGCGATCGGCGGTGGCGGTGGTGCGGGCCGCGAGAGTTTCGAAAGACTCGCTGCGGAGGTGGGCGATGAATTCGGCGGTCTGGCGGGTGTTGGCGGGCTCACAGCGTTTGCCGCGGAAGGGGACGGGTGCGAGGTAGGGGCAGTCAGTTTCGACCATGAAGGCGTCGCCGGGAAGGGTGCAGGCGGCAGCTTGGGCGTCGCGGGCGTTTTTGAAGGTGACGATGCCCGTGAAGGAGACGAGGTGGCCGAGGGCGTGAATTTCCGCGGCTTGGGCGGGCGCTTTGCCGAAGCAGTGGAACACGGCGCGGAGGCGTCCGGTGTAGGGCCGGAGAAGGGCGAGGGTGTCGTCCCAGGCGTCGCGTTCGTGGATGACAACGTTGAGCCCGAGTTCGGCGGCCAAGTCGAGCTGCTGCTCGAAGACGACGGCTTGGGCGGATTTTACCGCGCCGTCGCGGATCGCGCCATCGATGTCGGCGGGCGTTTCGTCGCCGAGGACGTCGAGCGACAGGCGCTCCTGGCCGGCGCTGGGCAGGCGGTGATAGTCGAGCCCGGCCTCGCCGAGGGCGACGACGCGCGGGCTTTGCGCGAGGACGCGCAGTTCGTCGATGAAATCGGGCGCGGCTGCGTCTGCGGAATTCGGATGCACGCCGATGACCGCGAAGACGTGCGTGTATTTCTCCGCGAGCGCGACCACCCGGCGGCTGCTTTCGATGGAAGTGCCGATGCTGACGATGCGGGTGACCCCGGCCGCTGCGGCCCGGGCAAAGACCGCGTCGAGGTCGTCGGCGAAGTCGGGGAAGTCGAGGTGGGCGTGAGTGTCTGTGAGCATGCGCCCACCTTACCACTGGATGACCGAACTGGCCCATGTGAGCCCGCCGCCGAAGACGACGAGGAGCACATAGTCGCCGACCTGCATCCGCCCGGTGCGGTTCGCTTCGTCGAGGGCGATGGCGACGGCGGCGGCGCTGGTGTTGCCGTAGCGGTCGAGATTGATGACAAAGCGCTCCATCGGCAGATCCATGCGGGAGGCGACCGCTTCGATGATCCGCAGATTCGCCTGGTGCGGGATGATGCAGGCGAGGTCGGCGGCTTGGAGATTGGCATCGGCGAGCGCGCGGTTGGTGGCGTCGAGCATGGAGGTGATGGCGTATTTGTAAGTCTCCTTGCCATTCATCTTGATGCAGTTCAGGCGCTGGTCGGCGTTGTCTCTGGAGATGGGAAAGCGCGAGCCGCCGCCGGGGATGTAGAGGATGTCGGAAAGGGCGCCGTCGCTCGCCATGTAGGTGGAGATGACGCCGTGACCGCCGTCGCGGTGCCGCAGGATGGCCGCGCCCGCACCGTCGCCGAAGAGGACGCAGGTATTGCGATCCGTCCAATCCACGATGCTCGATAGTTTCTCGGCACCGATGACGAGGATGGTGTCGCAGGTCTGCGAGGTGATGAACTGTTGGGCGATTTCCAGCGCGTAAAGAAAGCCGGAGCACGCCGCGCTGACATCGAAACACGCCGCGTTTTTCGCGCCGATCTTCGCTTGCACGAAACACGCGGTGCTCGGGAAAAACATGTCCGGCGTGACCGTGGCGACGAGAATGAGGTCGATCTCGTCGGCGGTGATACCGGCGTTTTCCATCGCTGCCTGCGCGGCGTTGGCGGCGAGGTCGCTGGTGTTCTCGCCTTCGGCGGCGATGCGGCGCTCCTTGATGCCCGTGCGCGAGGTGATCCACTCGTCGCTCGTCTCCACGAGCTTGGCGAGGTCGGCGTTGGTCAGCACCTTTTCCGGCACGTAACTGCCGGTGCCGATGATCGAGACGGTGCGCTTAGGCTGGCTGCTGCGCGGGCGGGGAGTGGGCGGTTTCATGGTAGCGTTGGGCCTCCTCAATGATGTGCGGATTCACCTGGTGGCTGATGGAGTGGACGGCCATGCGGATGGCGTTCTTGACGGCGATCGGCGAGCTGCCGCCGTGGGCGATGATGCACACGCCGTTCACGCCGAGCAGCGGCATGCCGCCGTATTCGTCGGCGTTGGTGACGTTATGCACGGCGCGAAAGGCGGGCCTGCAAAGCAGCGCGCCCGCTTTGCGCACGGGTGTTTTCATCAGCTCGCCTTTGAGCAGGCGGAAGATGCTTTTGGCCAGCGCCTCGCTGGTTTTGAGGACGATGTTGCCGGTGAAGCCATCGGTCACCACGACATCGACGGCCCCGGCAAAAAGATCGTGGCCTTCGACATTTCCGTGAAAATTGACGCCGCATTTTTTGAGCAGCGTGTGCGCGGAGAGGGTGAGTTCGTTGCCTTTAAACTCCTCGCCCCCGTTCGAGAGCAGCCCGGCGGTGGGGTTGTTTTTCCCGACGACATGGCGGCAGTAGGCGAGGGCCATGATGGCGTTATCCTCGATCTGCCGGGCCGTTGGGTCGGGATTCGCGCCGGCGTCGCAGAGGATGAAATTGCCGCCGCTCTCCGTGGGCATGTGCGCGGCAATGGCCGGTCGCTCGATATCAGGAAGTGTGCGCAGCTTGATCGTGGCCGCGCTGACCATCGCGCCGGTATTGCCCGCGCTGACCACGGCCTCAGCATCGCCGCTTTTCACCAGATCGACCGCGCGGCTGACCGACGAATCCTTTTTCCGCCGCACCGCGTCCAGCCCGCTGTCGTGCATCTCCACGACCTGCGTGGTGTGAACGATCTGGATGCGTCCATCGCTGCACTTGATCCGCTTCAGCTCCGCCTCCAGCCGCGGCGTGTCGCCGGTCAGGAAGAGCTTGGAAATTTCGGAAAACTCCCGCAGGGCGAGCGCCGCGCCTTCGATGAGCTTCGCGGGTCCGTCGTCGTGGCCCATGGCGTCGAGGACGATCTTCATTTCAGAAAGTGAGGAGGCAAGGGAGCGGAAAAGACGGGAAGATTTTGCGAGTGGGCAGAATCTGGAAACGCTTCGGATGGCGCAATCGAAAACTTAACTGCCGCGGTCGGAAGGTTGAGCCATCCACGGAGTCGTACGTCTGCCCCTCCGCGATGTCCCAGTCGCACGGCGCGGAACGCCCAACTGTCTAACGATGCGTCGTTTCTTAATTTGGGCGTTGAGCCTCGGGTGTTGAGCGGTAAGCGTGGCCCACCCGCCCGCTTTCTGCCCTCGACCACTCCTGACTCTTATATGCGCCTCGTCTGGACCGCCCTCGCTCTCACCGCGATTTTCTGTGTCCCCTTTTTCATTTTGGGGGAGGACTTCATGCGCTGGTTCACCGGCGATGCGGCGCTGGGCTGGATTCGCGGCTGGGGGGTGTGGGGTTGGCTGGCGGTGATCGGGTTGCTGATGTCGGATCTTTTCCTGCCGCTCCCGGCCACACCGGTGATGTCGGCGGCGGGGTATCTCTACGGTCCGTGGCTCGGCGGACTGCTCAGCGCGGCGGGTTCTGTGGCGTCGGGGTTGCTCGGCTATTGGCTGTGCCGCAGCTTCGGGCGTGGGTTCGCGGCACGGTTGGCGGGTGAGGATCAACTTGCGGATCACGAGTCGTTTTTCCGCAGGCGCGGCCCGTGGCTCGTCGCAGCGTCGCGCTGGCTGCCGCTGCTGCCGGAGGTTATCTCATGTCTCGCGGGACTGACGCGAATGCCGGCGCGCACTTTTACCGTGGCGCTGCTCTGCGGTTCGGTGCCGATGGGTTTCGTCTATGCGGCCATCGGCGCGGCGGGGCAGGAAAATCCGCGCCTCGCACTCGGGCTCAGCGTGCTCGCGCCTCCGCTGCTCTGGGCGCTGGTCAGTCCGTGGGTGCGGCGCGGGCGCACCGCACCCGAGTCGCCGGAACCGCCCGCATAGGGACGGGAACCAGAGGTTTAACTCGCCGGCATTGGTAAGATCACGCCCTGAGTCCGCCCGACGAAGCTCCGAGCGTCGTGCCTTTTGCTTCTGCCAGAACGGCCCGCCCGCAGAGATTCACAGAACCACCCGTCCGCTGACGAGCGATCCAAGTCCCATGAAGAATTCGCTGCTCTACCTCGCGTTGGTCAGCGTCTGGCGCGTCATTGCTCTCGCGCAACCGCAGGCGATACCGATCACGGCAACCCGGGACGGCGGAATGGGGTGATGCTGGGCGCGCAATTGATCTGGGGCCTCTGCCTCTGCACGCTGCATCGGCTGTTGCTCGACGATGCCCGGCGCCCGGCTCCCGCGTTGCGCCAGCGGCTGGCGTCGGCGCCGGATACCTCCTCGCTCCGGCATGGTGCGGGTTGAGCGGCGCGTTTCCCGCCAAACACGAAGTTTTTGCCGATGAAAGCTGTTGTCTCTCACTCTCCCGAAAAAGTCTCCGTCGGGACCGTGCAACGCCGTCTCCCGGTCGGAGCCGAAGTCCAGCCGGCGGGTGGCGTGCACTTTCGCGCATGGGCTCCGGCTTCGCCGCGCGTGGCGCTGGTCGTGGGGGAAAACGAAGACCTTGCGGATGCCGTGGAGGTCGCGCTGACGGCGGAAGCGGGCGGCTATTGGTCGGGTCTCATCGCGCAGGCGCGCGTCGGGATGCATTATCGCTACCGGCTCGAGAGCGGCGCGTTTCCCGACACGGCCTCGCGCTTTCAGCCGCAAGGTCCGCATGGCGCGTCGCGGATCGTCGATCCCGCGGCCTTTGCCTGGTCGGATGACGCGTGGCGCGGAGTCTCGCGCGAGGGGCAGGTGATTTACGAGATGCACATCGGCACCTTCACTCCCGAGGGGACATGGACGGCGGCGATGGCGCAACTGCCGCACCTCGCCGACCTCGGCGTGACGCTGATCGAGGTGATGCCGGTTGCGGATTTTCCCGGACGCTGCGGCTGGGGCTACGATGGCGTGAATCTTTTCGCCCCGACGCGGCTCTACGGCGAGCCGGACGACTTCCGCCGCTTCGTCGATCGCGCGCACGCGCTCGGCGTCGGCGTGATCCTCGATGTGGTCTATAATCACCTCGGCCCGGATGGGAATTACGTGAAGAAGTTCGCACCGCACTATTTCAGCGAGCGTTACAAAAACGACTGGGGCGACGCGCTGAACTTCGACGACGAATTCAGCGGCCCGGTGCGCGAGCTGTTCATCGCCAATGCGGGCTACTGGATCGACGAGTTCCACTGCGACGGACTGCGCCTCGACGCGACGCAGCAGATTTTCGACGCGTCGCCGCAGCATATTCTGGCCGCCATTGCCGTGCGGACGCGCGAGGCGGCGCGCGGGCGGGGGATCTATCTCGTGAGTGAAAACGAGGTGCAAAATGCCCGGCTGGTCCGTCCGCCGGAGCAGGGCGGCTACGGCCTCGATGCGCTGTGGAATGACGATTTTCATCATACCGCCATCGTGGCGATGACTGGCCGGCAGGAAGCCTACTACACGGACTATCACGGCTCGCCGCAGGAGTTTCTTTCGGCGGCGAAGTGGGGCTTTCTTTTCCAAGGCCAGCGCTACAAATGGCAGGCGCAGCGCCGGGGCTCGCCCAGCCTCGACCTGGCGTCGTCGAACTTCGTGAACTTCCTGCAAAACCACGACCAGATAGCGAACTCGCTGTGGGGACGGCGTGTCCACACGCTGACCAGCGCGGCGCGGATGCGCGCGCTGACCGCGCTGCTCCTGCTGGGGCCGAATACGCCGATGCTTTTCCAGGGCCAGGAGTTCGCGGCCTCGACGCCGTTTCTCTATTTTGCCGATCACAATCCGGAGTTGGCCGCCGCCGTCGCCAGGGGACGCGCGACCTTCCTCGCGCAGTTTCCCAGCATCGCCACGGAGGACGTGGCGGCGCTGATCCCGAATCCCGAGCGCGAGGAAACTTTTCTGCGCTGCAAACTCGACTTCGCGGATCGCGAGCGAAATGCGGAGGTGCTGCGACTCCACCGCGAGCTGCTGCGGCTGCGCAAAGCCGATCCCGTGCTGGGCAAGGCGCAGCGCGGGACCTTCGATGGCGCGGTGCTCGGCCCGGCGGCCTTCATCCTGCGGTTTTTTGGCCGCGCGCAGGATGATCGCCTGCTCGTGGTGAATCTGGGCGCGCATGTCCATCTCGATCCCGCACCGGAGCCGCTGCTCGCGCCGCCCTTGGGCTGCGCGTGGGCGACGGCCTGGTCCAGCGAAGACCCGCGCTACGGCGGCAGCGGCACGCCCGTCATCGACTCCGAGGACAATTGGCACCTGCCCGCGGAAGCTGCCGTCCTGCTGACTCCGATCGCCGCGCCGTGAACGCGACCAGCACCCGCCGCATCGACATCGCCCAGGCGCAGGCCGACCACGCCCGCGAAATTCTCCGCCGCGAATGGCTCATCACCAATGGCCTCGGTGGCTACGGCTCGGGCACCATCTCGGGCATGGTGGCACGGCGTTATCACGGCCTGCTCATCGCGGCCCTGCCCGCGCCGTTTGGGCGCGTGGTCATGCTCAATCATCTCGCCGAGCATCTGCGCCTGCCGGACGGGCGCGGTGTGCTCATCGGCGGCGAGGAGCCGGGCGCGCAGGAACATTTCGTCCGTGAGTTTCGGATCGAGGACGGGCTGCCGATTTGGACGTACGAAGCGGAGGGTTATCTCATTGAAAAGCGGCTGCTGCTGATTCACGGCCAAAACACGCTGCACGTCACCTACCGGCTGCTTTCCGGGCATGGCTGCGCGCGGCTGGAGCTTCGGCCGTCCGTGCATTTCCGCCAGCATGAGCACGCGGTCAGCGAACCGCTGGAGACCGGCTATACCCTGCTCATCCACGAGCGGCGTTACGAGGTTTCCTCCGCCGCGCTGCCGCATGCCCTGCGCCTCTTTGTGCATGATGAAAGCGCCTGCTTCACCCACGAAGGCGGACGGCGGCGCGAGATCCACTATCCGACGGAAGCGGATCGCGGCTATCCTTCGCGCGGCGTGCTTTGGAGTCCCGGGACGTTCAGCATCGAGTTGCTGCCAAATCGCCCGGTCACGCTTGTCGCCTCGACGGAGGAATGGGCGTCCGTCCTCGCGCTCGATCCCGATGCGGCGCTGGCTGCGGACCTCGCCCGCCGCCAGCGCCTCATCGCCGCCGCCGCGCCCGGCGTGCAGGCTGCGCCCGCGTCGGAACTCGTGCTCGCTGCGGACCAATTCATCATCACGCCCGCCGGTCGCCTCGAGGACGCGGCGCGGGCCAGGGCCGCCGGCGATGAAGTTCGGACGGTAATCGCCGGCTACCATTGGTTCACCGATTGGGGCCGCGACACGATGATCAGCCTCGAAGGTCTCACCCTGACCACCGGCCGGCATCAGGAGGCTGGGTGGATTCTCCGCACCTTCGCGCACTACATCCGCGACGGCTTGATCCCCAATTTTTTCCCCGATGGCAAGTGCGCCGGTCTCTACCACACGGCGGACGCGACGCTCTGGTTCTTCCACGCGCTCGACCGCTACCTCGACGTGACGCACGACCGCGGCACGCTGGAGCTGCTGCTCCCGAAGCTCGTCGATATCGCCGGTCATCATCTGCGCGGCACGCACTTTGGCATCGGCGTCGATCCCGCCGACGGCCTGCTGCGGCAGGGCGAGGAGGGCTACCAGCTCACCTGGATGGACGCGAAGGTGGACGGCTGGGTGGTCACGCCGCGCCGCGGCAAAGCCGTCGAGATCAATGCGCTCTGGTACAATGCGCTCCGGCTCCTCGCCGGCTGGCTGCGCGAGGAGCGCGGTGAGGAGGCGGCGCAGCCCTTTGCCGAACACGCGCGACGCGCCCGCGACTCGTTCAATCGCCGCTTTTGGTCGGAAGAGCGCGGCCACCTCCTTGACGTGGTGGACGGCGAGGGCGGCGACGATCCCGCCCTGCGTCCGAATCAAATTTTCGCGATCGCTCTGCGGCATCCGGTGCTGGACGAAGCGCGCTGGCCTGCGGTGCTCGAAAAGGTGCGCGCCGAACTGCTCACCCCCGTGGGCTTGCGCACGCTGGCGCGCGGCCATCCCGATTTCCAGCCGCGCTACTTCGGCGACCTGCGCGCACGCGATGCGGCCTATCACCAGGGCACGGTCTGGGCCTGGCTCATCGGCCCCTTTATCGACGCCTGGCTGAAAGTGCATCCCGACGACCGCGCGGGCGCGCGTCGCTTCCTCGAGGGGCTCATCGCGCATCTGGATCACGGCGGCATCGGCTCGATCAGCGAGGTCTTCGACGCCGAGGAACCCTTCACGCCGCGTGCCTGCATCGCGCAAGCCTGGAGCGTCGCAGAGGTGCTGCGCTGCTGGGCGAAGACTGCGGAGCCCTTGCGCTGAGAGACTGCTGTGAAATGAGTCGTCGCATCGGGACGAGCGAGCGTAGCCGTGGGCTTCTGCCCACGGTCCGCGCAGAAAAAAAGACCTTTGTCGCGGAGCGACACCCGGGGGCTTCAACCGTCGCGCCAGCATTGCCCTCCACTGGCGCGTGAGTAAAAACTGGCTCCTGAACCGGCTCCGCAGCGTATCCTCAGGGATTTTGACGATCCTCATGACCAAGCTCACGAATCAATGGTTTGCCTTGGGCGTTTTCGCCTGGCTCGGTTGGAGCCACGCGACCGCTTGGGCGGAGCCGGAGACAAAGGCCGCGCCGTTGCTCGTCAAGTCCTGGCGGACGGCGGACGGGCTGCCGCAGAATTCCGTGAATGCCATCGTGCAGACGGCGGATGGTTATTTGTGGGTCGGCACGAATGGCGGTTTGGCGCGGTTCGATGGGGTGCGCTTTGCCAATTACGGACTCGCCGATGGGCTGAAAAGCGGGCGCATTACGGACTTGGCGGATGATGGGCTGGGCGGGCTGTGGATCGCAACTTTGGGCGGCGGGTTGAGTCGCTGGCAGGCGGGGAAGTTCACCACCCTGACGACGGCGGACGGGCTGGCGCACAACGATGTGATGGCGCTGGCTCGGGCGGAACCGGGCGGCGTGTGGATCGGCACGAAGCGGGGCGTGCAGCATTGGGGCGCGAAGGGTTTCACGAAGTTGGGTAACGCCGAAGGTTTGACGGCGGAAGTGGTGTCGCTGGCCGTGGATCACGAGCAGGGGCTGTGGGTGACGGTGGAGGAGCAGGGGCTGTATTATTGCAAGGACGGGCGGTGCGAGCGCATCGAGGGGCCGCCGAAGTTCCGCTCGTTTCACGGGTATTCCTTGCTCGTGGATCCGGCGGGAGATTTGTGGGTGAGCATCGGCAACGCGACGGTGCTGCGCCGGCGTGCGGGGGAATGGACGGAGTTGAACGCGACCGATGGCTTGCCGGTGAGTTTCATCTTCCGCCTGGCGCAAGGCACCGCGGGAGAAATCTGGGCGGGTTCGCAAGAGGCGGGGCTTTTCGTTTTTCGCGCGGGACGCTTCCAGGCCGTGCCGGGGACGGAGGCGGCCATTCGCGCGGTACGGATGGGGCGGGATGGCGTGATCTGGGCCGGCACGGCGGAGGGAGGCTTGAGCCGGCTGACTCCGCGGAAACTGGCTTTCCATCCGGTGGGGCGGGCGGATCGGCGCGGGCGGGTCAATGGTTTGGTGGAGGAGCCGCCCGGCCACTTTTGGGTCGGCACCTACGGCGGCGGGCTGCATCACGGGCGGCTGGAGCAGTTGGAACCGTGGCTGGATCTGCAGACGCTGATTGACCGGCCGTTCCTGCTCGCCGGCCTCAGGATGAGCAACGGCGCGCTGGCTTTCGGCGGGATCAAGGTGCTCTTCCAAATGGAGCCCGGCGGTCGGAATCCGCAGGCCGTTCCCCTTGCCGAAAATATCACTGCGCTCTGCGAAGGTGCGGGCGGCACGCTCTGGCTGGGCACGCGGGAAGGCGAACTGAAGCAGTGGGTGCACGGCGCTGCTCGGGCGGTGGCCAACGGGACGTTTTCCGCATCGATTACCGGGCTGGTGCGGGGGCCGGGCGCGTCGCTGTGGGTGGCGACGCACGGTGCCGGGCTCTTTCGCTGGGACGCTGGGCAGGTGCAGCGGTGGGGCGTGGCGGAAGGATTGCCGACCGAGGTGATCCGGACGCTCTATCAGGACGCCGCGGGCACGCTGTGGATCGGAACGGGCGGCGGCGGCCTGGCCTGGCTGGAGCATGGCCGGTTCCATGCGGTGAATACCCGGCAGGGTCTCGGCGATGACTACATTTCACAGATTCTCGAAGACGATGCGGGGAATCTTTGGCTCGGCTGCCACCGCGGGATTTTCCGTGTTTCGAAGCGCGAGCTTCAAGAGGTCGCCGCGGGTCAGGCCACCGCCGTGCATCCGCTGGCGCTCGATGAATCCGATGGCATGACGACGGCGGAATGCACCGGTGGCTATTCGCCCGCCGGGCTGCGCAGCCAATCGGGAACGCTGTATTTCTCGACCGTCCGCGGCGTCGTGGCGGTGGACCCGGCGCAGTTCGGTGCCGTGGCTGCGCCCCCGGAAGTGCTCATCGAAGAAGTCCGCCTAAACGGCAAAACGATCCCGTTCACCGGACCGCGCCTCTCGCTGCCGCCGGGGACGCGTGAGTTAGAGATTCACTACTCTGCTTTCAACTACACCAAGCCTGAGCAGCTTCGTTTTCGTCACCGTCTGGGAGGCCTGGAAGGACGATGGACCGAAGCCGACGGGCCGCGCTCGGTGCGCTATGCCCGATTGCCGCCCGGCGACTACCGGTTCCTCGTCAGCGCGGCCAATCAGGATGGCCATTGGAACGAAGCGGGAGCCACCCTCCTTTTAACGGTGCAGCCGTTTTTCTGGCAGACGGCGTGGTTTCGCACCGCGCTGGTCCTCTCGCTGATGGCCAGCGTCGGCGGTGCGGTCTGGGTCTGGGCGCGCGCGCGCATTCGCCGCGCGCATGAACGGGAGCGTCTGGCCCGCGCGGAGGCCGAGGCCCAGCAGCACTTGAACCGATTGACCCACTTGACCCGCGTTTCCACCCTCGGCGAACTGGCGACGACGCTGGCCCACGAGCTGAATCAGCCGCTCGCCGCGATCCACAGCAATGCCGAGGCGGCGGAGATTTTTCTGCAAAAAGACGCGCCCGATCTGCCGGAGTTGCGCGCCATCTTCGGCGACATCCGCGCCGACGGCGATCGGGCGCGCCAAGTCATTCACCGCATGCGCGCGATGCTCCAGCGGCATCCGTTTCAGACGGAGCGGATCGAAATCAGCGGCCTGTTCAAAGCGCTCGATGGGCTCCTGCACGGCGTGATCCTCTCGCGCCAGGCGCGGCTGCGCTTCGACGTGGCGCCCGCGCTCCCGCCGGTGCAGGGCGACGCCGTGCATCTCCAGCAGGTCCTGCTGAATCTGATCCTGAATGCGCTCGACGCGATGAGCGATGGCCCCGCCGCGGATCGCGAAGTCGTCGTGCGTGCGACGGCCCGCGACCCGCGCTGGGTGGAAGTGTCCGTGACCGATCGCGGACCCGGCTTTCCCGCGGAGAAGCTGGCGAAACTGTCCGAGCCCTTTTTCACCACGAAGAAGGAGGGCATGGGCATGGGGCTGGCGATTTGCCACTCGATCGCGCAAACGCACGGTGGTCGGCTCGTGGCCGAGAACCTTTCCGCCGGCGGCGCTGTCGTGCGATTGTCACTTCCCGCGAGCGCGAAGGCGGAGTAGGAAAGCCGCATGAATGCTGAAACTGTGAGCGAGGCCCCGCGGGTGGCGGCGCCGGTCGTCTATCTGGTCGATGACGACCCTTCTTTGCTGCGCGCTCTGTCGCGCCGGTTGCGGGCCGCGAACTTGCAGGTCGAAGCCTTTGACTCCGCGGAAGCCTTTCTCCGCCGCCGCCCTTCCGCAGACCGCGCGTGCGCGGTGCTCGATTTGCAGATGCCCGGTTCCGGCGGCCTGGAGCTGCAGGAGATGCTCGCCGCGGCGGAAGAGCCGCTGCCCGTGGTTTTCCTCACCGCCCACGGCGATGTCTCCTCCTCGGTGCGCGCGATGAAAGGCGGCGCGGTCGATTTTCTCACCAAGCCGGTGCGCGGCGAAGAATTGCTTGAAGCCGTGCAGCGCGCCCTGGCCCGCGGAGCCGCCGCGCGCGAAACGCGAGCCCGGCAACGGGCTTGGCGCGAGCGTTACGCCACGCTCACGCCGGCCGAATGCCGCGTCTTCGCGCTCGTCGTCCGCGGCCTGCCGAACAAGGGCATCGCCGATGAAGTCGGTGCCTGCGAGCGCACCGTGAAAGCGCATCGCGCCGAGGTCATGCGCAAGATGCGCGTGCAAGCGCCAGCGGAACTGGGCCGCGCCGTCGAGTGGCTGGGCGAGGTCTTCGAAAAGACCTGAGGGACTGTGTAAAAAGTCGGTGGGACGGGCGCGCCGGAGCGCTTGGCTCCGAGTATTCCGGCGGAGCCAAGCGCTCCTGCGCGTCCGGTCCGGCGTTCCTCCGCCCGGACTTATTTCACGGTCTCTAAGCGATGGTGAAATCAGTCGTCCCATCGGGACGAACGATGGGCGTGGGCTTCAGCCCACGGTCAACGCGGCACGATGGCCCTGTCGCGTAGCGACATCTGAAGCTTTTCAAACGTCGCTACGCGACGGTGGTGCGCTCACGTCATCCGTGGGCTGAAGCCCAC
>JBBQCM010000105.1:0-22989 GCA_038318725.1 Chthoniobacterales bacterium
GTGGGTGGCAGTGGAAATTCGGATCGTGGAGTATGCCATGATGGTGGTTCGGCGGGCTGGTTGACAGGCGCATCATTTCACGCCGCCGCGGGCCTCGTCATCGGCCCCGCGACCGACCGTTAATAGGCGTTGCGCCTACCCGTTCGCGCCGCCCAATTGCTCCGTCTCCACATAGCGCACCGCCTGGCGGATCATCTCCGCGCTGGTCGCGAATTCGAGCTTCTCCTTGAGGTGATCGCGATGCACCGAAATCGTCTTCGGGCTGAGGTTGAGCTGTGCGGCGATTTCCTTCGCCGTCCGGCCTTCGCCGAAAAGGCGGAACACCTCGAACTCGCGGTCGCTGAGTTTTTTCAGCGGTGAATGGCTCCCGCGCGGTGGCGCGCCGGCGAAGGAATCGAGCACGCGGGCGGCGAGTTTTACGCTCATGTAAACCTGGCCTTCCAGCACGCGGCGGATGGCGGCGAAAAAAGTCGGACCGTCGGCGTCTTTCATCACGTAGCCCTTCGCGCCGGCCCGCAGCGCACGCTCGGCGTAGAGCGTTTCGTCGTGCATCGAGCAGACGAGCACGCGCAGCTCCGGGTGCAGCGCGAGGAGATCCTTGATGAGGTCAAGTCCGCCGCGGCCCGCCATCGTGAGGTCTGTGACGACGAGGTCGGGCCGCTCGCGCTCCACCGCGGCGAGGGCCTCGGGCGCGCTCGTGGCGGTGGCGCAGACGGCAAGGTCCGGTTCGGCGTGGAGCATAAGCCGGTAGCCGTTGAGGACCATGCGGTGATCGTCCACGAGCAGGATGCGGGATTTTCCGCCGGGCTTGGGTTCGATTTTTGCGGCGCTCATGCGGTCAGCTTTACACGACAGGAAATACGCGCGCCACCGGCTGGTGCCGAGCCGATTTCGAGCGCGCCCCCGATGAGCCGCGCACGATAGCGCATCACGCGCAGGCCGATGCCGTCACGAGCTTCGGCTTTCTCATCGAAACCGTCGCCGTCGTCATCCACCTCGATCACGAGCATGCCGTCACAGCGTTCCAGACCGATGCAGATCTCCGAAGGCGCGGCGTGCTTGAGCGCGTTGTTCACGGCTTCCTGCGCGATGCGGTAGAGATGCCCGGCGGCCTCGGCATTCGCGACGCGCACCGGCTCCGCGCACTCGAAGACGCAGCGCACCGCGCCGCCGCGGCTGGTGCTTTCGGCGAGCGAAGTGAGCGCGGTCATCAGCCCATCGTCCGCGAGAGCGACGGGGGCCAGGCCGTGCGCCAGCGCGCGCGCGTCGGCGATGGCTTCGCGAAGCTGCCGTCCGATGTCTTCGCCGCGTTCCGCGAGTTCCTGCGCCTCGGCTTTACGCGCCGCGATCACGAGCGCGTTCGCCGTCATCGAGGCGGCGGTCAGCCGCTGGCCGAGGCCGTCGTGCAAGTCGTGGCCGATGCGCTGCCGCTCGCCTTCGGAAATTTCCAGCACCTCGCGCTCCAGCCGCATCTGCTCCGCTTCGCGCTCGCCCAGCTTTGCCGCCATGGCAGAAAACGCGCCGGAAAGCCGTCCCACTTCATCGCCGCCACCAGGCAGCTTGGGCGCGTCCACCTTTCCCTCACCAAACGCGAGCATGCTATCCGCGAGCCGCGCGAGCCGCGCGCCAAAACCAAAATGCAGCACCGCCCACAGTGTGAAGCTCAGCAATGCCATCGCCGAAGCCATCCACCGAAGTTGCGTGCTGGCGTCGGTTTGCGCGGCAGCGACGGCTTCGGTGCGGTCGAACTCGAGCAACACCCAGCCCGTGCCGCGTTCACCGATGCGGAAGGGATGCGCGCTCACCACCGTGTCCGCATCCTCGCCATGTTGCACGGCGGGCTGCGCCGCCGGGCTGATGAGCGCCGCCGCCTCCGCCAGCGGGCCGACAGCCGCAGGCTGGCCGCGTAGCGTGCCGGTGCTGTCCGCGACGACGCGCCCGCTTTCATCCACCACAGCGGCCATCTCCACTTGTGGCAGTTCGGCCATCGCCTCCACGTCCGCTTGCAACGCCTCGCGCTGCTCCGCGGCCAGCAGCTTCTCGCTCAGGCGCGCCAGACGGCGGCCATTCGCATCCACGCTCTTGCGCACTTCGGCCAGATGACGGGCGAGGTCGAGGTCGAGATTTAGCTGGTGATCGAACCACGTCGCCACCAACCCAAAAAATAGCGCGAGCAGCGGCGCTGCGAATCGAATGGGCGGCGGGAAGTGCATCGACGCACGATGGCCCACGCCCGCCGCAAAGGCGAGCCCACGGGCCACGCCGGAAGCGCGCCGCGTCGCGGCCAACCCACGCCACCGCCCCGCGTTGTCTCTCAACTGCCCGGGCGCGGATGCATAGGCGCAGCGCCTAGCGCGGTTCGGCGCGGCGGCGGATACCGCGCCGGCCCCTGAGCTGGCACGCTGCCGGAGATGAATCTCGATCCCGTCTCACGCTTTGTCTTTCTCGATCCGCGCGGCCGTCGCTGGCCGCGCTTTCGCCGCCTCGTCTTTTGGAGCGTGGTCCTGCTCGCCATTGCCGGCACGCTCTTTCTCACGGCCATCTGGATTCGTCCGGTGTTGCGGCTGCCGGCGATGGTGCGCGAGTTGAAGGGGCATCTGAAAGCCGGGACGAGCGCGGCGCCGGTGCCGGACACGAAGGCCGGGAACTGGCTGCGCTACTACGAGCAATCGCGCGCCGGACAGGAGCGGCTGGCGAAGCTGCACGCTCAACTCGGGTCGCACCCTGCGGATGAGGTGCGGCTCGGCTTTTACGTGGATTGGGACGCGAACGCGAAAGCCTCGCTGCACGCGCACGCCAGCGAGCTGACGCATCTCGCTCCGGAATGGCTGACGCTCACCGGCGTCGAGAGCACGCTCCTCGCAGAGCCGGATGTGGATCTGGCGGGCTACTGCGCCGCGCACGGCTTGAAGACGATGCCGCTGCTCCGCAATCTCGTCGGCGATCAATGGCAGCCCGAGGCCGTGGAGACACTCGCCCGCGCGGATGTGGCGCGGCAGAGCGCCTTCGCTGCGAGTCTCGTGGCGAAACTGCGCGAACTCCGCGCCGCGGGTGTCGTCCTGGATTTCAACGAGCTCGACCCAGCGCTGGCACCGCAATTCACCGCGCTCTTTCACACGCTGGCCGATGCGCTGCACGCGGCGAAGCTGGAGTTGTGGCTGGCCGTCTCGATGGATGACGAGATCAAGACCTACGATCTCGAGGCGCTCGCGCCGTTCACGGATCGCTTCGTGGCGCTGCTGTTCGACGAGCACACCGAGGGCGACGCGCCGGGGCCGGTGGCTTCGCAGGAGTGGTGCGAAGGCTGGCTGAACGTGATCTCCGATTACGGTGCGCCCGGTCAATGGATCGTCACGCTCGGCGCGCACAGCTACGACTGGAACACGACGACCGGCGAGCTTGATACCATCAGCTTCCGGGATGCGATGAGCCGCGCGAGCTACGCGGGCGCGGACACCGATGGCGGCATCGTCGTGAACGCGCCGAGCTACAACGGGCGCTTCGATTACGGCGACGATCGCGGCGACCACGAGGTGTGGTTTCTGGATGTCGTGAGCTTCTACGATCAGCTCCGTGCGGTGCGCGCGGCGAAGCTCGGCGGAGTGGGCGTGAGCCGGCTCGGCACGGAAGATCCCGCGCTGTGGAGCGTGCTCGCCCGCAGTGTGCCGGCGGACGATGCGTTTCTCGCGCGGCTCGGACCAATGAAAACCGATCAGACCGTGACGCACGTCGGGCGCGGCGAAGTCGTCTCCGTGGACCTGAGCCACGACGACGGCCTGCGCACGGTGGTGCGGGAAGCGGACGGAAAACTGCACGCGACCTACAACGATGCGCCGACGTATCCCGCGCTCTACCACCAGGGCCCGGCGGACAAGTCGAAGGTTGCGCTGACTTTCGACGACGGCCCCGATCCCGTGTGGACGCCGAGGATTCTCGATGTGCTCAAAACGCGCGGTCTAAAGGCGACGTTTTTCCTCATCGGGCGCAACGTCGAGGATCACCCGGAATTGGTCCGGCGCATCGTCGCCGAGGGGCACGAGATCGGGAACCACACCTACACGCACGGGAATCTCGCGAGGATGCCGGAGTGGCGGCAGCGGCTCGAACTCGGCTCGACCGAGCGGCTCATCGAGACGGAGACGGGCCGCAGCACGATGCTCTTTCGACCGCCCTACGATGCCGACGCCACGCCGACCGACGTGGCGGAACTCGCGCCTCTCGCCTTTGCCGAGCGCGAGCTGGGATACACCGTGGTGCTGGAACGGATCGATCCACAGGATTGGGCGCGGCCCGGCACGGACGTGATCGTGCAGCGCGTGAAGGAGCAGCGTCGCGCCGGCAGCATCATCCTGCTCCACGACGCTGGCGGCGACCGCTCGCAAACGCTCGCCGCGCTGCCACGCATCCTCGACTGGCTGGCCGAGCGTGGCGACTCGGTGGTGCCGATGAGCGAGCTGCTCGGCATCCCGCACGATGAAATCATGCCGCTCGTGCAGCGCGACACGCAGAGCGGCTGGCGCGCGGTGGCGACCGCGGGCTTCCGCGCGTGGCGCTGGCTGGTCGAGACGATGTGGACCTTCATGCTCCTCGCGACGGCGCTGGTAGTCGTGCGCTCGCTCCTGCTCGCGTGGCTCGCCTGGCGGCAGCGGCGCGCCGATCGCCGCAGGCCGCCCGTGCGGATGGAAAGCTGGCCGGCGGTGAGCGTGCTCATCGCGGCCTACAACGAGGGGAAGGTCGTGGAGAAGACGCTTCGCTCGGTGCTCGATGGCGACTACGCGGGCGAAATCGAAGTGGTGGTCATCGATGATGGCTCGAACGACGACACCGCGGCTGAGTGCCAGCGCATCGCCGACGTGGACTCGCGGGTGCGCGTCATCTCGCAGGCGAATGCCGGCAAGTCCGCGGCGCTCCGGCGCGCACTGGCCGCGGCGGTGCACGAGGTCATCGTCTTTCTCGATGCCGACACCCGGTTTGAACGCGCGACGATTCGCAAGCTCGTGGAGAAACTCGCCGACGAGCGCGTTGGCGCAGTCTCCGGCAATGTGCGCGTCGGCAATCGGCACAACTTCGTCACGCGCTGCCAGGCGCTCGAATACATCTGCGGCTTCAATCTCGACCGCCGCGCCTACACCGCCTGGAACTGCGTGACCGTCGTGCCCGGTGCGATCAGCGCCTTTCGCCGCGCGGCGATCGACGAAGCGGGCGGCTTCTCGCACGACACGCTCGCCGAGGACACCGACATGACGCTCACGCTGCACCGGCTCGGCTGGCGCATCGGCTACGCGCCGGAAGCCATCGCGCGGACGGAAGCGCCGGAGACCTGGCGCGCGCTGGCGAAGCAGCGCGTGCGCTGGGCCTTCGGCACGATGCAATGCCTGTGGAAACATCGCGATCTCACCTTCGACACTCGCCGCCCCGCGCTCGGATTCTTTGCGCTGCCGAGTGCGTGGTTCTTTCATCTCATCCTCGTCGCCATCGTGCCGCTCGCAGATGCGATCCTGCTGTGGTCGCTCGTCGCCGGCTATGCGACGGCGCTCTGGCCTTACTTCGCCGCGTTTCTCGCGCTCGATGTCCTGCTCGCGGTGCTGGCCTGCGCGCTGGAAGGCGTGCCGCTGCGGCGCGCGTGGCTGATCTTGCCGCTGCGCTTTGCCTATCGCTGGCTGCTCGCGTGGGTCGTGTGGCATTCCTTCCTCCGCGCGGTGCGGGGCGCGCTCGTCGGCTGGGGAAAACTCGAACGCGCCGGCTCCGTGTCCACATCCGCACCAGCGGAACAGCCCGCACTTTGAAAATGAAAACATTCCAACCACACGCGGGCGGCCTAAACCTGCCGCTCGTCCTTTCACTCGCCATCCTCGCGCTCGGCCTCGCCGGGCTGGGCTTCGGCTGGCACGCCGCGCATCCGGCAAGTCGCGCGAAAGCCACGCCTGCGCCTGCGTCTGCTGGCGGCATCCTCACCGGCGCCTACATGGACTTCGGCGAGAAAGAGGATGACGTGACGCTTGAAAAAATCGAGGGCTTCGAGCAACTCGTCGACAAGCATCAGGCGATCGTCGCGTCGTCGAGCTACTGGGGTGAGCAGACCTTTCCCGCAGCCAATGTGCGGCTCATCGCCCGCCACGGGAGCGTGCCGCTCGTGTTCTGGTCGCCGTGGGATCGGCCTTACAAAGAGAGCCGCGGCCCGGACAAATACTCGCTCACGAGCATCATCGCCGGCACGCACGACGAATACGTCGAACGCTGGGCCGACGGTGCACGCGACTTCGGCGGGCCGATGATTGTCTCATTCGGGAATGAAGTGAACGGCTCCTGGTTCCCCTGGAGCGGCACATTCTACGGCGGCGGGAACCCCGCATCCGGCGGCGGTTTCCAAGGCCCCGAGACCTTCAAGGCCGCGTGGCGCCACGTCGTCGATCGCGTGCGGGCGCGAGGCGCGACCAATGTGAAGTGGGTGCTGCACCTCATGGATTTCTCGATGCCGAATGACGTGTGGAACCTCGCCGCGCAGTACTACCCCGGCGCGGCCTACGTGGATTGGCTCGGCTTCAGCCTCTACGGCGCGCAGTTTCCCAGCGATGATCACTACCCGGATTTCCTCTCGTGCTTCGACTGGCCCTACACCGAGCTGACGCAGATCGACGCGACGAAGCCGATCATGCTCTGCGAATGGGGCGTCGGCGAGTTTCCCGCGAAAGGCGACAAGGGCGAGTGGATTCGCGGCGCCTTTCGCACCATGTCCAACACCGCGAAATATCCGCGCCTTCAGGCCGCCGTCTTCTGGCACGAGCGCTGGCAAAACAGCGCCGACGAAGCCGATGAATCCAGCAAGGAGAACGCCGGCAAATACAGCGACCTCCGCGTGAACAGCTCCCCCGGCGCCCTCCGCGCCTACCGCGAAGGCGTCGCCGCTCCGCTCTTTTTCGACCGCCCGCGCTAAGTTTGCGAGAGGCGTCAACGCGGATGACGAAATTCACCGGCGCAAGAATCGCGACACCTTTTGCCGCGCACGCGCGAGCAACGCCTGCGCGCGTCGGGCCGCGCGACCTGCGATTCCACCGCGATTTTTCCACGCCATCTGCCGCGCCTGCGCCGCGGTGGATTTCTCGGCGTTCCAGCGGAAGCCGTGAAATGCGGGATTCGGCGTCATCTTTCCGCGAAACGCGAGTATATAGGCGCGGCGCGGGATGCCCGTCGTATTCGCTCCCGCGTGGTGCAGCGTGCGGGCGTGATGCACCGTCGCGCCGCCGGCAGCCAGCGGACAAAGCACCGACTGCGCGCGCTCGAATTCGCCGACGCACTCCAGCGCCATCATTCGCGGGTCGTCACCCAGCGAACGGTGAGTGAGCACTGAGCCGCGATGACTTTTCGGGATGAACTGCATGCACCCATTTTCCGCCGTCGCCTCCTGCAGCGGCATCCACACGCTCACCTGCTCGTAGTCCACACCGCCGTCGCTGCGATGCGCTTCATCCTGATGCCACGGCGTCGGGGCGCCATAGCCGGGCGGTTTCAAAATCGCGTGCTCAAACCAAGGCTCAGTTTCCGGCCCGAGCAGTTGCCGCGCGATCGCCAGAGCGGCCTCGCGGAAATCGGATGCGGCCAGTTCCGGCGCGAATTCGACGGGGTTGAGGATCTGCGGGAGGACCGGCGGACGGCCCTCCTCATCCAAGCCGGCAAGGTCGAAGTGATAACCCCGATCACGACCCGCGCAGGTGGCAAACAGACGGTCGAAAATCCCGCGCAGCCGCTCCACCTCCTCATCGCTCGTGATCCGATCCAGGGCGATGTAGCCTTCTTCGCGAAAGCGCCGAATCTGCTCATCGGACAGACTGAAACTCGTATTCACGCGGCCTTTATACAACACGGATGACGCAACTCAAAACATCTGTGCAACTGTGTGTCGCCCGTCTGCCGGGCTCCTGCTCGACAACGCCCTTTCCTCCACGAACATTCCCGCCGCATGAAATCCCGCATCGAGGCTCTCGTCTCGCAAGTCAGCGAAATCATCGTCGGCAAAGAAGATGCAGTGCGGCTGGCGATTTCCTGCGTGCTGGCGCGCGGACACTTGCTGATCGAGGACTTGCCCGGCGTCGGCAAAACCACGCTCTCGCACGCGCTGGCGCGATCCCTCGGGCTGGATTTCCGACGCATCCAATTCACGAGCGACCTCCTCCCCGCGGATATCATCGGCAACTCCATCTACAACCGCGATGAACAGCGCTTTGTCTTCCACGCCGGGCCCTTGTTTTCGCAGGTCGTGCTGATCGACGAGGTGAACCGCGCCACGCCCAAAACCCAGAGCGCGCTGCTCGAGGCGATGGAGGAAAACCATGTGACCATCGATGGCGTGACCCATCCGCTGCCCGCGCCGTTTTTCGTCCTCGCGACGCAGAATCCGCAACACCAGATCGGCACCTTTCCGCTCCCGGAATCGCAACTCGACCGCTTCCTCATGCGCATCGCTCTCGGCGTGCCGGATCGTGCCGCCGAGCGCACCATGCTCCTCGGCCAGGACCGCCACGAAATGCTCCGCACCGTCCAGCCCGTGCTGAACGGCACCAGCCTCGCCGAAATTCAGGCCCGCGTGCGCACCGTCCACACCTCCCCGGCCCTGCTCGACTACCTTCAGGATCTCCTCGAAGCCAGCCGCCGCCGGCATCGCACCGGGCTCTCGCCCCGCGCCGGACTGGCCCTGCTCCACGCTGCCCAAGCCTGGGCGCTCATGGAGGGCCGCGAGATGGTCCTGCCCGAGGACCTCCAGGCCGTCGGCCTCGCCGTCATGGCTCACCGCCTCGGGCAGGATCTCGAGTCCGCCGAAAGCGGGCGCAGCTTCGCGCAAAGCCTCCTGCGGGAGGTCGCGGTGCCTTGAGAAAATGAGCGCGCGTCCCCCCAACCGGCGCGTGTGGGTGCTGCCCAATCGCAACACCTTCGGCCTCGCCGCCGTGCTCCTCGCCATGTGGTACGCCGGTGCCAGCCAGACGAATGGCGCCGCCTACCTGCTCTGCTTCGTCCTGGCAAGCGTCGTCGCCGTGTCCACAGTCCACACTTGGGCCAATCTGCGCGGCGTCACCTTTACCGCCGATCCCATCCTGCCCGTTTTCGCGGGCGAGGAACTTCGCGTCACCCTCGCCGCCACCTCCGACCGGCACCGCCCCCATTTCGGCATCGCCGTTCGCGCTGCGCGCCGCGCCGCACCCGCGCAGTTTGCTGAAATCAGCGCGACCGGCGAACCCCGCGCGCACCTCTCCGGGCCCGCCGAGAACCGCGGGCGCTTCGCGGAACTCCGCGTCCGCGCGACCAGCATCTACCCGCTCGGCTTCTTCACCGCGCGCCGCTCCGTCGTCTTGCGCCAGCCCTACTTCATCTACCCGCGACCCGCCGGCGGTCGGCCGCTGCCCCTCGCCCTCGCCCCCACCCACCAGCCGCGCGAGGGCCACCGCGCCGAAGGCGAAGACTTTGGCGGGGTCCGTTCCTGGCAGGCCGGTGAATCCCAGCGCCACATCGACTGGAAAGCCGCCGCCCGCGGCCAGTCGCTCCTGACCAAGCAATGGACCGGCGAAGCCCACGACATTCTCATGCTCGACTGGGAGTCCCTCGCCTCACTCGATCACGAACCCCGTCTCAGCCAACTCGCCCGTTGGGTCCAACTCGCCGAACACAGCGGTGCCAGCTACGGACTGCGGCTCCCCGGAAAAGAAATTGAGCCCACCCATGGCGAAGCGCACTACCACGCCTGCCTCCGCGCCCTTGCCGTCTTTCCCCAGGCGGAGGAGCCGCGCCCTGCGCCATGAGCCTTCTGCGCAGCCCGCGTCCCTCGAGCACCATCGCCACCGCGCCGCTGCTCGCCGTCGTCATCTCCCTCATCCTCGCTGCCGTCCCACTTTTCGAGCGCATCGCCGGCTGGGTCGTCGCCATCTTTCTCGCTGCCTGCGCAGCCCGGTTGCTGATGAACCGCCGCCGCGGACGGCTGCCCTCGCTCCCGCTCAAAGTCGTGCTCTTTGGCCTGGGCGTCGGCGGAATCGCGCTGACCTATGGCACCGCCCTCGGTATCGAGCCTGGCCTCAGCATCCTTTTCCTCCTCGTTGCCTTAAAACTTCTCGAAACTAACAGCGTCCGCGACTTCCAAGTCATCGCGCTGCTCGGCTTTTTCCTCGCTCTTTGCGATCTTTTTTTCACCCAGGCGCTCATCGTGTGGCTCTACGCCGCGGTCATCTTCGTGCTCCTCACCACGACCCTCGTCCGCTTCCACCGGGGCCCCGGTCTGCGCAGCTTCCGCCGCTCTGCCCGCACTGCCGCTGTCCTCCTGGCGCAGGCGCTGCCGCTCGTCTTCCTGCTTTTCTTCTTTTTCCCGCGGACACAACGACAGTTTCTTCTCCAGTTCAGCCAGCCCCTCACGAATGTCGGCGGCATGTCGGACAGCCTTTCCCCAGGCAGCATGGCCTCCATCGCCCTCGGCAAGGAACTCGTCTTCCGCGCCGAATTTCCTGACGGCGACGCCCCCTCGATGACCCTCATGTACTGGCGCGTCGGCGTCCTCTGGGACGGCGACGGCCTCATCTGGGTCCGGGGCAACCCCCGGTTCATTGAGCCCCGCCCCGGCCAGTTTGGCGGCCCCACCATTCGCCAGCGCATCACCATGCAGCCGCACGGTGCCCGCTGGCTTTACGCCCTCGACCGTCCCGTCAGCGAGCTCACCGGTGCCCAGTATGCGCCCGGCGGCTACCTGCAAAACAACCGCTCCGTGATCAAGCGGATGCAGTACGAAGTCTTGTCCCAGCCCGAGAATCGCGAAACCACCCTGCCCGACGGGCAACGTGTCAAAGCCCTCGGTCTGCCCACCCGCATCTCCCCGCAGGTCCTCAGCCTTGTCCAGAGCTGGCGCGCCGTCCACCCCACCGACCGGGCCCTCGTCGAGGCCGCGCTCCACTATTTCCGCACCGAGCGTTTCATCTACACCCTCGAACCCGGCACCTACCCCGGCCCCGATCCGCTCCACGAGTTTCTTTTCCAACGACGGGCCGGCTTCTGCGAGCACTACGCCGCCGCCTTTGCCAGCCTCATGCGCCTCGCCGGCATCCCTTCCCGCGTGGTCATTGGCTACCACGGCGGCGAGTTCAATGGGCTCGGCAAAAAAAAATATGTCATCGTCCGCCAAAGCGAAGCCCACGCCTGGTGCGAGGTTTGGCTCAAAGGCGAAGGCTGGCAGCGTATCGACCCGACCGATGTCATCGCGCCCGACCGCCTCAGTTCCGGCCTCGAGAGCTACCTCGAGACGCGGGCCGCCGCCGATCCCACCGCCATTCCCCCCAGCTCCGTGGCCGTCGGCTGGCGGGAGATCCGCCGTGAAGCCCGCCTCGTTTGGGACAATCTGAACTACCAGTGGGATCTCCGCGTCCTCGGCTTCGACGAAGACACCCAGCGCGTCGGATTCGCCCAGCTCGGCCTCGACAAGCTGCAGTGGATCGATCTCCTCGTCCTGGTCAGCTTCTTCATCGCCCTCTTTCTCGGGACCCTCGGCCTCTGGCAGCGCCGTCCCGGCCACCCCGTGCGCGATGCCGCCGGCCGCGCCTACGCCACCTTCTGCCGCCGCCTCGCCGCCGCCGGCCTGCCCCGCGAACCTTGGGAAGGCCCTCACCACTTCGGCACTCGCGCCGCCGTCCGTTTCCCTCGCCACGCCGATACCATCCTCGCCATCACCACCCTCTACACCGCCCTCCGCTACGCCTCCGCACCTCCCTCCCCCACCACCCTCCAGCGCGCCCTCCGCGCCCTGCCCCGCCTCGACCGATCCCACCGCACTTCAACGCCAGCCTAGCCGTTTCTGCGGAAAATGCGCGCGGCGCAAAATACCGCTTCCCTTCGCCCCTCCACCGGCTACTTTTGCCGCCTCAAAATCTCGGGCCGTAGCACAGCTTGGTAGTGCGCTTGAATGGGGTTCAAGAGGTCGCGGGTTCGAATCCCGCCGGCCCGACCACCTTTGAATGCTGATAGAATCAGCATCTCATGGCAGTCGGAGGTTTTCGAGGAGAGCCCCAAAATAAATGGTGGTGGCCCCGAATGGTGGCCCCTATACTAAGGCGTATGAAAAACAACGCCGTGCGGGGAACCCGCGAGTTGATTGATCGTGTTGCGCCGAATCTCTTCCGGCATCGGGAGAACGGCAGCTATTACGGGATGAAAAAGCTGGCTGGAAGGCGGGTCATTGCCGCGCTGGAAACGGCCGATCGGAAAACGGCAGACGGTAAACTCGCAGACTGGCTGGGAGACCTCAAGAAGGTGGACCCCGGCAACCGCGACATGACGTTGGCGATGCTGCTCGAAAAGTATGAGGCGGCTCGGACCGACATCGCTCATTCAACGCGCGTCGGCGAGTCCGGCCGAATCGCGAAGTTCCGGGAGCTCTTCCCCCGGCCGATGGAGACTCTGGTGGCCCGCGTTCTCAACTCGGACATCGCGGCTTGGGTCGGGCTCGTTGGCAAAGGCAAACGTGCTTCGACGCGCAATCAATTCCGCGCCTTCGCGCGCGCACTTTTCGACTTTGCGGTGTCCGATACGGTCATCGCGAAGAATCCCTTCGATCCGAAGATCATTCGCAAGGCGAAAAAGGAGCCGATAATCCGCCTCATTCCGTCGCCGGAGGAGTTCGAAAAAATCATTGCCGAGATTCGCCTGCCGAGCTGGAAGTTGAAAAAGGGGCAGCACGGTGGCCAGCGTCCGATCCTGCAGGACGACAGCGCGGACTTTGCTGAGTTTTTGGGCCGGGCCGGTATCGGCCAAGCGGAAGCGGTGGGTTTGAATTGGGAGGACATCGACGAGAAGCGTGATGTCATCCACTACCGGCGCAAGAAAACGGGTCGCGATTTCAATACGCCGATTTTTCCTTGGCTCAAGCCGTTGCTAACGCGGCTCCGCAAGGCTGCCGGTCCGCATCCGCGCGGGCCTGTCTTCAAGGTGATGAATGTGAAGAAGGCGCTGCGGGGCGCCACTCAGCGGCTGGGGCTGCCAAACTTCACGCAGCGCAATTTGCGCGCGATGCGCATCAAGCGTCTTTGGGAGCAAGGCGTGGACGTGAAGGTAATCGCGCTGTGGCAGGGGCACAGCGATGGTGGAAAACTGATCATGGGAACCTACACGGAAGTCTTCGGCAGCAATGCGGAAAGCTACGAGCGCGCGCAGCTCGCCAAGGCGGCGGCAGCGGAAGCGGCGATGGCCCGGATCGGGCGGCTCAAAAAGGCGGCGTGAGCCTGCGGTTCAACTCGTCCTGGCGAGGAGTGTTTCCACGTCTTCGCCGGGGATGAGCGTCTTTGCCTGCGCCTTGCTTTTGCGCAGCAGTTTGCGGGAAATGAAATTCCGAATCTGGCGCTCGCTGACTTTGAGGTAAGCGGCGGCTTCCTTGGCGGTGTAGGTCGCTTGCTGCGGAATGAAGCGCTCGTTTTTCATGTGTCTGACGGGCACTCGTGGGTCGCTCCAACGCCTCCATTCGCTTTCTTTTTCAGCGCGTCTGGGCTGATGCCGAGAATTGTCGTGAGCGCGCCATTCAGCGGCTCATCGGCTGCGATTTTCGGAAACAAATCCTGCACGCGAAGGCCAAGGACGCGGGCGAAGTAGAGCAACTCGAAATCGCCCACCCAAACCATCCCGCATTCGATCTTGGCGAGACTGCTCCGGCTGAGACCAAGGCCGGCGACCTGCAGGTGCTTGGCGAGCCGGGACTGTGACCAGCGAAGTCGCTTGCGGCACCGCCTGATCTCAGCGCCGACGACGTTGCGGTGGGCCTTGTTCACGTTGGAAGATTTCGTCCCGCCGGCCAGCCAGTCGGACACCGAGTCAGGAGCGTTTTTGCGGGCACGCCTGTTCTGCATTCGGCTGCTGCTCCGGTGAGTTTTTGGCGCGGTCACTTTTTCCTCCGCAACTTGGTGATGTTTTCGTGGAGTGGGATGCGCGCGTCGAATACCGGGAAGAGTTGGGTCACTCCGACCTTCAAAACTTCAGCGAGATAGAAGAGTTCAAAGTCGCCGACCCACACGAGTTGAGCTTCGATCTTCGACACACTTCCGCGGTCGATGTCCCAGCCGATGATTTGTAGTTTTGCCGCGAGGTCTTTCTGCTTCCAACCATGCTGGTAGCGCAGTTTTCTCACCTGCGGCCCAACAAGGTTGCGGTGCTTTTTTGCGCTCATTTGCGCACAAGCAGAGACGGAAATGGAGAGGCAGAAGCTCTCGTTTGGGAGCCAAATTCCGCGGCTGAAAATTCCGCTGATTTCCTGGACCGGGATCAGAGACCCTCGGCATAGACGAGACCGCTTTCTCCCCACGGATTTCCCGTGACGTCGCCGCTCCCGGAATCGCCAATGTGCGCATCCTGGAGCAACATTCGGTAACGCGCCTCATCTTCCGAATCCATGATTCTCACGAGGCGGTTTGTCTCCACCTCGCGCAGCGTGGCGGGACTTGTGTTGCGCCGGTGGCGGCGACGTTGAGTTCGCGACATGCTCGCAAACCTAAAGCACTCGAATTTCCGAGCGGGTGCGTTTCGGGAGCTAAATCCTGCTTTGCTTTCGCTCCTCCCCAACGCGCGCGGTAAGGGGAATCCTCAAATGTATTTCTGCCGGGGACGCCGAGACATCACATCCTTCAATTGATGAAAAAGCTCGTCGCGAGTCATTCCTAATACCCTGCAAAAATAGAGCGTCTCGTAATCCAGGATGGGGGACTGTTGCGCTTCGATCTGCGCGAGCTGTTCCTCGCTGCACGGCCACCCTTCGCTTTGCAGCTTCGAGGCGACTTCCTTCAAGCTCCAGCCGCGCAACACACGGATCGCCTGAAGCGCGGGGCCGAGCGCATTCTGGACTGGAGAGCTGCGCGCCGGACGGGCGGCACGGTTACCAGTGGCGGTCGTTTTCTTGGGCACGATTTTCGGGTCTCCATGCAAAGTGTGGTGACATGGGGTTCACGAAATCCTCGGCGCAGTAGCCCTTCGCTTGGTCGGGTGCTCGAACCGCCGCTTTCCTGTGGATAATAGGCCGGAGCGGTCGTCGGCGGGCGCGGGGCGATCCGGGCCGCGCCCGACCCGAGCGAAACAGCCGGGCGGCAAATACGAGCAAGCTCAGGAATGCAAAGACGACTGCAAAAACGTAACCGGAAATGGCAAGTGTGTGAGGCATCGGCACCGATGGGTTGTGCGAAGAGTATCTGCCTAAGCCGTGCCAGATGGCAAGCACGGAGACGCCAAGCCGTGGCGTGCCTGGAAAAATTCCTCGGGCGTTGGGCTGCTCACTCGATGGACTTGAACAAGTCGCTCCAAGTGCAACGGAGCGCGCGTCGCAGACTGATCAAGACGCCGAAGGTGGGAGTGACACTGCCTGCTTCAAGTTTCTGGTAGTGCCGACCGCTAAGGTCCACTCGCTCAGCCACATTCTCCTGCGTCAAGCCAGCCGCTTCGCGCAGCCGAGCGAGATTGCGGCCGAATGTGAGAAGATGGGACTTAGCGAATGATTTCAGACCCAGAGCGTCCCAGACTCGGTTGTTCTGAAACACGTCACCGCTTGGCGTGTCCGCTCCGCGGGTTTCCGCGAGTCGATGGAAAAGCGATGCGTCGGGGCGAGTCTGAGTGGTCCGGCGAAGCGAGAGCCGGAGCGGCCGGCTGAAGGCGGCAACGAGGGCGGAAGCCGTGAGCGGAAGGCGACGCGAAGCCGGATCGCTCAGTCTCGCATCAAGCGGGTGGCCGGGATGATCTGCCGATTCCCGAAGTCTGCGGAGGGAGCGGCAGTTGATCCCGGTGGATGGAACCGTGAATCGCCGTCGCCGCGACCGGCTCTCGCGGCACCCGAATTCAAGCGTCCTTGAGCCGCCGGGATACTTTGATGTCCGACATTCGCGAAGGCCGTGGGATGAAGATTACCGCCCGCATGTTGGTCAATCCCAAGAGCCCCTTCTCGAACTCGCCATATTCTTCTGTTCGCGCCCCTTCATCCCAGATGACTGCAATCATTGAGCGGTAGGGAGAGTCTGGCCGCAAGTAGAGCGAGTAGTCGGATGCCACCTGCTCGGTAAGCTCTTTAACGCTCCCGCCGAGATACCAATACTTGACCTCGATGACGAGCTGCAAGCTGGGCAGACATAGATCGGCGCGGGGCTGATATTTGCCGGTGGAGGCGAGATACTTCTCTTCGTCCATCTTCGGGAAGACCGGCTTCAAGACGGTGAAAAGGAGACTTTGGACGTGATATTCATTTTCGATGTGCCATTTCCTTGGCTGCGCGCCGCGCCGGCTCGTTTTCGGTTTCTCCTCCCAAGGCCAGCGCAGGAACACCCTCGGCACATTTCGCAAAATCTGCACGACATCGGCAACGCTTAGCGCCTTCAAGTCCATGTCGAGCGCGCGACCCTGCGCCCAATTCAGCGCGGCGAGACGAAGCGCCGCTTCGAAACCATCGGATAGCTGGTCGGTGCCGCGAAGTGAGTCAGTGAGCACGTCTGCTGCCTCCTCGTCGCCAACGTTGAAGATCCCATTCGAGGCAAGGGCCGCTCGAACCCACAGTGGAGACGGAACATCGCGAACCTCGGCGATCCCGAATAGACGGGCGGCTATTGCGGCTGCGATGCAAGCCTGCCAATCGGTCGCGTTGATCGTCTTACCCACATCGGTAACGACTTCGCCAACCCACGCGCGGAAGCCCTGCGGCAATTCGGAGGAGCCCAGGCGCGCGGCACCGATGCAGATACCAAGAAAGATGATCGGATCAACGACAACGGCGCTCGGTTCTCCTGCGGCGTCGAAATTCGGTTTGCCGATATTCCAGTCGAGCTGTGCGCGAAAGGCTTCGTGAATGTGTGTCTCGCATCTGCTGGCGGCGGAACGAAAGCCAAGGATGGCAAGCCCACGCGAACTACGTTCCCCACCTTTCGCCTTGGCCGCTTTGTTCACCGCTTCGTCCAACAACGCCGCATTCTGGAGCCCGAGTTTCATCCATTCGCAGAATGCGCCGAGCAAAGCATTGTCCGTAACGGCTTCGCTGATAAGCCGAGATAACGTCGCTCTCGCATCGCGCAGGAGAATGACGCTGGCTTCCTTCATAAGAACCACCTCAAGCGATTCAGTCTTCCGTGGATCGAATCCACGCTGAAGTTCGGAAGCGCTGCCAGACGACCCAAGAGGCGGGCGATGAGTTGCGAATACGCGATCGTCACGGGCATCCGGGCCATGTCGAACGTCTTCCACGAGTGACAGGCAAAGATGAAAACCTGCCGCGTCAGATAGTCCAAGTCGGTGAACGTCGAGCAGCGGTGCAGGTGAAGCAGCACCGGATAAGGCAATCCATCGGTCGGCTTCTTCACCTCGCGCGAGCCGGTCAGGGACAGGATGGAGTTCTGCTTGTTCAGGATGATGTATTGACCACGCGCGGGCGCAAACTCGCCCTTCAATTCTTGTCGCGCGAAAGCGGCTGCGCCTGGATTGTCGCTATCGAACAGAACCGTGTCGTGATCGTGCGCAACATGCAGGAAGGCGAAGTCCACCGTGAAGTCCGTCATCAGCGTCGCGGCGAGAGCTTTTACCGCATCCGCCTCGGTGTCCTTGAGCGGCTTGAAGGAATGAAACACCAGCCGGACCTCATCGCCTTTCTGCCAATTCATGTCTTTCCTGGCGCGCTCGATCGAGCTGGTAAGCATATCGAGGACGGCTGCGCCATATTCGTCGAACGGCACAGCATTGGACATATTACCGAGAAGGTAACGCCCCTCGTTGGTGAATAGCGTCGTGAGCCCGACCATCCTTTCCCGCGCCCCGAGCCGTGAATCGCTGATCGAGGCGCTGCCTAGCCCCACCACGAGTTCGTGCGCCAGAGGGTTGTCCACCTTGAGATGCCACGGAGTTCCACCGAGCTTGGCGTAGCTCGCCAGCGCGATGTTGCTCAAAATGAAATCGAGTCCGCTGCCGCTCCTTCGTATCGTCTCTGTCTGGAACTCTTGTGAAGGAATCTGTTGCGCGAGAAAGGTGCTCTTTGCGACCAAGTAGGGATTCGCTTCGCCGTGCAGGTCGTGGCTGCTGGCATCGACCTGGATATAGGCAAGGTGCCAGCGCTCCGCGTCCGTCGTTACGGATGCCAGAGCTTCTTGGGCGGCCTTCCGGTAGGCTGCGGCCGTTGGATTTTCAGCGAGGAAGAACTTCACATCCTTTCCTTGGAGCCGATAGGTCTTAATCAAACCGTGGGGAAAGAAGCACTTGCGGCCCGGTTCAGAATTACCCTCAAAAAGCTTCTGCAAGAACTGCTCTACTTCGCCCTTCTTGGATCGCTGGCACACGACGCAAATGCGCGGCTTGGACGGCGAAAAAGTCCGCTGGCTATACGGCCCATTCTGCAAAATCCCCATCTTGGCATCAGTGACGGCAGGCTTGTTGAAAGTCGGATCAAAAACGTAGAGCGCTCCTGGTGCCTTCCTCACTGCAGGGAACAGCGGATTCTTCTGATTAAGGAACGGCTGAACAACGAACTGAACGCCCGGCAGAACTGTCAGCGGCCTGTGAGTCAGCTTGTTTTCGATTCGCGTCAGTTCGCCGAGTTTCTTGGGGCCGACTTTGGCCTCGGATTGTAGATTAAAAAGTTCCCGGTCGATCTGCTTGGCGCGGTTTCCGAAGGCCGCTTGGAGCGCGCGCGCGAAGCCCTCGTGGTCCGCGTCAATTTGCACGGCTGATGCCTCCACGGTGTCGCGGCCCTCGCGGCAGTCAGCAAGCTGAAGGGTGGTGGCGGCGACCTTTTCAACGCGCCCGACGAGTCTTAGCCGTGGTTGCAGCCGGGTATCGTGAAAAGGGGTCGGTTCGGAGACGTAAAGCCCGCGCAAGTTGATGTTATCGGAAAGCCATTCCGAGCATGGCCGCGAAATCCGCCGGAAGGCGTGATAGTCGAAGACCAATCCAAGAAAGGCTGGGTGGCCCTCGAACTCAAAAATCCGTGCGTCGATGATGTGCGCCAAACGAACAACCAGCCAAGGAGGGACATCCAGACCACCAGCGACCCGCTGGATGAAGTCATGATCGGGTTCAGAAGAAAGCACCTTCAGCGGATCAACGTCCACGACCGGCCGGTTGCTCGTTCGTGCGAAGCTCGCGATGAAGTTCTCATTCAGCAACATCCGCGCGACGCCCAGATTGTCCGCGAGCTTGATCGTCTCATGCCGCGAAGCCACAGCGCAGGTGCTGCCGTCGAGTGGAATCGAATAGATCAAGTCTTCCTCTCCCGCTCGAACGCGCTTGAAGACGTGCGTCTCTCGATGCTGGTCGCGAAGATCGCGCAAGGCGTCCTTGGATTCGAAGGGAATGACGCCGACGGTCAGTTCCACGTCGGGCACTCGGACCGGGAAAATATTGAGATGCAGGAAGCTCACGACTCGGTTCCCATTTCGCCCGACCACAATTAGACGGGTAGAAGAGAAATGGCCTCCACAATAGGGAGTAGGATGCTCCCAAACAAGCGCAAATGGAAATGGCGCGCAGGCTGAGCGAGGAGTTCCGCACTTCCGCGAGTCTGAGCGACCGGGGCGCGGGAGCCGGAGCGGTCGGCTGAAGGTGGTGACGGGGGGCGGAAGCCGTGAGCGGAGGCGTCGCGAAGCCGGGCGCTCAGTCTCGCATCAAAGTGGGCGGACGGGATGATCTGCCGATGCCCGGAGTCTGCGAAGGGAGCGGCAGTTGATCCCGGCTGGCGAGCGGAGCGTCAAGGATAGAGGTCGAGTTCGATCCAGAGCGCGCGGGCTTCGATTTGCTTCCGCTCGTTCATCTGGAGTCGTGCCACGGTTGCCCGTCCTTTGGCGGTGACGCCGGTTAGTTCGAGGGTCTGTGCGGAGAAGCGGAAATGCCGTTCCCAGCGATCACGACGCGGGTCGAAGAGTGGAAGTTCTCGATCGGTCTCGGGATCGACGCCGGTGGAGTGATCAGACTTGTGTCCGTTGCAGGTGATGCAACTCAGAGCCAGGTTCGCCAAGTCGTCGGCACCGCCGCGCGACGACGGCGTGATGTGCTCGATGTGGTAGGTCGTGCCAGTGATTACCTGCGGCGCGCGGCAGTATTCGCACCGGGCGTCAGCGCGCTCCCGGACCATGATTCGGGCCGCGCGAGAGACCATTCAGGCGGAGATGGGTTCGCGCAATTTGGCAGCCGATGGGCGCGCCGTGGTGCGGTCCCTTGCCGGAAGCGTCCGCTTGCTGCGACGACGCTCCGCGACAAGCATCCGCGCGTTCTCAAGGCTGACGCGGTGCGCCTCCTCGGCCAGAACGGCGAACTCCTTTTTCTCGCGCCCGTTGAGCTGACCGTCGTTGTTCTTGTCCATCAGCTCGTCGAGACGCGCCTGAGCCTTCGGTTCGAGCCGTTGCAGTTGCGCACGCGGCTTTTGGAAGGTGATCAAATCCCCAATCTCGACGTCGCATGCCTGGCAGACCGCCCCCGCCACGCGAAGATCGACCTTTTGCAAAGGCTCATCCGCCGTCAGCCGGTAAAGGCTCTTGATGTTCACCGGCAAACCGGCGGAATCGAGTTGCCGATGGAGTTGAAAGACCGTGAGATTCCGCTCGGCGAGCACGGTCCTCAACCGGGAGTAGGCTTCTGGTGTATTACCATTCATGTGGGGATACTACCGCGTGTATGGCACTCGTCCACGCAAAAATGCGGTAACCTGCTTCCGCAAAGACCGCGCGCCTTCATCCTTGGCTGCGGGCTTCTGGCGGCATCACCGCTCGCTGAGAATGCGGCGGAGCAGCTCGCCGGGTTTGCACGGATTCAGCACCGTGATGGCTTTTTCCACCACACTCACAAGGCGGTCGTCGCGAAGTTTTGCGAATGTGCGGCAGAGAAATATTGTGAGGGATCGGCGCACGCACGTCGTTTAACGCGGGAATACATGCTACGCCCTAATCTCAGCCGCCAGCCGGTGCGCGGCTTCAGCTCCGCATTGCGAGCCGTCGCTACCTCGACCGGCCTCGCCCTGGTGGGTGGACGGGCGGGCGATGACTGCGCTGGAGAATTCTGCGAAGTTTGCCGACCTTGCCAACTGCGAAATCGGGGGTTAATCGCCACACGCCTTTGAAGTCAATCCGCACCAACTGCATCTGGCGCTCGGTCATCGTCGCAGTGACTTTGATCGGCTGGTTCGTGCTCTCGAATCACTGCGCGCTCGGGCGTTTGGCGCAGACGGCGCAGGCGAAAAAGGAACACGCCTGCTGCCACAACGGCGGTTCCAAACCCGCGCAGCAGCCGACGGATGGTGTGCAGGGTGTGCAGTGCTGCAAATCGCTTGACGCAGTAGTGCCGGATGGCGCGAAGGATGCCGCGCTGAGTTTTCCTAGAAAACCCTACTGAGCACGAACCACGTCATCGCTTCCCGCCACGGCTGTTCCTGGCAGCCGCTCTCGCTGCAGGCGGCTTGGGCCGAACGCTAGGAGGTAAATGAGCCGCTGCAATGCTCCGATAAGCCTCCCTGAAACTTCTCCTGCTCGTCTCCGCCAGCGCACTCACCTGGACGCTGGTCGGGCGGGTCGCGCGGCGATTCGGTTTGCGGGTGCTGCTGCTGCCGCCGCAACGGCTACGAACACTTCGTTAGTTGTCTCTCTTTACCGCTCGGAATCGAAGACCGCCAACCCTGGCAACCTCATCGCAGGAGAACTTGCGAGCCGAAGGAACGCGCAGCTTTTCCGAGTGGATGCGTAGCCCTGTCCGACCGCTGCTACGACGATGGTGCCATCGTCACGCACGTCCCTTCGCAGCCATCACCGAACCCGGTTTCGGACGAACACATTAGGCGGGTCATCGCCGAGCTTGGTTCTTCCGAGATGGTGAGTAATTACCTGCGCGACTTCGGCAAGCTCGCCGGTGTGATCGTCGATTTTCGGGACAGTGAGAAGTGGCCGCCCGGCGACTCGGGGCAAAAGTGCAGAAACCCATTTTGCGCGCTGCTGGTGGCCTCGGGAGGCACCTGCACGGCCTGCCTCGCTGTGGCGGGAGAAGCGCCGGAGCCAGGTGCAGCCCATTCTGTGAAATGCCTCGCGGAACTGTGCGAAACCGCGGTGCCCGTGGTGCTCGAAGGGAACGTCGTTGCGTTCTTCGTCATTCAACCCGTGCTGCATCGTGCTCCGACGCAGCAAGCGTTTCGTCGCGCGCTTAACCGGCTCCGGGAGCGCGGCATTCCATTTGGCATGAAGGAATTGGAAGCGGGCTATCTGGCGAGTCCTGTGATGTCTGCACAAAAGCAACAGGTTGTTGTCAATTTGCTCAAGACATTCGCGGAGCACCTCGCCTCCCGCGCGCAAGAAATGATGATGCTGCCGGCAAAATATGAATCGCCCGCGATTACGCGCGCTCGCGAATTCATTGCCCGGCATCAGGCCGAAAGGCTCTCGCTTTCGGCAGTCGCGAAGGCCGCACACATGCACCCAATTTACTTTTGCCGGGCATTTAAGAAGGCGACAGGTTTCGGCTTTTCGGAATACCTCAGCCGGTTACGGATCGAACGAGCCAAATGGCTCCTGCGCGATAGAACATTGCGAATCAGCGAAGCCGCCTTCGCGGCTGGCTTCGGTTCGATGGCGCAGTTCAACCGTGTGTTTAGGAAACTCGTGGGAGAATCTCCGAGCGCTTTCCGAGCGAAGTAAAGCCGGCTGCGCTTCGGAGGTGGATTCACTCCCAGCACGGTGACCGGCAGGGTTAATTTGTGAGGTATGAAAGTAAATATCCGCGCCATCTTTCAAGCGGCGTCGGGGCGAATCCTGCTTTTTGAGAAGCCATGAAAACGAACAGTCGTTTTGAGTTCTCGCCGGCATCGTCGCACGGGCCACCGAGGCTGCGGAGGGCTGTGTGGTCCCTTCGCATGGCATGGAGTGTTACAAGAATATCGTCGGTCCACAGGTCAGGAGGCTTCGCTGTCAGCGCGGGCTGAAGCAGAAGGAATTGGCCGCGAAGTTGGAACGAATCGGCTGGCAGATTGATCGCGCCGGCGTCTCGAAAATCGAA
>JBBQCM010000106.1:0-22859 GCA_038318725.1 Chthoniobacterales bacterium
GGAAAAGACGGACGGGGAGGAAGCGGCGGATCTTTCCGTGGAAGAGAACGGGCAGTATCCGATCCTCTCCGGCATCGACGTGAACCAGGTGCGGGCGCTCATCGACACGCTGCTCAATTTCGCGCCCATCGCCGAGCTGGCCGCGCCGACGCAGAACGCGAAGCTCGATCCGGTGGAGCGGTTGAGTTTCACCGAAGCCATCGCGCAGCGGTTGCTGGCCAAGGAGCAATTCGACGAGGCGAAGAAATACATGACGCCGGCGCAGTGGGAGCTTTTCGCCGGGCCGCTCGCGCGGCTGACGAAGGCCGCGCAGGAGGCAAAAGAGCCCGCCGACCGCGCCGCCGCATGCCGCAAGCTCGGCGACGCGTGGGCCGCCGCGCGCGGCAAGCTGCTGACGTATCCGCTCGATACCGACGGCACGCGCACCGAGGTGTTCGTCAGCTTTCCCGCCGAGGCCAATGTGCGCCGCGCGGCGAGCGCGCCGTTCGTCGGGGCCACGGGCAATTTCGTCTCCGACCTCGAAAGCCGCGACGAGCTGCGGCACGCCTTCAACTGGTGGCTCGAAGCGTCCGACGCCCAGCCCGGCACGCCGCAGACGGCGCAGGCGCTGTGGCTGGCGCTGCGCGCGATGCCGCTGATCGCCGATGTTTCACCCTTCAGCTTCGAGCGCGCGGTGGCGCGGAAATGGAGCGAGACGGCGCGCAAACTTTACGAACGTCTGCGCACGGAATGTCCCGCGTCAGCCGAGGCCCAGCGTTACGCGGTGGCGTGGGATTTCACCGCGCCGAAGAAGCCAGCGAAGGAGGAGGACGACAACGCTGAGCGGACCCTGCACCGCGACCCGGCGGGCGAAACGCTGCGTGGGATGAGCGCGCTGAAGGTGGAGGAAAGGGAGAGCACCGCCGAGACCGCTGCCGCCGGCCTCACCGTGGAAATCGAGAGTTTGAAAAGAGACGCGAGTGACACCACATCCGCGAAGCTGCAAGCACGGGCCGACGCGCTGCGCGTCAAAGCGCGGAAGCTCTTCGTGGGATGGAACGATCTGCGCTGGGTGAATCTGCTGGACGATCTCTCGCTCTTTTTTTCCGAGCCCGATCCAGGCGCGCAAGTCCGCGAGCGTTACGTCAAAATGCGATTCCGTTTTCTCAAGGAAAGCGCGATCGGCGGCGGCTACTCGCCTAACGAGGAAATCCCCAAAGCCGACGAGGAGCTGGGCGCGGCGATCAAGACGGCATTGGCTGATCCGGCGGTGAAACCAGTCGCGGATTATTTCGAGTTCCTGAACCTCGCGGTGGTCGCAAACCACTTCATTTTCGTGAAGCTCGACAGCAAGGACAAATCCGGCGAGGCCGACACCTACCGCACGCACGACTACCCGCGGCTGGCGAAGCTGGCGGCGACGTTTTTGGAAAAACATCCGCAGAGCAAGAAGCGGGAAGCGGCGCTGCTGCTGCACGCGCGGGCCGCTTATCAAAGCTCGAAGGAAGTGGTGATGAAGAAATTCGTGACGTGGCCGCAGGGTGCGCGCTGGGAGGGCGGCTATGAGATTTCGGTTTCGGCGCAGGAGCCGTTCGAGGCGAAGCGCGTGCTCGCGGCGCTCGACGCGTATGACCGCGCGTTTCCGCGTGGACGCTATGCGGCGGACATTCGCGACATGCGTGCGGCTGTGGCGCTGCGGATGCGCGAGTGGAAAACGGCGGTGGAGCTGACGGTCGCGCAATTCGACGACAAGGACGCTGGCGCGCTTCTCGGAGCGGCGGCGAACCGGCTGGGCGATATTTTCGCGCTGCTCGCGGATGAAAAATATCGCGCGAATTTGCTGCCGGTGATTAAGGCGAACCCGCGCGGGCGGGAGCTGCTGGCGAAGTATCTGGCGGACGAAGGCGACGCGCATCCGCTGCGCTACATGAAGGCGTGGATGCGGGAGCAGTTGGCGGCGAAGTAGCGCGGGCGGGGCGGTGAGCGGCGTCCCATCGGGACGCTTGCTGCTAGCCGTGGGCTTCAGCCCACGGATGAGGTGAAGCGCAACGCCGTCGCGTAGCGACGTTTGAGCAGCCTTCAAATGTCGCTACGCGACAGGACCATCCTGCCTTGTTTGACCGTGAGCTGAAGCCCACGGCTATGTGCGTCCCGAAGGGACGACTCATTGCATTGTCCCTTCCAGTTGCGTTTCGACAAAACGGGCGACGGTGGCGAGGTCGGCTGCGGGCTGATAGGCGGTGGGTTGGGCGAGGTTGCGCATTTGGCAAAGCGTGCGGTCTTTTCGCCCTCGTTCCGAAGCTCCAGCTTCGGAACGCATTTGTCTGCGAAGCTCTGCTTCGTGAGGCGGGCGCGACGGAAGACGTGCCGCTCTCTAGCAGCCGCGCCGACGAAGCAGAGTTTCGGGGACAAGTGCGTCACCAAGCTGGAGCTTGGTGACGAGGAAAACGGGCGGGGATCTCGTGCGCGTCTGATTTCACACCCACCCGTTTGCTCCTCGCGCAGACTGCCGCTACATCTGCCGGATGCCTTTTGAACTCGCCTCCGACTACTCTCCCCAGGGCGACCAGGCGCAGGCGATCGCGAAGCTGACCAAGTCCATCCTCGCCGGCAACCGGCACCAGACGCTGCTCGGCGTAACCGGCTCGGGGAAGACATTCACGGCCGCGAATGTCATCCGCAATGTGGGCAAACCCACGCTCGTGATGTCGCACAACAAGACGCTGGCCGCGCAGCTTTACTCGGAGTTCCGGCAGTTTTTTCCGCACAATGCCGTCGAGTATTTCGTCAGCTATTTCGACTACTACCAGCCGGAGGCCTACATCCCACGGTCGGACACCTACATCGAGAAAGATTCGTCGATCAACGAGGAGATCGAGCGCCTGCGCCTGTCCACCACCTCGTCGCTGCTCTCGCGCGAGGATGTCATCGTCATCGCCAGCGTCTCGTGCATCTACGGTTTGGCCTCGCCGGAGGACTATTTGAAAATGCTGCTCACGGTGAAAGTGGGTCAGCAAATCAGCCGCGAGGGCGTGCTCGCGAAGCTGGTGGACATGCTTTACGAGCGCAACGACATCGCCTTCGAGCGCGGCCGTTTTCGCGTTCGCGGCGATGTGGTGGAGGTGCGCCCCGCGAACCTCGACGAGGAGGGCATTCGCATCGAGTTCTTCGGCGACGAAATCGACCGCATCACTCGCTTCGACCCGCTCACCGGCCACAACGGCGACCAACTCACGCACCTGACGATTTTCCCCGCGAAGCAATTCGTGACGCCTTACGAAAAATTGCAGAACGCCCAGCGCACCATCCGCGCCGAGATGGAGGAGCGGGTCATCCACTTTGAAAAACACGGCCACCTGCTGGAGGCGCAGCGGATCAAGATGCGCACCGAGTATGACCTCGAAATGATGCAGGAAATGGGCTTCTGCTCCGGCATCGAAAATTACTCCCGCCATCTCAGCGGACGTCCGCCCGGCTCGCGGCCCTACACGCTGCTCGATTTTTTCCCGCGCGATTTCCTCCTCATCGTCGATGAAAGCCACGCCAGCATCCCGCAGATCGGCGGCATGTACGAGGGCGACCGCTCGCGCAAAAACACCCTCGTCGAATACGGCTTCCGCCTGCCCAGCGCGATGGACAATCGCCCGCTGAAATTCCCCGAATTCATGGAGCGCGTGGGTCAGGTCCTCTACGTCAGCGCCACGCCCGCGGAGTTTGAAATCGCCAACTCCACTGTCGGCAACACCGGCTACCTCCCGCACAAACGCGACCGCATCGGCCAGGAGGAAGACGTGCCCGCACTCGTCGCGGGGGAATCCGCCGTGACGGTGGCCGAACGGCGCGGCGACCCCGAACTGCCCGCGCTGCCGGCGAAACTTTCCCGCACCGACGCGCCCGTCGAGCAGTTCGATGTCACCACGCCGCGCGCCCCACTCGTCGTCGAGCAGATCATCCGCCCGACGGGTTTGCTCGACCCAAAGATCACCATCCTCCCGCTCAAGAACCAGATCGACGACACCCTCGAACTCTGCCGCCAGCGAATCGAGAAAAACGAGCGCGTGCTCATCACCACGCTGACCAAACGCACCGCCGAAGACCTCAGCGATTACCTCAAGGACGTGGGCCTCAAAGTCCGCTATCTCCACAGCGACATCGACACCATCGAGCGCGTCGAGATTCTGCGCGCCCTCCGCGCCGCCGAGTTCGACGTGCTCGTCGGCATCAACCTCCTCCGCGAAGGCCTCGACCTCCCCGAGGTTTCCCTCGTCTGCATCCTCGACGCGGACAAGGAAGGCTACCTCCGCTCGCAGACTTCCCTCATCCAAACCGCCGGCCGCGCCGCCCGTCACATCAACGGCGAAGTCTATCTCTTCGCCGACATCGTGACGAAAAGCATGCAGGCCCTCATGGCCATCACCGAATACCGCCGCGCGCGCCAGATCGCCTACAACGAAATGCACGGTATCACCCCCCGCACCGTCCAGCGCGCCGTCCAGGAAAGTCTGCACACGATTTTGAAAGCGCGGCAGATCGAGGAAGGGGTCATCCGCGAAGGCGGCGGCAGCTTCTCCCTCAGCGAAACCCTCCGCGAACTCGAAGCCGAGATGCTCACCGCGTCCGGCAACCTCGAGTACGAAAAAGCCGCCCTCCTCCGCGACCAAATCGCCGAACTCAAAGCCGGCACCGGCATTTCCAAAATCGAACCTCAGCGCCGTCCCGTGAAATACGGTGCGAAGAAAGGCCGCGGCCCCAAAGCCCGCGCGTGAGCGGCGTGTCAGCCGCCGATACCTCTCCGACACCATCTGTGGGGTGATTGCATTCCACGCTTTCCGAGCACGCCAGAAACGCGTTAGTTATCAGGCGCAGTCAAATCTCCGGTCCTCCAATGAAACTGCGCATTCGCACCAAGTTCATCGGCATTCTCCTGCTGGCGGCGGTTCTGCCGCTGGTGCTGGCGCTGGTCGTGGCGGAGACGCTCGGCTTTCGCTACTACAAACGCGCGCAGGGCACGCTCCTGGAGGCGCGCGCGGAGGATCTGGCGCACAGCCTCGGCCTCGCGGTGAGCGCGCAGATTGCCAACCTTGATGACTGGATTGCGCTTTCAGATATTCCCGCGCGAGTGGCCGCCACCGCCGCACAAACGCCGCTGACCGACGCTGAATTCAAGCTCCACCTCGAAACCATGGAAGCCGCCTGGCCGACGCTGGCTGCGGACGCGGAGCCGCTGCGCGGACTTTTGCAAAATGAGATTGCGGATGGCCTCCGCGCCTTTCAGACGATCCATCCGCTGTTTGTCGAATTGCTGGCCACGGACGCGCGCGGCCAGCTCGTCGGGGCCACCGGCAAGACCACGGACTACTGGCAGGCCGATGAGGAGTGGTGGCAGCGGGCCTTCACGCAGCGCTGGAATCACGTCTATGTCGAGGGCATCCATTTCGATGAGAGTGCGGGCGTCTATTCGGTGGATGTCGCCGTGCCGATTCGCGATTGGCGGCACTCGGGCGATCCGCCGGTGGGCGTCATCAAGGGTGTGATCAACGCCTCGCCGCTGCTCTCCTCCGTCGCCCCGACGCTCTCCGGCGACGCGGCGGTCTATCAGGTCGTGCTCGGCGACGGGCGCATCCTCGCCCAACTCACCGGCGGCAAAATCGAGCCGCTCACCGACCGCCTGCCGCCCGCGACTGCGGCGAAGCTCGGCCGGAAGAGCTCCGGCTGGCTGCTCGCGCCAGGAACCGCGGGCACCGAAGCACTCGCCGGCCACGCTCCGCTGCGCATCGGCGACGCGGCTGGCGACGGTCTCGAAGTCACGGGCCTCTCGCCGATGAATGTGCTCGTCTCCATTCCCGCCACCGTGGTTTTTGCGCCGGCGCGAAAGCAGGTGTTGCTCGTCGGCGGCGCGGGCACGGTGCTCATTTTGGCGTCGGCTTTTCTCGCCTACTGGCTGGCGGGAAGAAAGATCATCGATCCACTCGAGGCCCTGCGCACCGTGGCGCGGGCCATCGGTGCCACCGCCAAACTCGGCGACGCCGCGCCCGAGCCGCGGCCGCTGCCGGCACTGGAGCCGATCCGCCGGATTCGAACCGGCGACGAATTGCAGGATCTCGCGCAGGAGTTTGCCTATATGGCCGGCCGCGTCCTCACGTATTCCGAGCGGCTCGAAACCGACCTCGCGGCAAAGACCGCGGCGATCGAAGCCGACTTGCAGATGGCGCGCGAATTCCAGGAAGCGCTCATGCCGCATACCTATCCGAAGGTGCCGAGCAGCATGCATGTCGGGAAAATCGGGCTGGAGTTTCACCACATCTACCGGCCGGCGAGTTCCGTGGGCGGCGATTTCTTCGACGTCTTCAAGCTCTCGGACCATCGCGCCGGCATTTTCATCGCCGATGTCATGGGCCACGGCGCCCGCTCCGCGCTCGTCACCGCCATCCTCCGTGCGCTGTTGCAAAACCTCGCCTCCACGACCTGTGACCCCGCCCAGTTCCTCGCGCTCCTCAACGCCCACTTCCACGAGATCGTCCGCCAGAGTGAGGAGACGATTTTTGTCACCGCCTTTTACGTCATTATCGACACCGAGACGGCGACCGCCTGCTACGCCTCCGCCGGCCATCCATCACCCTTCATCGCCGACTGTGCGAACCGCGCCGTCAGGCCGCTTTTTGACAATCTCAAATCCAACCCCGCTCTCGGCCTTTTCCCTGGCGCTGCCTACGACAAATGGACGCGGGTGGTGCAGCCGGGCGACATCTTCCTGCTTTTCACCGACGGCGTGCATGAAGCCTACAACGCCGCGGGCGAAGAGTTCGGCCTCGACCGGCTGCGCGACCTCGTCGCGGCCAATCTCTCGCGTCCCAGCAGCGAACTGAGCCAGACCGTCGTCGATGCGGTTCACGCGTTCATCCAGCCCGCCACGCCCGCAGATGATATCTGCCTCGTCACTGTGGAAGTTACCGCAGCCCCTGCAGTATCACTCCCGACGCAAATCGCCGTTCCGAACGCCGACGGGATGGGTTAGGCCCGACTTCAGCTCAGACGGGTTCACGTCACTACCGCAGCGCCTGATGTCACGCCGCGCCGCTGTTCACCCGCGATGCCTGGACGGGGAAATTCAAGCTGACCATCGGGCTGAAAAAATCCGCGGTTCCCTCTCGACAGCGACTCCGCCCCTCCCCATTCTCCGCCCGCATTCGCGAGCTTGCATTCGAGCCGGGCAGGGTGCGCAGAGCATCCGGTTGGGCCGTTTTTTTCTCACGAATGGCTGTCGGTTCACTTCCTCCCTCCACCTCGGAACACTACTATGAAAACCGTGCGCTCCCTCCTCGCGGCCTTCGGCTGCCTTTGCCTCCTCACCACGGCCCTGCACGCCCAGGTGCCGCAGCTCCTCAACTACCAGGGCCGCGTCGCCGTCGGCACGGTGAATTTCGACGGCTCCGGCTTGTTCAAGTTCGCGCTCGTCGATGCCGCTGGCACCACCACTTACTGGACCAACTCCCCGGATACTACCCCCGTGGACGGCATCCCCGACGCTGCCGTCACCCTCACCGTCACGAAGGGACTCTACTCCGTAATGCTCGGCGACACCGCGGTCGCGAACATGGCCGCCATCCCTGCGAGCGTGTTCACCAACCCGGATGTGCGCCTCCGCGTCTGGTTCGATGACGGAATCCCCGCCCACGGCTCGCAACGTCTCACCCCCGACAGTCGCATTGCCCCCAGCGTGTATCTCGCCGACGGCACCGTGACCGCCGCGAAGATCGCGAACAATGCGGTGGGTGCGACTCAGATCGCCCCCGGCGCAGTGGGTAGCGCACAACTTGCGGCGGGCGCAGTGCAAATTGGCAACCTCTCCATTGGCGCAGTGGGTTCTGCTCAAATCGCCCCCGGCGCGGTTGGCAGCAGCCAGCTCGACCCCAACGTCAACCTGGGGCTGTGGACGGCATCTGGCGGTAACGTTTTCCGCAGTGGTGGCAACGTGGGTATCGGGACGGCGAATCCTCAGAGAGCCTTGTCCATCGATGGAATCGTGGAATCTACGAGCGGAAACTTTGGTGAATTGACGGGCGTTGCCAATTTCCGTGCGCTCACGGCATATTATAATAACTCATACGGAAATGGCACCGATGGAGCCGGGGTGCTCCAGGCCGTCAGAATCGGTGTGGGATATACTCCGATCATCCTGAATCCGCAGGGCGGCAACATCGGCATCGGGACGACGACACCCGCCGGTATCTTAGACGTGCGCCCGCCCGATGCTGCAAGCGGAGCGGGCAGTTCCGTCATTATCAAAGCTCAGAAAGGAGCGGCCAACAACGTCGGAGGAAACTTGTTACTGAGCAGTGGAGACAATGGCGCAGATAGTGGAAATGGATACATTGCATTTGGCATCGGTGCGCCAGTCGTAGGTCCCAGTTTTTCCGTTAATGAAAGGATGCGAATTTCCAGTGCTGGCAATGTCGGCATCGGCACGACAGCGCCGGTAGCGAGAATCAATGTCGTTAGTAATGATCCCAGCGACCCGATCGCCATCTTCAGTCAAACCAATGGTTCTAACGTAGGAAGGGTGGCGGTCGATTCGCCGATTGATGATTCTTCCCACCCAGCGCTAATTACTTTTCGCCGCGCTGGAAACGACAAGTGGAGTTTGGGAGGAATTTATGGATCAGACTCCTTCGGTATTGGCACTGCTTCGCCATTGGCGAATCAAAAGGTGGTCGTGACCACGGCGGGCAACGTCGGCATCGGCACCGCTATACCGAACGCACCATTGGAAGTCGCCGGCCCAGAGGCAACGATCAGGCTCAACCGTAATGATGGCACTGGATATTTTGATTTGCACGCCAGCAGCGCAATGAGCGGTTCCAACGCCGATTTTTTTCTAACTCCGGGTCAACCCAGTTCTGGCATTGTTCTCCGAGCCAGAGATGCCGATGGCATCATTACCAATGCGCTCGGAATAGACAGGAACGGCAACGTCGGCATCGGAACGGGGACTCCATCGGTGAAGCTGGAAGTCGCGGGCCCGGTAAAGGCGACTGCGTTCCAAGGCGATGGCTCCGCTCTTACCGGCGTCGGCGCAATCGGCCCCGCAGGCGGCGACCTTTCTGGAAGCTACCCGAACCCAGTCATTGCTCCCAATGCGATTACGATAACCAAGATCGGAACTGGTGCTGTTGGGAACGTCCAGCTCCTCAGCGATGCCGCTTCGTTGAACAAAGTCTCCGGCGGAAACATCATCGTTTCGGGTACCAACATCGGAATCGGCACGGCTACTCCCTCGGCCACACTCGAAGTCGCTGGCAACATCAAGATCACCGGCGCGGGCAACATGCTCAGCACACCCAAGCTCGCCATCACCGGCGGGGCGGACGTGGCCGAGCCGTTCGACATCGCGGGCGAAGACATTCCCGCCGGCTCGGTGGTAGTGATTGATGAAGCGCACCCCGGCCATCTCAAACTCAGCGATCAACCCTACGACGCGCGCGTGGCCGGCATTGTCAGCGGAGCCGGCGGCGTCCAGCCCGGCCTCACCCTCGCCCAGCAAGGCGTGCTGGAAGGCCGCCACCAAGTCGCCCTCGTCGGCCGCGTCTATGCCCAGGCCGATGCCACCGACGTCCCCATCCACCCCGGCGACCTCCTCACCACCTCCTCCACCCCCGGCCACCTCATGCGCGCCACCGACCGCGACCGAGCCCAAGGCGCCATCCTCGGCAAAGCGATGACGTCGTTGGAAAGCGGCGAGGGCTTGGTGTTGGTACTGGTGACGCTGCAATAAGATGGAATCTCAAAACACAAGGAGAGATCGTATGAATTTACATCAAGTGTTCAGCGGCACGGCTGAAGCGGGGCGTTTAACGCAGATTTTATATTTGCGACTCCACAACATGTGGAACTCCTCAATCTGCATTGTGGCATCCTTTTTCTTGGCGCTCCTTTTCTTCGGCGGCAATCGGGCTTTTGCTCAAATACCCGCAGACTTGTCGGTAAACTTTAGTGCCAGCCTTTTCACTAAATTTCTACCAGCGGTTATCGCGCCCGGCGGGCATCCAACGGAATATGGCTACACTGTTTGGAACTTCGGCCCCAATCCGAGCTATGGTGGTGTGTTGATGGATTTTTATCTGTCACGCGACACGATAATCGGTAACGCGGACGACATTTGGCTGGGCCAGCGACGGGACATATCTTCCAACTTTTTTCCTGGGTCGGCCGCAATCAATGTATCAGCTCCGAACGGAATTGCAGCACTGACCGTTCCGACATCAGCATTTGGGACGTATTTTGTATACATGAAGGTAACACCTTATCCGACGCCCGGACTTTATGATCCGAACCTGTCAAATAATTTTGGATTTCTCTCGGATCCGGTAACGCACAATTTCGTCACAATTTATGTTGGTGTTCCTACCGATACCACTGCACCGACCGTGAGTTCCATCATTCGCTGGAATCCGTCGGGGCAGGTCACAAGTGCTTCCAACGTCACTTGGCTCGTTACGTTTTCTGAGCCCGTTACGAATGTCTCGGTGGATGACTTCACTTTGGTCGATCTGAGCGGCGGTATCCATAATGAGGTTTTGACGTCCGTAAACATTGGTGGTGGTTCGCAAATCCAGGTGAACGCCTACATCGGCCAACCGTCCGACGGTGGGGCGGGTGATTTGCGACTAGATGTTTTATCGAGCACCGCGACGATTATGGACTTGGCTGGAAACAGCCTAGATCAGAGTTTTACCAACGGTCAGATTTTTACGGTGGACCATGTTCCGCCTGTGGTCACCGCCGTCACGGCTGTGGCACCTGACCCGCGGAATACTCCTGTTTCCAGCGTCGAAGTCACGTTCTCCGAGCCGATTTTTACTTTGTCTTTTGACTATCGGGACATTATCCTTACCCGTAATGGCGTAAGCGTTCCGCTCACAAACATAGTTGCTACGTCGTTCTTATCCGGCAGCACCTTTCGTATCACCAACCTCGACAGCTTCACGACTGCTCCGGGAGCCTATGTGCTAACAGTCATTCCTACGGTAACTGATCTCCTTAATAATGTTAACGGCTCGGGTACCGGTTCTGCATCGGATTCTTGGACGACCGTTCTCCCTGCCGATTTTATCATTTATGTGGATGCCGCCTACGCCGGCATCAATCCGAACGGGACACTCACTGATCCATTCCGCACCGTGACCGACGCCGTCAACGCCGCGCAGAATGGGAATACGATCCGCATCTTTAGCGGCAACTACCCGGAAGTACTAACCACCGAGAAATTACTGCAGGTCGAGCGAGTGACCGCACCGAGCGGCGTCGTAATTATTGGGCAGTAACCGAAATGATCGAATAATTTACATGGGCTTGAACACATGAACGCTAAAGCCACCGTCCTGCGTGCCGGTTCATTTCCCCCTCGTTCCCAAACCCCTGAGCCTGTACCGGCCGGCGAGATACCGGGGCAGACTCTCGACCAAACCTTTGCCGTGAGCGGCGCACTTCTCGAAAATCAAAAAACTCTCAGAAACATGAAAACCAAACATATCCTCGTTGCGGGCATCCTCGCCTTCATCACTACTAACATCCACGCTGACACCTTCGGCAGCGGCGCGAATACATTCACCATCAATTTCGTCACGATCGGCAATCCCGGCAATGGAAACGATGCTGGGGCGGGTGGCGGCAGCTTTTCCTCGCCTTATGGTGGGGTGCCTTATGTCTATAACATGGGTGTCACGGAAGTGGCGCAGGACTGGGTTACCAAGGCGACGAACCTCGGTGCATTGAATCTGGGCGGCGGGACGTTGAGCGGAAACCAGCCGGCGACGAGCATGAGATGGTATCAGGCGGCGGCGTTTGTGAACTTTCTCAATACGAGCACAGGGCACCAGACTGCTTATCAGCTCGACGCGGCAAACACTACGCTCACGCTCTGGAGCAGCGCGCAGGCGTGGCAGACGGGTGGCGAGAACCTGTATCGTAACAAGGACGCGTATTATTTCCTGCCGAGCGAGAATGAATGGTATAAAGCCGCCTTCCACAAGAACGACGGGGTGACCGCGAACTACTGGGACTATGCGACGGGGAGCAACACGGTCCCGACGGCGGTGGCCGGTGGAACGACAGCCGGGACCGTGGTTTACAATGATCTCTCATCATCCCCTGTGGCCGTGGATAACGACGGAGGGCTGAGCGCCTACGGGACGCGGGGGCAGAATGGGAACGCGTGGGAATGGCAAGAGAGTGCTTTTGATGGGACAAATAACTTACCGTCTGAGGTTCGCACTTATCGTGGTGGCGATTGGAGCAACACCTTGGCTTCAGACCTAAACTCCTCGACTCGCAACAGCTTCAGCCCGTCAACGTCGAGCATTGATGGCGGCTTCCGTGTCGCCAGTGCACCTGAACCCGCGAGCGCCGCCCTGCTCGGCCTCGGCGCGCTGCTCCTCGCCGCGCGCCGCCGGAGCCACCGCGCAAGACACGGCGCAGACGAACATTGAAGCACGGGCCTGGTAGGAAATGCCCACCATGAAATCCGCTGCTTCCTTTCTGCTCCTGTCGCGCTCGCGAGCTTCGCTCACGCCGGCCGGCGCGCGAGTACGAACTACTCCGTCGCCACCGAGACCGCCGACAGCGGCAGCATCAGCGCCACGGTCACTTCGCCCGCCGAAGTCGTCATGCTCGTTTACTCACCAACCATCGCGAGAGCCTGCGATTCCAGCCGCACGTCCACGAAGAACCCGGCCTCTCGCCGCAATCGACCGATCTCGTGGGAAAGCGATTGAATTCCGCCGCTTTGCCTTGCCACGATGAGCACGCCAATCACACCGACGGTTCGCAGGCCGAGAATGGTGGCACGCCGCCAGCCTTCATTGTCGTCGATCAAAATGACATTGGTTGAGGCTGGGGAACCGATACGGCGTTCCCATTCAGCCTCTGGGCTCGCGTCGGAACAGTTGCGGAAGTTTGCGGGCACCGTGAACCACGTAAAGCACATGGATGACGGCGCCTTCGATGCGGTAGAACACCAGGTAGCTGGGAAAATCGTGGACCGGCAGCATGCGCACGTTTTGCAGGAGCGGGTTTCGTGTCGGAAAGCGGACGCCGCATTCGGGCTGTTGTACGATGGAATCGAAGGTGAGATGCACCGCGTCGAGAACCCGCTCGGCGGCACCGGAATCGTCGCGCGCGATGAAGGCGTAGATGGCCGGCAAATCCTCCGCGAGAACCGCGGCGTGAGGCTCGATCGTCACGCTTTTCTGCGGGCCGCCGTGCGCACCTGGTCTTTCCAATCGCCCGGCAACGGTGCGAAAGGCCCGGCGGTACGCTCCGTGAGTAGCGCCTCCAATTCGCTGGCGGCGCAGTCCGCTTCCACAAGGTTGAGCAAGTATTCCTCCCTCGATCGTGCGCCAATCGCCTTGATGCGTTCGGCCATCGCCGCATCGAGCAGATCGGGGACGGCGACGGTAATGGTGCTCATGAGGGACAAATGCCGCAACGCGCAGCGTGAGTCAACGCCGGGTGACTGCCGAGGGTTCAATACCACAAGCATGGGTGAGATCCGCGTCCAGCTCCGCCTGGGTGTAATGCCGGGGAATGCCGCGCCGCCCGACCTCGAGGCCAAAGTCGATCTTCGAGATGCCCGCCAGTTCCGCCGCCCGTCCGAGGCTCAGCAAACCGCGCGCGTAAAGCGCGCAGGCCATCTCCAGCAACAGATAGCGTTCGCGCTCCCCTTCGGGGACCGGCAACGCAGCCATCACGTCCTCCGGAATGTCGTGGGTCAAGCTCATGGCGGAGGCTACCGGCCGACGCTCCCGGCATCAACGCCGCGCTTCGCCGCACTGGGAGCGACCGATGACAGACTGAACTTTGCCCGCACATTTACCTCACTGCCATGATCTCCCAACGCATTCTCGTCCTGATCCTCTCTTCGCTCATCGCCGCAACAGCCGGAGCCGACGTGCGCACGAGCGCGAACTACTCGATCGTCGCAGATACGACCGACAGTGGCGGTTCGCGCGGGACGAGTGGCGCTGGCGGGAACTACACGAACAGCGGCAGCGTCGGATTCGTGGCCGGCATTTCCACCGTCGCCGCGCCTGCCGAAATGGCGAAGGCTGGCTACATCGGCCAGCTTTTCGACATCACCGGCCTCACGCTGACCGCCGTTTCGCTGAACGTGAACGAAGGCACCACCGACCAACTCGCCGCGTGGCAGGCGCTGGACGACGCCACCTTTCTCGCCGTCCCCACCGCAAGCGTGGCGTGGAGCGTGCAGAGCGGGCCGCTCACCGGCATCAGTGCGGGCGGCCTCGCGACCGCGGGTCTCGTTTTCCAAGATACCGCCGCCAGCGCCCAAGGCAGCTATCTGGGCAACACCGGCACCCTCGCGCTCACGGTGAAGAATGTGAACCTCGACGACTATGGGACGTATGCGGCGGATGGGATTGATGACGCGTGGCAGAACCAATACTTCGGCCTCGACAACCCGAACGCCGCGCCCGGCGTGGACTTCGACGGCACGGGGCAGACGAACCTTTTCAAATACATCGCGGGCCTGAACCCGCTCGACGGCTCGCGCTTCGCCCTGACCATCGCGCCCGTCGCCGGACAGCAGGGGCAGAAAAACATCATCTTCACCCCGCGCCTGACCGACCGCATCTACACCGTGACCGCGCGGCCCGCGCTGAGCACCGGCAGCTACGCGCCGCTGACGAATCCCTCCGCGCCGAGCGACGCCGGCCAGCAGCGCATCATCACCGACCTGAGCGCGGGCGACGCGGCGAAGTTCTACCGGGTGGAAATCACCTGGCCGTAGAGACTGTGAAAAAAGTCCGGGCGCAGGAGCGCCTTGTAGTCGCGCTGGAGCGCTCGGCTCCGCCCGAGCCTGCGGAGTCCAGCGCTCCGGCGCGCCCTGCCCAGGCGCTCCTGCGCCCATCCCACCGATTTTTACACAGTCACTTAGGATGCCACTCCGCCCGGCTCAGCTCTGCGCGGGGGTTGGCGCGGCTTTGGGCAGGTGCTCGGTGCAGTATTCGTGACCGTCTTTGGCAACGCGGAATTCCAGCTCCGGCGCGGTGGCTTCGGTGCGTCCGCAGACCTGGCACCGATGCAATGTGTCAGCGTCCGAAAGCTGCGCTTTTTCAAAGCGGGAGCGCCGTGCGTGAACATCGCGCCGATCGACGACGTCCTGAAAAATCTCTTGTCCAAAAAAGAGAAAGTAGTTGGCAAACGCGGCGAGGAGCGCCAGGCGGTAATCCCATCCGCCGGTGATGAAACCGAGGAGCAGCCAGATGCCGGAAAGCCAGGCAAGCCACTTCACTTTCACCGGGATCAGCGCCATCAGATAGATCATCATCTCGGGGTAAAAGCGGGCGAAGGCAAAGAAGAGCGAACTGTTCAGCATCGCGGTGGCAAAATTCGCCTGGGTGAAGAACGCGGCGACGGTTGTGCCGATCATGCCGAGCCCGTAGAAGAGATTGAGGCGGAAGCTGCCCAGCGCGCTTTCCAGGCCGTCGCCGAGCCACCAGAGATACCAGATGTAGAGCGCAGCGAAGAGCCAGTCGGTGACCGGCCCGCCGATCGAGGGGATGAAAATGTAGCTGACCAGCCTCCAGACTTCGCCGCGCATCACTGCCGCCGGATCGAGTGTGATCGCGTCGAGGAAGCGCGGGGAGAGCTTGTAGAGGACGAAGACCAGCGCGTTGAACGCGGCGATCAAGCGAATCAGATTGGGAATGGCGAGATGACCGAATTTGCGTTCGGCGCGGTCGATCCACTTCATGGGTTTTTCAAAGCGAGCGGGGACTTTGGATGCGTCCGTTTGAATTGCAAATGACGAATTATGGAGATGCCTGGTGTCGCCTGCATTGACAGTTTGCACTCAACTTCTACGCTTCCCAATCGTGCCCGCCGCTCCCGCTCTCAAACAGACGCCGCTCCATGCCGAACACGTCCGCCTCGGTGCGAAGATGGTGGATTTCGGCGGGTGGTCGATGCCCGTGCACTACAGCGGGATCATCGACGAACACCACGCCGTGCGGGGTAATCTCGGGGTCTTCGACATCTCGCACATGGGCCAGTTTTTCGCCGAAGGCCCGGACGCCGCCGCGTGGCTGAACCGGCTGCTGACGAACAATGTGGATCGACTGGGCGTCGGCGAGTGTCAGTACACTTTCCTGCTCAACGAGGACGGCGGCGTGATCGACGACCTAATCGTTTATCGCATCGCCGGCACGCGCTACCTGCTCGTCGTCAATGCCTCGAAGATCGACGAAGACTTTGCCTGGATGGACGGCCGCCGTGCGCCCGGCGTCGCCTTTGAAAATCACAGTGAGCGCTATGCCGGATTCGCCGTCCAGGGGCCGAAGTCGGCGCAGCTTTTCGACGCCTTTTTCAGTGGCAAATACTCCCGCCCGGCGCGCAATGAGATCCTCGCCGTGGAGATCGACGAGCGGACTTATTTCATCGCCCGCACCGGCTACACCGGCGAGGACGGCTTCGAGGTTTTCTGCCCCGCCGAGTGCGCGGTGAAATCGTGGACGGACATCCTGCGCAAAGGCGCGGAGTTTGCCATCAAGCCCTGCGGACTCGGCGCGCGCGACACGCTCCGCCTCGAGATGTGCTACCCGCTGAACGGCTCCGACCTCGCCGCCGACACCACCCCCATCGAGGCGGGTCTGAGTATTTTCGTCGATCTGGGAAAGCCCGATTTCATCGGCCGCCAGAAGCTCACGGATCAAAAGCAGCAGGGCGTGAAACGCCGGCTCGTGCCTTTCAAAATGACCGGCCCGTGCCCGCCCCCCCGTTCGCACTACGCCGTCTTCAAAGGCGACCAGAAGATCGCCGAAACGACCAGCGGCTCGCTCTCGCCCACGCTCAAGACGGGCATCGGCATGGCCTACATCCCCACGGAGTTCGCGCGGATCAACGAGCAGATTGAAATCGAAATCCGCGGCAAACGCTTCCCCGCGGTCATTGAGAAAAAGCCGCTCCACCGCGCCGGCCCGTCCGCAAGCTGACGACACTTTCAAACCTCACTTCCATGAACGTCCCCGACGACCTCCAATACGCTGCGACCCACGAATGGCTCCGCCTCGACGGTGAGGCCGGCACCGTAGGCATCACCGACCACGCCCAGGCTGAACTCACCGACGTGGTTTTTGTCGAGTTGCCGAAAGTCGGCGCGCAGGCGAACGCGGGCGAACAGATTTGCGTCGTGGAGTCCGTGAAGGCGGCGAGCGATATCTACGCGCCCATCTCCGGCACGATCACCGCCGTCAATGACGCGCTCGCGACAAACCCCGCGCTGCTCAACACCGACCCGTTTGGCGAAGGCTGGATTTTCAAAATCAAGGTCGAGGCCGGCGAAGACATCGAGCACCTCAAAAGCTCCGTGCAATATCGCGAGCAGATCGGCAGCGCCGACGCGGGTGGAGAGGTCTAGGCCGGGCGCATGAAAACGCTATTCGCCGCATTCTTGGTCGCGACCGTGCCGGTACGCGCCGATCTCGTCATTGTCCAAAAGGTCGAGGGCAGCGGGCAGTCGGGCGAGCAGACGATTAAGATCAAGGGCGACCAGGCGCGCACCGACCTGGCGCAACAGGTGAGCATGATCACGAACGGGGCGAGCGGCGAAGTGGTCACGCTGATGCACGCACAAAAGGCCTTCCTGAAAATCTCCGCCGCCCAGACCAAGGCGATGATGGAGCAGGTGCAAAAGCTTAAACCCACTGGCGAACCGCCGAAGCTCACGGCCACCGGAAAGAAGGAGAAGATCGGCAACTACGATTGCGAGATTTTCACGACGAACTTCGGCGGAGTTGGCGTGACGTATTGGATCGCCAAGGATTTCCCGAACTACCCGGCGGTGCTTGCGCAGATGGAAAAACTGCAGGGCGGCAGCATCTCAGCCATGGGCAAAGGCTTGATGCCGGAGCTGAAGGATTTTCCCGGAATGCAGATCAAGACGGAGATGGACCTGGGGGGAAAAAAAGTGAGCACGGTGCTCGTCTCGGCGAAGGAGGAAGACGTCGATCCGTCGTCGTTTGAGATTCCCAAGGACTACACGGAAGCCAGTGCCCCGGCGGTGAATTTTCAGCAGAAGTAAGCTCCTTCCTGGCACGGTTCGCCTCGCGCGAACCGTGCCGTTCAGAATGACGGCTGGTTTTGCTTTCTTCAGCTCGGGCTCGTTTTCGGGTAGGTGCCGAGGATTTTGACGAAACTGCAGTGCTTCTCCAATTCCTCGATGGCCTGCTTCACCTTTTCCTCGCCGGCGTGGCCGTCGATATCGACGAAGAAGAAATACTCCCACGCCTTCCGCTTCGAGGGTCGGCTTTCGATCTTGCTCATCGAAATCTTCAGCCGGTTGAAGGGTTCGAGGGCGTGGAAGAGCGCGCCGGGTTTGTCCTGCACGCAGAACATGATCGAGGTGCGGTCGTCGCCGGTCGGCGGCGAGGCGGTGCGGCCAATGACGAGAAAACGCGTGGTGTTGGTGGAGATGTCCTGGATGGCGGGCGCGAGGATTTCCAAGCCGTGAAACTCGGCGGCCATTTTGCCGGTGATGGCGGCGGCGGTCGGTTCGCCGGCGGCGAGTTCGGCGGCGCGCGGGGTGCTGGAGACTTCGATCAAATCCACGTCGGGCAGATTCAGCCGGAGCCAGTTGCGGCATTGGCCAAAGACTTGGGGATGCGAATAAATTTTGCGGATCTGTTCGCGCGGGATTTTCGCGACGAGATGATTTTCGATCTTCATCAGAATCTGCGCGCAGATGCGCAATTCGCTGTCCATGAAGACGTCGAGCGTGTGGTTGACCGCGCCCTCGGTGGAGTTCTCGATCGGGACGACGCCGTAGTCGGCGTTGCCGCGCGCGACCACATCGAAGACATCGGCGATGCTGACTTGGGGCGTGTAGTTCACGCTCGCGCCGAATTTCGAACGCGCGGCCTGATGGGTGTTCGTGGCCTCGGGGCCGAAATAGGCGATGGCGAGATCCTTTTCGAGCGCGAGCGAGGCGGACATGATTTCGCGGTAAATGGCGCGGATGGCCTTTTCCGGGAGCCGGCCCTTCAGATCGGCGTTCTTTTTCGCGAGGGTGCGGAGGAGCGTCTCCTCGCGCTCGGGAGCGTAGATTTCCGTGCCTTCGGCGCGTTTCACGAGGCCAACTTCATGGACACAGTCAGCGCGCTCGTTGAGCACGCGGAGAAGCTGGTCGTCGAGGGTGTCGATCCGCTTGCGAATCTCGGGAAGGGACATGGAAGGGGTCAGGGGTGAGGTGTTGGAGCGGCCTCACCGGGCGATTCGGAGACGGGTTCCGGAGCGGGAATTTCGGCCGGTGCTGCCGCATCGGCCCCGGGCACCTGATCGCTGTCCGCTGACTCTGGCGGCTCCTTTTTCGCGGTGGGCAAAATAACGCGTTTGAGTTCGCTGGAGTTGGGCAATTCGTCGGTTGTCTTCAGGCCGAAGTGCTGGAGAAAATACTCGGTGGTCGAGTAGAGGAGCGGGCGTCCAGGGACTTCAGCGCGGCCGGCGATTTTCACGAGCCCGCGGTCGAGCAGCATCTGCATAACGCCGTCCACAGTCACGCCGCGCACGGCCTCGCAGTCGGCGCGGGTGACGGGCTGGCGGTAGGCGATGATCGCCAGTGTCTCAAGCTGCGGGCCGGTAAGGCGGGTCGGTTTGGCATCGGGGTAAAGCTGGCGCACCCATTGCGCGCAGGCCGGATCGCTGACCAGCGTCCAGCCGTTCACCCGATCGACGAGCTGAAAGGCGCGACCGGTCGCGGTCAAATCCGCCTGCACTTCCGCGAGTGCCTCCACGACATTGACTTCCTTTGCCGTCGCAAAGTCCTTCATCTCCTGATCCTCGGTCCCTTCGCCGGCCGCACGCAGCGCCGCGACGATCTCTTTCGTCGTGATGGGTTTCGGCGACGCGAAAACCAGCGCCTCGATCACTTGTTTCAAAGTCATGTTGGTTCCCGATATTTCCCGCGACTACACGCGACGCAATTCGATTTCCGCAAAAGGTTCGTCCTGCACGCAGCGGATTTGTTTGAGGCGGATGAGTTCGAGCAGCGCGAGAAAGGTGACGACGATCTCCGTGCGCGAGGCGGCGGCGGCAAAGAGTTCGGTGAATCTCAGCGGCACGTCGGAGCCCATCAGTTTCATGATGAGATCTATCTTGTCGGAGACGGTGTAGTTCTCCTCGAAAATCTCCCGCAGGTCTTCGCTCTTCGCGGCGATGCGCTTGAGCACCCCGTTGAAGGCGTTGATCAGATCGAACACGCTGACATCGCCCAGCGGACGCTCGGGCGCAGCATCGGTCTCCTCCGGCAGACGGGAGAAAAGATTGCTCTGCTCGATCTCGCGCTGCGAAAGCTGGGCTGCAGCGTCCTTGAATTTCTTGTACTCCACGAGCTGGCGGATGAGATCCCAACGCGGATCATCCTCCTCGGCCTCCTCGTCGGGCGGCTGGACGTGCGCCGGGAGCAGCGCGCGGCTTTTCAGGTAGATAAGGTTCGCCGCCATGACCACAAACTCGCCAGCGACCTCCAGATCGAGCGTCTTGAACGCGTCCATGAACTCCAGATACTGCGCCGTGATCCGCTCCAGCGAGATGTCGTAGATGTCCACCTCATCCTTTTTGATGAGGTAAAGCAGCAGGTCGAGCGGGCCTTCAAAGACTTCGAGTTTGACGCGATATTCCTGGGACATGGGCCGGCGACACTAGCGACCCCTCGCCGCGGATGGAAAGCGGCAAAGTGAGCGGGGCAGGCCTCGCGACGAAGACGGACATGGTATCCGAGTGCGGTGGTCGGTTGCGGAGGAAGGGGCGGCGGTGGCGGTGATGGCGTTTATCTGGCTGGCGCTCATGAGCGCCGCATACGAGTCGGCGGGTCACACACTCCAGGCGACGGCGCTCGTGCACGAGATCTGGCTGCGTCTCGGAGGCGCGGAGAGCGCGGACTGGCAGAATCGCGCGCACTTCTTCTGCCCTGCACCCGGCGCGCCCTCCCATTCTCGGGGTTTTCGGTGCCCGGATCGGCCAAGCTCTGGCTGCCGGTGCGCGGACAGGAAGCGGCCGGTGCGGCCCGAAATGAGGGTTGAGCAAGCGGTGGGGGCGTGCGCAGACTCGCCACACATTCTTCACCACAACCGACCATGGAAATCATCAAACAACTCTCCGTCTTTCTCACCAACAAACCCGGCACGCTCGCAGAGGTCTGCGTGGAGCTGGAAAAGGCGAAGATCAACATCCTTGCCCTGACCATCACCGAGTCCGTGGACCACTCGGTGATCCGTATGGTCCTGAGCGACACGCGGCGGGCGCGGAATATTTTCGAGGAGCGTGGCGTGCTCGCCCTCGAAAACAAAGTGCTGATGATCGAGAACGACAACAAGCCGGGGTCGCTCGGCAAGATCGCGGCGCGGCTGGCCAAGGCGAAGATCAACATCGAATACGCCTACCTCGCAACCAGCTCCGGCGCGAAAAAGGGCCTGCTCATCCTTCGCACCGAAGACACTAAAAAGGCGCTGAAGGTTTTGCAGAAAGGCTAGCCACATTCCGGAAAAGTGACGCGCGGCTCAGGGTGCCGCGTTCGCCGATCGCATCAGGGAAAAATCCATGAAACAGTATCAAGTCTGGCAGGGCCTGCCGTATCCGCTGGGGGCGTCGGTGATGGAGAATGGGGTGAACTTTGCGCTCTTTTCGGAGAATGCGACAGGAGTCGATCTCTGCCTTTTCGACCGCGCGGATGCGCCGAAGGAGCGGGTGCGCATCCGGCTGACGGAACATACGGATCAGGTCTGGCACTGTTTCATCCCGGAAATGCAAGCGGGGCAGCTTTACGGCTACCGGGTGTATGGGCCCTATGATCCAGCGAACGGGCACCGCTTTAATCCAGCAAAGCTGCTGCTGGATCCGTATACAAAGGCGATCGCCGGAGAGATCGCGTGGGGCGAGGAGATGTTTGGCTACGTAGCCGGGCTGGATGCGAACGCCGACTTGGTGATGGATCAGCGGGACAGTGCGGTGGGGATGCCGAAGTCGGTGGTGGTGGACAGTCGCTTTGACTGGGGCGGGGACCGTCAGCTTGCGACGCCGCTGGCGCGTTCGGTTATTTATGAGGCGCATGTGCGGGGCTTTTCCAAGCAGTGTCCGCATGTGCCGGAGAACATTCGCGGCACCTATGCGGCGATGGGCAGCGAGTTTGCTGTCGAGTATTTCAAGAAACTCGGGGTGACAGCGGTGGAGCTGCTGCCAGTGCATCATTTCGTGAATGACGACTTTCTGGTGAAGAAGGGGCTGACGAATTATTGGGGTTACAACTCGATCGGTTACTTTGCGCCGCATGCGGCGTATGCGGCGGGCGGCGTGGCGGGAGAGCAGGTGGCGGAGTTTAAGCAGATGGTGAAGAACCTGCACGCGGCGGGGATCGAGGTGATCCTGGACGTGGTCTATAACCACACGGCGGAGGGCAATCACTTGGGGCCGACGCTGTGCTTCCGTGGGGTGGACAACGACGCATACTACCGGCTGATGCCGGAGGATAAGCGACTCCACATGGACTACACGGGCTGCGGCAATACGCCGAACATGATGCACCCGCGGGTGCTCCAGCTCATCATGGACTCGCTGCGCTACTGGGTGCTGGAGATGCATGTCGATGGCTTCCGCTTCGATCTCGCCGCGTCCCTCGCGCGGGAGTTGCACGCGGTCAGCCGGCTGTCGGCGTTCTTCGACATCATCCACCAGGACCCGGTGCTCTCGCAGGTGAAGCTGATCGCCGAGCCGTGGGATGTCGGCGAGGGCGGTTATCAAGTAGGGAATTTTCCCGTGCTGTGGACGGAGTGGAACGGGAAGTATCGGGACTGCGTGCGCGGGTATTGGAAAGGCGA
>JBBQCM010000107.1:0-22711 GCA_038318725.1 Chthoniobacterales bacterium
GCGCAGCAGCGAATCGAAGCGCGCTTACGCTGCGGTGCGCGACCAGGTGGAACGGCTCACCAAAGGACAGTCATTCGAGAGCTGGCCCGAAGTGGCGCTGCCGCTCGACGGCCTCGGTGCGGACTTCCGCGAGCTGATGGAGCCATGATGGCGCCCGCCCTCGATGTCACCCACAACGCGCGGCGCGGCACTGGGGGACACCCCCCGGCCAAGGAGTCTCCTTGGCCTAGCCCCCCAAGCAGCAGTCTTAGCGACTTCCGAGCGGTTTGTATGTGCCACCCAAAAAAGTACGTCCCATGTCCCATGTCCCAAACTCCGCCCCCCAAAAATGACCTGGACTGAACTCGCCGATGAACTTGGCACAACCAGGAAGAGCCTCCCCCGTTGGCGCGATGACTTCGCGGCGAATGCCCGGCGATTCCCGACGTGGACCAATGGCGGGCCTTCCTGCGCGCGCGCGGGCTCAGCTACTATTCCGGACGCAAAAACATCTCGCTGCCGCCGGGCGAGAGTCCGCAGGCCGAAGGCGGCGCCGCGCCCGTGTTCTCAGAAATCGGCTGGGATTCTCGCGCGGCGGTGCTGTTTGAGATCCTCGAGTTTCTCCACTCCGCCAAGCGCGACGGCCGCATTGCTGAGGAGGCCACCGCCGCCACCTTCGCCGGCACACTCGATCAGGTCTGCGCGCTCGCGAAGCTGTGGCGCATACCGGCGGAAGATTTCGACGCCGCGGGTTTCCGGGAAAACTGGCGCGCGGAAAATGGCTGAAACTTCCGGCGCGGGCGCGCACGCCGCGAGCACGCTCATCCGCTACCTCGCCACCTTTGCGCATCTATGTACCATGACCCTTCCCGCCGACGTTATCGCCCAATTTGAAAAGCGAACCCCGCCCGCGCGTCCCCACCGTCAACACCCTTTACGGCAACGCGGCCAAAAGCCGAGAACTCCGCCGCCAGCGCCGCGTCTGCGGCCCGTATGAGGTTTAGTTTCGATCGATCCGCATTTTCAGCGCCTCCGCAGCGTCATCCATTTTGCCAATCGCCGCCGGCTTCTCGAGGTCTTGGTCGGGCAGGGTGGAGAAGTCGAGGAGTCTGCCGAGCATCGCCGCCAGACTTTTGCCGTGGGCTTTAGCGTACACTTCCAAGCGCCACAGTTGTGCCACGGTCAGCTCGAGCGCGCACTGTGTTTCCACCCCGGCCTTCGTCACCGCGTGCACCGCCACCGTCGCCTCCTTGCTTTGAATCGGACGCGCTTCCTTCCCGTAAAGGTTAGTCCCCGACAGCCGCATCCCGGACCCCTGTTGCTGAACCCGAAGCGGGGCGATCATGCAACCGTCGCGAACGATCATCTCAATAGACCGCACGAATCGCCCGCTCGGCGAGCCCGCGCCGAGCCTGCGCGACCGACAGCGCGCCCCCCGAGTTTGCTTGTTCCCGAAACAGTTTCCAGGGCTTCGTCGATCGCTTCTCCCAGCGGTCCCCATTTGAGTTTCCGCCCCGTGGCGGTTTATTCGATGCAAAGGGACATCTGCTTTTTCGATTTCGGAGTCTTCACACTGTTGGTTGTCGTGAATCCGTCGTGACTGGCCGACCGGGGCGCGCGGAATTGCGGCCTGACGGGCTGAGGATCATTTGTGGAAGCCAATCCGCAGACAGTTGCGGAATGGCGGAGCCTACGGGACTCGAACCCGCAACCTCCGCCCTGAAAGCCGCATGAATACAGGATAGTTGTTTTCAGTTGTTGCGACTTTTCGCTTGTTATGTGTCATAAAGTGTCATAGGATTTGGGCCATGAAGCGAGCGACATTCCCCCTGATGATGCGCGAAGGCGCGCTGTCCGTGAAAATTTACAAGGTTCATGCGAAGGCGACCGGCTACACCTTTTTCCAGGTTTGCTATTCGTTGGCGGGCCAGCGAGTGCGAAAGAGTCTCGCCGATCTGGATGAGGCGAAGCGCGAGGCGCGGCTGGCGCTTGGCCGCATCGCCAGCGGCAAGGCGACCGTCACGGCGATGGGTAACACCGATCGCGAGAGTTTCGCCGAGTCGAAGCGGTTGCTGCAGGCGATGGACGGGAAGCCGGTACATCTCGCGGTTGCGGAATTTGTCGAGGCTGCACGCCTGCTCCCGGATGGCACGACGCTTGTGGAGGCTGCGCGGGAGTATGCCTCGCGGCATCGTGAGCAATTGAAGCCGCGGCTGCTCGGCGAGGTCGTCGAGGAGTTCCTGCACCGCAAGACGAAGGACGGCGCGAGTGTCCGCTACATCCAGACGCTTCGGTCTGCGCTTCACCGGCTGGCAGGGAATTTCCGAAAGCCAATCGCGAGCATCAGCACGCACGAACTGGAACACTGGCTGGACACGCAGAAGGCAACCGGACGCACACGGAACAATCTGCGGGTGTCCATCGTGACCTTGTGGCGATGGGCGCGGGCGCACGGCTATACGGCCCGCGACGTGGAGACGGAAGCGGATCGCATCGGTACCGCGAAAGATCGGGGAGGGGACATCGGTGTGCTTTCCCCCGCGCAGCTCACCTTGCTCCTGCGGGGTGGGCGCGATGCGGGCGGCGAGAAGGCGACGCCGACGGCCGAGGCCGAGCTGTTCCTCGCGCTCGGCGCGTTTTCAGGAATTCGCACCGCCGAGCTTCTGCGGCTGGAATGGCGTGACATTCACGAGGCTCGCGGCGTGATCGAAGTTGGCGCGCACAAGGCCAAGACTGCCACGCGCCGGCTCGTGCCGATTCACGGCGCGCTGGCGGCGTGGCTGGCCCGCGCGCCGCGCGGCACTGGCAAGGTCTTCTCATCGGAGAAGGCGGCGGTGCGGGTGATTGGCTACGGCAAGCAGATGCTCGGCGAGTGGCCCGACAACGCCTTGAGGCACAGCTACGCCACCTACCGGCTCGCGCAGACACACGACGCCGCCAAGACCGCCCTGGAATTGGGTAACAGCCCCACCATGCTGTTTCGGAATTACCGGGAGCTTGCGGATGAAAAGCAGGCAGGCGGGTGGTTCGCGACTTTGCCGGACTCACCGGCCAACGTGGTCAGCATGAAAAAGGGAGCGGCGTGAAGAAACCAACCCCCGCGCGAAGCAAGGAACGGGCAAAGCGGAGCATGCGCACCCCTGCGCAGCGCAAGGCGAACGCAGCGTTTATCGTCAGCGGGTTCCTTCCGCCTTTTAGTCTCGAATATCCCGGATGGACGAAGCCGCCGTTGGGCGTCGCGGAGAATGAAGCCCGGCTATGCGACCGCACGAAGCCCGACCGGGCGAAATGGTGGAGACAGCTTCCCGATGTCCCGGAGGCAAAGTTGTTGCGGTGCTACGATCAGTGGTGGAGCAACGCTCAGGAGCCGATCAAGGTCCTTCTCGCGTGCGCGGAAAAGCATGAGCGTGCGTCTGTAGAGTTGTTGATGCTCCTTACCGAGCTTCTCAACGGATTCTACGCGCTCGCGGCGAATGGCAACAAGACCGCCGCGCGATTGTGGATGGAGGCACTCACAAAAAGTATTGTGAACTTTGAAATGCTCGCCACCCATGAGCCGGCGCTTTTCATCGAAGAAGCCCGGAAGAGCTACGCCATTCCGGGAATGATTTCGCGCAACGCGGAGAAGATGGAGGACAACCAGCGGCACCTAAAGCAACTCCAACAAGGCGAGGATTGCCCTTTTGATATTCTCCCAAAAGGAGGCCGGACGAAGCGATTCTTTGAAGGCGTCAATTTCCTCGCGGGGGGCCTGTATAATCACATCGCCCATGCGATCGAGAATCTCCCGTTCGTAAAGGTGATCGCGGAATCCGAAGGAATTGCACTGCCGGCGTGGGTGAACGAAGCGAAGAATCTCAAGCCGCTCTCGCGCGATACATGGAAGACTTGGGCTGAGGTTGCGTGGTCCGTCGTGATGGAAGCGACCAATGGAAGGCCGGAAGAAAACCCAAGCCTCGCCAATCTCGGCGCATCAGCGGCAAGGCGCGCACCGAAATTCTGTAAGGAACTTCGTCCGAAGACCAAAGCGAGCAGGACGCACCACAAGGTAAAAGAGCGTCTTTTCACCGCATTTGCCGGCCTCGCGGGAGTTTTCCCCGCGAAGTAGGCCACTTCGCGGGGAAAACGGAACCTTTTGCGGAAGGGGAAACAATGGGAATCATCAGCAAGCATGTTAGCAAAACATGCAGAAACCAACTTGGTGGATCACAAGCCGGTGCGGGCACTGATTGGAATCAAAAGCCAAAGGGCTTTTTGGGACGCAGTGCATCGCGGCGGAATTCCGCACTATCGCATCAACGCGCGCGTCATCCGCTTCCGTCTATCAGAAGTGGAAGCGTGGCTCGCGGAACACCGGAGGGGAGCTGCCTAAACACAAACGCCCGCAGCCTCTCGGCTCACGGGCGCTTGCGGTAGTTTGGAAGACTGCCGGTAGCGTAGCGGGAGCGAGGGCAAGGGCAAGGAGAAACCATGCTCGATAATCATCTGATTAAGACGCGAATCGCCGCGCGTGCGGAGGAATATCTCCGCGAAATTTTCACCGATAGACTTCACCGCGTGGGTCCAAATCGCTGGCGCGTCGGCAGCAAAGGATCGCTCGCATTGGATTTGAAAGACGGCGAACTGGTCTTCTTCGACCACGAGGCCGGCGCTGGTGGAGATTGCATCCGCATTTGGGCGCGCGAGCGTGGTGTCACGGATGGCGATGCGCTGAAATCCTGCGCAGCTTGGGCCGGGGTATCGGACAACGGAGCACAAGACACACTCCCATCGCGAAAAGCGCCATTGCCGAGATCGGCACCGCAACCATATGGAATGACGGATGATGAGTTGAAACGCGCCGCACGGGCCGCACACGCTCTTGGAAAGAACCCGAACGTCTGCGCCAACATCGCATCGCGCCGGCAATGGACATCCGAAACCATTGGCCAGCTCGCCGGTGAGTGTTCCTTGGGGGTGGAGGACCGCAAATTGGCGTTCCTTTACGTAACCGGAATCAAGCTTCGATGGCGGGATGAATCCGGCAAACGCCGCTTCGTCTTCGCGTGCGGCAAGCCGCATTCGTTGTGGCGAGCGCACATGCGCGAAGGGCGTACCGAGCAAGCCATCATCACAGAAGGCGAGACGGATGCGATCACTCTCATAGACCTCGGACATGATACCGGCGCAACGCGCATTTTCAGCGTGCCGAGCGCAAGCACTTGGCCGCTCGACTGGCGGCGCGCTCTCGCGGGGCTGGATGAGGTAATCTTCGCCACTGATGCGGACGAAGCGGGCCAGCGGCACGTTGCGGAGTGGGCAGAGATTATTCGTCCGCACGTTGGCAAGGTGCGTTCGATCAACTGGAAGGCGGTCACGCAATGAAAGACATTGACGACCTCGCAAAGACCCACGGGCCGGCTGCCGTTAACGCCCTCATCGCCAACGCGCCGGAGATTCCCGATGCGGACGGCGAAAATAACGCTGCATTCATCGAGTGTGTGGCGTCCGCAGTGATGAGTGGCAGCGACCTCATGCTAATGGAAGTGCCGAACCGGCCAAAGCTCCTTGGCGAATGGTGCCGCATGGGGGATCTCGGTTTCATTTATGCACCGCGCGGTGTTGGTAAAACGTGGCTCGCGCTGCTTGTTTCGAACGCGCTCGTCATTCGCGGTAAACTCGGTGAGTGGGAAGCGGGCGAGCAGGTATGTCCCGTCCTGTACGTGGATGGCGAAATGAACTTGCCCGATTTCCGCTGGCGACTGCGTGCTATCGGAGCCGGTGCGGAAGGATTGCGCATCCTTCACCACGAGACCGTGTTCGAGAAGGTCAGGAGCGCCATTAACATCGCCGATATGCGATGGCAGCAAGCCATCAATTACCTCGTGAAGGACGGCAGTGTTCTCGTGCTCGATAACCGGAGCGCGCTGTGCCGCGGAATGGAGGAAAACTCGAACGATGACTGGGAAGCCGTACTCGACTGGCTGCTCGACCTTCGCCGCCGCAACGTCACGGTGATCATCGTAAATCATGCAGGCCGGAACGGCGCAATGCGTGGTGCCAGTCGCCCCGAGGATGCAGCGCACTGGATCATCCGCCTGCGCGAGGATTCCTGCGGCGACGACTCCGAGAAGGTGATTGTCTCGACATTTACCAAATGTCGCAACTGTCCGCCGAAGGACGCGCTGCCGATCCGCTGGACGCTCGAAGTCCGCGAGGAGCAGTTGCGTTACACTTGCGAGAAGTTCGCCGGGCCGGACGCCGTTGTAACGATGGTGAAGGCAGGAATCACGAGCGCGACCGAGATTGCCGAGGAACTCGGCGTATCCGCTGGAACGGTGAGCAAGTGGGCAAAGAAAGCCGACCTAAAAAAGAGGGGCCGCAACTACGCCCTCGAAGCCGGAGCGTCATCCGACTGAATGCGTTCGATCCACTTCATTTCCACCTGCGCACCCCACGGGGGGAAACGGGAAACGAAAAGGCTCGTTTCCAATTCGTTTCCATGAAACCCCGTTCGTTTCCAGCTTCGGCCCTTCGTTTCCATTTCGTTTCCCGTCCGTTTCCATCCGCTGGAAACAAAGAAAGGCCAACTCCTTCGCCAGTCGTTTCCACGCGCCCCCCAGGTAGGGAGTCTCCTTGACATCACCCCAACGCCAGCAGTCTAGGCGACTTCCTCCGCTCGCGTATGTGTGGCCCAAATCCCAACTTCCCATGAAATCCGTACTGCGGTTCCTCGGCGAAGCACCGTTCTCGAGGCTCATTGCGACTCGCGACATGACCGCGAACGCCCGCTGGCAAGGGATTCCCAGCTTCCCGGAATTCACCGCGCGCGGCGCAAGGCACACGCGGCACCTCGTTGCGATCGCACGCGGAATGGGAAGTTCCGGGCGCGAAGCGGCGATCCACCGCAATTGGCTCGCGCGGATCTGCCGTTGAATGGCGCAGCCCGTCTCCCGCAGATGCACCCCAGCCCGTTCTCGACGATCACCCCGTTGATGGCGGCGCCGGTCCGCGGTGACGATGATGCAGCGCACACGGCCAAGCGCAGAATTGCCCAAGCCGCGGCATGGCACCGCGAAAAAGTCAGCAACGCCCTCAATCACCACGTCGGCGAAATGGGTACGCGCCGTTGCGTTTCGTCGGCCAACCGGAACCGGCCGCGAATTTCAGCGCGCATCGCAGCCCTCGCGGTGCGTGAACTCCCAACCCACCCGCACTCCCGCGCCGCGCGCGGTCAGCGCGCCCAAGTATCGCGTGAACCCCGCACCTCCGCCCAACCCCGGCGCATCGTCGCCAAAGCGCGTCCATGCGCCCCTTCCGCCGCTTGAAAGCGGGCGGCGTCCCGCCGCGCGTGGACAACGCCGCGCAGCCGCTGACTCAGGCCCGCGGCAGGCCGTGCGCCAGCTCAGCGAGCCAGCCTGACGCCCGCGCTCCCTGCGCTGTCACACGTCCTGCTAAGGCCCGCCACCCTGAGGCGGCGACAGCGCGGCGGAAACGTCAGGTGCGATGCGCGCGCAGGGGATCGAACCACGCTCATCCTTCGCTTGCCCGCGGCTGTCCACGTTGCCAATCCAGCCTTGCCCGCCTCCGCGCGCCTAATCAGGCTCCGCACCGCTTGATGGAACCGGGCGCGCTCCGCGCGGGCTCTGCCGCAGGCGCGACACATCGCCGCTCGCGTTGCTGCCCCTTCCGCGCTCGCTTGCTCGCCCGGCTCTCCCACACCACCGGCTCGCCGGGCGTCGCTAATCGCTCCTAGGGTCGTCGCCGCCCGCCCGCCACTCGCCGGGCTCGGCAACCGCTCCCGCGGCGCGCGTAGCGTCGGGCTGCCCTTCGGGCCAGCGCGGCGCTACGTCCGCCGTCCTGCCACGCGCGTTCTGCGGACGGGGCGTTTCTGCGCGCGCCCGCTTGCGAGTGTGGCGCTCCGCGCATTGTCGCCGCGGCCCGCCTCGCTGTGCTCGCCCACGCCGCGTTTCGGCTACGACTAACGCCTTCGCCTAGCTCTCGCCGCCGCGCGAACCTCCCGCTCCTTTTTCCCTTCCCATCGCGCGCGGCGTCGTTCCCGTCAGCCCCCATCCTGCCGCTCCCGCCGCCTTGCCCCAACCACGAGTAGTATGATGGATGAGGAGAGCCGTCCCATTGCAGCTTGGAAGCGGAGGGCTTCACCGCTTCAAGCCTTCGGAGTTTATAGGGCCATTGCGCGCAACGTGCCCGAGGCGACCCCTGCCGAGACAAAGGCGTTGTTGGCGCGCTGCCGCACCCTTTCTTCTGGACGCGGCGATGCAGTGCAAATCAAATGCCGCACATAACTTTCAAATGGCCCCCAGAACCATGAAAAACCGAACGCTTGCAGCAATGGGACTGCTCGCCGCGACCGCCGTCACCGCTTCCGCTGCCACCACGGTGGACAGCTTTGGCAGCGGGGCAGATAGCTTCAATGTCAGCTTTGTGGACATCGGCAATGCCGGCAACGGGAAGGATCTTGGCGCGGGTGGCGGCACCTACTCCTCGCCCTTCGGGGGCGTGGCCTACAGTTACCGCATGGGGATGACCGAGGTGCCCCAGACATGGATCGACAAAGCGACGAATCTCGGCCTGACAAACATGCCGACCGGCGCGTGGACCGGACTGCAACCGGCGGCGAAGATCACCTGGTTTCAGGCGGCGGCGTTTGTGAACTGGCTGAACACAAGCACCGGGCACCAGGCGGCGTATAATCTAAATGCGGCAGCAACCGCGCTGACGCTGTGGAGCAGCGCGCAAGCGTGGCAGGCCGGCGGCCAAAACCTCTACCGGAACAAGGATGCGTATTATTTTCTGCCGAGCGAAGACGAGTGGTATAAAGCAGCCTACCATAAGAACGACGGGTTGACGGCGAACTATTGGGACTATCCGACGGGGAGCAATAGCGTCCCAGGATTGACGTTGGGCGGCACCAGCATAGGGACGGCGGTTTACGATGTGGCGGGCAGCACGCCGGCCGCCGTGAACAACGCCGGGGGGCTGGGCGCTTACGGAACGATGGGACAGGGCGGAAACGTTTCGGAGTGGCAGGAAAGTGCCATGGATGCGCCCAATTCCAGTTCGTCCCAGCTTCGTGCGTTCCGCGGCGGCTGGTGGCAAACCAACGCCAGCTTCCTGTCCCCCCCGAGCCGCGGTGGCAGCCCGCCGACGGGTTCTACAAACTATATCGGTTTGCGCGTGGCTGCCGTGACCGCCGAGACCCCCGAGCCCGTCAGCGGCACCTTGTTCGGCCTCGGAGCGCTGCTCCTCGCCGCCCTCCGCCGGCGGATGTAAGCCAAAAACTTTCACCGCCTCCTACATTCCTTGAAAACAAAACACCTCACCGCGGGCCTCGTCGCACTCCTCACGACGCTCACGCCCGCCCGCGCGGCGGATAACATCTTGCACAATTTCACCGGCGTCGCCAGCGATGGCAGTCAGCCTTATGGCTCGCTGACGCTCTCCGGCGCGAAGTTTTATGGCATGACCTACCAGGGCGGAAGCAGCGTCACCGGTGGCACGCTTTTTACCATGAACACCGACGGCTCGGGCTTCGGCCTGCTCCACAGCTTTACTCGCACTACCAGTGACGGCGGCGGTCCGGAGGGTTCGCTGACACTCGCCGGCACAAAGATCTATGGCATGACCAGCGAAGGCGGCAGCAGCAACCGAGGCACGGTCTTCAGCATGAACTCCGATGGTACGGGCTTCGGCCTGCTTCACAGCTTCACCGGCGGGGCCAGCGATGGCAGGCTGCCTATTGGCTCGCTGACGCTCTCCGGCACAAAGCTCTATGGCATGACCTTCAGCGGCGGCAGCGTCGACGCGGGGTCGCTCTTCAGCATGAACACCGATGGTACCGGCTTCGGCCTGCTTCACAGCTTCACCGGCGGGGTCGGCGATGGCATTAGTCCTTCCGGCTCGCTGACGCTCTCCGGCGCGAAGCTCTATGGCATGACCCGAGATGGCGGCAGCAGCAACACGGGTACGGTCTTCAGCATGAACACCGACGGCACCGGCTTCAGCCTGCTCCACCACTTCACCGGCGGGGCCAGCAATGGCACCCAGCCTCTCGGCTCGCTGGCGCTCTCCGGCACGAAGCTCTACGGCATGACCTTCGGCAGCGGCAGCAGCAATTCTGGCACGCTCTTCAGCATGAACACAAATGGCACCGGCTTCGGTTTGCTCCACACCTTCACCGGGGGCGCCAGCGATGGGCAATATCCTTATGGCTCGCTGACGCTCTCCGGTACGAAGCTCTATGGCATGACCCAAAATGGCGGCAGCGGCAACAACGGCACGATCTTCAGCATGAAGACTGATGGCACCGGCTACAGCCTGCTGGAAAGCTTTGGCGGCGCACCCACTGATGGTGCCTATCCTTTCTATTGCGACGTGACCCTCTCCGGCGATGGCTCGACGCTCTACGGTACGACCGCATATGGCGGCACAGCCAATCTAGGCGTGGTCTTTTCCCACCCTACGCCCGAGCCCGCGAGTGCTGCCCTGCTCGGTCTCGGCGCGCTGCTGCTTGCCGCCCCCCGCCGGCACCCGCGCCCCGTTTAGAAAATCCCGCCCGCCATTCCCAACAGGCCCATGAGAACATCCATCACCTACCTCCTTTCTGCTGGCACCGCGCTGCTTCTCGGCTGCGTTGCGCCCGTCCGTGCCGACATCCTTTATGTGTCCAACGAGGGCGGCTTCACGATCACAAAGATTACCAGCGGCGGTGTGGGATCGACCTTTGCCAGCAGCGGTTTAAGCGGTCCCACCGGTTTGGCGTTCGACAGCACCGGCAATCTTTACGCCGCCAACTTTAACGCCAGCTCCATTGAGAAAATCTCCCCGAGCGGTGCCGATCTCGGTGCGTTCACGACCGCTTTTCTCGGCCCATTCGGCGTCGCCTTTGACAGCTCAGGCAATCTCTACGCGGCCAGTTCCACCCTTAGTAGGATCGAGAAATTCTCCCCGACCGGCACCGATCTCGGGATCTTCGCCAGCAGCGGAGTGAATCGTCCGGTTGGCCTCGCCTTTGACAGCGCGGGCAATCTTTACGTGGCAAACCTCCTCGGCAACAATATCGAGCGATTCACCCCCGGCGGCGTGGGCACAATCTTCGCCACAACCGGTTTGAACCAGCCCTCCGGGCTCGCCTTTGACAGCACCGGCAATCTCTATGTAACCAACAGCGGCAACAGCACCATTGTAAAGTTTACTCCCTCTGGCGTGGAGTCGCTTGTGGACAGTGTCGGTCTGAGCGGCCCCGAGGGCATGGCCTTTGACAGTGCGGGAAATCTCTACGTGGCGGATAGCAGCGCCAATCGGATATTGAAATACACGCCAGGCGGTGTCCGATCGGTCTTTGCCAGCACCGGCCTGCAGAACCCCGCTTTCCTCGCCTTTACCGATGATGCCGGCGTGCCGCTCAAGCTGGCGAACCAAGTCCCCGAGCCCGCCAGCGCGGCGCTGCTCGGGACCGGCGCGCTGCTGCTTGGCATTCGCCGCCGTCGTGCCGCCGCGTCTCGCCCAAAATGAAATCTTTCCCCATCAAAACTCTCCTGTTCCCAGCCCTCGCGCTACTGGCCTCCATCGCGGCCCCCGCCCGCGCGGACATTCTCTATGCGACGACCTACGGCACGGATATGATTGACAAGTTCACGAGCGGTGGAGTGACCTCGGTCTTTTATAGCAGAACGAGAACGAGCTACCCCCAAGGCCTCGCCTTTGACAGTGCTGGGATTCTTTACGAGGCAAACTCGGTCAACATCGCGGTGGAGAGCTTCAACCCTAGCGGAGTGCGCTCGGTGTTCGCCTTCGGCGGATTGGACCAGCCGACCGGTCTGGCCTTCGACAGTGCCGGAAATCTCTACGTCACGAATCAAGGCAGCGGCACGATTGCGAAATTTACGCCCGGCGGCGTCGGCTCGGTCTTTGCCAGCACCGGCCTGACCAATCCAACGGGCCTGGCCTTCGACAGTGCGGGCAATCTGTACGTGGGCGACGTGTCCAACGCCGGCGTCAGCACGATCTCCAAGTTTACCCCCGGCGGGGTCGGCTCAGTCTTTGCCAGCACCGGCGTGGACTACCCATGCGAGCTGGCCTTTGACCGCGGGGGCAATCTCTACGTGGCCAACCGGGGCAATAGTACGATCGAAAAATTTACCGCCAGCGGGATCGGTTCGGTTTTTGCCACCACCGGATTGAACGGCCCCGTGGGCCTGGCCTTTGACAGCGCGGGAAATCTCTATGCAGCCAGCCAGGTGATCGGCACGATTGAGAAGTTCACCCCCGGCGGTGTCGGCTCGGTCTTCGCCAGCGGGTTGAATTTCCCGCAGTATCTCGCCTTTACCGATGACGCCGGCGTGCCACTCCCGCTGGCGAACGGTTACCCTACGCCCGAGCCCGCGAGTGCCGCCCTGCTGGGCCTCGGCGCGCTGCTGCTTGCCGGCCGCCGCCGCCAGCCAGCGTTAAAAAGATAGCCATTAGCCTCCCGTGAAAACCAAACACATCCTCGTCTCGGGCCTCCTCGCCCTCGGCACGCTCCTCCCCGGCACGGAGCCTCTCCGCGCGGATATTCCCTATGTGACCAACTACGGCCTCAGTGCTGTGGTGAAGTTCACCGGCGGCGTTCCCTCGATTTTTGCCAGCAGCGGCAGTGGAGTGAGCGGGCCAACTGGGATGGCGTTTGACAGCGCGGGCAATCTCTACGTGGCGAACTATGGCGGTAACACGATTGTGAAGATCACGCCCGGCGGCGTCGGCTCGGTCTTCGCGAGCACTGGACTGGCCGGCCCAAGCGGCATGGCCTTTGACAGTGCCGGCAACCTTTTTGTGGCGAACTTTAGCAGCAACACGATCGTGAAGTTCACCCCTGGTGGCGTTGGCTCGGTCTTCGCCAGCAGCGGATTAGCTTTCACCGGCGGGCTGGCGTTTGACAGGGCGGGCAATCTTTACGCGGCCAATCAAGTCATCAACACGATTGAGAAGTTTACCCCCGGCGGTGTCGCCTCGGTTTTTGCCAGCACCGGGCTGATCCAGCCATTTGGTCTGGCCTTTGACAACACGGGCAATCTCTATGCGGCAAACGGCATGGGCCAATCGATTGTGAAGTTCACCCCCGGCGGTGTCGGCTCCGTCTTTGCCAGCAGTGGATTAAGCAACCCAACTGGTCTGGCTTTCGACAGCACGGGCAATCTCTACGCGCTAAACACCGGCAACAACACGATTGAGAAGTTCACGCCCGGCGGGGTCGGCTCGGTCTTCGCCAGCGGGTTGAATTTCCCGCAGTATCTCGCCTTTACCGATGACGCCGGCGTGCCGCTCCCGCTGGCGAACGGTTACCCTACGCCCGAGCCCGCGAGTGCCGCCCTGCTGGGCCTCGGCGCGCTGCTGCTTGCCGCCCGCCGGCCGCGGCCAGCGTTAAACAATTAGCCATTAGCCTCCCATGAAAACCAACCCCTTCGTCCTCACCACCGTCTTCGCCCTCGGTGCCCTCCTCACCGGCACGGTGCCTGGCCGCGCGGATATTCTCTACGTGGGAGTCGCCGGCGACAGCACGATTGAGAAATTCACCAGCAGTGGCACCGGCACCATCTTCGCCACCGAAGCCGCGCACAGTTTCCCGGAAGGTCTGGCCTTTGACAGTGCGGGCAGACTTTACGCGGCCAACGCCGGCGACAACACCATTGCAAGATTCACCACCGGCGGCGTCGGCACGCTCTTTGCCAGCAGCGGATTGGTCAGCCCATCCGGTGTGGCCTTTGACAGCGCGGGCAATCTCTTTGTCGCCAACACCAGCGGCCAGACTATTGAGAAATTCACGCCCGCCGGAGTGGCCTCGGTCTTTGTTCCCTTCGGCGCGGGCTTGAGCCAGCCGCTCGGCCTGGCCTTTGACCGCACGGGAATTCTTTACGAGGCAGACTTCGGCAACAACAGGATTTGGAAATTCACCACCGCGGGCGTCGGGTCGATCTTTGCCAGCGGCGGCGGATTGAACCAGCCGACGGGCCTGGCCTTTGACGCGGCGGGCAATCTTTTCGTGGCCAATCTGGGCAACAACACGATCGAAAAATTCACCACCGGCGGCGTCGGCTCACTTTTTGCCAGCACCGGAGCGCAGGTCCCGGTCGGGTTGGCCGTTGACAGTGCCGGCAATCTCTACGCGGCTTGCAACACCGGGACGATCCAGAAATTCACCACCGGCGGTGTGGCCTCGGTCTTCGCCAGCGGATTGAACGACCCGCAATTCCTCGCCTTTACCAATGATGCCGGCGTGCCGCTCCCGCTGGCGAACCAAATCCCCGAGCCCTCGGCCGTCGCCTTGATGCTCGGCACAGGTGGCCTGCTCGCCCTGCGGCGGCGGCTCCTCATCTCGCTTCCAGCCTGACGTGGAAGCGTGCTTTTCTGCCCTAGCCGCAATGAGGCCGGCGAAGGCGCGAGCTGCCAAGCGCCCCCAAACCCATCACTCCGAATAGGAGGGAACTCGGCTCCGGCACGGGTCCGACCCGCAACGAATCGTTCACAAAAAAGGCTCCTGAAACTCTCACCTTAGTCGCCGGTGTGTCGATTGACCAACCATGCCATTCGAGGGTTCCGTCGTTGTTTGGTCGCGCATAGGTGAATTGAGTCTGCCCGAGCACGGCGTTTGACGCGTCGAGAAATGCGACCGTTACCGGACTGGTGTTGGAGGCTGCCCCCCAATAACCGCCGAACGACGAGATCGAGTTGCCAAATGCAAACGTGAGCACGGCGGCATTGCTGCTGACGCCCAACCCTTGAAAGCCGTCGTGAACCTTCGCCCGGAAAGGACCGAGACCGAAGCCATTGGGGTTGAATTGGTCGCCCCGGGGAATAAATGACCAGCTCCGACGCGGTCGCCGTTCCGAAACCACTCAAAAAATTGACGCTCCCCCCCGCAGGAAATCCGAGCGGGAATGCCTCCCACGTTTCGACGAGCGAGTTGGAAAACTCAGATGGCAGCGGAGTGATCGTTGCTGCCCGGACCGGCGCTTGCGGCCCAAGGAGAAGTCCTGCGATCAGGGCGGGAAAGTATCGGTTCATGCCAGTCGAGGGGAGGTTGTTATTGTTTTGGTGGGGTGTCTGTGCGGACGCGGCGGGGCCGGCTAGTGATGGATGAAAACTCAAAGCCCGCCACACCACGGGGGTAAAATCGACTCTAATGCCACGCTCACGCGAGGCAAATATCTCGCCCGTCCTCCCATTTCGATGACCCCTGTGGCCGCACCCCTGCGCCTGCACTACCTCAACCTCGAATCGCACGACGCTTCACCGCGCCGGTCCGCTTGCTTTCCGCGGCTCGCCTGCCCACCATCCGCGCGCACATGAACCCTGAGGCTTTCAAAACGAAATGGGCGAAGTTTTCCCACATTGAGGCCGGCGTTGCCGATCACGTTTGGAGTTTGGAAGAAATGGTCGGACTGCCCGGCTCTGAGGCGGTTTCAACATAGCCCACTACCGAAACCCGACTCGTTTTGCAGCGGCTTTATTTCCGCTTCTGCTCGAAAAGCCACGCCTGGACCGCTTCGTCGTCAAAGACCTTCCCACCGATATTGTGGCCCTCGCCCGGAAACTCGGTGTACTTCACCGGCGCGTGCAGTTTTTCCAGCGCCTTGGCGATGGCCCGGCTCCCTTCGGGGTTGACCACATCGTCCTTCTCGCCGTGGAAAATCCACAGCGGTGTCCTCCGCAAATTCTGCGCGATGCCCACGCTGCAACCCCCCGAGATCGGGATGCCCGCGGCGAACATCCGCGGCTCTTCGTTGAGCAACGCAAACGTGCCGAAGCCGCCCATCGAATGCCCGGTGAGATACACGCGCTCCTTGTCGATGGGCAGGTTGCTCATCAGCTCCTTCACCGTCTTTATCAGGTTCACGCCGGTCGCGCCGCCCCAGCCCTCATCGTCCGGGCATTGCGGGGCGAAGATGATGCAGGGACGCTTCGAGAAACTGCCGGGCTTCGCGCAGGCTCCGGCTAAACCGAGGTTCGCCTTGGAAAGCACGTTGTTGTTTTTGCCGTGGAGGTAAATGACCAGCGGGATTTTCTTCGTCGCGTCCACCACGGGCGCGCTAAACAACATGCACTGGAGCTTTCCCTTCCCCCGAACTGCTTCCAATCGCTCACGAGGTATTCGTCGTAGGGGCCTTTCTTCACCGTCGATTGAAGCGCGGTGCTGAAGGGCTTGGGGGTTGTGGACGCAGCGGCGGGTGCAGACGGTGCGGCAGGCGTCGCCACGAGCTGTTGGGCGATGAAATTGCGGTCGGCCTGTCCGAGCAGCCGCAATTCCACCGGCGGCACGATGCGGCCGTCGGGCACCTTCACGCTCACGGATGTCGCGGTCGCGCTGACGTAGTTGGCCTCAAAGGTCTTGTGATCGGCGGTCGTCCACACGCGGGCGTGGAGCGTCGCCACAGTCGCGATGAGCGTGAAGAGCAGGAGTCTTGGGCTCATGGTTTGGTGGGGATTCAATCTGCGATGCCGAAGCGGCCATTATTACAAGACGGGCGCGCACCCAAGTCCTTAGATGTCCCCTGCGAAAAGCAAAAGATGGCGACGCCCGCTTCTGCTTAACGCAAATACCGTTGCTGAACCAATCAACAAAACCACGGAGGACGGCTCCGGGACGACATACGGGCTGTAATCAATGCCGGAAACGTTGTTGTTGTAGAGAGGGGACGACACAATGGCCCCGGACAGCGGATCCAAGGTAAACAGCCGGATACTATCTCCGTTGAAGGCTCCTTCAAAGGTGTAGGCACCGGTGACCGGATTGACCGAGTACTGGAGGTTGTAGGCAGTGAAAGGTGCGGGCATGCCCGGACCGATATTGGTCACGACACCCGTTACTGGATCGATTGAACACAAGCCTCTCGCTCCACCAGCAACGGACGATCCGATGCCTAGAAGCTGACCTGTCGGGCTGTAATCAATGCCGGAAACGTTGTTGTTGTAGAGAGGGGACGACACAATGGCCCCGGACAGCGGATCCAAGGTAAACAGCCGGATACTATCTCCGTTGAAGGCTCCTTCAAAGGTGTAGGCACCGGTGACCGGGTTGACCGAGTACTGGAGGTTGTAGGCAGTGAAAGGTGCGGGCATGCCCGGACCGATATTGGTCACGACACCCGTTACTGGATCGATTGAACACAAGCCTCTCGCTCCACCAGCAACGGACGATCCGATGCCTAGAAGGGTCGATTCCGCTGAAGTGTCTGCAACGATCACCAAAAACAAGCACAACAGTGAAGCGAATCCGCTACCAATGCGCGTGACTTTTCGTTTGTGGTTCATTTTCGACATTTTGATGTGAGGATTCTTCAGAAGGTGGTTGTGGGAGTCAGCAATGGAGGACGACGAAGCGCAGCCGCCCCTCTCACATCCAGAAGTCCCCTCATAACTGGAAAAGGCAAAAAGTGGAAATAGTTTTAGCGCTTCACTGGTAAAACTCGGTCCGCTTGCCTTTCCCCGTACTCGTGGGCACCATCCGCGCGCACATGATCCCAGCGGCTTTCAAAACGAAATGGGCGAAGTTTTCCGGCAAGGAAAGCGGCTTACGCGGAGCATTTCAACGACCTTTGCCGCATGCTCGGCGTGCCGACGCCGGTTGAGGCAGACCCCACGGGCAACGACAGCTTTTGCTTTCAAAAGCACGTCGCGAACGACGGCGAGCTTTTCGATTTCGACACGGCGGGCCTTGCCGAGCCTGCGAAGCATGAGCGCGGTTTTGCCGACGTGTGGAAAAAGGAGTGTTTCGGCTGGGAATACAAGGGGCCGGGCGAAGACCTGGAGAAAGCCTACAAGCAGCTTCTCCGCTATCGGGAGTCGCTGCTCAATCCGCCGCTCCTCATCGTCTCCGACTTTCACCGCTTCATCGTCCGCACGAATTTCAACGGCGCGGTGCAAGAGACGCACAGCTTCACGAATGCGGAAATCGACTCCCCCGACGCGATTCGCATTCTCCGCGCCGCGCTCGCGCACCTCAGAAGACTTGCGCCCGCGCGTCACGACGGCGGAAGTCACCGAAAAACTCGCCCGGGAAATCGCTGACATTGCCCATTCGCTGCAAAAGCGCGAAGCCGTCGAGCTGGCGAACGCCAAGACCCGGCGGCAGCACACCGTCGCGCAGAAACAAAACCTTCGCATCGCCCGCTTTCTCAATCGGCTCGTCTTCTGCTTTTTCGCGGAAGACACGGCCTTGCTCCCCGCGGGGATCTTCGCCGACGTGTGCAAAGCGGGCGCGAGTGACCCGCAACACTTCGCCGAGAGCTTGGAAGACCTCTTCCGCTGCATGGCGAAGGGCGGGCGTTTCGGCACTCAAAAGATTCGCCATTTCAACGGCCATCTTTTCGAGGAATCGACCCGTCTTTGAACTCACGCCCGCCGAAATCGCTCTTCTCGCTTCGCTAAGGCGAGGCAAAGGCACGCCAGAGGAGCGGGCACAGATCGGAAAGTTTCTCGAAAAAATCCGTTCGATCATCGTTCTCGACCCCGCGTGCGGCAGTGGAAATTTCCTCTACGTCGCACTTCAGCTTTTGCTCGCCCTGGAAAAGGAAGTCATCACCGCCGCCGCCGCGCTTGGCTGGACGCTCGCGCCGCAAGTGAGCGTGCAACAGCTTCGCGCGATCGAGCTAAACGCCTACGCATTCGAGCTGGCGCAGGTGTCCGTGCAAATCGGTTTCCTCCAATGGCGGCGCGACAACGGTTTCGACAACGACCGCACCCCCGTTCTGCAAAACCTCGACGGATTCGAGAACAAGGACGCGCTGCTCAATGAGACGTTCCGCATAAAGCCAAAGAACTTGAAAGCCGCGCAGGCGGAAGAGCACGGACGCGAAGACCAGCTTTTCAAAGTCTATACCGAGCGCGCTTGGCCCGCGTGCAATGTCATGGTTGGCAATCCCCCGTTTCTCGGCGGCAAGATGCTTCGCCGCGAGTTGGGCGACAGCTACGTTGACGCGCTATTCGAGAACTTCGGCGAGCGCGTGCGACCGGAAGCCGATCTTTGTTGTTACTGGTTTGAAAAGGCGCGGCAGCAAATCGAGGAAGGCCATTGCCAGCGCGCGGGCTTGCTCGCCACCCAAGGCATTCGCGGCGGAGCAAATCGCGACGTGCTCAAACGCATTAAGGACAGCGGCGGCATTTTCTTTGCCGAGAGTGACCGCGATTGGATTCTCGCGGGCGCGAATGTGCATGTGAGCATGATAGGTTTCGACAATGGCGCGGAGACGCTGCGCACGCTCGACGGCAAGGCCGTTGCGAAATCCACGCCAACCTTGCCGCGAGCGCCGCGGACATCACGACGGCGCATCGGCTCGCGCGCAATCTCGACATCGCTTTCATGGGCGACACGAAGGGCGGTGCATTCGACATTGCGGAAGAGCGGGCGCTTGAAATGTTGCGCGAGCCAAACCCGCACGGGCGGCCAAACTCCGACGTTCTCTTGCCGTGGGTGAATGGCCTCGACGTGATGCGCCGCCCGCGTCGCATGTTCATTATCGACTTTGGCCTCGCACGCACTGAAGAGGATTGCGCGAAATACGACGCGCCTTTTGCCCACGTCCGCGAGCGCGTGCGCCGGGAACGGCTCAGCAACAAACGGGCGCTTTACGCGCGCTATTGGTGGTGTCACGTCGAGCCCCGACCGGGAATGCTCGCCGCCCTCGCGCCGCTGCCGCGTTTCCTCACGAGCGCCGCCGTTACCAAGCATCGTCTTTTCGCTTGGCTGGAATCACCGACACTTCCCGATCACCAAGTTTTCGCATTCGCGCTCGACGATGATTTTTCACTCGGCGTGCTTCACTCGCGGATTCACGAGGCATGGGCGCGAGCACAGGGAACACAAGTGCGAGAGAGAGAGAGAGGCTTTCGCTACACGCCGACAACCTGCTTTGAAAACTTTCCACTCCCCGCACCATCGGTGGAGCAGCGCACCCCGATTGCCGACACCGCGAAGGAATTGAACGTGCTGCGCGAAAGCTGGCGCAATCCGCCCGAATGGACGGCCCCGCGCACACTCACCTTTCCCGGCGCACTGGACGGCCCGTGGCGTCGCTTTGTTCGCGACGCCGAGGCGCGCGGCATCGGCACCGTTCACTACCCGCTCACCGAACCCCGCGACGCCGAGTGCGCCGCCAAGCTTGCCAAGCGCACCCTCACCAACCTTTACAACGAACGCCCCGCCTGGCTCGCCAACGCCCACGCCAAACTGGATGCCGCCGTCGCAGCCTCCTACGCCTTCCCCGCCGATCTCAGCGACGATGAAATCCTCTCCCGCCTGCTCGCCCTCAACCTCGCCCGCGTCGCCGCCGAGCAAGCCACCGCGAAAAAACAGGCCGCAAAACCGCGCACGTCACGCGCGAAGGCCGCGGAGGAGATGCTGTGAGTCGCCGCGCTCCTGCAACCCGGCTTGACGAAAGGAAAAGCAACCCCGACCGCGATGACTATTTTTGCGGCCTTGACCGAAAAGGATGAACGCATCTGAATCCCGGGAATTTATGCCGCGCAGAAACGTCAGCCTCCTTATTTCGCTCGCAACTGTTGTTCTCGGATTTCAGGCCGGCGCAGCGGATGTGATCCTCCATGATTTCACCTTCAGCACTGGAAGCTCACCCTATGGCTCCTTAACCGCCGTCGGAACTTCCTTGTACGGAATGACCCGAAGCGGCGGGGCAGGGGTAATTTTCACGGTGAACAATGATGGCAGCAATTATTCCGTGCTCCACCGCTTCTCAGAGATGAGCGGCCCGTTTGGAGCCGTCACAATTTCCGGCCCGACCATGTATGGGATGAATCTTTTCGGTGTCTTTCGCATGAACATTGACGGCGGTGGCTACACGATCCTCCACAATTTTTCAGGAGGCACCGCCGATGGCTCGATGGCTTTCGGTTCATTGGAGCTGGTCGGCTCCACTCTTTACGGAATGACAGAAAACAACGGGGCCAACAACTGGGGGGTTGTGTTCAAAGTCGATACCAACGGATCAAATTTCTCCCTGTTGCATTCTTTTGCCGGCGGCGCGAGTCAGGATGGAGCCTACCCCGAGGCATCGCTGACCTACTTCAATGGCGCGGTTTACGGAATGACGCTATATGGCGGCTCCAATGCGAAAGGGATGATCTTCAAGGTCAATGCAGATGGGAGCGGTTACGCGAATTTACATAGCTTTGCCGGGACTGCGACGGACGGAGATTCCCCGTTCGGTTCGCTGACCCTTTCCGGTTCGACTTTCTATGGCACGACCAAGTTCGGCGGAGCCAGCGGCAAAGGCACGGTTTTCAAAATCAACGCCGATGGGAGCGACTTTTCGGTGTTGCATAGCTTTGCAGGGACACCGTCCGACGGAGCCAATCCGTACGGTTCTGTGGCGATTTCGGGGACAACCTTGTATGGCACAACCGGGGTTGGAGGTGCCAACAACCTCGGGACGGTATTCGAGGTGCAGACCAACGGCAGTAACTTTGCGCTAGACCACAGTTTTGCCGGTGGCAGCGATGGAAGTTCGCCATGGCCATACGACAACAAATTGGCGATAATCGACCCCACGCTCTACGGCATGACGCCCAAGGGGGGCAGCGCCGGCACAGGCGTGTTATTCGCGATTACAGTGCCAGAGCCGGCTTCGGGACTGCTTTTCGCGTTTGGAGGAATGGCAATGCTGGGGCGCTTTCGCGGCCGCAGCAACGTGCTCCTTTCAAAGCAGCGCCAGCCGTAACCCGCCCCGTCCCGGCAAAGGCTTCGGCCTTTTCCCGATGCGCGGCGTCCCCGCTGGCCCGCGACGCCGCTCCGCGAGGAAAAGCCCGAACACTTTGCCCCGCCTACCCCGGACAGGCCGCGAAGCTTGTGAACGCTCCACGAAGTTCCGACGTTCACAAACTTCCCGCAAAGCCGCCGCCCGGACCCGGCACCAAGCCCGCCCGTCGCTGCGCGCCCGTCAGGCTTGGTGGTCCCGACCGCCGCCGGGTTCGTGTGGGCGTGGACGGGAGGGCCGGGCCGTTCCGCTATGGTCAAGGAAGAATCCGGCATAACTCCGCTGCGCTACGGCCTGACGGCACTTATTCCGTTTCTTCCCTGACCTCCGCTCCACGGCCCAAATGCAGTCTCTATGACTTTCCGCCGGAAAGTCTGCTTTCACTCCGCAACACGCGGCGCGAAAACGCGCTGCCGACCAGCGGGCACAAGCCGAGCCTCGCGGACTACGTGGAGACGTATATCGCCAAGGCTGAAGTCGGCCAGAAAAAGCCGCGCACGCTCGCCAGCCAACTCTAGGCGCTCAAACGCTGGAAGGCGCATCTCGGCGACGTGCGGATCGACCGTATCACTCAGCCGATGATTTCCACTTTCAAGGACAAGCGCCTGCGCGCGGGGACCAGCCCGCGCACGGTGAATCTCGACCAGATCGCGCTGCGCAACGTGCTCAAGTGGGCGCGCAAGGACGTCCGCTTGCTGCCGATCGTGGAAGTGCTGCCGCCGACCTACGACATCTCCCGCGCGCGGCGGATTGCGGACGGTTCCCGATCCGGGAACTGCAAACGCCGGGAGAGGAAGATCCGATGCTAGGTGAGCCGCACAACCTGACGCCGGAAATGCGAGCGCAGCACGAGGCGGACCCGGCGAGCACGCCGCCGACGGCCGTGCGCGATGTGGTCCTCGATGCGCACGAGACGCTCGATGCGCTGCGCACGCTGCCGGCGGGAGACGGCGCAGCAGCGAATCGAAGCGCGCTTACGCTGCGGTGCG
>JBBQCM010000108.1:0-22601 GCA_038318725.1 Chthoniobacterales bacterium
GGCGATGTCCGCATGGCGTAGCGCGTGGCTGGCCGCGTAGATGCCGTGCTTCGCGCACATCTGGCTGCCGTATTCCTTGCGCAGCGTGTGCAACGGCGTGTTGCCGGTGACGCCGTGCGCCCGGAGCCACTTCGTCAAAGCTGTAAACTCCCGCTCGCAGCGGTAGTGCGAATACGTGGCGTCGGGACGTGCCGCATTTTGGGATTCGATGACGAAATCGCCCTTCGCGTTCGCCTTGAACCCGCGGAAGACTTCCATCAACTCCGGGTCAACCTCTACGTCCCCCGTCGAGCTTTCACTCTTCGGCTGAAAGAACCGCGTGGCCTCGATGCGGATAACGCCCTCGTTCCATCGAAATGCCGCCCATTCCAGCTTGTCGATTTCGTTCCGCCTCAGCCCCGCCATAACGGCGAGCAGGAACATCTTCATTTGGCCGTCGGGAAGCTCGCCTTGCGCTGCATGAATGACTTCCTCGATGTCAAACCCGCTCCGGTAGCGCATGGACTGGCGCGGCTCGAATTCGACACCGACGAACGGATTGTCCGAGGCATCGAACGCGATAAACTTGAGGACCGCAGGCGCAAACAAGTTCTTCGCCTGACGCATCATCGAATTGACCGAAATCCGCGCTGCGCGCTGCTTCAATGGATCGCTACCAGCCCGCCTCAAGAAGCGGAGCTTCCATTTCTGAACCGCCTCCGGCTTCACGTCAGCGAGTTTCACTGCTTCCACCCGCGCCAGCCACTTGTTGCGCCCCCCCGTTCGGTAGTCGTACTTCGCCTTACCACCGTCGATGCCGAAAATGTCGGCCACAATCGTACGAAGCGCCCGGCAATAGCCTTCGATCGTTTTCGGCCGCCCGCCGGCCTTTGCCTTCACTTCCGCGAGGAACTCACCGACCGTCGCAACCGACCCGCTCACGCCATCGGCCTTCGGCTTGAACTTTACGAGGGTCGCATCCCATCCCGCTAACTGGAGGCTAAGGTAAATCTCCTTCGCCCGACTCGCTGCCGCTGCCTTGTTTACGCTGCCGAGGGAGAAAGCCTCGCGCCGCCCGAGATGCTGAATCTTCGCCGCCCATTCCCCGACGATTCGGGTTTGACCATCACGCGTGTACGTCGGCTGGAAAATGGCTCTGTCCCAATACCGCACATCGCTCTTGGCATGTCGCCGCACTCCTTCCCTCCCGGAGGTTTGCTTGGACACTTCTTGGACACTTTTCATGTTCAAACCTGATTTGTTGAGTTCCGAACTCGTCGCGGAGGCAAGCTGGTTGGTCTCTGTAATTTTCTCTGTGCGTCGGCTCATAGCAGCACTCTCGAAAACAATTCAGAACACGTCAACCAATCATTTCTTAAACAGCAGGTCATGGGTTCGAATCCCATTACTGGCTCCAGCCATTTCACTCTGAAATGCCTATAGTTAAAGAGTTTAACAACGAATGACCCAATTCCATCAACGCGCAACGTCGCGCACGGAAGCGCCGGAAAACGCAGTCTATTCGACAAGTATTCGCCAAGCCTCGCGCGACCCGCTTTGCCTTCATTCGCGGCAAAACTTTACAATTAGTGCCGTCCTCGCGCGCGCACACGCCTGCGAAGTGCGAAGTAATTGCCGCCCTTACGCCCCAAGCGCGCGCGCTTGCCGTGTCGTCGTGCATGGTTCCTCCGCCTCCACCGAGGCCAGAAACCCTTGCGCCTCCTCGCTCGTCAATCGGATGCAGTCGCCCTGCCACGCCTTACCCAGCAACGCGGCGAGCCGCTCCTTGTCCGCGCGAGTTGGAGGACAATACCAGTGCTCGCGGAAGGTAACGCTAAAGTCCGGGTCTTGGGGAACGCGCTTCGGCACCACCGCCCATTTGCGCCCGGTGCGTTACCTGAGCGCGGCCCGAAGCTCGGCTTGGATCGCCCACCGCTCGGCGCGCACTTTGCGGTTGGCGCGAAAGGCCGTCACGGCTGCCGACCTCGCCCGGATCGAGTCGAGCTTCGCTTGAAGGTGGCCGCGCATCCTGGGGCTGAACTCACTCAGCCAAACGTCATCGGATTTCGGCATGGTCGGATTTTCGCTTGGCGCGGAGGCGTCGGAGTGCGGCGTTGCCGATGGCCTGCCCCGGCGATGGTCGGCGGTGATTTGCATGCCGCAAAATATGCCATCGTCGGTCGCCTCCGTAAATCGGAAAATGTTCTATTGAACACATATCGGATTTGGGCGCACGCTTCGCATCCACCGCCGTAGCCGCTCCGTGAACACTCCCGAAAACCTCAAGCCTGAACCCTTGACGAAACGGGCACTGTTGGCCTGGCGGGAGGATCAGGAGCGGAAAAAGCGCACGCACTCAAATCGTGCGACGGTCGTCCGCATCCTATAACCGTCGCCATCTGCACCCGATCCCCCCCATGAGCACCACAGCCGCTCGCATCAATGGTCTGCAAGTTTCTGTCTGCGGAGCGCACGAACTGCCGGAATACGTGGAGCGCCGGATCACGCATGTCGTGTCGATTTGGGACGGTTATGAAGCGGACAACGCGGAGCGCCGGAACTATGTCCTTGCGGTTTTTCCCAACGCGCGAACGCATTTCGCCTTCTTCAACGACCTCATTTCCAATCCGACGGCGAACTACGCGCCGAGCATGGAGGCCGTCCGTTCCATCATGGAGTTCACCACCGCACTCGATTCCAGCGCCCGCCTTTTGGTCCACTGCAAGATGGGCATTTCACGATCCACCGCGATTGCGCTCGCCACCCTCTGCCATCACGCGGGGCCGGGCTACGAAGCGGAGTGTTTCGTCGTGCTTAGGCGCATTCGCCCCAGCGCCTGCCCCAATCCGATGATTACTCACTTCGCCGATGTGATCCTCGGTAGGGACGGTGCCTTGATCGCATCCATCAAGAACTGCATTGAACCTGCCGCCGTTGACTAACGGTAAAGGCCGGCATCCAGCAAAAAAGTCGGTTGCCCCAGCGAATCTCCACCGGCGCGCGAGTGTGCAAAAAAATCTCACCCATCGCAACGGTTTCACGGATAAACAATCGTCACTGGCACAGTGGCACCGGGTTCCACCTTGACGATTTGCTCAGGTGCGTAGGTGCGGCCTGTGGTGCCGGGATTGGGGTGGCTTGTCACGCGGTATTCGCCGGCGGGCATGCCGGCGAACTCATACGTGCCATCGGGCTTCACTTCGGCGCTCCCGCCCCATGTGCCGACGCCGGAGCCTGCCTTGGGCGCAATCTCGACGAGGAGCGAGGCCTTCTCGAAGGTGGCAAGCGGCTTGCCGGCCTTGTCGGTGACGTTTACTTGGACTTTGCAGGAACGGTGCAGGATCACCCGAACCTCTCCGGTGCCGGGAACGTCGTGAAGGGTGAAAAGGTCGCCAAAATAATAACCCTCGGCTCGCACGCCGAGGGAAGCAAAGCCAGTGGGTAACTCCGCGAGCACAAAGCGGCCTGCCTCATCGGTCGCGAAGGAGGCGGAGTTCGGCGCATCGGGCGGCGGGTAGCCGCGGCCAGCGAGGGCAATGATGGAATTGGCCCGCACCATCGCACCTGCAAGGGGTTGGTCATTGTCATCCACGACGACACCGTGGAGCGTGGCGGTTTTCGCGAGTGAGACGGTAAATGGCCGGAAGGTGGTGGCGTCGAAGCGGGCGTAACCGAGTGAGCGCGGGGCGTATCCGGGTGCGGTCGCGGTGATACGGACGTTGCCGGCGGGTATCTTCTCGACGAGCGCGCGCCCGTCGGCGTTGCTCGCGGCGTCGCCGACGACCTGATAACTTTGCGCCTGATTCGGCTGCCCCTCCGCGAGACGCGAGACGATCAAGTGCGCGCCCGCGACGGGCTTGCCCGTATTCATGTCGTAGAAATCCGCGCGCACCACTGCGCCGCCAACCACCGGCACTCCAGCCGCCGCGGCGCGCTCATCCTTCACCCTGACGTTGACGAGAACTTTGAACTTGGAAACATCCACCCCACCGGCCCGGACAAAAACGTCGAGCCGCGGCGGATCAACCGGCTGGCGAAATTGCGGTTGATCCGAGCCGAAGAAACTCTTGGGGTTGTTGTAGAGATGGTTCCAATTTGCAGGCACCCAGACCGTGAAGCTCCAATCAAAGTGCGCGTCGCCGTCGAGAAACGGGGTCTCCCCGGAACCGTCGTGGATGACCAGATCGAGTGCGGGCGCGCGGATCGCGGCGAAAGCTGCGAGCGTTTCCGTAAAGGCAACATCGTCGCCCCGATAGAGGAACTGCCACTCCCCGCCACCAAACGGCGGGCCTTCCCACCAACCGACACGCGATTTGAGATTCGCCACGGCGAGCGCGCCCGCCGGCCACCCGGCATCGGTCACGGGATCGCTTTTGCCGGTCATGATGAGCGCGAAGGTGGCGCACGGCGGCAAAAGAATCACGCAGACAAGGATGGCAAGAAGGCGAAAGGAGGTTTTCATAAAGGAAGATTGGTGGTGCGAAAACGGTCGCGACGATCAAATGACGAAGGGGTATGAGAACATCTTAGAGGGGCACTCGCTTGAATCGGCGGCCACCGGGGTATGCCCCGGAATCGGAGCCGGTTGCGCGAGGTGGGACGGGGCAAAAAAAATGTTGCGTCACAAGAGCGTGGGAGCATGGGATCGTGCCCAAGCCAGCGGTTTGTGCTAAAGCTCCCGCGTGCCGAACCCCTCTGAATCCGCCGCGCATCTGCGCCTGAAAATGCTGGCGCTCCAATGGGCGCAGGCGAGCGGATTTCCCGCCGGAGCCGCGGAAGTCGCCGTGCCATATTTTCGGTGCCGGTTGGATGTGGCCGCGTATCGCCCGGCTCGTGCGAGCGCGGTCCAGCCTCAATCCGGTAGCGGCAAACAACGGCGCGTCACGACTGCGGCAGTCGGGCTGACGGCAATCTTCGAGTGCAAGGTTTCGCGGCCCGATTACCTGCGCGACTCGCGCTCGCTGCGAACGACGGCGGAGCGGCTCGCCATCCTTGGCGAGCGCCGGATGGCCCACGAGGAAACTCTCAAGATTCATTATCCCTCAATCCGCAATGGCGACTCCCTTTTCCCCGAATATGAAACGTTCAATTTCGAGCGGCCCGGATACGAGCCCTACCAGCGTGTCCTCGCGGACATGCGCCGGCTTTCGCGCCGCCTCCACGCCAACACAAAATTTGAGAAGCTGGTGAAATGGCGCGCGGCAAACCTAAGTTACGTCGTCAGCGAGCAGGACTTGTTTGCCACCCATGAGTTGCCGGCGGATTGGGGGTTGCTCGTCCGCGAAGGCGATGGGTTGAAGCTCGTGCAACGGCCCGTGTTTCACGAAATTGAGGAGACACAGCGCCTTGCGCTGCTGCACCGCATCGCCATCGCCGCCACCCGTGCGGCCTTTAAGACCACGCTGTCGGCAGGCGATGACCAATCGAGCCGATCCTGGAGCAACATCGGCGGGCCTTCGTGCGGGTGCGGGTGACGCGGCCATGAAAAAACGCTATCTGCCGCGCAGCCCGCGCATCCGCACGTTTGCCGGCATCCACTTGCCCATCGGCGTCGCCGTGGTCGTCCACAGTGCGGGCGGCGTGCGCTCCGGTCAGTGCGTCATGGCCTACATCGGCGGACGGGGAAAGCGTGCTGACAACCAGCGCAACCAAATCACCAAGCGATTCAACCCGGCAAATTACCCGAGCATGGAAGCGTGCATCGCCGCTGCGGCGCAGTGGCGGCGGCTCATCGAAGACTCCTGGCCGTGATCTTGCCGTGATCTTGCCGTGTGCTTCCGCGCTTCACCACGCGAGCGCCTCCCCGGACTCGCGCGGCTCGCTGACGCCGATGAATTTTCCATCGAAAAACCCAACCGCGTTGCTCGCGCCGGCTGTCGAAACGACGTTCAGCTTGTGCCCGAGCTTCGCAAGCCGCCCGCGCACATCGGCAGACCAGCTCTGCTCGATGCGCAATTCGTCCGGCTGCCATTGGTGATGGAAACGTGGCTGCGCCAGCGCCGCGTCGAGAGGCAGCCCGAGATCGAGCACGCCGACGAGATTGATGACCGTCTGCGAGATGATCGTCGGCCCGCCCGCGGCACCGAGCGATAGGATGGGCCGCCCGTCGCGCAGGACGATGGTCGGCGACATGCTGGAAAGCGGACGTTTGCCCGGCGCTATCGCATTCGCCTCGGCACCCACGAGCTTGAAGGCATTGGGCACGCCGGGCTGGATCGAGAAGTCATCCATTTGATTGTTGAGCAGGATGCCGGTGCCGGGGATCACCACCTTCGATCCAAAGGACGTGTTCACCGTGGCCGTGCAGGCCACCCAGTTGCCTTCCGCATCCGCGGTGGAGAAGTGCGTCGTGTGTTTGCCAAAGACATCAGTCGCCGCCTCCGGCGGCTCGCCGTGCGTCGGCACCGCACAAAGCCCATCTGGCTTGATCCCCGCGGCTAGAGCCTGCGCATAGTCCTCCCTCAGCAGCCCGCGCGGCACCGGGGCAAAATCGGGATCGCCCAGCCAGTGCGCACGATCAGCGAACGCGAGTTTCATCGCCTCCGCCATCACATTCACCCGCGTCGCCTCATCCATCGCCCGCAAGTCGAAATGCGCGAGCACATTCAGGATTTGCAGCACATGCACGCCGCCCGAACTCGGCGGCGGAAAACTCACCAGCTCCCAGCCGCGATACTTCCCGCGCACCGGCTCGCGCAAGGCGAGCTGGTAGGCCGCAAAATCCCGCGCCGTCAGGATGCCGCCGTTCGCCGTCATCCACGCCTCAGTCTGCTGCGCAAAGGTGCCGCGGTAGAACCAGTCCGCACCTTCCTTCGCCAGCGCGCGGTAGCTGGCCGCCAAATCCGGCTGCCTCAACAACTCGCCCTCAGCGAGCGGTGCCCCGTCCGCCTTGAGGAAGATCGCGCGGGCCGCGTCGAAACGCCGCAACTCGTCCGCCGTCGCTTTCAGCTTTCGGGCAAAGGCCGCGTCAATCGGGAAACCCTCCTCCGCAATCCGCGCCGCGGGCTCCAGAACCTCGGCGAACTTCTTTCGCCCAAACTTTTCCCGTGCATAGCTGTAAGCCGCCACCGACCCCGGCACCCCGCTCGCCAGCGCCCCCGTCTGACTCAGCCCGGTGTCGCCCTTGCCGTCGCGGAGAAACATGTCACGCGCCGCCGCCGCACCCGCCATCTCCCGGCCATCAAGGGCCACGAACTCGCCATTGGCCCGCCGGATCAGCATGAAGCAGCCGCCGCCGATGCCTGAGTCGTGTCCATCCACCACCCCGAGTGTCAGCCCGATTGCCACCGCCGCATCAATCGCATTGCCCCCGCTCTGCATCGCCGCCAGCCCCGCCCGCGACGCCAGCGGATGAATCGAGGCCACGGCCCCATGCTCCCCGCGCGCCACGGAAGGAGCCGCCCCCGCAGTCCCTGCGGCAACGAGCAAGACGACGAGAGTAAGACGGAGGCACATGCCGGCATCATGCCTCCTTTTTCTCGCGCCGACGAGGCGCAGTTATGGAACCGACCCGGACTCCCGACCGCGCCGCTCCTGTTTCTCAAAAGCGATGCCCGGCAGATGTGCATCGCGTGGAATCCGCGACTGGCGGAGGTGCGGGGCGTTGTCGGCATCGCAATCGCGACGATGGAAAAATGCTATCGACCGTGAGGGTATTGGCGTTCTGCAAAGCGCAGCGGGCATGATACGGCGACCTCCGTGCTATCCGCTCGACCAGTGCGCCCTGATAATCCGGGGCTGGACGAGTCGAATCTTCCTTCCCCGCTACATTCACTTCCTGTTATGTCCGGGGCCTCCGATGGCGGCTTCCATCCCAAAATGAACAAAAAGGCGCTCAGCGAACGCGACATTTGCACGAAGTTCATCACGCCCGCGCTGGTCAACGCGGGCTGGGATGTGCTCACGCAGGTTCGCGAGGAGGTCAGCTTTACGAAAGGCCGGGTCATCGTCCGGGGCCGGATGTCCACGCGCGGCGAAGCGAAGCGCGCTGACTATATCCTATACTACAAGCCGCACATCCCCATCGCGATCATCGAGGCGAAGGACAACAACCACGTCGTCGGGGCGGGCATTCAGCAGGGCCTTGAATACGCCGTCACCCTCGACGTGCCCTTTGTCTTTAGCTCCAACGGCGACGGCTTCATCATGCGCGACCGCACGCAGACCGCCGGCCCCATCGAGCGCGAACTAGCGTTGAACGAGTTCCCGTCGCCTGCCGAGCTGTGGCAACGCTACTGCACTTGGAAAGGCATCGGCGAAGCGGCGCGCCCCATCGTCGAGCAGGACTTCTATTCTGATGGCACCGGCAAAGGCACCCGCTACTTCCAACTCATCGCCATCAACCGCACCATCGAAGCCATCGCCAAAGGTCAGAACCGCATCCTCCTCGTCATGGCGACCGGGACGGGCAAAACCATCACCGCGTTTCACATCATCTGGCGGCTGTGGAAGGCCGGTGTGAAGAAGCGCATCCTCTTCCTCGCCGACCGCAACATCCTCGTCGATCAGGCGCGCACGAATGACTTCAAGGCATTCGGTCAGGCGATGACGAAGGTCACCAACCGGCAGGTCGATAAGTCCTACGAGATTTACCTCGCGCTCTACCAAGCCGTCACCGGCAACGAAGACGCGCAGAACATCTACAAGCAATTCTCGCCCGATTTCTTCGATCTCGTGGTCATTGACGAGTGTCACCGCGGCAGCGCGGCCGAGGATTCTGCCTGGCGCGAAATTCTGGCCTACTTCGACAAAGCGACGCACTTCGGCCTCACCGCCACGCCCAAGGAAACGAAGGAGGTTTCCAACATCACCTACTTCGGCGATCCGATTTACACCTACTCACTCCGGCAGGGGATCGAGGACGGATTTCTCGCGCCCTACAAAGTCGTCCGCATCGACATCGACAAAGACCTCACCGGCTGGCGTCCCGAGGAGGGGAAGATCGACAAGCACGGGAAGCTCATCGAAGACCGAATCTACAACCAACGCGACTTCGACAAAACCCTCGTCATTGACCAGCGCACCCAGCTCGTCGCCCGCAAGATTAGCGAGTTCCTGAAAGCGACCGACCGCTTCGCCAAGACCATCGTTTTCTGCGAAGACATCGACCATGCCGAGCGGATGCGGCAGGCCCTCGTGAATGAAAACTCCGATCTCGTGGCGCAGCACGAGAAATACGTGATGCGCATCACCGGCGACAATCCCGAGGGCAAAGCGGAACTCGATAATTTCATCCTCCCCGAAAAACGCATCCCGAGCATCGTCACCACCTCGAAGCTGCTCACCACTGGCGTCGATGCGCAGACCTGCAAGCTCATCGTCCTCGACCAGCGCATTCAGTCGATGACCGAGTTCAAGCAGACCATCGGACGCGGCACGCGCATCAACGAGGACTACGACAAGCTCTGGTTCACGATCATGGATTTCAAAAAAGCGACGGAGCTTTTTGCCGATGCGGATTTCGACGGCGAACCCGTGGTGATCTACAAGCCAAAGCCTGGTGAGTCGCCAGTGCCGCCCGATGAAAACGGCGAAACGGGAGATACCGGGAACGAACACCATCCCACCTCGACCACCCACGAGGACCCGCCCGACATCACCATCACCGATCTCCCGCCCGGTAGGCGCGTCAAATACGTGGTCAACGACGTGCCCGTTTGGGTGGTGGCGGAGCGCGTGCAGTATTACGACAAGGACGGCAAGCTCATCACGGAATCACTCAAGGACTTCACAAAAAAAACGGTGCGCCAAGGGTTCAGTTCGCTCGACGCCTTCCTCGCCCGCTGGAACCAAGCCGAGCAAAAACAGGTCATCATCCGGGAACTCGAACAACAAGGCGTCTTGCTCGATGCATTGGCTGAGGAGGTCGGCAAGGAACTCGATCCTTTCGACCTCGTCTGTCACATCGCCTTTGATCGCCCACCACTCACACGGAAAGAGCGGGCCGAGCGGGTGAAAAAGCGCGACTGCTTCACCAAATTTGGCGAGCATGCCCGCGCCGTCCTCGACGCCTTGCTCGACAAATACGCGGACGCCGGCGTGGCGGTACTCGAAGATCGCAAGGTTTTGCGGAACGATCCACTCACACAGTTTGGTACCCCGGTCGAGATTGTAGATTTCTTCGGCGGCAAAGCGGAGTTCGACGCTGCCTTGCGCGCGTTGGAGACGGAACTTTACAAAGCCGCATAATCTTCCCACATGAAAAAACCCGGGCAAAACCCCCTCTACTCATGGAATAGAACCGCTCCCGGCGCTAGCGAGCCTGCGGAAACAAGCGTGACGAAGGTTCGCCGGCACCGAGGTTTTCTAGTCCACGATTTTCCCGAACTGGTTTGTCGCGTCGCACAGTTATCTTTCGCCAATCCCGATTACGTCTTGTTCTTTCGTGGCCAACGGCGTGACTACCGGAATAACATCGGAAAGAGCAGGATAAAGCCGACCATTTTTCGGTCTGTGCCCCCCTCGATTGACTCGCCCAACTCCAGTGTAATTCGTGCGCGTTACACAAAATTGGCATCTGCCGAGCGGCGATTGGTAGATTGCTACCGGGCACACGGTTTCATCGGCTTGGACCGCGTTGAACGATTTCGGATTCTTAGGTGGGCTATCCTCCAACACTACGAGGTCTGCGACACTCCGCTCGTCGATGTCTCACATTCGCTTCGCGTCGCCGCGTCTTTCGCGTCGGAAAGCGGCGAGGACGAGGCTTTTATTATGGCGCTTGGGCTTCCGAATCTCGCGGGAAGTGTCACCGCTTCATCGGAGGAAGGTGTGCAAATCATCCGCCTAAGCAGCATTTGTCCGCCGCAAGCACTCCGCCCCCATTTTCAGGAAGGCTACTTGGTGGGCGAATATCCTGAAATCGACTCGATAGATCAGAAGGCAAATTTCGCTGCCTACGAGGTCGATGTCGCTCGGCGGCTTGTTGCAAAATTTCGATTCAACCCGAAAACGTTCTGGACACCCGGCGGCGATTTTCCGCCCATTCCACGCTGGGCCTTATATCCCGATTCCGGCGACCCCTTTTTCAAGGCGATGAAGCAAATCACGGAGACGCCTTAGATGTCCCTCTCCGCCACCATCAAAAGCCTCCAGGACACCATGCGCAAGGACGTGGGCGTCGATGGCGACGCGCAGCGCATCGGGCAGCTCGTGTGGATGCTCTTCCTGAAAATCTTCGACGACCGCGAGCGCGAGTCCGAGCTGCTGGAGGACAACTATCGCTCGCCCATCCCGGAGAAATTCCGCTGGCGGAATTGGGCTGCGAATCCCGAGGGCATCACCGGCGACGCCCTGCTCGCCTTTGCCAACAACGACCTGTTCCCCACGCTCAAGGGACTCAATGTCGAAGGCAATCCACGCGCCCTCGTCGTCCGCGAAGTCTTCAAGGACGCCTACAACTACATGAAGAGCGGCCAGCTCCTGCGGCAGGTCGTCAATCAGCTCAACGCGGCTATCAACTTCAACTCCGCCAAGGACCGCCATCTCTTCGGCGAAATCTACGAGCAGCTCCTCCGCGATCTCCAGAACGCCGGCAACGCAGGCGAATACTACACCCCGCGCGCCGTCACCCGCTTCATGGTCGAGATGGTCGATCCGCGGCTCGGCGAGAAAGTCCTCGATCCCGCGTGCGGCACCGGCGGCTTCCTCACCGGCGCTATTGATCACATCCGCGCCCGCGACGTGCAGACGCCCGCCGACGAGGCCCGGCTCGAAGCCGGCATCTTCGGCGTGGAAAAGAAGCCGCTCCCGCATCTGCTCTGCACCACGAACATGCTCGTCCACGGCCTCGACGTGCCCGCGCAGATTCGCCACGACAACACCCTCGCCCGTCCGCTGCGCGACTACGGCCCACGGGATCGCGTGGACGTGATCCTCACCAACCCGCCCTTCGGCGGCATGGAGGAGGACGGCATCGAGACGAACTTCCCCGCCACCTTCCGCGCGAAGGAAACCGCCGACCTTTTCCTCGTCCTCATCATGCATCTGCTGCGCGACGGCGGACGCGGCGCGCTCGTGCTGCCCGATGGCACGCTCTTCGGCACCGGCGTCAAATCGCGCATCAAGGAAGAGCTGCTCAAGGAGTGCAACCTGCACACCATCGTCCGCCTGCCCAAAGGCGTCTTCGCGCCCTACACCGGCATCAATACCAACCTGCTCTTCTTCACCAAAGGCGAGCCCACGCGCGAGATTTGGTATTACGAGCACCCGTATCCGCCGGGGGTGAAAAGCTACAACAAGACCAAGCCCATCCGGCTGGAGGAGTTCGACGCCGAACGCGCGTGGTGGGGCGGCGAGAAACGCGCAGGCCGCGTGGAAAACGAGCGCGCGTGGCGGGTGCCCGTCGAGGAGATTAAAGCCGCCGACTACAACCTCGACCGCAAGAACCCGCACGACACCGCCCCCGCGACCGATGACCCCGAAGTGCTCCTCGCCAAATACGAGCAAGCCGTCGCCGCTGCCGCGGAGATTCGCGCGAAGCTGAAAGCGGAACTCGCCGCCGCGCTGGAAGGATGATGCAGCGCACGCTCTTCCGGGCTTTCGAGCAGCTCGCGGATGCGCCGGGTGGCGTGAAACACCTGCGCGAGTTGATTTTCGAGCTGGCAGCAACCGGACGACTTGTCGCCGGAGGCATGCAACTTGGCAACGAACTGCTCGGTAACGTCGCGGAGTTTGTCATGGGCCAAGCACCGCCCGGCAACGAGTGCAATACGACTGGCAAAGGAACGCTCTTCGTCAAAGCAGGCGAGTTTGGGCCTCTCTATCCGGTGCATGAAGCTTGGACAGACAAACCATTGAAGTTCGCCAAACTCGGAGACGTGTTGATTTGCGTCGTCGGCGCGACCGTTGGAAAACTGAACCTCGGAATTGATTCCGCCATTGGTCGCAGCGTGGCCGCACTTCGCCCGGGCGAGCGGTTGCGCACTAAGTATCTCTACTATGTGCTTATGCCTTACGTGCTTCGGCTGCGTCGCGGTTCCCGCGGCTCCGCACAAGGCGTCATTGGTAAAGACGATTTGGGGAAGATCCAAATTCGCGTCCCGCTCCTGCCAGAGCAGGATGGGATTGTCGCGAAGGTGGATGAGTTGATGGCGCTGTGTGATGACTTGGAGGCGCGGCAGACGACGCGGAGCGAAGCGCGCCGCCGACTGCACGCGGCCACCCTGCACCACGTCACCTCCGCCCGTTCGCCGTCGGAACTCGCCGCCCACTGGTCCCGGCTGCGCACCCATTTCGACCCGCTCCACGCCACCCCCGATTCCATCCCCGCCCTCCGCCAAACCATCCTACAACTCGCCATCCAAGGCCGCCTCGCCACGCAAAGCCCGGAAGACGACTCCGCGGGGACGGACATCAATCGCATCGAGAAAGAGCGTTTCCGTCTTATCCAAAAGCAGATTCTGCGGCCTGCGAAACCTCTCGCCGAAGCGGACGCGGGAGATTTCGATTTTGACCTTCCATCGGGTTGGGCAGCGACACGGTTCGGCGTCGTCGCCTTGAACATCGTAGCCGGAAGCAGCCCGAATTGCCTCTCGCGGCGACGCGAAGGTGTCGAATGGGGAGTGCTGAAAATCAGCGCAGTGTCATGGGACGAATTTGACCCGGAGGAAAACAAGGCATTGCCCGCCAACGTCGAACCGGACCCAGACGACGAGGTAAAGCCGGGAGATTTCATCATGTCGCGGGCAAACACCGCCGAGCTTGTCGCCAAGAGCGTCGTAGTGCGTGAAACACCGCCACGCTTGCTCCTGAACGACAAGACGCTCCGAGTTCGTTTTAGCGAGCACACCGAATCCCGCTTCCTAAACCTGCTGAACAACAGCCCATACGCACGCGCCTACTACGCGCGCGTCGCATCCGGCACGAGCGCCTCCATGAAAAACATCGGGCGCGAAGGAATCGCGACGATGCCTATCGCCCTTCCACCCCTCGCCGAACAAAAGCGCATCGTCGCCAAGGTCGAGCAACTGCTCGCGCTGTGCGACGAACTCGAAACGCGGCTGAAAGACGCCGACGCCCGCCGCGCCCGCCTCCTCACCGCCGCCATCCACGACATCCTCCAAACGACCCATGCCAACAAAAATTGACCGTGCGGCTCTGACCGAACTTCAAGGTGCCTTCAAAAAGGGGAATTTGACGCTTTATCTCGGTGCCGGTGTCTCGATGGGCAGCGGTTTACCAAGTTGGAATCAGTTGGTGCTCGCCATGTATTTCGCTGCCGTCCACGGCGACTGGCGCGCTCGCTGGCGTCCATATCCGAATTACCTCTACGCCATCGCCGAATGGCAGCTCAAGCAAGCCCCCGAGCCGTTGGAGATCACCGCCCGCAAAATCCGGCAGCTCTACTCCGGCGACGCAGAGTTTCTCAACGACCTCAAGGAGACGCTTTATGCCGGCTTTGCAGATGAGCCGGGCTTTTGGAATCGTCCGCAGACGCCGACCCAGTTGCGCAAGGCCAACTCGACCTTGGATGGAGTCGCGGAAATCTGTGCCAAAACCAAACCCCGTGGAGCTGGTCTAATGGCCGTAGTCACCTATAACTACGATAGCCTTGTGGAAACGACTACCCAGTCCGGTAACTGTAAATGGAGGCCAATTTGGAAGTCTGCGGAGATCGTCGCGGATGGCGCGCGACCCATTATCCATGTCCACGGGTATATCCCGGTGATGGGGGCGGGCTCGCCGCTGGACGACATCGTTTTCACGGAGCAACAATACCATGCCGCCGCGCATAGCCCTTATTCCTGGAGCAACCTTTCGCAGATTCAGTGCCTTTCAGGGTCGGTTGGGTTGATGGTGGGATTGTCACTCTCGGACCGGAACATGCGACGACTCCTCGACGCCGTGAGAGTGACGCCGCTCCGCCAACGGCAGTTCGCGATTCTCGAAAAGCCACAATGGAACGAACCGCAAAGTGCGGAGTTGGAGGAAATCCACCAAACCGCCATTACCTACATGAATAAGTTCTCCAAGAGTGGAGCGAAGTCCAAACAGAGTGGCCGCGCGGAGGAGATGCTCGACATCTTCAAGGAGTTGAACGTATTTGAGGAAGCCAACTACACCCAGATGCTTGAAGCCCTTGGCATCACACCCATCTGGTATCCCCACGGGAAACACGAGGACATCGGCCCGATGCTACGGAGCATCGTGGCGTAGAAACAAAATCGTGCTCTCGGAAAAGCATCAACGTCGCCGCAGCAACTCACCGGAAATCATGCGATGCCTGGGCCGCCGTCTCCGCCATCGCCTACGGCTCAATCCTCCACGCCTTGACGTGAATCACACCATCCACTTTTTGCACCGCGCCCTCGATTTCCTTTCCACCACCGAGCCAACCCCACCATGAGCAATACCGAAGACACCATAGCCGAACTCCGCCGCGAACTCACCGCCCTCCAACAGCGCGTCGTCGCCCTCGAATCCCACACTGCCTCCACCGCCACGATCACCTGCTCCGCCTTGACCGTGGTCGATGCCCAGAACAACCCCGTCGCCTCGATTGATCCGTCCGGCCTTCTCCAATGCCGCCGAATCATGGTCGCCGACACGGGCGGCAACAGCCTCTACTATGACCCTCCATTCGGCGAGCTTGTCATCAGGACGGATGGCACACCTGTCGTGCGCATCAACGAAAGCGCGCTCGGCACCATCCTGCTTTCCGCGCCTGCCAAATTCAACTCGCAGGCGCGCGCCATCCTCAGTCCAGACGTTAATGGTGGAATGGTCGAGCTATGGGACAGCAGCGGAAAGCTCGCCATTTTCATGGGCGTCAGCAGCGCCGGTGGGACCGCCGAGTTTAAGTCGCGCGATCCGCAAAACGGCTCCATCCGAGTCGGGGTTGATGGCTCTGGCAGTGGCCAGATCGTCGTGGTCGATACAAACGGGACGATTTCCGCACAGCTTCCGTAAGCTGCAAACTGGACGCTGCTCTTTTCGTTGACCATCCCTCCAAGATGTCAAAGATTTACCTCCTCAACGTCGGTGCCAAACCTCCACTCCCGAACCTGCCGGTCCATAGACACACTCTCGAAACCGGCGCGTTTAATAGTCATACACTCGATGAACCACGCACTAATCGCACTGACTGAATGGCCTTCGATGCCAATCCCGATGCAAAGTTGTGACCCCGGTGAGGCATGGGTGTGGGGAAATTTTTTTGCGACGCTGCAAAAAAATCCGAAGGTGATGAGCCAGCACATGCAGGCAATGGCCGGCATGCCAGTTACGGAGTCATTCCCAATGACCTATCCGTATGCGATGACGGTCTTTTACGATAAGGCGAAGAATCCCCACGGCCCGTCGAGCCGTCCTGTTCTATGTGTCGGCTTGGAACAGATGGACTACGATGCTCTGAATGCGTTGCCGGGAGGCGACACGGTTCTTTTGGGCGGAAAGCAGAGCGGAAAAGGCCCGTTGGTCGTCGGTGTGTTCCACGGTGGGGGACGAGCAAACCTCGGGGAATTTGACGGAGTCGTAAGTGCCGATTCTGCGCGCGAGCGTTTCTTTGCGGTGATCCGCTCCCAACTTGGGTTGTCCGGCGAGCCAGTCCGAATCGGCACCATCAAAGATGTTTTTGGCCATCCAAACACCGGGTGGCCCGCTCAGAGCGAGCCTCCGCCGCCATCAAAAAAGAACAGACGCTCGATTGGGTCGCTCGCTCTTTTGGCGTGGATGTTATTGCTGGTTGCGGCATTCGTCTATCTTATGTTCCACCTTAATTAGTGAAAACGCCCGCTGCCGCTTCACGCTAGCCTTCTGGTTACGAGCATGGGCCGCAGGTGTGCGCTGGCGGATTTGCTCGTGGGTTGCTCAGAGATCGAGAGTTGGATCGCCGAAGAGCATGAACTTCATGCCTTGGAAAAAAATCGCGGGTGGATACCAGCCGGCGTCGGGCTTCAACTCCGCCAACCGCTCGTGCTGATGGTAGTAGCGGATTGCTTCATTCCACGCATCGCCAAGGCGGATGTGCGGTTGCGCGGCGGCACTGACGAAACCGCGCTGGATCGTGAGTGCGCATGGCTGACTGCCGGTGTTGCAGCCGATGTAAGCCACCGCTCCACCCTGCGGCATCCTGACGAGTTCCTCGCCCAGTCCGGTCTTGTTGTATTTGCCGCGTTGATAGCTCGCCGGCGGAGCGGGCGGGGCGGTGAAAACCTCCCCGTGGTCGCTGCCCGCATGCTCCACCCCGGCGACATCCGTGTAGCCGTCATACGGCGCGAGCGCGGCGAAATACGCCGTGCTGCATCCGGCGGAAAAGACCACCGGCACCCGGTCGCCGTTGGTCAGCTTTGGCAGTGCCCCGCGGGAAAAGCATTGCTCCCAGTCGCCGGGGTTTCCGTGGCCGGCGTGTAGGATCAAATCCTGACCGCGATTCCACAATTCGATGAGCGCGACTTGATTCGGGCGCTCCCGCGTCTCGTTCTCGAACAAGCGTCTCTCGGTCTGCCAAGCGCCGCGCAACGTCTGCTCCAGCGCATCGAAATGTCCGCGCGTATCGACCCAGCCCGTCGTGCCGATCAGCGCCACGTCCCGCCGCTCACCTTTGCGCGCCATGCGCTGCCGCTCGGCGGCGATGGTCTTTGCTGCGACGGCATGCGCTTCTTCCGGCGTGCTCACCGGCCAGCGTCCCACCGCGACTTCCGGCAGGTAGTCGATGCCGTCGAAGTTGATCGCATCGCCTTTGTTCTTCTCCCCGCGGACCTCCCCAAAGTAACCGGCGTGAAAACCTTCGTGCTGCCCATTCCAGTCGTCGAATGAGCCGTCGGCCTTGGCGAGATCACCGTAGTAAAGATCGCTCGGATAAAACGAGTAGTCGAAAGCCGCCGGCGTCACTCGGTCGAGCACCATGTAGCGCACCGGCAGCACATCGGCATCGCCCGCGAGCAAGACGTAGGCACACTTTCCGCCAAGCCACTTTCCATACAGACACCGCTTCAACTTCTCCGCGTCGTCAACGCCTGGAGACGATGCCAGCACGTCCTCCAGAAAAACAAGCTCGGTCGGCAGCCGCGACTTTTTGAACTCGATGAAGTCGCCGAGGGCTTCGCCGAGCGCGCGCGGCGCGACCACGACTAGTCCGCCGGCAAACGAGAACGAACTGAGCATCGCCAGGGCGAGCGAGGCGTGGAGGAGGGAGCGCATCAGCACAGGTTGCGTTGCCGCCGTCGCGCAAGCAACTGTCCGAGTTTCGAGTTTCCCCAACGCGAGGACTCAACGGAAATCGTGCGATGCTGTTTTCACGCTGCGCCCAACGCACCGGGCTCGTCCCTGCCCGCCGACATCGGGTAGCGGCGCGCGCATCGGGCGACACCTCCGGCTTGTTTGATCCCGCTCCCAATTTTCGCAATGGAGCGCCCGACTCGACCGCCAGCACGCGCCGGGATAGACGATGGCGATGCACGACCCGAACGACCGCTACGCCATCACCATTCGCCCATTCTGCGGCAGCAAGCCGGCATCTCGACCCATTCGCTAAACCCAAGGTAAAATGCCGCTGGAACCACAAGACCAACGCCACGTCACCGTTGCCGAGGGTTATGCCGAGTTGGGGATGCACGAGGATGCGGACGCGGAGCTTGAACGGGTCACGCCAGACGCCCGCCACCTGCCCGAAGTTCTCGCCGTCCGCGTGGAGATTTACCGCGCGCTCAAAAAGTGGGAGTTGCTGCGGGCGGTGGCGAAGGAACTCGCTCTATTCGCCCCGGACGAGCCGCACTGGCCGGTGATGTGGGCCTACGCGACGCGGCGGGCCGAATCCATCGAGGCGGCGCGGACGATCCTCCTCGTGGCCGTCGAGCGCCAGCCCGGGGTCGCGATCTTCCACTACAATCTCGCCTGTTACGAGTGCCAGCTTGGTGAGCTGGAGGTCGCCAAGGCGCGGCTGCGTCACGCTTTCAAATTGGACGAGCGATACCGCGCGATGGCGATGGGCGACGAGGATTTGGAGCCGCTGTGGGACACGATTGCGGCGGAGTCGGAGTAAGCACATCGGGCCTTTGTGGTGATGGGTCGGTGCATCATTCTCTCGACAGCAGTAACACCCAGTCGTGCCCATGCTTCGGCGGGTCGCCGCGCCACTCGCCCTGGGCATTGGCGGTGATGGCAGGCACTCTCGTTCGCTCGCCGGTCACTGGGTCGAAATGTGTAAGTTGGTAGGTCGCGCCCGGTTTGAGTCTGCGGACGACGATGGAACGCGCGTCGAGGACGTAGATGGCGCGCAGCCTTTCCCCAATGCCGCAGGCTTGCGGTGCGACGAGTGGGTCGCCGCCTTCCGCCACGCGCCCCCACGGGGCATCGCCATACTTCGCGGTCACGACGACCGCGGGCCACCGCGAGTCATCGAACTCCGCCTCGAGCCACGCGGCGGCTTCCGCGGTTGCCGACCGCCAGCGGCCATCGGAGACAACGGCCATGCTGGTGCCGTCGGTAAGTTCCATCGCGAGCGCCGCGTTCAACCCCGCCGGGTTGAGTGTCACCGGCGCTTTCACGTTTTCCGCGCGGATGCAGAGAATGTTGCGGCCCGTCCGCAGCGCGGGCACGACATTCAGCAGCGCGGGCTTGCCCCAGTCCGCGCAGCTTCCGAGTTCGGTTCCGTTCAGCCAAACCGCGCCGCGGTCGTCGGTCGCCACGCGCAGGACCGCGCTACGGATGAGCGCCTTGTCCGCCACGTCGAAGCTGCGGCGGAAGTAGCGCACCGCCAGCGGCGCATCGCGTTTCGGATCGCCCTCGGCATGCCAGATCCAGTCGCCCGGCGTCACTGCGTCCGCGCTGTCCGCCCACGCGACGCTCTCGGGCATGGGCGTGAGTAGCGTCCGCGGCAGCGACTCGAAGAGGCGTTTGCCAAAGCCAAGTTGTGCGGAGCCGGGGAGCGCCATCGCCTCATCCCACGAGATCGTGCCGTAGCCGGTTAGCGGACTGCCCGCGGTCGGCGACGGGCCGTGCGGCTGGCCATTGCGGTTGCATTGCCAGATGCCGTTTGCGCCGTAGGTGTGACCGGGCGCGCCGTTCATGGTGCAGAGCCAGAACATCGCGCGCGTCCACGCGGTCGGCAGACTGTCGCCGAGTTTTTCGTAGCTCGCCTCGCCATTGATGACGGGCATCACGGGCTTGTCCGCGTAGGATTCGCGCATCGTCCGCACCGTGGGCACCACAGCCTCGCGCTGGCCGTGCGGCGTTTGCAGCATGTCGAAATCGAGCAGCGCCACGTCGTCCGTCGCACTGCGCGCGCTCAAGCGCCCGATGCCTGTGGGATGAATGGTGAGCGGGCGGCGAAATGGATCGGTCGCACGGATCGAGCGCAGCACCTCCGTCCAGCCGTGGACTTGGTCGCGGTCGTCGTAGGGAAATCCTTTCGCGAGATACCACGGCAGATTCGCCTCGCCCGCCGCGCACCACACCACCGGCCACGCGCCATAGCGGGCGATGAGATAGCGCCAGTGCGCCTTCATTTTCTCCGCGCCCATCCACGGCAAGAAATACCCCCACGCGCCGACGATGCACGGCGTGATGCCCTGCTCGACGAGATGCCGCAGCCGCGCGTCTGCCGCGTCGAAGTATTCGGGCCGGATGCGCGTGTAATCTTTCTCCCACGGGAAGCCCGCCTCGTTTGCACCGCGCGGGTCAAACTGTTGCATGTCGGGATAAAGCCCCGCGACGATTTGCACGACGTTGAAGCCCTTCGCCTTTCGGTCGGCGGTAAGCCGTTGAAACTCTTCCGGCCATTGCAGCCGGTGGCACAGGCCCATCCACCACGTATCGCCGAGCCAAAAAAACGGTGTGCCGTCTGCGTGCTCGAAATGCCGGTGATCCGCCGCGACGCGGACGGGGCCGTGCATGAAAAGCGCATTGTCGTCCGCATAAGGCGCAATCTCGACGACCCCGGTGACACCATGCAGTCCTGCGTCCTGCGCATCACTGCAACCGCTTTGCCAGCCGTGCGCGCCTGCCAGCGGCGAGGCGTAGCGCACTTTCCATGTATCACCGCCAGCCCAAAACGCCGGCACTCTGCGCGCCGTGCCCGCCGGGTCGGTAAACGTGACATCGAGCATCACGTCGTTGAACGGGTCTGCATGCGCCCGCTGTGCGGTGAAGCTGATTTCCGCCGGCACATTGGCTGGCGTGCGCACCGGCTCCGCCGCAGGAAGCGTGAGCGGAAAAAGGAGCGCCAGAATAACGGCGCGAAAGTTCATGCGGATTCGAGGGTGGAGGGTTCGTTGCCAATGCTACTGACGTGTTGGCAAGATGCCATGATGCCAGGCCCTCACTGGCTTGCCAAGCGGCTCGGCGAGGTGGAGGCGCAGGCCGAAGCAGCGCATAACGGCGCGTGGCGGTTCGCGCAGTTGCGGCGTCCGCCGAGCGGTCAGACTGTGCCGACTGGATTCGTTACCCATGACAATTTGAAGCAGTGAAAAACTTTCCGGCCCCACCCCCCACCCGGCGAAAGGCATCTTCGTTTTGGGGGCAAACCTCTACCGGGTGGGTGGGCGAGAGCGATGCCGGTAGAGCAAACTGGCTCCTGCTGGCAGCGGCACTGCGGCCTTTGCGAAGGCTTCGCACGTTGCCCATTCTTGCCTCGGGTCGCGAGTTTGGTCACGGTGGGCCAGGCTTGAACGACTGCTCTAAACGTCGCCCTAACTTCCCGGTTTTTCCCCAACCCATCGTCCATGCAAACTCGCCAATGCGGCTCGACCGCCCTCATTTTGCCCGTGCTGGGCGTCGGCTGCTTTTCCTTCGGCGGCGGCACCTATTGGGGCGAGCAAAGCCAGCGCGACGTGGATGCGGTCGTGGCCCGTGCGCTCGATCTGGGCGTCAACTTCTTCGACACTGCCGAAACCTACAACGGCGGCGCGAGCGAGGTCGCACTCGGTCACGCCCTGCGCGGACGCCGCGACGCCGCCATCGTCTGCACAAAGATCCAGCCCGACCACGCCTATCGCGCCGACGTGCGCCGGCACTGCGAAGCCAGCCTCGCTCGCCTCCAGACCGACCGCCTCGACATCTACATGCTCCACTGGCCGCTTAATCCGAGCGCGCTGCGCCACTACACCGACGACGCGGAAAAGCTGCGCCACCCTCCCGGCATTGCGGAGGCATTGGAGGCGATGGATGAATTGCGGCGAGAGGGGAAAGTCCGCTGGCTCGGCGTGAGCAATTTCGGGGGCGCGCAGATGGCCGAGGCGCTGGCGGTCGGCGTGCCGCTGGCGTTGAACGAACTGCCCTACAACCTCCTTGCCCGCGCCATCGAAGCCGAGGCCCTTCCGGCCTGCACGCGGCACGGGTTGGGCGTGCTCGGCTACACCCCGCTCGCGCAGGGCTTGCTCACGGGCAGGTTCCAAGATTTTGACGAACTCCCGCCCATGAGGACACGCACCCGCCATTTTCGCGGCGACCGCCCCGGCGCACGCCACGGTGGCTCCGGCATCGAGGCTGAAACCCACGCCGCACTCATCACCCTCCGCCTCATCGCCACTGAGGCTGGCGTGCCGCTAGCTGTGAAGTTTCAGGACGTTGTTCATGTGGCGGAGATTTGGGAAGGTGGGGTTGTGAAATCAACACCAACCCAAAATCCGCCACCACATGAACATCCACAGTAAGGCCAAGACGACGGCCCAAAGTCGAGCCGA
>JBBQCM010000109.1:0-22580 GCA_038318725.1 Chthoniobacterales bacterium
CGCTCCCGCGCCATGGCATCCACCGTCGCCGCCCTCGGCCTCAAGCATCGCTTCACTCGCCCCTACACCCCAAAAACCAATGGCAAGGCCGAGCGCTTCATCCAAACCTCACTCCGCGAATGGGCTTACGCACACTCCTACGCCCACCCTTCCCACCGCTCAGATCGCCTCCCCACTTTCCTCCACAACTACAACTGGCATCGTCCTCATCACTCCCTCAATCTCCTCGCCCCTATCTCCAGGCTCCGCCAACCACTGAACAACCTGTTGAGCCTCCACAGCTAGCGGTACAAGGTTGGTGGCTGGGTTGCGTGTGTTTGTTGAGGGAGTGTCGCGGCTGGCGTTGGCTATGGGGCTTGCGGCTTCGAGTCTTTGGCTGTCAATGCTAACGGTGATGTACTGCGCGATACCTGCCATTTTTCAACTGAAGGCTTCGTGGGCCTACCTAATGGAGGGCGAGATTCGCGCCATCGTTTGTCCCTTGAATTTGGCCCAGCAACATCCTCTGTCCTTTCATGCGCCAATTGCTTGTGCCCGTGCTTCTGCCCTACGTCACTCGCTGGATCGAAGCGCGGGAGCGGCAAATCCTCGTCGAAGGCACTACTTTGAGCGAACAGAGCGCCGCCGATGCCCTCGCAATCGGCGTGGTCAACCCGCACCGCGTGCGGCTCTTGCGGGTGCCAAAGGTTCCGCTGCCTGCGGGTCGTCTGATCAGCCTGGCCGAGCGTTTCGCCGGCGGACCTCGGGTTCATACCGCCGGCCTGACGGCCCGCTACGGCATATTCGTCCGTGAGGCGTATTGGGGCGATCGACGCCTCATCGCCCACGAACTAGCGCACACCGCGCAGTATGAGCGACTCGGCGGCATCGCTCCATTCCTTCGGGTCTATCTTACCGAGTGCCTGACCAGCGGCTATTCGGCGTCAGCACTGGAGTTGGAGGCAGTCGCCGCAGCCGCCGCGTTTGACACTTAAGCTCTTCCCGCCTTCACGTCCCGGCAGTGTTCGGGATCGCCTTTAACCCTAAAGCATTGGCTGGTGGGTCTCTTCCGGTAGTAGAACCAATCTATAGAACCGTGGAGTTAGTAGAGTCTGGTGCGCACGCTGTTCCAATACGAATCGAATCGAGCGGCAGCATGCCCACGCCCCAACCCAAAAAAGAAGGCGGCTTTAGGCATGGCTTTCTCTATTGTTTCGAAACAAAAAATCGACTTTCGGCTAAGTGGCGGAGATAGTCTGCCCTCCGATCCAAAATGGCGGTTCCTTTGGCGGCGCTCATATACCCCCGCGCGGGCTGTCAAAGCCGCGATGCCGAACCTGAACAGCTATTTCCGCTTCGGATCGGGCGTGGGCCGATTCCACATCCAATCGCCAGGCTTCGGTGCCGGAGTGGACCCGCCGGCAAGGGCCGGGGTTGCGGAGGCTGGTTTCGCCACGGTCGCGGTGCGAACCGGAGGGCGGATGGGTGCGGGAGTCGCGGGCGCAGTACGAGCAGGGCCAACGGTCGCTGCCGGCGTGGCCACCGGCGGGGTGGCTTCCGCTGCTGCGGTGGCGGCGGCTCGCTCGGCGTCTTCGGCCTGCGCGCGCGCCTCGGCTTGGGCCTGCGTCTCGGCTTCCCTTCGCTTCGTCGCGGTCTGGGTGACATACAGGTAGGCGCAGAGCGCCACGATCCCCAAGAGCAACAGATTCTTCATGCGCGGGAACTAGCACGGCCGCCCCTCGCAGTCACGCGGAATCCCTTTGACCGGCGGTGGCACCAGCCCACCCCATTTTGCGGCGCGCGCTTGGCCCTTCCCCGGTGCGATGGTGGACGTGCGGGACGGCAGGCAATCGGAATCACTTGCGACGAACAGGAAAAAGTGTCGGATGCCGTCCCGCAACCCCAGTCGTCCGCGTTTCGGAATTGAAAGCTGCGCATTTCCCACGGGGCCGCCGCCGTGTCGCCTTCCCGAATCTTGTAGGTGCGTTCCATCGGCACGCCCGAGATGCACTGCGTCTTTCCCGTCGTCGGCCAGAAGATATGGATGGCCTTGATGGATTCCGCATCGCCGAGACCGATGTGCAGAAGAAGAGGTGCAGCGCCGAGACTTCCGCCGGTCGAGACCGTGCGGTGGATACTCCGCTCGCCAGCCGTGGTGGCGACGATGATCCGGACCCCGGCGCCGAGCGCGAACCGATTCGATTCCACCCCTTCGACCTTCAGTTTCACCCAATGGTTGTCGTGACCCGGATTGGCGTAAAGTGCGGTGTAATACGTGTCGCCGGTATTAGCGCCGCCGAATACCGAGTAGCCGAGGCCGGCCTGATCGAGTTTCAGCACGTCCCCCTCGAGGTTGCCGAGTTGGCCCATTCCGCCGTCGATTCCTACACGAAAGTCGCCGAGGAAAAAGGCGTCATCGTGACGACCGTGATTCCGCCCGGTCTGTGTGTCAGCGGCGATCCTGCTGCGCTCCGCCGTGTTTTCGCCAATCTGCTCGATAACGCGATCAAGTACACACCCGCCGGAGGCCGCGCCCGCATCACTGCCGAGCGGGCGGAGACACCGTCGCCATCCATTTCACCGACACCGGCTGCGGAATCCTGCCCGAAGATCTCCCGCGCCTCTGTGACCGCCTCTTTCGTGGCGACAAGAGCCGCTCCCAGCGCGGCCTCGGCCTTGGGCTCAGCTTCGTCCGCGCGATCGTCGAATCCCAAGGTGGTACCGCGACGGTCACGAGCCAGCCCGGCGTCGGCAAGACAGCAATCATCGTCCTGCCCGTGGGAAATGGCGAGATTTCCGCGGCCAATCGCCTGTTCCATCCGCAGGAAGCGTAAGATCGTCAGGGGGACCATTGCGTCTTTCCGGCCTCGCCATGCGTCGCTTTGCCACCTCCGAGAGGAGAAGGAAGGGACAAGGCGTCGGGGAGTAGAGGCTGTAGGCGAAATTACACCTTTTTTTCCGTCGGTGCATGGGGCCGATTTGATATAGACGCTCATGAACTTCATGCAGCGTGTGTGGGGAATAGACTTCCGAAGCTTGGCGGCTTTCCGCATGGGGCTCGGACTCTTGTTGTTGTTTGATGTTGTGAACCGCAGTGGAGACCTTGCCCTTTTCTACTCGAATGGGGGAGTGCTGCCGATCGCGGAGCTTTATCAGCAATACCCGCGGGGTGCCTTCTGGTCGTTGTATGCATTGCACGGGTCGGCGACGTTCGCCGCAGTGCTGTTTGCGGTCACCGCCATCAGCGCGCTCGGCCTGTTCGCCGGCTTTAAGACGCGGTGGATGAGCTTTCTTTCCTGGCTCCTGTGCGCGTCGCTGCAAAATCGAAATCCCATCGTCTTGAACGCGGGAGACGTCATGCTGCTGGCCCTGCTGTTTTGGTCGATGTTTCTCCCCCTGGGTGCCCGATGGTCGCTGGATCGTGCTTTCGAAAGAGGAAAAAATGAACTGCCTGCGGGACATTACTCGGTCGCGGGGGCCGCGGTTCAAATCCAGTTTGCTCTCATGTATATCTTTGCGGGCCTTTATAAGTGCAATTCCGTCTGGTTCAGCGGCGAGGCCATGCAGCATGTCCTTTCGCATGATACCGCTGCACGTCCTCTCGCTTACTGGCTGCTGGAGTATCCTATCCTTCTTAAACTCGTCAGTTACCTGACACCGCTTGCTGAGATCAGTTTGCCGCTCCTTTGCTTTGTTCCCTGGGCTACCGGTCGGATCCGGTGTTTGGTGATTCTGATCGCCTTCGGATTTCACTTGTCCATTGAGCTGGCAATAACCACAGGACTGTTTGCCTATGTGAGTATGATTGGTTGGATGCTTTTTCTGCCAGATGGATTCTGGAATCGGTTGGAGCGCTTTCTACCAAAGCATGCGCTTGGACTTAAGATGAAAGAGCGCACCGGGCCTTCTTCTGTGGCTCCTGGAGGTGAACGGGCGGCTTCAACTCCCAAGTCTCCCTGGCGGACATTGTATGAGGCCGGACTGCTGGCGCTCCTCCTCTATGTCGTCATCTATAATATTGACCTGTGGCAGCGAAGATCGGGTCGCTTTCCAGTGATGCCGGCATTCGCCCACAAAATTGCGAGTGCCACTCGCCTCGCCCAGGTGTGGGAGATGTTTTCAAAACCTGAAACCACTCACGGATGGTTCATCGTTACAGGGCACACCGCTGATGGACGCAAAGTGGATCTGATCCGAAATGAGTTCGATCCGGACGATGAGCGCCGGGTTAAGCCTGAGTATCCCTATCGGCAGTTTCCCAATCATCGCTGGAGGAAATATTTCAGCTCTTTGCCGCAGTCACCATCCGGCGAGCGCAACCCCACGCTGCTCTGTCGTGCTCTGGGAAATCAGTGGAATGGTCTCCATGATCCGAAGGATGCCATCATCCAGGCGGAGATTGAGTTTCTCACGGAGTTGCCATCGACGGACCTCCACCTCAGACGGGAAAGGTCGCTCTATCATGTTGAACCCATCACGGCACCGCGCCAATGAAGTGAAGGCGTCATGCCCACACGAAAAAATGTGGATATGCGGGAACCCATCTCTCCGGATCTCACGCGTTCTTGCGGTCGATCCACTTCCGCCCGGCGGTCAGGGCGGCGAGGGTTTGCGCGAGGTGGGCGGCGCGGGTTTCCTCGCGTTTGGCGGTGGTCAGCCAGACGAGCCATTCGCGCTGGCAGCTTGGCGGGAGGCTTCGGAAATTGGCCGCGGCGGTGCGGTTCTTTTTCAGCGCTTCGGTGAAAAAATCGGGCACCGGCCAGGGCTCGCGTTTACGGTGCGGGGCGCGGGGAACGTCGGGCTGGGCGTCGAGTTCCACGGCCGTGTGGAGCAGTGTGCGCAGCGCGTGGCGGTTTAGCCCACCGGGTTCGGTGACGCGGATCGAGCGAACGTTCGTGTTCGTCTCCCCTGCGGAGAACAGCCGCGCCGGGTCCGGCAATTCGGTCCCGCGGAAGAAGACGATGCTGAGGTGCTTTTTGCACGGGCTCAGGGCGCAGACCAGCTTGCGCCCGGTGAAGCTGAGCGTGTTCCATTTGATCGACTCCGCGAGATCCGACTCCCAGCGGAAGAAGGACTCGCGCAGTTCCGCGGCGAGCGGGCGGGAAAAATCCGGCGCGGCTTCGAGCCACTCGTCGGGATCTTTGGTTTTGGCGCGCGAGCAATCCATCCCGCCATTTCTCCCCGCCTGTCGGCAAAAAGCAAACGGGACTCCACGCCAGGAGGCGCGGAGTCCCGCGGAAGCTGCAAGGGAAACGACCGCTTACATCTTCGGCATGAGCACGGAGTCGATGACGTGGATCACGCCGTTCGAACCGACGATGTCGGTCTTCACGACTTTCGCGTTGTCCACAGTCACGCTGCCGCCAGCCACTTTCACGTTCAGTTCACTGCCCTGCACGGTCTTGGCCATCATCGGTTTCACATCGGCCGCCATGACTTTGCCGGCGAGGACGTGGTAGGTGAGGATGGCGGTGAGCTTGGCCTTGTTCTCAGGCTTGAGGAGGTCTTCGACGGTGCCTTTGGGCAGCTTCTCAAACGCCTCATTGGTGGGCGCGAAGATGGTGAAGGGACCCTTCCCGCTGAGAGTCTCAGCGAGCCCGGCCGCTTTCACCGCTGCGACGAGGGTGGAGAAGTCGGCATTGCTGGCGGCGATGGCGACGACGGTTTGGGGAGCATCGGCAGCGAGCACGCGCGGGGCGAGCGGGCTGATGAGCAGGGTGGCGATGGTGAGGGCGAGGATTTTTTTCATAGGTTGCTATTGAGTTGAGTTGGTGGCTTTCGCGGCGACCGGTTGTCGGGCGCACCAAGACAAACGCCCTGCGCTGCCGCACCGGGCGCGGATTTATTTTGATAAAACTGCGGGCCGGCTGCATCCGCCGCGCCACTGGCGTCGTGCGAGATTTCGCATTTGCCGGCTTGGCCCGCGGCCTCTGGCGCGGCACGCTCGCCGTCATGAGAATATTCATCCTCGCCGCCTTCCTGACTCTCGCCTTCGGCTTTGGCACCCGTGCGCAGGACGACGGCGCGCTGCCTTTCCCCGTCAGTGTCGGCGGGCAGGCGGCGACTTACAAAAAAGGCGAGCCTTTCGCCAAGTTGGCCAAGCAGGTGAAGAACGACGCAGCCCTCGAGGTCAACGCCAAGGGCGATCCCATCATCATCAACGTCCACAAGACCAACGCGAAGGGCGAGCCCGTGCCGGGTGACACCCCTGCGATCATTCTCCTGCAAGGCACAAACAAGGGCACGCTCGCCGGCACCATGGACAAGTCGAAGCTCGCGCCCGGCGACTACCTGTTGAGCGTCGTCGCCGATGGCAAAACCGCGACGATCCTTTTCAAGATCGAGTAAGCCGGCGCGCGATTACCGCAGCGGATCGTCCGGCCCGAGCACCCATGCGCTCGGATGCGACTGAAGCCCGATACGCGGATAATACTCCATGGCGCGCGGCGCGGAGAGCAGGATCACCTGCGCACGACCGCCCGCCGTCTGCGTCTGCCGGAGCAGTTCGCGGCCGATGCCCTGCCGCTGGTGCGATTCGCGCACGGCGAGATCGGAGACATAGGTCGCGTAGCAGTGATCTGTCAGGCTGCGGGCGATGCCCACGAGCAGGTCGCCGCCCCACGCGGTGATGACGAGGTTCGCCTCGCGCAGCATCGCGCCCATGCGCTCGCGATCGTCCACCGGGCGGCGTTCGCCGAGGGTCGAGGCGCGATACAGCTCGATGACCGCGTCGAGATCGAGGTCGTTGCCAGTGCGATAAATGATCCCGGCCATGGCCGTTCAGCCGAGCAGCGTGCGGGCGTGGGCGAGGGCCTCGTCGAGCTTCGAGGGGTCTTTGCCGCCGCCGCGCGCGTTGTCGGGTTTGCCGCCGCCTTTGCCGCCGACGAGCGGGGCGATGGCCTGGATGATCTTCCCAGCCTGCACTTTGGTGGTGAAGTCGGACGAAACCCTGGCGACGAGCGCGACCGCGCCATTCGCTACCGCACCAAGCGTGACCACGCCGTGGAAGCCGTGTGACCACAGCGAATCGGTGATCGTTTGTAGCGTGTCACCATCGGCCGCGCCGAGGTTGGCAATGATCGCGGGCGTTCCATTGATCGTCTCAATCTTCGCTAGCAGGTCTTTGGCGCGGCCGGCGGCGTCGCGTTGCTGCGCGGATTTGAGCGCGCGTTCGAGTTCCTTTTGCTGCGCGAGCAGGGCGTCGATCTTCTTTTCCAGCTCGGGCAAGGGCGTGCCGAGTTTCCCGGCGAGGGCGTGGATCAGTTGCCGGTCGGCGATGGCGGAATCGTAGGCGGTAAGTCCGGCGAGGGCTTCGATGCGGCGGACGCCGGCGGCGATGGCGGCTTCGCTGGCGATGCGGAAGAGGCCGATCTCGCCGGTGGCGCGGGTGTGGGTGCCGGCGCAGAGTTCCTGCGAGTAGCCGTCGAACTTCGCGGCGCTGCCGCCGATCTGCACGACGCGCACGGTCTCGCCGTATTTGTCGCCGAAGAACTGCATGATGTCGGCCCGCCCGCGCACGTCGGCGTAGGGCACTTCGGTCCAGGAGACGCTGGCGTTTTCGACGATGCGTTGGTTCACGAGCCGCTCGATGTCGCGCACCTGCGCGGGCGTGAGCGCGGCGCTGTTGAAGTCGAAGGTGAGCTTGTCGGGGCCGACGAAGGAGCCTTTCTGCGTGGCTTCCTGGCTCACGACTTCGTGCAGCGCCCAGTGGAGCAGATGCGTGACGGTGTGGTGCCGCTGGATGGCGGCGCGGCGCGGGCGGTCGATCTCGATGGTGACGTGTTCGCCCACGGCGGGCGCGTCGGGCTCGTCGAGGAAATGCAGCCACGTGTTCCCGCTCTTCTGTGTATTGGCGATGCGCCAGGAGTTGCCGCCGTGGGTCATCGCGCCGGTGTCGCCGACCTGCCCGCCCATCTCGGCGTAGCACACGGAGTTGTTGGCAATGACCGCGACCTTGCCCTTCACCGAAAGCACTTCCTGCACATCGGCACCGGTGTGGTCGTGGTCGTAGCCGAGGAAGTGTGTGGCGTCCTTGGTCTCGACTTCGCTCAACTCGATGACGGTCTTCTTCTGCGCGGCGCGAGCGCGTGCCTTTTGAAATCCCATCAGCTCATCAAATGTTTCAACTTCTACCTCAAGCTCACGCTCGCGCGCCATTAGCGCAGTCAGGTCGAACGGAAAGCCATATGTGTCATACAAGGCAAATGCGGCTTCGCCAGAAAACGAGCGTTCTCGCAATAAGTGAACGCTGGTAGATAAAACGTCCACAGTGTCTTTGAAATCCTGGTGCCATTCTGGAATGTCGATCACACCAATTGAACCGCTTGTAGTGGGGCCACCTTCATAAGTTGGCTCTGGCCACACCAGATTACCTTCGCGAATTTCGGAAATTGCTTTGATCAGGCGGTCCATCAAAGCACAGGACTCATCTAAGTTGTTTCTGTCGCTTGTTGGAAACGACAGATTGCTAACCTGAGATAATTGGAGTGAGAACGCTGCGAGAGTTTCTGCTAAATCAGCCGCCTTCCAAGGTTGTAGAGCGTCACGCATTCCGCACACGTCTGATAGCTGCTTGGAAAGTCGTTGAATCTCTGCTGCTAGGTCATCGGCAATTTCCACCCGACAAACCACGCGTGAAGATTCCTTTTCGAAAATGTCTAAGCCTCGATCCAGCGTCTTATTAAACGACTCCTCCTCCCGCTTCAGAACTTCCTCCACTTGCTTTTGCTTCGCGCGGATTTCGGGGAAGACGTCGCCCATCGTGTGGGCAAGGACGGCGACGAGCTTGTAGAAAAACGGCTCGTGGAAACCGAGGGTGCGGCCGTAGCGGACGGCGCGGCGCAGGATGCGGCGGAGGACGTAGTTGCGGTCGGTGTTGCCGGGTTGGATGCCGTCGGCGATGGCAAAGCTGAGCGTGCGGATGTGATCGGCGATGACGCGGAAGGCGACGTCCACTTTCTCCTGCTCGCTGGCCCCGGTGCTGCCGGCGATGGGGAGGGTGCTCGCGTAAGTTTTGCCACTGAGCTTTTCGATCGCATCGAAGATCGGGCGGAAGATGTCGGTCTCGTAGTTTGAGATGGTCGCGCCGAAATTCGTGAAGCCGTTGGTGCACTGCAGGATGCTCGAGACGCGCTCGAAGCCCATGCCGGTATCGACGTGCTGCGCGGGCAGCGGGGAAAAGGTGCCGTCGGGGTTCGCGTTGAACTGGATGAAGACGAGGTTCCAGATCTCGATGCACTCGGAGCTGCCTTTGTTCACGAGCGCGCCGCGGGTGTCGCCGCTTTGCGTGAGGTCGATATGCAGTTCGCTGCACGGACCGCACGGGCCGGTCTCGCCCATCATCCAGAAGTTGTCCTTTTTGTTGCCGTTGACGATGTGGACGGCGGGATCGAGTCCGACGGCGCGGAACTTTTCGGCCCAGAAATTCCACGCCTCTTCATCGCGCTCGGCGGGATCGCCGGGGTCCGGCTGGTAGATCGTGGCATACACGCGTTGCGGCGGAAATTTCCACCGCTCGACGATCAGCTCCCACGCCCACGCGATGGCTTCCTTTTTGAAGTAATCGCCGAAGCTCCAGTTCCCGAGCATCTCGAAGAACGTGTGGTGATAGGTGTCGAGCCCGACATCATCGAGGTCGTTGTGTTTGCCGCCGGCGCGGATGCATTTCTGCGTATCCGCCGCGCGCGTGTCGCTGCTCGGGATGGCGCCGCCCCACTTGCTGACGTCGGCCTTTTTCTCCCCGAGAAAGATGGGCACGAACTGGTTCATGCCGGCGTTGGTGAAGAGCAGATTCGGTGAGTCCGGCATGAGCGACGACGACGGGACGATGGTGTGCTTTTTCTCGCGGAAGAAATCGAGAAACTGCTGGCGGATTTGGGCGGCGGTGAGCATGGCGTGAAAGATCTAATCGGCGATCTGGCGGTAGCGGAGTGGCTGGTAGCCGCTGGCCACGAGCTCGGGGACATCGCGCTCGGTGGCGCGGGTTTTACTGAAAGGGGCGGCTTCGTAAAAGAGGGCGCGCTGCTTGGTGCCATCGAGCCATTTGACGAAGAGCAGGACGTGGCCGTTGGCGGTGTTCATCGCGTCGGCCGGACGTAGCTCGGCGGCGCTCGGGAGCGGGCGGCAGACGCTGGGAAGGGTGGCGGTGGACTGCCGTTTGGCAAGCCGCAGCAGCGGGAGACGAAGCCCGAGCAGTCGATCCCCACGGCGTCGCCGCTCACGGCGGCCCCGCCTTGGCGGCGTTTCTCGGCGGTGTAGATGTCGCCCGCGGCCTGGCCCGCGCGGACGCCAGCGCTGAAGCTGGCGGGAGTGTCGTAGCCGCCCCATTTGTAGGCGACGCCGGTATTCTCCGCATCGACGATCCAGCAATCAGCCGCGGGCTCGCCGCGCCCGCCGGGGCGGTCGGGGGTGTGGATTTCGATGCCGGCGGCGTCTTTGCCATGGCGCAGGTTTTTCGCGGCAGCGGACCAGCGGTGCTGCACGTAGCTCTCGGCGATCGTCAGCGCCTCGGCGCGGGTGAGCGTCTCGGCCCGCGCCCTGCCGGAGACGACCGCGACGATGGCCAGCGCGAGGAGCGCGATGCGAAGGTGAAGGTGGGCGGGCATGGGCGCGGATGGTTCTTGAAAAAGGACGGCGAAACTAGCGCACGGGTGGAAAAGGTAAAGCGAGGTTGCCAGCCGCGGGGCTGCGCTTCAGCCTCCCACCCCGCATGAGCACGCCCGCCTACGCCCTCGCCTGCGAAGCCTGCGCCGCGCTCGGCTCCGACCCGGAGGCCGCGCTCGCCACGCTGGCCCGCACGCCGCTTTCGCTGCACTGCTGGCAGGGTGATGACGTGGGCGGGTTTGAAAACGCCGGCGCAGCTCCCGGCGGCGGCCTGGCGGTGACGGGCAGCCAGCCCGGCAAGGCGCGCACGCCGGAAGAGCTCCGCGCCGATCTCGAGATGGCGCTGGCGCTGATCCCCGGCCGGCAGCGGGTGAATCTCCACGCCTGCTACGCCGAGCTCGGCGGGCGGAAGATCGGGCGGGATGGCTACACGATCGCGCAGTTCCAAGGCTGGGTGGACTGGGCGCGGGCGCGCGGGCTGGGGCTGGATTTCAATCCGACGTTCTTCGGCCACCCGCTCGCGCAGGATGGCGCGACGCTGAGTCATGCGGATGCCGGAGTGCGCGGTTTTTGGATCGCGCACGGCATCGCCTGCCGGCGGATCGCCGCGGAGATGGGCCGCCAGCTCGGCTCGCCGGTGGTGACGAATGTGTGGCTGCCCGACGGCTCCAAGGACGCGCCCGCCGACCGCCGCGGTCCGCGCGAACGGCTGGCGGCGGCGCTCGATGAGGTCTTCGCCGAACCGCTCGACCCGGCGCTCGTGCTCGATGCGGTGGAGTCAAAGCTCTTCGGCCTCGGGAGCGAAAGCTACGTCGTGGGCTCGCACGAGTTTTACCTCGGCTACGCCATCACCCGGCGGAAGCTGCTCTGCCTCGACACTGGCCACTTTCACCCGACGGAAAGCGTGGCGGAAAAGATCTCGAGCGTGCTGCAATTCGTGCCGGGGCTGCTGCTCCATGTCAGCCGCGGGGTGCGCTGGGACAGCGATCATGTGGTCCTGCTCGACGATGCCACGCGCGCGATTTTCGAGGAGGTGGTGCGCGGTGGCTTCCTCGACCGCACCCACGTCGGGCTGGATTTCTTTGACGCTTCGATCAATCGCATCGCCGCTTGGGTCATCGGCGCTCGCGCCGCGCAAAAGGCGCTGCTCCTCGCGCTGCTCGAACCCACGGCCCGGCTGCGCGCCGCGGAGGCCGAAGGCGATTTCACCACGCGCCTCGCCCTGCTCGAAGAGCTGAAGGCGCTGCCGTTTGGCGCGGTCTGGGACGAGCACTGCCGCCGCCACGAAGTGCCTGCCGGCCTCGCCTGGCTCGCCGAGGTGCAGCGCTACGCACGCGAAGTCCTCGCGCACCGCACCAGCTAGCCACTTTCCCCGCCAGCTACTGCGCTGGTGCCGGTGCGGGTGCGGCTGGCTGTTCCCCTTTGGTCAGCTTTTGCTTCGCGGCCTCGATCTTGTCGGCGACCTTTTTGTCGTCTTGGATGGCGAGGGATTTCTGCCAGGCGCTGAGGGCTTCGGCGGTCTTGCCCAGCTTGAGGTAGGCCTCGCCGATGTGGTCGAGGACGGTGGGGTCGTCTTTCTGGTCGTCGCGGAGGACGGCCTCCTGGGCGCGGAGCAGCTCGGCGAGGGCGCGGTCGAAGTCGCCTTTGCGGAAGTAAAACCAGCCGAGGCTGTCGAGGTATTCGCCTTTGTCGGGCTCGAGGGTGAGCGCCTTTTTGATCATCTCGCCGGCTTCGTCGAGGCGCTCGTTGCGATCCACCCACATGTAGCCGAGGTAGTTGTAGAACTGGGCGTTGTTCGGCTCGAGGTCGATGCTGCGGGTGAGCAGTTCGGCCGCTTTGTCGAAGAGCCCGGCCTGCTCGGCGGCGGCTCCGTAGCTGAAGTAAAACTCGGCGTTGAGGAGGTCTTCGCGGCTGACTTCGGCGAGGGCCTGGGCGTCGGAGAAAGCGGCGAGGGCTTCCTGATGGCGCTTGGCCTGGCTGAGGGCGACGGCCAGCAGATAGGTGAGCGAGGGGCGGTCGGAGTGCTTTTTGCGCGCTGTCTGGAGGACCTCGATGGCGCGCTCGTTGCGCTTGCTGCGGAGGAGGAGAAGACCGAGGCGCTCGTGGTTCGCAGGGTCGCTGCCGTCAAGGATCAGACTGTGCTCAAAATTCTCGAGGGCCTTGTCTAGGTTGGGATCTGGGCCATTCGCCGTGGCATCGATCTTTTGCAGGTAAAGCTCGCCGAGCAGCTCGTAGGTTTCAAAGCGCAGCGGACTGTCCTTGACGATGTCTTCGAGGTGGCGGATCGCCTCGTCGCGCTGGCCGGTGACGAGGAAGCTGCGGGCGAGTTTGTCGCGGACGTTGTTGAGCGGCGGGTCGCCGGCGTCCTGCTTGAGGCTGAGGACGGTGAGGTAGTAGGGGATGGCGTCTTTGACCTGCTTGGAGAGGACAAAATAGTCGGCGGCCTTGGTCAGCACCTGGGGGTCGTCCGGGCCCATCTGGGCGGCTTTCCGAAAGGTCGCATTCATCCTCTGAAGCTGGGCGGGCTCGGCGGTGCCGTCCTCTTTCAAAAAGAGCCGCTGGAGAAGTTCGCCCAGCTTGGCCCAGTATTTCGGGTCGTTGCTCTCGGTCTTGGTCGCGCGCTCGAGGAGCTGCTCGGCTTTCTTTTCCTGGCCGCTGCCGACGTAGAGTTCATAGACGGCCTGGTGCGCGGCAAAGTTGTCCGGCGCGAGGGCCAGAGCCTGCTCGGCGTATTTGATCGCGAGGTCGGGCTTGTTGAGGTTCTTCGCGTAGAGCTGAGCGAGGTAAATGTAGGGGAGCGCTTCCTTGGGTGCGGCCTTGATGGCGTCCTTGAGCACCTGGATGGCGGCGGATGGATCGTTCCGGCGGGCCAGCTCGTAGGCAACTTTGACGGCGAGTTCGGGGTTACCGGGATCGAGTTCGAGCGCCCGCCGGTAATTCTCGAGCATCTTTTCCTGATCCGAGTTCTCCTCCGCGACAAAACCTTGGGCGAAGGCCGCAAAGGCTTCGGCTTTCTTCTCGTCCTGCGCGTTCAGGGCGAGATCGGGCGCGGTCGGACGACGGGGGGAGGGAAAGGCGTCCGCGAATTCCGGGGCGGCCTTGGCCGCCGGGGCGAGTGGGGCGGAGAGTGGTGGCAACTCTGCAGGCCCTGGTTTCTCGGGCGCGCGGCGCTGGGAACCCTTCGCGGCCGATGTGGCGGGCGCGGCCTTTTTTGCCGGCGTAGCCGGGGCCTTCGCCGCCAGTTGGGCAAAGAGGGGCGGTGCGGAAATGGCCAGGCCGACGGCTAGTGTCCAAACCCCCTGGGCTGCCCTGATAAATCGGCGCGAATTCATGCCGCGCACTCTATTGACTACGACTTGTAGCGCAAACGCTTCTTGTGGCGGTTCTGCTTCATCCGCTTCCGGCGTTTGTGTTTGGCGATTTTGGCCTTCCGGCGCTTTTTGAGTGAACCCATTTGGAGGTGTGTCTTTTTCGTTGAGGGGCGGCGAGAGAATCATGGTTGCCCGTGAGGCGCAACCGGAATTTTGGGAAATGCGCCGGGCGTCAATACACGACCTTGTTCAGCGGATACTCGATGATCCCCTCGGCCCCGAGCGCCTTGAGCTGCGGGATGATCTCGCGGACGACTTTTTCGTCGATGATCGTCTCGACCGCGATCCAGCCTTCCGTCGCCAGCTTCGCGATCGTCGGATTGCGCAGCGCGGGCAGCGCCTGGAGCAGCGTGGCGAGCTTTTCCTCCGGCAGGTTCATCTTCAAACCGACCTTGTCCCGCGCGGCGAACGCGCCCTTCAGCAGCAGCACCAGCGTGTCGATCTTCGCCTTTTTCCACGCGTCGCCGAGGGCGCCGTGGTTCGCGATGAACTGCGGCGACGACTCCATGATCGTCTCCAAAATCCGCAGCTTGTTCGCCCGCAGCGAGGAGCCTGTCTCGGTCACATCCACGATTGCGTCCACGAGGTCCGGCACCTTGACCTCCGTCGCGCCCCACGAGAACTCGATCGTCGCCGTGACCCCGTTTTGCGCGAGGTAGCGCCGCGTCATTTCCACCGCCTCGGTGGCGATGACCTTGCCCTGCAAATCCTGCACCGACCGGATCGGCGAGTCTTCCGGAACGGCGATGACCCAGCGCGTCGGCGCGCTGCTCGTCTTGGAAAAAGTCATCTCACACAGCCGCGCCACGTCGGAGCCGTTGTTTTCGATCCAGTCCTTGCCGGTCAGCCCGCAGTCGAGAAAGCCGTGTTCCACGTAACGCGAAATCTCCTGCGCGCGCAGCAGCCGGATGACCAGTTCCGGGTCATCGACATGCGGCTTGTACGAGCGGCTCGCACCGGAGATATTGAAGCCGGCTTTGGCAAAAAGGGCGAAGGTCGGCTCCTGCAGGCTGCCCGAGGGCAGACCCACGCGGAGCACGCGGCTGGCGTTTTCTTTCATAGGAAAAAGGGCCGCGAAGCTAGGCGCGCCCGTTCTGCGTGTCGAGCGACGAGTCGGCGCGGCTTTCTGCCGTCGCAATGCTACTGGCTTCGGAGCTGATCACCGAAAAGCTGCGAGAGGAGCGGCTCCATCGCCCGCGCCCAAGCCAGCGCGCCCTCGGGCGACGGGTGGAGCTGGTCGGGCATCAGCTTGGGATCGAGCGTGCCGTCGGGCCGGAGAAAAACGTGGTTTACGTCGAGATAGAAGACGTTCTTCCCGTCGGCCAGCTTCGCCAAAAGTTCGCTCGCGCGCTGGTTGGTGGCAAAACGCTTCTCCGCGCTGCCGCGCTCCGTGCCGTCGGCGTTTCTATAGACGTTGGTCCGCGGAAAAATCCGCAGCAGCAGAATCTTCGTCGCCGGACATTTCTCCCGCAGCAGCTTCACAATCGCCGCCGTGCCTTCCGCGATCTGCTCCGGGGTGTGGACGACCTTGTAGTTCGCGTCGTCCGAGTTGTTCGTCCCGATGAGCAGCGTCACCGCTTTCGGCGACTGCCCCTCCAACTCCCCATTCGCCAGATTCCACAAAATATTCTCCGTCCGCCCGCCGCTATACCCGAGCCCGATGGCATTCCGCGGCGCGAAGAACTGCTCCCATACCGCCTTGTAGGCTGCGTCATCGAAATTGTGCGTGATCGAATCCCCGATCAGCAGCAGGTCGAACTGGTGCGCTTTAATCGCCGCCACCTTCTCCGCATGCCGCTTCTCCATTCCACCCTGCGGCACCGGAATTGCCGCGGAACTCGGCGTCTCCTCGGCGAAAGCGGAGGCGGTGCAGATGAGTGAAACGGTGAGCGGGCGGAGGAAGCGGGGAAACATAGATTTGGAAGCACGGAGCATCTCGACCGCGTCGGAAAAATCAACGCCCGCGAGGTCGTAAGAACGAAATTCCGGAACTGACCCCGCTGGTCACTGCCCTGGCGACGAAGCAGAGCTTCGCAGACATTGGCATGACCAAGCAGGAGCTTGGTCACGATGGAAATACCTCTTGCCCACCACCGATCGAAAGACACGATCACGACGTGAGTTGGAAATGCCCCTTTTGCCAAGAATTCACAAACCTCCGCGACACAGATCGATCTGCTTGGGATTTGCCGATTAACGCAGGCATTGGGCATCACCAGTTTCTTGTGCTCGCCGTTTACTGCCGAAACGATAGGTGCAAGCGGTTCACGCTATCCTGCAAATTGAATAAGACTGTTTTGAAGGAACGGCGCAGGCCAATCCCCGGGAATGCCCCGCGAATCGAACACGACAAAGTTACAGAAACGGTAGCTGAGTGGCACCTTGTCCCTGATTCGATTGCCAAGCCGATGCCAGCTTACCTCCCAAAAGCGGTCATCGAAGATTACGAAGAGGCGTGTCGAATCCAAACCCTGTCCCCTAAAGCCGCCGCCACACTTGCCAGACGCTGCTTGCAGGGCATGATTTGGAACTTTTTTGGCGTCTCGAAGCCGACTCTCAAACAGGAAATTGATGCCATCGCAGACAGGGTGGACCTCGCTACATGGCAGGCCATCGACGCTGTGCGAGCTGTCGGCAACATCGGGGAGCACATGGAAAAGGACATCGATCTGATCATTGAGGTTGATCCGAACGAGGTTGGTTTGCTCATCGGATTGATCGAGCTACTCATTGAGGAGTGGTATATCGCGTGCCATGATCGCGAGGAGAGAGTCAAAGCCGTTACTGCGCTCGCCGCTGGAAAGCGTTTGGAGAAAGAAGGGGCCAAGAACCCGGCGCCAGAAAATTCGGCAACATCGGACGACGCGGCGAGCCCGGCTACCTGACCAGAATGGACAACGCCGTCGCCTCGTCCCGAGGCTGAGTGCTTCGGGATGCGCCATTGCCGGGGAAGCTGTGCTTTGTGACCGGGGGATGAGTCGCGCTTTCAGCGCTGGCACTGGCGATGCGGGTTTCCTGAGGCGTTGCCCCAGGCTGGAATGAAGATGCGCCTTTGGCGCTCTACGGATACCCATTCCGCTCTGGAGGTCGTTCCCGCGTGATCCCGACGCCAACGGCGTCCCCTCATCCCAGCCTGGGGCAACGCCCCAGGTGCATCGTCAACGCACGCGCCAGCGCCAACGGCGCGATTCATCCACCGGCGGCGTGTCAGTCCCAGACGTAGCGCTAATCGAACGCGACCCCATATTTCGCCAGCACTTGCCGAAACTCCTCCTGAAAACTAACTCGCCGATGATGCCGCTCCTGCTCGCTGACATACTTCACCACGGTCTCGAGCTGGCTGCGTCCGAGCGAGAAGGCTCCATACCCGCGCTGCCAATAGAACTGCCGGTACTTTGGATCGAGCCCTTTGATCCATTTTGAAGACAGCTTCTTGATCTCCTCGACCAATCCGCTCTGGCTCAACGTGCGGGGTAGGGTGACCACGAGATGGACGTGATCCGCCACGCCGCCGACCCGAAACGCTTCTGCGCTGGGATCGCGGCAAATGGTCGCGAGGTAGGCGTGCATGCGTGGACGCACCTCGGCATCCAGCCACGGCTCGCGGTTTTTCGTGCTGAAGATCAGGTGGACGATGACCTGGCTGAGCGACTGCGGCATGGATGATTCGCGCCTTTGGCGCTGTTACGATTGTTGGCTGTTACCTAGGGCGTTGCCCTAGGCTGGGATGAGGATGCGCCTTTGGCGCGACACGCCACGCCGGTTGCTGAAAGCGCACGCGTCTTTACATCAGAATAACGTCATCTGCGGCTTCATCTCCGCGAGCGCTTGCGCGGCCTTTTCCTTATTGCGGGGCTTGCCGTGTTTCGGGAGCGCGGGGGCTTCGGCGATGGTGGGGTTGCCGTCGGCGTTGAGTTCGTGCTGCTCGAGGTTGGAGAGGATTTCTTTCGCGCGCGAAATGATCGACGGCGGCAGGCCGGCAAGGCGGGCGACCTGGATGCCGTAGCTTTTGTCCGCGCCGCCTTTGACGATCTTGCGGAGGAAGATGATCTGGTCGTTCCACTCGCGCACGGCGACGTTGTAATTGCGCACGCCGGTGCGGGTCATTTCGAGTTCGGTCAGCTCGTGGTAGTGGGTGGCGAAAAGGGTGCGCGCTTTCGTTTCGTCGTGGAGAAATTCGGCGACGCTCCAGGCGATCGAGAGACCGTCGAAGGTCGAGGTGCCGCGGCCGATTTCATCGAGGATGATGAGCGAGCGGGCGGTGGCGTTGTTGGTGATGTTGGCGGTTTCGTTCATCTCGACCATGAAGGTCGATTGGCCGCGCGAGAGGTCGTCGTTCGCGCCGACCCTTGTAAATATGCGGTCGGCCAGCCCGATCTCCGCGCTGCGCGCCGGGACGAAGCTGCCGATTTGCGCCATGAGCACGAGCAGCGCGACCTGGCGGATGTAGGTGCTTTTGCCGGCCATGTTCGGGCCGGTGAGGATGAGCAGGCGGTTCTTGTCGCCGTCGAGGAGCACGTCATTCGGGACGAACTTTTCCTCGACGAGCGACTGGTCGAGCACGGGATGCCGCCCGTCGGTGATGACGGTGCGCAGTTCCTCGCTCAGCACCGGGCGGCAGTAGCCGAAAAGGCGCGCGGTCTCCGCAAACGCGCCGAGCACGTCGAGCGTGGCGATGGCTCCGGCAGTGGCTTGCAGCGGGGCGAGTTCGCGCATGACCTCGTCGCGGAGCTGGAGGAAAAGCTCCTGCTCCAGCGCCTTCGCGCGCTCGTCGGCGCCGAGGATTTTGCCCTCCACTTCCTTCAGCTCGGGCGTGATGAAACGCTCGCCGGTCGCGACGGTTTGCTTGCGATGCCAGCTCGGCGGGACCGCGCCGAGATTCGATTTCGTGACCTCGATGAAGTAGCCGAAGACCGAGGTGAAGCGGACTTTCAGCGACTTGATGCCGGTCTCCTCGATGGCGCGCTGCTGGAGCTGCGCGATCCAGTCCTTGCCCTCGCGGCCCGCGTTGCGGAGTTCGTCGAGCGGGGCGTGGTAGCCGTCGCGAAACATCCCGCCTTCGCGGGTCAAAGCGGGCGGTTCATCGACGATGGCGCGGGCGAGGAGTTCGACGATGTGCGGGAGCGGGTGGAGGTCGGCGAGGATGGTCTCGGGTACGGTGGGCGTCTCGCCCGCCGGATTGGGCATCTTGCCCAGTCGGTCTTCCGAAGTGGCCTGTGAGGTGGCGGAAGTGCGTTCGGGCAGGATGCCCGAACCGGCGGGCAGGATGCCCACCCTACCCGGGATCGGCTCGTCGCCGGGCGTCTGACACAGGGCTTCGAGGTCGTTTTTGAGCTGGGGGATTTGTTCGAGCGAGGTGCGGAGCACTTGCAGATCGCGGGCATTTCCGCCGGTCTGGGTGAGACGGCCGACGGTGCGCTCCATGTCGCGGATGGACTTGAGGGTTTCGCGCAGGTTGCCGAGGAGGAAGGGTTCGGCGAGCAGGTCGGCGATCATTTGTTGCCTCACGCAAAGGGCGCGAAGGTCGCAAAGGGGATGCAGAATCCAATCGCGCAATTTCCGCGCGCCCATCGGCGTGACGGTGCGGTCGAGCGCGCCGAGGAGCGAGGTGTCGCGACCGCCGCCGCGGGCTTTGACGAGTTCGAGATTCGCCTGCGTGGCGGCGTCGAGCACCATGAACTGCGAAGTCCGATAGACCGCGAGCCGGGTGATGTGCCCGAGCGAGCGGCGCAGCTCAGTTTTCAAATAATGCACGATCGCGCCCGCCGCGCCGATGGCCGCGGGCATGGCGGCGCAGCCGAAGCCGTCGAGCGACTGCACTTTGAAATGCTCGCGCAACGTGAACCGCGCCTGCTCGGGGAGAAAGGTGTAGCCATCGCGCGCGACGAGTCCGCACACTTCGCGAAACTGCGCGGCCTGCTCCTCGGCGACGAGCACTTCGGCGGGCTGCACGCGGGCGAGTTCGTCGGTCAGCGCGGCGTCGTCGGCGAGTTCGGTGAGGCGGAAATCGCCGGTGGTGAGATCGACGAACGCGAACCCGAACCCGCCTTTCACCCCGGCGTAAATCGCGGCGAGAAAGTTGTTCCGCTTCGCATCGAGCAGATGCAAATCCGCGACCGTGCCGGGGCTGACGATGTGCGTGACTTCGCGCTGCACGATCTGCCCTTTCACCGGCTCGCCGACTTGGTCGCAAATGGCCACGCGCTTGCCGGCCTTGATTAGCCGCCGCACGTAATTGTCCGCCGCGTGATGCGGGATGCCGCACATCGGCACGAGGTTCCGCTTCGTCAGCGCGACATTCAGGATCGCCGACGCCTCTTTCGCATCCTCGAAAAACATCTCGTAGAAATCGCCCAGCCGGAAAAGCAGTAGCGTGTCCGCGGGCAGCGACCGTCGGATGCCCTGGTACTGGGCCATCATCGGGGTCAAGGTTTCGGACATGGGGGGAGGGTAGGAGCGCGGGGCCGAGCGTTCAAGCGTGGCGCAAAGCCCGCGACAAGTTTGGGATGCCGATGTGACAATCCTGTGATAGTTAGCCGCACTTTTCTCCGCAAACCCCAGCCCCCGAAAAAAAGCGCCATGTTCAAACCCGTCTCCCTTTCTGTCTTCGCCGCGCTCGTGCTCCGCGGCGCTGCTGCGCCGGTCATCAACGAGGTCATGTTTCACCCGCCGGGCGTGCCAGAAAATGTGGCGCAGGAGTGGATCGAGATTTTCAATCCCGATGCGGCGGCGGTGGATGTGAGCGGGTGGAAATTCAGCAAGGGCGTGAGCTTTACCATCCCGGCGGCGACGACGATTCCGGCGGGCGGCTACCTCGTGGTGGCGGCGGATGTGGCGGCGTTCACAGCGGCGCATCCCGGCTTTCCCGGCTTTCCCGGCTTTCCCGGCACGCTGGTGGGCGGGTGGACGGGGCAGCTCAGCGACAGCGGCGAAGTGCTGGAACTCGACAACGCGACGGGGGTGAAAGTCAGCGTCGTGACTTACGGGGACGACGGCGAATGGGCGCTGCGCGGGCGCGGGGTGCTGTCATTTTCGCACAACGGCTGGGACTGGTTCAACGATGCGGACGGCGGCGGGAAGACGATCGAACTGCGCAGCCCGGCACTGGCGGGAATTGATTGCGGACAGAATTGGGGCGTGGGCGGGTCGCCGGGCGCGGCGAACTCGGTGGCGAGTGTGAACGTGGCGCCGCTCATCAAGGGCGCGAAGCACCGGCCGGAAATCCCCCACTCGACCGATCCGATTGTCGTCTCGTGCAACCTGCACGACGAAGCAGCGGGCGCGGTGGCGACGCTGAACTGGCGGCTCGATGGCGCGCCCACTTTCAACCCGCTGCCGATGACGGACACGGACGGCGATGGCGACGTGGAGGCGACGATTCCGGCGCAGGCGAATCTCGCGATCGTCGAGTGGTTCATTTCCGCGACGGATGGCACGAACACGCGGACGTGGCCCGCGCCCGCGCGGACGAGCGATCCGGGCGTGCTGCCGGAGACGTTCGGGCAGGTGACGAATGCGCTCGTCCTCGTCGATAACAGCTACGACGCGAACGCGACGTTCCAAGCCGCGGGGAACCAGCCGATTTACCGGCTGATTATGACGGCGGCGGAAAAGGCGGAGCTTCTGCAAATCCAAACGAACAGCGCGCAGGACCAATCCGACGCGGCGATGAATGCGACTTTCATCTCGCACGACGGCACCGGCGTGAAGGTGCGCTACCTCGCCGGCTTGCGGAATCGCGGGACCGGCTCGCGGCTCGGGCCGCCGAACAATTACCACGTCAGCTTTCGCAACGACGACCTGTGGGAGGATCGCAGCTCGATGCAGATCAACTGCCGCTACCCGCATTCGCAGGTGCTCGGGGCGCTGTGCTTCGGCCTCGCGGGCATCGCACAGCAGGAATCGGCGGTCGTCCGCATCCGGGTGAACGGTGTGGACCTTGCGGATAGCGATGTGCGGATGTACGGGCGTTACGTCCGCAATGAGACGATGGGCGGCGCGTGGGCGAAGCGGCATTTTCCGAATGATCCGGACGGAAATGTGTACTTTCTCGACGACCACAATACTGGCGGGACCAATCCGCCGGGCGATCTCGGCAGTGGCGAGTTCCGCTACGAAGGCACCGATCCGGACGCCTACAGCGACACTTACAAAAAGAAGACGAACGAGGAGATCAACGACTACAGCGACCTCATCACGCTCACCGACAAGCTGACGAACACGCCGGACGCGACGTTCGCGGCGACGATCCCGCAGTATATCGACATCGATCAGTGGTACACGCATTTCGCCACGGATGCGCTGATTGGAAATCAGGAGGGCGGCTTGCAGAGCGGGCGCGCGGACGATGTGGGGCTGTATCGCGGCTTCGTGGACACGCGCTTCAAACTGATTCCGCACGACTTCGATTCCGTGTTTTCGTTCGGCCTCGGCGCGCAGGATCCTGGCGGCCCCGGTGGTGGCGGTGCGGTTGCGCCCCCGGTGCCGACATCGCGCAGCATCTTCAGCTACGATGGCGAGGCTCCGACGACTGGCACGGATGGCGTGCTTGGGCTGCATCGGCTTTTCACGAATCCCGAACTCGTCCCGCGCTACTACGCGAAGGTGCTCGAGCAAATGGACAAGTGG
>JBBQCM010000110.1:0-22552 GCA_038318725.1 Chthoniobacterales bacterium
GAGCGGCATGCCCGGCGGCAGGCTTTCGCGGAGGGCGGCGCGGCCATCCTTCCAAGTCATCATGACCGTGAACACGAACGCGCCGAAGACGAGCGGGAACCAGCCGCCGTGCGGGATTTTGAGGGAATTGGCGGCGAGGAAGACGCATTCCAGGGAGCCGAAAAGAAGACAGGTGAGGCCGGCGCGCAGAGGGCTCCAGTTCCAGACGCGCCGGGCGGCGAAGTAGAATATCGTGGTGGTCGCCATCATCGTGAGGGTCACGGCGATGCCGTAGGCATTGGCCAGCGCCGTGCTGGTGCGAAAGCCGATGACGAGCGCGCAGCAGCCGATGGCGAGCATGGTGTTGACCTTCGGGATGTAGATTTGGCCGCGTTCGTCCTTGGAGGTGTGGCAAATCTCCATGCGCGGGATGTAGCCCATCTGGATGCCCTGCATGGTGAGGGAAAAGACGCCGGAGATGAGGGCCTGCGAGGCGATGACGGCGGCGGCGGTCGCCAGGACGACGAGTGGGTAGCGCACCCAGTCCGGGCCCATGTGAAAGAAGGGGTTGTAGGTCGGGTTGGCGCGCGCAAGGGGATCCGAAAGCGCGAGCGCGCCCTGGCCGAGGTAGTTCAGCATCAGCGCCGGGCAGACGAGGAAGGTCCAGGCGCGGGCGATGGCCGGCCGGCCAAAGTGGCCCAAGTCCGCGTAGAGCGATTCGCCGCCGGTGACCACGAGGAAGACGCCGCCCATCACGACCAGCGAGGTCATGCCGTGGTGGGTGAGAAAGTAGAAGCCTTCCACCGGATTCAGCGCTCTGAGCACCGTCGGATTTTGCGCGATGCGGTTGATGCCAAGCACGGCCAGCACGGTGAACCAGACGAGCATCACGCGACCGAACCATTTTCCGAGCGCGCCCGTGCCGTGGGACTGCAAGGCGAAGAGGCCGATGAGGATCCCGACGGTGAGCGGAATGACGAGGGGCGTCAGCTTCTCCGTGCCGGTGGTCAGACCCTCGACGGCCGAAATCACCGAGATGGCAGGCGTGATCACCCCATCGCCGTAAAGCAGCGCCGCGCCGGCGATGCCCACGGCGAGCATGCCGCCGGTGGTGAGGCCGGTGACTTTTAAGCCTTTGGGAAAGGCGAGTGAGAGCAGGGCGAGGATGCCGCCTTCCCCCTGGTTATCGGCCCGCGTGACGACGGCGATGTACTTCACCGAGACGAGGATGATGAGGCTCCAAACGATGAGCGAGAGCACGCCGACGATTTCCCGATCAGTGCTGAGGTGGCCGTGGTGCAGACACTCTTTGAACGCGTAGAGCACGCTGGTGCCGATGTCTCCATAGGCGACGCCGAGAGCACCAATTGTCTGGGAGAGAGATGCGGTCTTGCTTGGTTTGTGCATGAGCTGCGCAAGCTGCCGAATGGAGGAAACCGCCGCAACTCAATCGTGCGCCGAGCGCGTTGACCGCACCGGTCGCTTTGCCTCAACCCACTGCCCCGTGTCCGAACTTTCCCGCGCCCACCGGCCCCGCAATGTCGATTGGCAGAGCGCGGCGGCCCTGCTTTACGGCGACTGGGGCACGTCGAAAACGTACGTCATCGGTCTCGCCTTTGCCGCCGCCGGCTTCGCGTCGATGCCCATTATCCTCGCGGTCTGCGCGCTTACCGCGATCGGCCGACGGGTTTGCTGAAATGTGGGTGCAGTTTGTCAAAGTCATCCTCGCCCTGAGCGGCGTCGAGGCCATCGCGAGCATGACCGGCGTGATGAAGATCAACCCCGGTTCCGACCCGGGCAAACCGGTCGTCACGCGCACCGCGGGGAAGGCGCTCTTCATTGTCGCCGTGGAAGTGGTCATCGCCACCATTCTGCTCGGCTGGGCGATGCTCTCGCTGCCGCACGAATTCACGCCCCCCCCTCGAACTGCACAAAGAGGACATGCTGCGCTTTCTCGGCGAGCATTTTGCCACCGTCACCGCCGGCTCGGCGGTCGGGCCGACCGTTGGGCCGATCTTCGGCTGGATCGTCGGCCTCGTCTTCGGCGTGCTGCTCCTCAGTGCGGTGAATACGGCGATCATCGCGGTCATCGGTGTGTTCTACATGATGGCGCTCGACGGCGAATTTCCCGCCCGCTGACCCGGCTGAACCGCTACGGCGTACCGACGATCCCGCTCATCGCCGCCCGCGGCCTGCCGGAGACCATCCAGCTCATCATCCACGGCTGACGCGCCGGTTGACGGCGCAAGCAACGATTGCTTTCCCAAACCCGCGCGCCGCCGGCTAGAATCCCCCGCCCACTCCATGTACCCCAAACTGAACGCCGCCGTCGTCGGATGCGGCATTGGCAAAAGCCACATGCTCGCGTTCCAAAAAGTCCCCGAGCAATTTCACCTCGCCGCGATCTGCGACCTCGATGTCGCCAAGACCCAAGCCCTGGCCGACGAGTTGAAAATCCCGAAGACTTACCACTCGCTCGACGCGCTCTGCGCCGATTCCGAAATCGACGTCATCGACCTCGCGACCCCGCCGCACCTGCACCTGGCGCAGATTCAGCAGGTCCTCGCCGCGGGCAAGCATGTGATCTGCGAAAAGCCGCTCGTGCCCTCGCTGCGCGACGTGGACTTCCTCATCGGCGTCGAGAAGAAGAGCGGCAAACGCATCCTGCCGATCTTCCAATACCGCTACGGCCACGGCTTTCAGAAGCTGAAGTTTCTCCAGGACCGCGGCCTCACCGGCAAGGCACACACCGTGAATATCGAAACCTCCTGGCGGCGGCGCGACGACTATTACGCCATTGCCTGGCGCGGCAAATGGAAGACCGAACTCGGTGGCTGCTGCCTGACCCACGCCATCCACGCGCACGATATGATGACCTACATCAATGGTCCGGTGAAACGCGTCTATGCTCGCTGCACCACGCGCGTCAACCCCGTCGAAGTCGAAGACTGCGCGGCCATCACCTTCGAGTTGGCCGATGGGTCGCTCGCCGCGTCGACGACCACGCTCGGCCGGGCGGATGAGATTTCGCGGCACAGCTTCGTCTTTGAAAAGCTCAGCGCCGACAGCAATCTGCGCCCCTACGACAGCAGCGGCGACCCGTGGGTTTTCAAAGGCGACACCCCCGAGTTGCAGGCGCAGATCGACGCCGCGCTCGCCGATTTCAAACCCGAGCCCGAGCACTATCAGGGGCAGTTTGCCCGCTTTCACCGAGCACTCCACGCGGGCCATGAAATCCCCGCCACGCTCGCCGACGCGCGCCAGGCTCTGGAACTGATCACCGCCATCTATTGGTCGGCGGAAACGGGCGAGCCGGTCACGCTGCCCCTTGGCAGCGACCATCCAAACTACGCCAACTGGTCCCCCGCGAAGTATCGCGCCTAGCTTGGCGGCGGAGTGATCGTCAAACCCGCGCGGCCCAGCACCCCGACCTGCTTGTCGAAACATTCCGGGCAGATTCCGTGGCTGAAGTTGCTCCCGGTATGCTCGTGAATGTAGTGCTCGACCTGATCCCAGTAGTTTGAATCATCGCGCACGCGCTTGCAGTACATGCAGATGGGGATGAGTTCCTTCAGCACGCGGATCTGTTTGGTGAATTCGAGGATGCGCTCGGCCACGCACAGGCGCATGAGGATGGCTTCGCGGTCCAGCGGCTTGGTCAGAAAATCGTCGATCCCCGCGTTCATCGCCTGCCGCAAATTGTCGCGGCCCGTGTTGATCGCGGTGAGCAGGATGAAATACGTGTAGTCGGTTTTCGGGCGTTCGCGGACCTTGCGGCAGAGTTCCAGGCCGTCGCAGCCCGGCATCATCCAGTCGCTCACAATCACGCGCACCGGATCGGCATCGAATATCTTCCAAGCCTCCGTGCCGCTCGTCGTGGGGTGGACCTCGTGGCCGTAGTGCTGGAGCGTGAACTGAAGGATCTTCATGGACACGGGATCGTCTTCAGCGATGAGGATTTTCATGCGGCGCAGGGACTGGTTTCATGTTCGAGCGCGACTCGCACGGAAGCAAATTCCTGCTCGATGACAGCGATCAGTTCCGCGGCTCGGGCCAGCGAGCCCTGACCGGCCACCTCTTCGAGTTGCAGGCAGGCGGCCCGCATCCGCTCTGCGCCGAAATTGCTGCAACTGCCCTTCAGCATGTGCGCGGCCCGCTCCACTTGGGGGGCAGAATGACAGGCGACACCCGCCCGCGCCTCGCTGAGGACCAAAGGGGTGTTTTCGAGAAACGTCGCGACCAAGGTGGCGAGCAGACTCTCGTCGCCGTCGCCATCCATTTCGCGAAATCCCGCGAACACCGCGGAATCGATCGCGCCCTCCGCGGCGGGTGGCACGGCCTGCGGAGCATTGGACGAGATGCCGATAAAACGGCACAGTGCACCGACCAGCGCGTCAGGTTTCACCGGCTTGCTGATGTAGTCGTCCATTCCGGCGGCCAGGCATTTTTCGCGGTCGCCTTCGAGCGAGTTCGCCGTTGTCGCAATGACCCAGGTATGCCGCCCGGCTTCCTCCCTCTGCCGCAGTTCGCGCGTGGCCGCGTAACCGTCCAGCTCCGGCATCTGGCAGTCCATGAGGACGACATGATAATCTTTCCGCGCCAGCGCCGCGAGGGCGAGCCGGCCGTTCTCCACCACATCCGGGTAAAAACCGAGCTTCTGCAATTGATAGACGGCGACCTTCTGGTTCACCGGATTGTCTTCCGCGACGAGAATGTCGAGTTTGAGCCCGTCGAGCGCCGTCGGGGCCGCGACCGGCTTGGGTAAAGCGATGAGGCCAGCCTGGATCCCGCCCGTTTCCAGATCCGCGGACATCACCGTGCTCAAACACTCGAAAAGCGGTGACTGCTTCACCGGCTTGATAAGATAGCCGTCCACGCCGCCTTCCCGCAGGGCCTCCGGGTCATCGTGCCGATCGACCGAGGTCAGCATGACCAGTCGGGTGGTCGCGAGCTGCGGATCTTTTTTGATGCGACGCGCGAGTTCCAAGCCGTCCATCCCGGGCATCTGCATGTCGAGGATTGCCAGGTCGAAGGACTTCCCGCGCGCCGCCTCGGAGCGCATCAGCGAAAGTGCCTCCAAGGCGTCCGTGGCCTGCTGCACCTGCATGGCCCAAGAGGTGAAAAGATGGTGCAGCACCGCGCGGTTCGTCTCGTGGTCATCGACGATGAGCACACGCACACCGGCGAGCTGGGCCTTGCGCGGCACGAGTCCTGGTGACCCTGCAGCCTGCCGGGCAAAGCGCGCTGTAAACCAAAAAGTCGATCCTTTGCCCGGCTCGCTGATCACACCGATCTCCCCGCCCATGCGCAGCACGAGCTGCCGGCAGATGGCGAGCCCGAGGCCGGTGCCACCAAAGCGCCTTGTGGTCGATCCGTCGGCCTGCATGAACGCCTGGAAAAGCCGCGCCTGCGCCTCGGCGTCGATCCCGATGCCGGTGTCAGTGACGGTGAAGCGAAGGACCGCGTGGGTGGCCGTTTCCTCCTGGCAGTTCACGCGGACCACGACTTCACCGCGCTCGGTGAATTTGACGGCGTTGCCGATGAGATTGGTCAGCACCTGGCGCAGCCGGCCCGGATCGCCCCGCAGACCGGCCGGCACCCCGTTATAGACGAGCGAAGCGATCTCAATTTTCTTCGCCGCGGCCCGCGCGGCGAGCAGTTCGACGGCTCCTTCGACGACGGCGGAAAGCGGAAAGTCGATCTCCTCGAAAGAGAGCATGCCGGCTTCGATTTTGGAGAAGTCGAGGACGTCATTGATGATCGTGAGCAGCGAATCTGCGCTGCTGGAAATGGTCTGGGTGAAATCGCGCTGCTTGGGCGTGAGGTCGGTGTCGAGGAGTAGGTCGCTCATGCCGATGATGCCATTCATCGGCGTGCGGATTTCGTGGCTCATATTGGCGAGGAATTCGCTCTTCAACCGCGCCGATTCGACCGCGGCGTCGCGAGCGCTCTTGACCGCCTGCTGGGCTCCGCGGCGCGTCGTGATGTCCTCAGCCGTGCCTTCGTAATAGAGCAGCTTCCCGTCGCCATCGCGCTCCGCGCGAGCCCGCTCGGAGATCCAGATGGTGCTGCCGTCTTTGCGATAGACTTCGGACTCGAAATCGCTGACCGCGCCGCGTTCCTGGATCGCCGCCACAAATTCGGCACGCCGTCCTGGCTGGACGTAGAGTTGCTTGGCGATGTGCGTGACCCCGCTCATCAGTTCGTCCGGCGAGGCATATCCGTACATCCGCGCGAGCGCGGGGTTCACGCTCATGTAGCTGCCTTCCGCCGTCGATTGGAAAATGCCCTCGATGGCATTCTCGAAAATGCTGCGGTACTTCTCCTCGGCGTCGCGCAGTTCGCGCTCGGTGCGCTTCAGCGCGGTGATGTCCTGGAGCGTGGAGCGCCGTCCGCAGGTGACGCCGTCCACATCGGTGATGAACTTCTGCCGCATCAGCACGGAAACTTTGCGCCCGTCTTTACGCCGGAACGTGCATTGGTACTCCAGACGTGCGTTGGTCGCCATTTCACGAGGCATGATCTCTTCGGGTTTTTCCTCGATGATGAAATTCCAGACCGAACGCCCGACCATTTCCTCGGCCTTGTAGCCGAGCATCGCCAGTTCGGTGGTGTTTACGCGGGTAATGCGGTTTTCGAGATCCAGTTCGTGGTAGGCGACCGGCGCTTCGTCGAAGAGATCCCGGAACTTCTGCTCGCTCTCTTGCAGCGCGCGCTCGATCAGCTTTTGATCAGTCACATCCACGGCCACCCCGCCGAGCAGCTTCCGTCCGTTCGAAGTCCCCATGCAGAATTTCATGGTCAGCCATTCACTCGTCCGGCCATCCGGCGTGGGGACGATCTCGACCACCTGCCGCGACTCCCCGCTGTGCAACACCGCTCGATCCACCTCGGTTACGGCCCGGGCGATTTCGAACGGCAGCCAGTCGAAATCCGTCTTCCCGATCATCTCCTCGTGGCGTACTTGGAATCTCTTTTCCATGACCTTGTTGAGGTACACGAGACGACCGTCCTCATCCTTGATGAACGCGACGGCCGGGCTGTTGTTCATGAAGGCTTGAAAGCGCTCCTCGCTTTCGCGCAGCGCGGCTTCGACCCGCTTCCGTTCCTTCAGATCATGCCAGACCGCCAGCAGGACGCGTCGGCCAAGCAACTCAACGCTCGTCAGCGTGACCTCAACCGGAAACACCTCGCCGTCCGAACGGCGGTGCTGCCACTCGAAACGGAAATGTCCGCCACTAAGAGCCGCCTGTCGCATATCGACCGCCTTGTCTTTCGAGCTTCTCCCATCGGGTTGCATCCCCGGCGAGATGTCCTCGATCCGCAAGGTCTGTAACGCAGACTTGTTCGGCAGGCCGAGCATTTTCACCGCGGCGCCGTTCCCATCGGTGATCGCGCCTTCATGGATCAGTAGATGGGCATCACCCGAGCTCTCGAAAATTATGCGGAATTTTTCCTCCGCCGCCTGCCGCTCCGTGACGTCGCGCGAAACCGCGAGCAGCTTCACCGGCCGGCCGGCGGCGTCGTTGATCGGTGCGATGTGGACATCCCACAGCTTTGGCTCGCCGGATCTCCCCAGCGACCAGCCAAAGAAACGCCCGATTTTTCCACTGCGGGCCGTCGCCAGCGCATCCTTGGCGAGACCACCCGATTCATCGGGCCACAAAGTCGCCCAGTCAGGCGGCACTCCTCCAGCCGATGAAGGAACCGCCATGCGGCGCTGTCCTTCCGCGTTCATCGAAATCAGCCGTCCCTCAAGCGTGAGTTCTGCAATGCCATCGCCACTGGTCTCGAGGATCCGCCGCCTGAATTCTTCCGCGACCTGAAGTTCCCCGGCTTCCATCGGTGCCCCGCGTGGTTCCTGCGCCATCCACCAACCGAGGATGCCCACCAACCCAGCCACCCCCAGACTCAGTGCGCCCAAGATTCTACCGTCCACAGCCGCCAGTGTCGCCGCACACAGGGCGAGCGCGAGCAAGACCGTTCCGCCGAGGGCGACGCGAATTTTCGTTTTGGAGGAGGAATGCATCCTGGACAATTCTGAGACAATTCCTCTCAGCAATCCCCACGCCGCAGCCTCAGCCCGTACGTGAGAGACCCCGTTTTGCACGAGGCAAAACGGGGTCTCTCGGGTGGACGAGGGGGAAATTATTTCCCGAGCTTTGACTTGAGGTCTTTGCCCGCGGCGAATTTCACGCTCTTGGAAGCCTTGATTTTTATCTTCTCACCCGTTTTCGGGTTGATGCCCATCCGCGCCTTGCGGTTCGCGATCTTGAAAGTTCCGAAGCCAACCAACTGCACCGGCTTGCCTTTTTTCAGACCGGCTTTGATGCCATCGATGACGGCGGCCACAGCGCGCTCAGCTTCCGCCTTGCTCGTGGTCTTGCCGAGGGTTTTTTGAACGGATTCAACGAGTTCTGCCTTGTTCATGAAATGATTGTTTTCCTATTTTGATTGTTGTGGGCTGGGGGTGGAACCAGCGAAGCGCACGCAGTGTTGCCAGTGGGGGAATTTGAAGTCAATAAATTCTTCTGAGATTTTTCAAGAACTCCGAAACCCTGTAAACATCAGCCTCCGCGGTTAATTTTTCGCATTATATAAAACATCCGTCGCCATGACTTTTCCCGACCGCCTGACACGTTATCTCGGTACTCCGCCGACGATTCATCCAACCGCTTTCGTCGCCCCCGGTGCGAATCTGATTGGTGATGTCACACTCGCCGAGGAGGCGAGTGTGTGGTTCCAAACGGTTCTCCGCGGCGACATCAACCGGATCGTCATCGGCCCGCGATCGAATGTGCAGGACGGTGCCGTCGTGCATCTTGCAGATGACTATAGCACCTTCGTCGGCGAACTCGTGACCGTGGGCCACAAGGCGATTCTCCACGCCTGCACCATTGCCGACGAAGTGCTCATCGGCATGGGCGCGATCATCCTCGACGGTGCGGAGATCGGCGCGCGCTCCATCATTGGTGCGGGCGCGCTCGTCACTGGCGGAAAAAAGATTCCGCCCGGTTCGCTCGTGCTCGGCTCCCCGGCGAAGGTCGTCCGCACACTCTCCCTCGAAGAGCAAGCCGACATCAAAGTCTGGGCCAAAAAATACGTGGCTCTCGCGCGCGCCTACCGCGCGCGGGCTGCGGAGTAGTTATTCGCGGAAAACCGTTACGCCGGTCTGGCGGCGGAACATTTGCCCGAACCTCGCCAATGCCGGGCCATTCAACACTGCGCACCGGTGGCGCTGCGGAACACCGGTCCAGCCTCGCTTTCCAGCCCTCAAAAACCGCCGGTAAAGGCGTTTTCTACTCCTTTTGCCCACCGCCGAACACGCAAGAATTTTCTCTTGGAAAATCTTTACCCATTTGACAGAAATTTCTTCCCACCCACAACCGATTGTGGTTTCCTTATAACCCTCACCCAACATCCTGTGGTAGGTTGTCGGCGGGAGTTCACTTGGAATTCCCCGGCAATTCACCGGATTTTGGGTGCCTCCAGAGACTTATTCACAAACCGTTCACATCCACCGCCGCCTGCCATGATCCAATTGAAAAACACCCGCCGCTTCGCCCGCCGCACCACCGCCACCGACAGTCGTCGGCGCGTCACAGAAGGACTGAAATTCGCCCGCATTTTCAGTCAGAAAGCCATCGCCCCCTTCGATGAACTCGAGTGGGAGCAGCGCACCGCCGAGATCACCGATGATTCGGGGAAGGCAATCTTCAAGCAGGAAGACATCGAAGTGCCGAAATCGTGGAGTGCACTCGCCACGAAAATCGCCGTCTCGAAGTATTTCTACGGCGACATCTCGCACGGCAACGACCCCTACAAAGGCGGCCGCGAGCGCAGCGTGAAACAACTCGTGCATCGCGTCACTCGCACGATCACGGACTGCGGCATCAAGGACGGCTACTTCGCCGACAAGGAAAGCGCCGAGACTTTCTACAACGAACTCACCTGGCTCTGCGTGAACCAATACGGTGCCTTCAACTCGCCGGTTTGGTTCAACGTCGGCCTCTGGCACCAATACAAAGTCGGCACCGGCCGCGGCGAAGGGAACTACTACTACAACCACAAGACCGGCCAAGCCGAGCGCGCCAAGACTCAATATGAATATCCGCAGGGCAGCGCCTGCTTCATCCAGTCCGTCGAGGACACCATGGAAGACATCATGCGGCTCGCGCTCAGCGAAGCCATGCTCTTCAAGTACGGCAGCGGCACCGGCAGCGACCTTTCCACCCTCCGCAGCACCCGCGAAAAACTCAGCGGCGGCGGCAAACCCAGCGGTCCGCTCAGCTTCCTCAAGGTCTATGACCAGGTCGCCAACGTCGTGAAATCCGGCGGCAAAACCCGTCGCGCCGCGAAGATGAACACGCTCAAGGACTGGCACCCCGACATCGAGGAGTTCATCGAGGCGAAAACCAAGGAGGAGAAAAAAGCGTGGGCGCTCATCGAGCAGGGTTACGACGGCAGCTACAACGGCGACGCCTATGGCTCGATCATGTATCAGAATGAGAACCTTTCCGTTCGCATCAGCGACGAGTTTATGAACGCCGCCATCGAAGGCAAGGAATGGTGGACCAGGCGCGTGACCGACGGGAAACCCTGCGAGAAAAAGGACGCCGCCACCCTGCTGCGCAAGATCGCCGAAGGCACCCACCTTTGCGGCGACCCCGGAATCCAGTTCGACACGACCATCGACCAATGGCACACCTGCAAAGGCACCGCCCGGCAGAACAGCACCAACCCGTGCTCCGAGTATCTCTTCCTCGACAACACCGCCTGCAACCTCGCCTCGCTCAACCTGCTCAAGTTCAAGAAAATCGACGGCCAGTTCGACATCGAGCGCTTCAAGGCCGCCGTCCGCGTCTTCATCACCGCGCAGGAAATCATCGTGGATAACGCCAGCTACCCGATCAAGTCCATCGCGGAAAACTCGCATATCTTCCGCACCCTTGGCTTGGGCTACGCCAACTTAGGAGCACTTATCATGAGTTATGGCCTGGGTTATGATACCGACGAAGGCCGCGCCCTCGCGGGAGCCATCACCAGCATCATGACCGGCCACGCCTACGAGCAGTCCGCCAGGATGGCCAAGAACATGGGACCGTTCCCTGGATACAAAGACACCCGCTGCAGCGGCGTCACCAAGACCGTCGATAAGACCAACGAGCCTTATATGCTCGAAGTCATCGAACGGCACCGTTCGCATGTGGAAAAAATCCAGGACAGCGACCGCTTTGCCTTTCTCAAGGACGAAGCGAAGAAGTGCTGGGACGGCGCGCTCGCCCTCGGCAAAAAGCACGGGTACCGCAACGCCCAAGTCACCGTCCTCGCGCCTACCGGCACGATCGGTTTCCTCATGGACTGCGACACCACCGGCATCGAACCCGACATCGCCCTCGTGAAATACAAGCTGCTCGCTGGCGGCGGCATGTTGAAGATCGTCAACCAGACGGTGAAGCCCGCCCTTATCAACCTCGGCTACAACTTTTCCGAGATCGAAAAAATCATCGCTCACATCGACAAGTTCGACACCATCGAAGACGTCGCTGAGGACGATGGCACGACCATCTCCAGCGGCCTGAAACCCGAGCATCTGCCCGTCTTCGACTGCGCCTTCAAAGCGCATCGCGGCACTCGCTCGCTCCACTTCCGCGGCCATATCCGCATGATGGCCGCCGCCCAGCCCTTCCTCAGTGGCGCGATCTCGAAGACTGTCAACCTGCCCAAAGACGCCACCGTCGATGACATCGTCAACACCTACGTCGAAGGCTGGAAACTCGGCCTCAAAGCCATCGCCATCTACCGCGACGGCTCCAAGCGCAGCGCGCCGCTCAACGTCAAAAAAACCTCCGACATGGGTGGCAAGGTGGACCCCGTCAGCGGCACCGCCATCGCCGACCTCGACAGCGTCCTCAACGAGCAGACTCTGCTCCAGACCCGCATTGGCGAACTTGAAACCGAAAATGGTGAACTCCGCGGAAAAATCGGCCAGCCCGTCCGCCGACGCATGCCCGACACCCGCGTCGCGATCAATCACAAATTCGAAATCGCAGGCCACAAGGGCTACCTCACCGTCGGCATGTTCGACGACAACACGCCCGGCGAACTTTTCATCCAGATGAACAAGGAAGGCAGCACCATCGGTGGCCTGATGGACACCGTCGCCACCCTCACCAGCATTTCGCTTCAGTATGGCGTGCCGCTCGAGAGTCTGGTGAAAAAGTTTGCCTACCAGCGTTTCGAGCCATCGGGCTTTACCAAAAATCCAGACATCCGCAACGCCACCAGCATTACCGACTATGTCTTCCGCTGGCTCGGCTGTCAGTTCATCAAAGGCTACAAGGAAGCCACCTCGCCCAACAAAGGCCAGGCCGATTTACCCATGAAAGAACTTGGCGAAATCGATAGTAAAGCCATCAACCGCCCCGTCTCCGACCTCGCCCGTGAGCGCACCGATATCATCGATGTTATCACCCACAAGAGCGGTAGCGAAGGCCAGCCACACCTCAACGGCGTGACTAACACTCACGCCGACCGCGTCAAGGAAGCCCTTGGTAACATGTATATGGAGACTCCCTGCACCCAATGCGGCAGCAGCAAAGTCATCCGTGCGGGCGCCTGCGGCTGCTGCACCGTCTGCGGCACCAGTCAGGGCTGCTCTTAGTCAAAACTAACAACCTCGGGAACACCAGCTAGCGAACTTATGACCGAACCCATCAAAGACGAGCCCCCGCGTGATACCATCAGCGGCCCTGTCCTCGCTGACTAACCCTTTGGCGGCGCAGGTCGCCCCAACCAAGACCGCCCGGTCATCGGATGCTCTGTTCATCCGGTGGCCGGGCGTCTTCATTTTGCCGGCGTTGAAGCCGGCGCGTCTTTGATCGGGTAATTCGGCGTTTCGGTGCGGGCGGTGTGGAGGTAGGCGTCGAGTTTGGCGGTGATCTCCGGCTGTTCAGCGGCGAGGTTCCTAGTTTCTCCAGTGTCGGTGGTGAGATCATAAAGTTCGAGCGGGGTGTCGTGGTGGAGATTGCGGACGGCTTTCCAGTGACCACCCATCAGCGCAGCCTGGGGAGGAAACGGAGCCTGCCGCGAGACGTAGCCATCGGCGGATTCCTTCGCTAGAAAAGAATCCGCTCCACCAGCTTGGTGACATGGGCCGGCGGAGCGGGAAGCCTGCGTCCAAGCACCACCAGTTCGCGTTCAAAGCGGTGTGGAATCGAGAACCGCTGAACTTTTCGACTGCGGGCATACAGCGCCAGCGCCCGTTGCGGCACCACGCTCACTCCGAGGCCGAGCGCGACGAGGTTGATGATCAGGTCGAAGTTATCCATCTCCGTCAACTTCGCCGGATTCCAGCCCTGCCGGGCCAGCCAGCGGCGGAGCCGGCCGCCGGTGTTCGCGCGCTCGTGAATCAACAGCCAGGGTTGCGCGCTCAACCACTCGCCCCACTGCCGCTGTTTTCTGCGCAGACTGGTCTCCGGCGGCATCCAGCCCTGCGGTACGATCAGCGTGAAAGCGTCTTGGAAGCGATGCGTCACTTTTAGCGTTGTCGGGTAATGGCGCTCTGGGTGAGATTCGCGGCCTGCGCGGCTTTAGTGAAGGAGCCATGCCGAGCCACAAGCTGGAGCAAGTGCATTTCGTAAATATCGCACGGCGCAGTGGCGAGGAACTCATTCGACATACGCATCAGTCTATCGGACTAATGAATTTGTCTCAACAGAACATCCGCGGCATTTTTGACGGCATATGGCTGAACCAACGCTCAAAACGCCGGGAAACGTCCCTGGCCCCTACTACGTGGACGAAACATGCACTGACTGCGACCTATGCCGCAGCATCGCTACACAGTTCTTCAGGCGGCTCGATTCCACGGGTTACACGATCGTCCATCGGCAACCCATCACTCCGGCGGAAATCTCCCTCGCGGAGGAAGCGCGCGAAGGCTGCCCTACAGACTCCATCGGAAGCGACGGAGATTAAGGCCAGCATCCAGCTAAGAAATGTATTCGTCCCGTCTTGTGTGAGCAAAGCCTTGGGCGTAATCCGCTCGTCCTCAACTTTGCTTCCTCCATGAAACTTCCCCTTCCTTCCCTCGCTCTCGCCGCGCTTTGCGGCACGGCTCCCGCCGCGTCGATCTGGATCGAAGGGGAAGCGCCGACGAAAACCAATGTGGCGAAGCACAATTGGTATGACTCGGTGAAGCGCGACGTGCTCTCCGGAGGCGACTGGCTTTCGCACTACGGTGGCAAGCCGGGCGAGGCCAGCTACGAGATCGAGGTGGCAGAGGCGGGCAACTTCACGTTTTTCGCGCGGTTGAATCCGGTGGCGTCGGAACCAAAGTGGAAGCTCGATGCCGGCGCGTGGACGGCGGTGACGACGGGCACGGCGCAGCAGCAGCAGAATATCGCGAGCAATGGCGCGCTGGATCACCGGTTCATCGCGTGGGTGAAGATCGGTGTGCTGCCGCTAACGAAGGGGAAGCACACGGTCGCTTTTCGCTGGGAGGGTGGCGCGTCGAACAGCGGCGGGCTGGATTGCTTCGTCCTGACGACGGACAAATTTGTCCCACAAGGCACGATGAAGCCCGGCGCAGCCAGTGCTCAGGCGGCGGCCGGGCCGGGCGACTGGTTTCCGCTGATGGCGGACGACGACACCTTTTCACCCGCGAGTGTGATCGACATGTCGCGGCTGGTGCCAGCGCCGGCGGGGCAGTTCGGCGTTTTGCAGGCGGTGGGGAAAGACCTGCGCTTTGCGAAATCGACGGCGCCGGTGAAGCTCTGGGGCGTGGGTGCGAATGTGGAGCCAGGCCGCTACACGCGCGAGCAACTCACGCTGCGCGCGAAGTATCTGCGCAAGTTTGGCATCAACGTGGTGCGGCAGCATGCGGTCTTCGACGAGCTGCAGACGGGTGGAAAGATCGATGCGAAGAAACTGGATCAATACGACTGGTGGTTCGCCGAGTTGAAGAAGCACGGGATCTATTCGGACTGGTCGGTCTTCTACCACTGGACGGTTTCGCGCGAATTCGGCTACCCGCTTTTCGACGACCTCGAAGGCAAAGGCGATCTGCGCGACACCTACGGCGTGATTACCGGAGCGCCGAAGCTATGGGAGCTGCGGAACAAGGTCGTGACCGAACTGCTCGATCACAAAAATCCGTACACCGGCCTGCGCTACGCGGACGATTCGGCGCTCGCGGTGGTGGAGATGCAGAACGAGGACTCGATCTTTTTTTGGAATCCGCTGGGAGAACTCGGGAGCGACAAGCCAAAGAAATGGCCGGCCCACGCGAAGCAGTTGCGGGAGAATTTCGCCGCGTGGGTGAAAGCGAAATACAAAACCGACGACGCGCTGAAAACCGCGTGGGGCGCTTTGAAAGAAGGTGACAGCGTGGCCGCGAAGGAGCTGCTGCTCATGACGCCGTGGGAGCTGGATGGCAAAGGCGCGCGCGGGCGTTTCGCCGGCCAGAATCAGCGGGCAGGCGACGTGATCGCCTTCCTCGCGGAAATGCAGCGCGCGGAGTTTGAGGGCTGCGAGAAGGCGATGCGCGCGACCGGTTTCAAAGGCGTGACGATGACGACGGCCTGGCAGGTCGGCGGCTCAGCAACCGATCCGGCGAATACGTGGACGGACACCGTGGGCGGGATGATCGACCGCCACAATTACGCTGGCGGCGGCGCGGGCGGACACGGGATCAAGGAGGGCAAGGTGAACAAAGAATCGCATCTCGGGCGGCCCGGCAGTGGCATCTTCACGGTCGGGATGAAGCAGGTGGAGACAAAGCCTTTTTCGATCACCGAATGGACGCAGTCCGCGCCAAACCAATGGAAGATCGAGGCCGCGCCGATCCTCGCTTTCTACGCGATGGGCCTGCACGGCTGGGACGCGTCGTTTCATTTCATCCAAAGCGGCACGCGGCTTGGCGATGGTTGGCCGGGCATGTCGAGCTACGCGAGCGACACGCCGGCGTATCTCGGGCAGTTTCCGGCGCTGGCCTTCGCGCTTTACGCCGGGCACATCACCGAGTCGCCGGTCATCGCCGCGCGGCGGCTGGCGAAAGGCGATCTCTTCACCGGGCTCGACGCGCTGAAGCAGGACTTCACGAAAGGCGGTTACGACATCAAGACGCTGGTGAGCAACGGCGGCACTCCGGCCGAAGCGTTTGCCATCGGGCGCGTCACCGCGGGTTTCGACGGCGGGAAAAGTGAGAGCGTCGATTTCGCGAAGTATTGGAACGAGGCGAACAAGGTCATCACTTCGGCGACCGGCGAGCTGACGTGGGATTACGGGCGCGAGGTCATCACCGTACATACGCCAAAGACGCAGGCGGTTATCGGCAAGACGGGCGGCGGCACCTTTGCGCTGCCGGGCGTGAGCGCGACATTCCAGACGCCGTTCGTCAGCACTATCTTCACGCCGCTCGACAATCTCCCGCTCGCGCAGAGCAAGCGCATCCTTATCACCGCCCTCGCGCAGGACAAACAAACCGGCGTCCGCTACAACGCCGCCGGCACTGCGCTTGAAGCCCCCGGCACCGCACCGCTCCTGCTCGAACCCGTGCAGGCGACGCTGAAATTTGCCGGCGCGAAACCGGTGAGCGTCACGCCGTGCGACCACTACGGCGTGCCGATGCCCGGCAAATCCGTGCCCGTCTCCGCAGATGGAAGCATCTCCATCGACGGTCGCTACCGCGCTTACTACTACGAGGTAAAGCGGTAGCTTGAGGTGCAACTCAGCGCCGTCGCGTCGCGACGTTTGAGCAGCCTTCAACTGTCGCTCCGCGACAGGGCTATTGCCGTGCGGACCGTGGGCTGAAGCCCACGGCTACGATCGTTCGTCCCGATGGGACGACTTCATTTCACAGCCTCAGCGCGTGGCAAGGTGCGGCCACGGGTGATGGAAGGAGCCTTCAGCGCGGGCCGGCAAACCATCACCGTCCTCGATACCGTGACGCTCTCCAGCCGTCCGCTCCGGGTGCTCCGGCTGAGAGCGACGCAAATCTGCCCCTGAGCAGCGGGAAGATTGCTGCCTGGCGCAATTGAGGATTGATGGGCGCGCTGGATTTTTCGAGAAACAGGTTCGCGCTGTCGATCTCTCCCGCGAGCCCACCTTCAACCATTATGAACAAACAATTCCGCATCGTCGGCATCAACTTTGACCACATGCACATGGGCGATCTGCTGCGCACTTCCCATGAGCATCCCGGCGCGGTGATCGTGGGCATCAGCGACGAAAACCCGGAGCGCATGGCCGGGGCGGTGCGCAATTTTGCGCTGCCGGCCGAACGCGTTTTCACCGACTACCGCGCGTGTCTGGAGACGACGCGGCCCGATCTTGCGATCCTCTGTCCCGCGACCGGCGAGCACGCGCTGTGGACGCAGCGGGTAGCGGAGTTCGGCGTGAATATCGTTGTCGAAAAACCGTTTGCCGCCTCCCTCGCGGACGCGGACGCGATGATCGCGGCGCAGCGGGCGACGGGGAAGTTGCTGGCGATCAACTGGCCGATCCGCTGGCTCCCCGGCTATATCACGACGAAGCGGCTGCTCGACGAAGGACTGATCGGCGAGGTCACGAACTTCCATCACTACGGCGGCAATCGCGGGCCACTCTTTCATCGCGCTGACAAGGAAGAGGCGCAACCGACGGCGGAGGAAAAAGCTGCCAGTTGGTTTTACAAAAAGGCGCTCGGCGGCGGGTCGCTCCTCGACTACGCGGGCTACGGCGCAACCATCGGGACGTGGTTTCAAAACGGTCGCACGCCGCTGGAAGTGACCTGTGTCGCGGACCAGCCCGCCGGTTTGGAGGTCGATGAGCACAGCGTCACCGTCTGCCGTTACGCACACGGGCTTTCCAAGATCGAGACGCGCTGGGGCACTTTCACCGATCCGTGGATCTTGCAGCCGCAGCCGCGGTGCGGCTTCGTCCTCTGCGGGACGCGCGGGACGATCAGCGCCTACGACTACGCCACGCATCTCCGCGTGCAGACAGCGGAGCGGCCCGAAGGCTACGAGCTGGCGGTGGATGAAGTGCGCGCGCCTTTTCAAAACCCGATCCAGTATCTGCTCGCGGTGCTTGCCGGGGAGGAGAGTTTCGAGCGCGGGCCGCTGCATCCGGAGATTGCCCGCATCGGCCAGCAGATCGTGGACAGCGCCGTCCTCAGCGCACGGGAAAAGCAGACGGTCAGGCTGGTCGAATGAGCGTCGAAATCTACGGCGTCAGCGCGGAGCAGGCGGCGCGGACGGTCGCCGCGCCGGAGCTGCCGTGGCGTCCGCCGGTGCCGCGGGATCACGGCGTGGGCATCGGGCTGATCGGTTGCGGCGGGATCACGCAGAGTCATTTGCAGGCCTACAAAAACGCGGGCTTTCGCGTGGTTGCGCTGGCTTCGCGTTCGCCGGAGCGCGCGGAAGCGCGGCGGGCGGAGTTTTTTCCGGGCGCCGAAGTTTTTACCGACTGGCGGGTGCTGCTCGCGCGGGAAGACATTTGCGTGGTGGACATCGCCACCTCGCCGGAAGTGCGCGGGCCGCTCATCGAGGCGGCGCTGCATGCGGGGAAGCATGTGCTTTCGCAAAAGCCGCTCGCCCTCACGCTCGCGGAAGGAGAGCGGCTGGCCACACTCGCGGAACAACTCGACCGGCGGCTTGCGGTGAATCAGAACGGGCGCTGGGCGCCGCATTTCGCGTGGATGCGCGCGGCCATTTCCGCCGGACTAATCGGTGAGGTTGGGTCCGTCGATTTCACGGTGCATTGGGATCACCACTGGATTTGCGGAACGCCCTTCGAGGAGTTGCCACAGCTCATCCTCTCCGACTTTGCGATCCATTGGTTCGACATCGCCACCGCCTTTTTCGGAGACCGCGCCGCGCATCGGGTTTTTGCCGCCCAGGCCCGTTCGCTCAGCCAGCGCGCGCGCCCTCCGTTCCTCGCCCATGCCTGCGCGGAGTTCAACGGCGGCCAGGCGACTTTCGCTTTCAATGCCGACACCGCTTTCGGCCATGAGGATAGCACGACGATCATCGGCTCCCGCGGCACGCTGCGCAGCGCGGGACCGAGCCTCATGGAGCAGCGCGTGATTCTGACCACCGCGGACGGGAGCGCCTCGCCGGAACTGACGGGTTGCTGGTTTCCGGACGGCTTTCACGGTGCCATGGCCGAGTTGCTCTGCGCCCTCGAGGAAAACCGCGAGCCCCCGCACTCCGCCCGCGCCAACTTGCGCACGCTCGCACTTTCCCTCGCCGCGGTCCAAAGCGCGGAAACCGGCCAGCCGGTCGCCCTTCTGCGTCAGAACTGAAAGTAGATGAAATCCTCCATGCTCCGGCTGCGCAGGAAGAAAAGCACCAGCGCCGCCGGTGGGGAGTGGGCAAAAAAGGGGTTTCCGTCGGCGTGGCAGGGATGCGAGAAAACCCCAAAACTGGGAAAACCGCCGTGGCGGCAAGCGCGGAGTGGGCCGTCGCGGTGCGCGGTTCTTAACACGTTTGCCAAACGCGCGTGCTGTGAAAGAATTGCGCCCCCGCCATCCATGACCACTGACGACAATCCCTTCTCCACCGCCCGCCTGGCCAGCCTCACCTTCCGCTTTCCCTCCGGGATCACTTGGGAGTCGCTCCTCGCCCGGTGCGTCGAGACTGGCTATCGCTGCGCCATTGTTGGACCGGTCGGTTCGGGTAAATCCCTGCTTCTCACACAGTTTGCGCCGCACCTCACCGCTCAGGGTTTTACGCCCCGCCTGTTTCATCTCGGGACGGAAAGCCGCCGGGTGGAAAAGGATGCCGTCATCGCCGAGACCCGCAAGATGTGCGCGCCCGATTTTCTCCTCCTCGACGGCGGCGAGCAGCTCCACACCCGCGAGTGGCTTTCCCTGCGCTCAGCCATCGACAACCTCGCCGGTTGCATCATCACCCTGCACCGCACCGGTCGCCTCCCCACTCTCGTCGAAATCGGCACCACCCCGGCGCTGCTCGAAGATTTGGCGGCGGAACTCACCGGAGGACGCCTTCCCGTCGGCGAAGCGCAAACGATCCATGCCCGTTGTCGCGGCGATCTTCGCGCCAGTCTCCGTGAACTTCACGACCGCTGGGCGGGCGGATAAGGATTCCCGTGCTGGGGCCATTAAATAGTTTATTTAGAATTATTCTTGATATGACTTCTCCGCACCCGGATGTTCCGCAGCACTGATGATCAAGAAACTCGAGCCCAAGTCTTACGATGAGACGATCTCCGAAAAGGGATTCCGCTTCACCGAGCAGCGGCGCGCGGTCTATGACGCGCTCATGGGAAAACGCGACCACCCGACCGCCGTCGAGGTCTTCATGCGGGTAAAGGGCACGGTGCCGTCGATCTCGCTCGCCACGGTCTATAATTGCCTCGAAACGCTGACTGACTGCGGGCTCGTGAAGACGGTCAATCACGACCGCGAGTCCGCGCGCTATTGCCCGAATCTCGCCGAGCACGCCCATCTCTTTTGCGAGGAGTGCGGCGGTGTGACTGACATTCCGCTGCGGGCGAAACGGCGAGCCCACGACATCTGGGAACTGCCGGAAGACGTTTCCATCTCACATCACGAAATCTCCTTCCGCGGGCTCTGTCCGAAATGTGCGAAAACCGCGGCGCGCAAAACCACAAGATCCAAATGAGTTCACTCGTCATCAAAGACCTTTACGTTAGCATCGGGGACAAGGAGATCATCCGCGGTCTCACGCTCGAAATCCCGAAGGGCGAAGTCCACGCCGTCATGGGGCCGAACGGCTCCGGCAAAAGCACGCTGAGCAAGGCAATCGGCGGGCATCCTGATTACACCGTAACGGGCGGTGAGGTGCTGCTCGACGGCGAAAGCATCCTCGGCCTCGGGCCCGACGAGCGGTCGCGCAAGGGACTGTTTCTCGCCTTTCAATACCCGATGGAAATCCCCGGCGTGAGCAACGCCAACTTCCTCCGTGCGGCGCTGAATGCGCGCCAGGCGGACGGGGAAGAAGTCGAGGCGACGGAGTTTTACGCCCAGATGTATGCTGAAATGGACAAGCTGGAGATCCCGCGCACTTTCACTGCGCGCTCGGTCAATGAGGGCTTCTCCGGCGGGGAGAAAAAGCGCAATGAGATCTTGCAAATGGCCATGCTCAAGCCGGCCTACGCGGTCCTCGACGAGACTGACACGGGCCTCGATATCGACGCGCTCCGCATCGACAGCGCCGGAGTGAATGCCCTGCGTGGGCCACAACTCGGCGTGCTCCTCATCACGCATTACCAACGCCTGCTCGACTACATCGTGCCCGACGTCGTGCATGTCATGGTCGAGGGCCGCATCGTCCGGAGCGGCGGCAAAGAACTCGCGCTCGAACTCGAAGAGCGCGGCTACGATTTCATCAAAGACGAACTCAGCGAGCCCGCACTCGCCTAACCCGGAGGCCACCATGAGCACCGCAACTGACAACCAGATCGACATTGACCGCACGCGCGGCGATTTCTCCTATCCTGAGAGCCACACCTTCGACGCCGGCACCGGGCTGACCAAGGACACTGTCGATTATATCTCGAAGGTCAAAGGCGAAGCGGAATGGATTCGTGAGTTCCGCCATCGCGCCCTGGAAATTTTCCAGTCCAAGCCGATGCCGACGCATTGGGCGTCGAAGGATCTGGAGAACATCGTCTTCCAAAATATCCGCTATTACCTTGCCAACGGCCAGAAACCGACGCGCTCGTGGGATGAGGTGCCGGACGACGTGAAGCGCACTTTCGAGCGGCTGGGCATCCCCGAGCAGGAGCGCAAATTTCTCGCCGGCGTCGAGGCGCAGTTCGATTCCGAAGCGGTGTATTCAAACATCAAGGCGGCCGTCGGCGAGCAGGGCGTGATCTTCTGCGGCTCGACCGAAGGGCTGCGCGAGCACCCGGAGATTTTCCGCAAGTGGTTCGGCAAAGTCATCCCGACAGGCGACAATAAATTCAGCGCGCTGAACAGCGCCGTGTTCAGCGGCGGCTCGTTCATCTACGTGCCGCCGGGCGTGAAGGTGAAGCACCCGCTGCAAGCCTACTTCCGCATCAACGCGGAGAACTTCGGACAGTTCGAGCGCACGCTGATCATCGCCGATGAAGGCAGCGAAGTGATGTACATGGAAGGCTGCACCGCGCCGAAATTTGAGACCGCGACGCTGCACAGCGCGGTCGTCGAACTCGTCGCGCTCAAGGGCGCGAAGATCCAATACGTGACCGTGCAAAACTGGTCGGCCAACGTCTTCAATCTCGTGACCAAGCGCGCCGTCGCCCACGAGGAAGCGGAGGTGAAGTGGATCGATTGCAACATCGGCTCGCGCCTGACGATGAAGTATCCGGGCGTGGTTCTGAAGGGCCGCAAAGCACGCGGCGAAGTCATTTCCATCGCCCTGGCGAGCGACGGCCAGCATCAGGACACCGGCGCCAAGATGATTCACGCTGCGGACGAAACGACTTCGAACATCGTCTCCAAATCCATCTCCGTCGGCACCGGCCGCGCGACCTATCGCGGCCTCGTTCACGTGCCGAAGCATCTCAAGGGTTGCAAGAACAACACCGAGTGCGACGCGCTGCTGATCAACTCCACCTCCCG
>JBBQCM010000111.1:0-22011 GCA_038318725.1 Chthoniobacterales bacterium
AGTGGCTGGCGATCTTTGGGAATGGCAAGGCCTACGTGGCAGTCGATCCGCGCGATGGGAAGGAAGCGTGGCGTTTGCGCTGGCTCACGGAGTACGGCGTGAATGCCAGTGATCCGATCGTGGAGGGCGACGCGATGTTTCGCTGGAAGCCGAAGCCCGCCGCGAAATGAGCGTATGAAAACACTAATATCTATATTCGTCGGCGTTGCGCTGGTGATGGCATCTCGGGAACATGCGTTCGCAGCGGAAACTCCGGTCCCAGAGGATAGATTGCTCTTATGGCTTCGAGCCGATGCGGGAGTGCAAAGTGAAGCTAGCGCGATCACTGCTTGGCGCGATTCCAGCGCAGCGAAACACGATGCCACCCGCGATGCGGAGTATTCCAAACGCCTCGGAAATCCCAGCCTGATTACGGACGTCGCCAATGGTCATGCCGTCTTGCGGTTCGATGGTTCAGACTGCGCGTTCACGTTCCCCCGGCAGACGAACATCCGGACGGTTTTCTGGGTAGTAGCGAAAGACGCAAAATCGATCGGCCAGCACAACGAGCGCTTCGTCTTGGGCGACGGGAGCGGAAAAGACTTTCACGTCGGCACCCATCAAACCGCATTCATCCTGCATCCCAGCGAATCCTCCGCCGCCTTGCGAAGCGGAGTCGCGCGGGTGAACGGTGCGGTCGTCGATCCAAGAAAGACGGACTTTCCCCAGCAGCTCGCCATCATTTCCATGGTCGCCAGCGGAGATGTATCCGCGGATCAGATCAGCCGGGATCGAGCGTTCAAAGATCGCTCGTGGCAGGGCGACATTGCGGAAATCATCCTCTACAGCCGCGCGCTTCCGGATGCCGAGCGGCAGCAAGTCGAAGAATATCTGACTGCGAAGTATGGAGTGAAGCCCGAAGCGGAGCCTGGGGCGAAACAGAAAGAAGCCGCCTACTGGCCTCGCTGGCGCGGACCTCACGGCGACGGACTTTCCGATGCCAGTCACATCCCGATTCACTGGTCCGCGACCGAGAACGTCACTTGGAAGACGGAAGTCGAAGGGACGGGCAACAGCTCGCCGTGCATCTGGGGCGAGCGCATCTTTCTCACCAGCGCGATCGGCAGTAAGACCAATGTGAAAGCAACGCAGGTGCTTTGCTTCGACCGCGCCAACGGCAAGCCGTTGTGGAAGACTCAGGTCCCACTGCCTGAGGGGACGGTGAAAGCGCCCAGCGAAAACAACGGCTGGGCCACTCCGACAGTTGCGACGGATGGGAAACACGTTGTCGCCGCGTTCGCCACCGGCGCGTTGGCGTGCCTGTCCGTGGAGGGAAAGCTCCTCTGGACTTATGATCTCGGGCCGCTCGATCACATGTGGGGCCTGGCTTCGTCACCGGTCATTCACGGCGGGCGCATTTATTACTCCGTCGATCAGGGAAAACGCTCAAAGCAACCCTCGTTCATGGTCGCGCTCGATCTGGAAACGGGCGGTGTCGCCTGGCGGCAGCCAATCGCCACCAGCGGCGAACGCGGTTACTCGACTCCGTTGTTTTTCGGGTCCGACCCGCAGCAACTCCTGCTGTGGGCTGGCAACCAGCTCACAGCATCCGATCCATCCACTGGAGCCGAACTCTGGAACCAAGCGGTCTTCTCCCTCGGCGAGCCGATCACGACTCCGCTTCTGATCGGTGCGAACACGATCATCGTCGCACAATCGGATCACGCGATGGCTTTGGAAGCAGGTCCGCAAGGTGCGAAGCCGCGCTGGTCGATCGACTTTACCAGCGGCGCGCGCATCGCCCGCATGGCCAATAACATCGTCTATCGCGACCGCCTCTACGCGGTGTCCGATGCAGGAAAGATGAGTTGCTACGACATAGCCGACGGAAAGCGCCTTTGGTCCGAAGACATCGACGACAAATTCTACGCCGCGCCCGTCGCCGCCGCGGGTTATGTCATCTTCACCGGACGCAGCGGTAAGTCCTACGTCGTGCGGCCCGGCGATACCTTCGATCTCGCGGACATCAATACCCTCGGTGAGCCATGCGATGCCTCGCCAGCCATCGCGGACGGACGCATCTATCTCCGGACCAAGCGCGGCGCGGAAGCGACGACGCTGTGGTGCATCGCAGATCAGCCTAACTAACACCATGAACTCCACTCCAGTCACCCGCCGCAAGATGATCAAAGCCAGCGTCGCCACCGCGGCGCTGGCATTCGCCCAGCACCCGCTTTCACTCTTCGGGGGGCCAGAGGCCGAAGAGGGTGGAGTGCTCATTCCTTTTCTCAATGCGCAACCCGAGGTGAAGCGCCAGACGCGCTGGGCCGAGCTGACCGGTTGGATGACCAAGAGCGAAGACCTATACGTTGTCCAGCATTACAACATCCCGACACTGCAAGCCGATGACCATAAATTGGAGATCTCCGGTCTGGTCAGTAAGCCGCAAACCTTGACCTTGGCCGAGATCAAGGCGCGGAAGAAAGTTAGTCTCACCGCGACTCTGGAGTGCGGCGGCAACGGCAACGGACCTGGCTTCATGGGCGCGATCGGAAATGTAACCTGGACCGGCACGCCGCTCGCCGAGTTACTCAGTGAATGTGAGCCGCTGAAGCGTGGGATCGAAGTCGTGTTCTTTGGCGCGGATGCAGGCGTCGAAAAGATCCGTGGCAACGACTATCCGCAAAACTTCGCGCGCAGCCTTCACATCAGCGATGCCATGCGATCCAAGGTGCTGCTTTGCTACGAGATGAATGGCGAACCGCTTGCCAAAGAACATGGGTTTCCGCTGCGGTTGGTCGTGCCCGGATGGTTCGGCATTTCGTGGGTAAAATGGCTGAACCGCATCGAGGTGCTCGATCGCCGTTACATGAGCAAATACATGGCGCAGGAATACGTGACGCTGCGCGGCGAAGAGCGCGGGGACAAAACGGTCTGGCGTCTCACGAGTGTCGGTCCGATGGACCTCAAATCCATCATTGCGCGAGCAGTGAAACTGCCGACGGGCACCGTCCGTTTGACTGGCGCAGCGTGGGGCGACGGGACGCCGCTCAAGTCGGTGGAAGTAAAGATCGACGATGGCCCATGGGTTCCGGCCGAGATCGATCGCTCTCCCCGCGAACCCTATACTTGGAGATTCTTCAGCTTCGACTGGAAGAACCCCGCGCCCGGCAAGCATACCGTCGTCTCCCGAGCGATCGACGAGGAAAGCCGCGTGCAACCACCCGCCGATGACCCGCAGATCCATCTGAAAAAGACCTACTGGGAGGCGAACCAGCAGTTACCCCAGTCTGTGAACATTCTTTAGGGCACATTTGGTTGACGCCGCGCAGCGGGCATGCAGAAAGCTACCGCTGTATTCGATGCCGACGACAGCCGTCTGACCAGCGCGCTGGCGCGCATCAATGGAAAGATGCTCGCGCTGCAATCGCGCATCGCGAAGTTCGCGGCGGCATTCATCGCCGAGAAGGCGGTCGCGGGTGTGGTGACGGGGGGCTACAATCATTTCTGGCAGGCGCTCGATGTGGGCGGCAAGCTCAGCGATCTCTCGGCGAACTCATGGGTGGCCGTGGGCGATCTCGTCGTCTTGCAGCAGGAATTCGCCAATGCGGGGAAGTCCGCGGAGGATCTCGGTCCAGTACGGGGGAAGATGGCCAAGAGCCTGCAAGGTGGAAGGGCGTTGCCCTAGGCTGGCTTGTTACGGACCTTCGGCCCTGCCGCACGCGTCGTCCGCGCTTCCCGTAAATCGCGACTCCGCTGATGTCTCAGTCTCAATGAGGAACTGGTCTGATTATTCGTGGGAAAGCATCGCCGCCGGCAAAGGCTGCCGCTTGAGCGAAGGTCCGGCGATCTCGAGTCGCGGCGCCGGCCCGGACACCTGCCAGTAGAGCCGGAACGGGTGCCGCCCGGCTTGCAAGCGGACCGCGCCGGCGACTTCTGAGTGCGTGGGGGCGAAGCCGGCGTCGATTACCGCGGCGTCGTGGATGCGGAGCAGCGCGGTCGCGTCGGCGGGCACGGTGAAGGTGTATTCGCCGTCGGACGGAATCTCGAAAAAGCCGCTGAATAGCAGTTCCACCGAGTCCTTGGCGGCGGGCGCTTCGATCTGCGCCGCAGTGCCGCTCGCGACGGGGACCACGTCGTCGAGCTTCGCGAGCCACGGCGTGACTTTGCCGTAGGCCCGCCACTGCACGCCTGGCTGGCTCTTCGCGGCCGGGAGCGCGGGGATCAGCTCCGAATCATACGGACGCGGTGCGCTCTTGTCCGGACGGCGCATCCGCAGCACGGCGTCGTGCATCTTCTGCTGCAGCTCGGGCTGCGCGGCGGCGAGATTTTTCACCTCCTTCGGATCGGCGATGACGTTGTAAATCTCAAACGGTTCGCTGTGCGATTTCACGTCGTAGCGCACGCCGACGAAATCGCCCTCGCGGATCACCTGCATCTGCGCGCGCACCCGGCCGCGATGCGCGGCTTCGAATTCCGGATACTTCGGCGTCTTCTGGTCGTTCGTAAATTCCACATAGACCTGCGGCGTCGTCTGCCCGCCGCGGCCGGTGATCGTCGGGACCAGCGATGTGCCATCGCAGACCGCCGGAGCGGCGACCCCGGCGAGTTCGGCGAAGGTCGCCATCCAGTCGTGCGCCTGGCACGGCAGCTCGCTCACGCGCTTCCCCGCCGCGCCGCCGGGCCAGCGCAGCAGCGCGCCGACGCGGATGCCGCCCTCCCAGCAGTCGCGCTTGATGCCGTCGAAAGGACCGAAGGAGTTGAAGAAATCCGGCTCGAAGGGCCCAGGCAAATACGACTCCTTGCTCGGGCCGTTGTCGGTGGTGAAGGCGACCAGCGTATTCTGGTCGATGCCGAGATCCTTAAGCGTCTGGAGCACGTCGCCCACGCAGTCATCGAGCCGCCGCACATCCGTAGCGTAGCGCTGGTAAACGTCCGGCCACGGCTGCTCGGGTGTCGCCGGATTGCGATCGTGATCCCACGTCGCCGTGGCGTAGTCGGGATGCACGAAGCTGTCGGGCTTGCCGTCGGCGGTGTTGATCATCTTGCCGGGTTTGCCGAGCCACTGGACGCCGCCTTTCGTGCCGCCGCCCGCGGGATAAGGTGCGGCCGGCAGTTGCAGTTTCGCGTGCGGCGTGTCGTAGGCGAGGTAGAGAAAAAACGGCTGCTGTGCATGCGCCGCGTGCTGGTCGACGATCCACTTTTTCGCCCGCGCGGTGAAGAGATCGGCGGTGTAGCAACCGACGAGATCGGCCGAGACTTCGCGATCATTTTCCCAAACCTGCCGCCCGTCTTCCTTCGGATAATGCCAGTGTCCATCGACGTGCCGCACGGAGCCGAAGTAATCATCGAAACCGCGTTTCGTCGGATAGGCCGGCCACTCGGCAGGCTTCCCGGCTTCGGCCTCCGCGCCCTTCTTTTTCTTCTCGCCCGGCCCGCCCTGCAGGCCCCACTTGCCGATGGCCGCCGTCGCGTAACCCGCGCCCTTGAGCACCGTTGCCAGCGTGTGATTGTTCGCGAGCGCCTTGTCAAATTGGCTGTCCCGCACGTTCGCGTGGCCCTGATGCTGACCGAGCATCAGCGACGCCCGCGACGGCGCACAGACCGGTGCCGCGCAATAATGCTGGCGGAGTCGCACGCCCTCAGCGGCCATCGCGTCGAGCATCGGCGTCATGTGCCACGGCTCCGCGCGGTCATTCTTTTCGCGGCGCAGGTTTTGAAAAAAAACACCGTAGTCGCCGTAGCCGAGATCGTCGGTGAGGATGAAGATGATGTTCGGCTTTTCCGCCGCGCGAACGGATTCGGCACCGAGGAGAATGGTGAAAAGCGCGATGCCTAAGGGATGAAATCTCATGAACGTGGAAGCAGCGTGAGCGTGACGCGGCGCACGTCCATCACGCTCGCACTGGGGATTTCGAGCGCTCGCAAGGTGAGGGGGCCGCGGCCTTTCTCGAGTCGAATTTCGCCGAGCTCGAGCCGGTGAAATTCCTTCATCAGCGACTCCGCCTTGCGCGGCACGCGGTCTTCGCCGGTGATGAGCGGCGGGTCCCACGCGGGCGCGACTTTTCTCCTGAGCCTGCTGCCATGGAAGGCCAGCTCGACCGTCGAGCCGGCGTCGGCGCAGGTGTAATCGATCGCTACCGCGTAGCCGCCCGTCGTGTTCACTTCGATGTCCCACGTCATCGAGTCCGCGGGCGTTTTCCAGTTCACGAAATAGGAGCAGTTCGGCGCGGAGGCGCTGCGTTTCACGCCGCCGTGCGGCACGCCATCGCGCGCCGGCAGCGGGGTCACGGGAAACTCCGCGTAGCCGACCGGATACGGCCGGTCGTCCTTTCCCTTCGGCAGCACTTCATCGCGCCATGCGGCCACGGCCGCGCGCAGTTTCGCCGCGACTTCCGGCTGCTGCGAGGCGGCGTCGGTCGTCTGTCCGGGATCGGCCTCCATGTCGAAAAGCGCGCCGCGATCGTCGAGCCGCCAGCGCTGCGTGCGTGCGCCCACCTTTTCATTTTGCTGCGAAAAGATCGTGCGCTCCGGCCAGTCGGTCGCGGTGTCGCGGAGCAAGGGCGTGAGGTCTTTTCCGTCGAGCGGCTTCGTGCTGATGAGCGGCACGCCTGCGAGGTTGGCGAGCGTCGGGAGCAAATCGATCGCGCCCGTGATCTCGCGGACGACCAGCCCCGGCGCGATCTTGCCCGGCCAGCGAATCATGAACGGCACGCGCAACCCGCCTTCGTCCACGGAGCCCTTGATTCCCTTCATCCCGCCATTCCAGCGGTGCGTGTTCGGGCCGTTGTCGGAGAAATAGATGACGATCGTGTTGTCGCTGAGTTTCAACTCGTCGAGCCGGCGCAGCACGCGGCCGACGTTCGCATCGAGGTTTTCGCACATCGCCAGCGCGCAACGCGTCGAGGGCGCATCTTCGCGCGCGGCTTCGGTCGCCCGCAGTGCTAGCGGCTTCTCCGCAAAGCGGTTCCAGTATTCGTCCGGCACGCAGAACGGCGAGTGCGGCGTGTTGAAGGGCAGGTAGCAGAGAAAGGGGCCGGCGCGATTTTTCTCGATGAAGGCGAGCGCGTGATCGGTGAGATCGTCGGCGATGAAGCCCTGGCCGCGCACCGGCTTTCCATTTTGCTCGAGCGGCGGGTCGAAGTATTCGCCCCAATGGCCCGAGGTGAAGCCGTAGTATTCATCGAAGCCGCGCGCTTTCGGATGATACGGCCATTGCGAGCCGTTGTGCCACTTGCCAAAGGCGCCCGTCGCGTAGCCCGCGGCCCGGAGCGTGTCGGCGAGGGTGCGCTCGTCGGTATTCATCCGCTCCTGTCCGGTCGAGACGCCGCGCACGCCGCAGCGCGGATGGTAGCGGCCGGTGAGAAATTCCGCGCGCGTCGGCGCGCACACCGCGCAGACGAAGAAGCGATCGAGCACCGCTCCGCCGCGGGCGAGCGCATCGATGTTCGGCGTGCGCAGGTTCGTATTGCCCGTGAGACTCAGGTCGCCCCAGCCCTGATCGTCGCTGAGCAGGATGACGATGTTTGGCTTCGCGGGCTCCGCTGCCGGCGTGCCGTGAGCGAGGAGGAAAAACGCCGCGGCGATAAATGCGCGGGCGATTGATTGGAAGTGCGTATTCATTGGTTTTTCAGCCACGCGTCGTAGCCGTGTCGTTTGTCGCCGAAATAGGGATATGCGTCGAATTTGTCGCCGTCATCCGCCATCCGCGGATCGTCGTCCTTTCGTAGCGACGCCTCCATTTCAGCGCGCAGCTTCGTTTTCAATTCCGCGTGCTCCGGCTTGCCGGCGACGTTCTCCATGCAGTCGGATTCGTAGGCGACGCGATAGAGTTCTTCCGCGGGCCGCTTGCCGAAACTGAGCTGGTAAAAGCGGTCGAAATGGCTAAGCAGAAAATCTTTCGTCGGCCCGTCATCGACGTTGCGGTAGCCGGTCTCGGGATTGCCCGTCGGCCAGCGCTCGGGCTCGTAATTCACGACGTAGAGCCACTCCGGCGTGCGGATCGCGCGCACCGGATAGCCGGCGTCATTCGGTCGCCCGATGTCGTGGCGCTCTTTGCCGATCACCATTCGGTTGCGCGTCTCGTCGAACCAGCCGCGCGTTTGCGAAAGCAGCGCCGGCGCGAAGCTGCGGCCGGTCATCGTCTCCGGTGCCGTGACGCCGCACAGCTCCAGCCAGGTCGGTGCGAAATCGCGCACGTTCACGAAGTCCTCGATCTCGTGTCCGCCCTTCACTTTCGCGCCCCAGCGGATCGCGAGCGGGATGTGAAATCCATCTTCGTAAATCTGCCCCTTCACGCGCGGGAACGGCATCCCGTGATCGCTCGTCACGACGACGATCGTATTCTCCAGCTCGCCCGCCGCCTCGAGCTGCGCGAGCATTTTCCCGAGGTGGGAATCGAACCACTCGACCTCCACCGCGTAGTCGAGGAGAACGCCGCGGACCGTCGCGTCATCCGGAAAATACGCGGGCATCTTCACGTCCGCGGGATTCCTCCCCGCGCGCTTGCCCGAGCCTTCCTCGTAGGGCCGATGCGGCTCCGTGGCGCCATACCAAAAGCAGAACGGCTGGCCCGTTTTTCGCGCCGCGACGAAGTCCGCGAAATTTGCCGAGTAGTCGTTGCGATTGATGCCGCTGGCGGGCGGCGCTTTCTTCCGAGTGTCGTAGGATTTTCCCGCCGGATTGTGCGGCCAGCCCGTCGAATTGAAATCGCCCGGCCCCCACCCTTTGCCCGTGAGCCCGACGTGATAGCCCGCGCCTTCCAGCACCTCGGGATAGACCGCCCACGTCTTCGGCATCAGCGAGTAATGCACCATCGCCGCTTCGTTCTGCCACGAGTTGCGCCCAGTCAGAATCGACGCGCGGCACGGGCTGCATTTCGGATTGTTCGTGAACGCGTTTTTGAACAGCACACCCTCGCGCGCCACGCGGTCAAAGATCGGCGTCTTCACCCACTCGCAGCCATACGCGCCCGCGTGCGGCCAGCCCCAATCGTCGGCGATGGCGAAGAGGATGTTCGGACGTTTCTCCTCCGCGGCGCGTGCGGCGATACCGCCGATGAGCAGGAGGAAGAGGAGAGCACGCAGCGCGGTCATGGCTTCTCTCCGGTCTTTGCGGGAAAGCGTTCACGGAGTTCCTCCAGCAGGCGCGGGACGTATTCCTTGAAGCGCCCGTCCGGTGCAGGACCGGTCTTCGGGAACGCGGCGATGGTCGCGGCGAGCGGCGCGGCCTTTTCATCAAGCGCAGCGATGGAATTTAGCGCCGCCATCGTGGTGAAGACATCGTTCGTCTTCCAGTCAGCGAGCAGGCCGAGCAGCGGGAGCACGCGGGCGAGATCGGCTTCGATGCCGAAACGGCCCAGCGCTTCCGCCGCCGTGATCCGCACGTCGGGCGAGTCGTCATCGAGCGCTTTCACCAGCGCGTCGTGCCCAGCTTTCACCGCCTCCGCGCCTCGCATCTCCAGGCCCATTACGGCCCAATAGCGCACGCCGCTGTCCGCGTCACTGACCGCATTGATGAGTGCATCAGTAGCGCTGGGATCCAGCGCGGAAGCCAGTTCCGCGGTCTCGTAGATGCGCGCGAAAGGAAATTTTCCCGGCTCACGCGCCATGTCGTAGGGCGACTTCCCGGCGCTGCGGCGGTGCATTTCACCTTCCGGGAGCAGGCCTACGTCGAGGATGCGCGCTTCGTTTTTGCGCAACGCGGCGCGGAGCTTTTCCAGCGTAGCGCGGTGTTCGGGGGAAGCAGCGAGGTTCTTCACTTCGTCGCGATCCGCTTCGAGGTCGTAGAGTTCCTCCGGCGGCTTCGTTTTCCAAAAGGCGGACTGCGCCTCGTTGAGCTGGCCGGCCTTGAACATTGCCTCCCACACGCCCGTGGTCGGCGTCTGCCACATATAGTTGATGTGCTGACCGTAGATTTTGTCCGGACGAAAATTGCGGGCATAGACATAGCGCCCATCGGTCAGACTGCGGACGCAATCGACGCGCTCGTCCATGCGCCCGCGATACCCGTAAATAAAGGGCTGCAGAGCGGCGGTGTATTTGCCGAGAAAGGCGTAGCCTTGCATCCAGTCGGGTGGCTGGAAGCCCGCGAGCGAGCAGAGCGTCGGTGCGAAATCCACGAAACTCACGAGCCGATTCGAGACGCCGCCTGCCTTGTATTCCGGCGGGCGCAGCTCTTTGAACTTCTCCGGTATGTAAACGATCAGCGGCACCTCGAGCCCGCGTTCGAGCGGCCAGCGTTTGTTTCCCGGCATCCCGCTGCCGTGATCGGCGTAGTAGAAAACGATCGTGTCCTCGGTCAGCCCCGCGTCTTCGAGTTCCTTGAGCCGCGCGCCCGCATCGGCGTCGGCCGCAGTCACGGTGTCGTAGTATTGCGCCCAATCCTGCCGCACCTCCGGCGTGTCGGGATGGTAAGCCGGCACGCGCACTTTGGCCGGATCATGCACCTGCTTGTGCGGGCGCACGCGCAGCTTGCTTTCGTGGCTCTTCTCCGAATTGAACACCGCCATGAACGGCGCGCCCGCAGGCCGGTTTTTCCAGTGCGCTTTCTTCGAGGACTCGTCCCAGACGTTGCCCGGTTCCTTGAGGTTGTAGTCTTCCTTTGCGTTGTTCGTGCAGTAGTAGCCGGCCGCGCGCAGGAGCTGCGGATACATCTGCTTGCCTTTGGGAAACGGGACCATCGAGCGCATGTGCTCGCCGCCCGTCGAAATCGCGTAGAGTCCGCAGATCAGCGTGGTCCGCGCGGGCGCGCAGACGGGTGCGTTGGACCAGCAGTGCTCGTAGCGAAGCCCGCGCGCCGCTAGCGCGTCGAAGGTTGGCGTGATCGCATAACTGTCGCCATAAGCGCCGACGTGCGGCCCGTGATCTTCGTTCACGAGCCAGAGGATGTTCGGCCGGGGCGAGTCGGCCGCGCGCGCAGCAAGTGCGGAGACGGCGAGCAGGAGCAGGGTGATTTTATTCATCGATTAATGAACTCTCAAAGTTGGCGAGGCCCCTACTTAGTATTCGAGCCCTACCCCGAGTGTTTTGAGGAACGCGCGGTCGGCTTTGCCGCCGTCCACTGGCTTCGGGTGCATCGCTTTCAAAGACTCTTTCAACTCCTTGATCGTTTCCGCGTGCTGTGGGTCGGCGGCGAGATTGTGCTGCTCCTGCGGGTCGGCCAGGTGATCGTAAAGCTCGACGCCTTTCTTGCCAAAATCCCACTCGGTATAGCGCCACCGTTCGGTGCGGACGCTATGGCCTGGGAAGCCTCCGCGCTGCACTTGGGTGAAGGCGGGGTGATTCCATTCGGCGTCGGGATTCTCCAGCAGCGGACGCAGGCTGCGGCCTTGCAGATCCTTGGGCAGCGTGAGGCCGGCGTAGTCGGCGATGGTGGGGTAAAGGTCGAGCAGCTCGGCGGTGCGCGCGCAGACTTTGCCGGCGTTCTTAGTTCTCGGCGGGACGATGATCATCGGCACCCGCGCGCTTTCCTCGAAACAACTTTGCTTCATCCAGAGGCCGTGCTCGCCGAGGTGGTAGCCGTGGTCGCTCCAGAAGACGACGAGCGTATTCTCGCGGAGGCTGAGGCGATCTAGTTCTTCGAGCACGCGGCCGATCTGCGCATCCACAAAGGAAATCGCGGCATAGTAGGCGAGCTTGCATTCGCGCGCCTGGTCGGGCGTGACGCCTTTGTAGGGCCACGGCTTCGTCGAAGCCAGCGCGGGAGCTGGCACTGCATCCTTGTCGCCGAGCGGCGGGAGCTTCATGTCGGCGAGCGCATACTGTTCAAAGTAACCGCCGGGCGTGATCCACGGACAGTGCGGCTTGTAGAATCCCACGGCGAGGAAGAACGGCTCGTCGTGGTGCTTCTTCAGCAATTCGATCGCCTGCGTGGCGACTTTGCCATCGGTGTGTTCTTCGTCCTTGCCTGGCTTGTCATCGAGGTAGGCCATCGTCGCACCGAGGCCGCCGCCCTTCTTGCCGGTGTATTGAATCACATCGAGTTCCAGCGCCGTGTGATCGCGCCCGGCGGGATTGTAAAACTCCTGCCACGACGCCGGATCGTCGAGTCCGCTCGTGCCGATCTGGCCGGGATTTCCGTAATGATAGATCTTCCCGACGCGCGCCGCGTAATAGCCGTTGTTTTTGAAAAGCTGCGAGAGCGTGACGACATTCGGTAGCCCCTGGCGGAAGTGATATTGCAGATCGAAAACCCGCGTGGTGTCCGGGCGCACGCCGGTCATCAAAGACGAGCGCGAGGGCGAGCAGAGCGGGAACTGGCAATACGCGCGATCGAACTTCACGCCTTCTTTTGCGAGCCAGTCGATGTTCGGCGACTTGACGAGCGGATGCCCGTAACAGGCGAGATCGTTGTTCATGTCATCCACCGAGATGAAAAGGACGTTGAGCTTCTTGTCGGCTCCTTGGAGCGGCGCGCAAACGGTAAGCGCGAGCACGAGGGGGAGGAGGGAGAGGCGGGTCACAAGTTAGTTTGTCGTGGGAAAACTCATCCCACGCGAGTGTAAACGGGCGCGGCTGGCGACGGAAGCGCCTGCGCACGCCGCGGGGTTACTTCGTCTATCTCGGCGGGACGTGTGCCTCCGGGCCGCCACTTCCGGGCGCGTCATTCTACGCGGAGACCCCGGGGCAGATCGCGTTCGAGCCATTTGCCGCCGACGCCGACACCGGCGCCGCGTGGTTCATGGTCCTGAGCGCCGATTTCCGCGCGCGGCTCTACACCACGCGGCTGGCGCAAAGCGGCGAGACCAATGCCATCGACGCCCGCCAACTCGGCGGCGCGCCCCGCGTGGCGCGGGGCGGGAATTCCGGCGGCGGGGAAACTCCACTGGGAACCGAAGGCGCCGACGGTGCGGTTGTAACCCGGACTCGATGTCTGTCTCCAGAGCGGCGCAAAATCTTCGAAGAAGGCGATTGTTTCCGGGTCAGGATTTCCGCCGCGGCGTGGCTTATTGGGGTAAAGATGCCGTCGTTGTCACAAAACGAAATCATCCGCACGCTCCTCGGGGCGCGGGCGCGGTTGAGCGCGGGGTTCTTCCTCGTGCTGCGCGATGCGCCGCTCGGGTGTTTAAAGTTCGCGCAGCACGACGGAAGTGGGATACGTTCGGGCGGAGCTTCGAGGACGACGTGGAGGCACGGATCGACCCAAAATCGGCACCTTGCTCGACCTCTTCGTGGAATTCAACCCGCGAGCCAAGATGTCAAAAAAAAGGGACGCGAAAGCCGACCGCTGACACCTTTTCCGTCTTATGAAAAACGCTCTGCTCCCGGTTTTACTCGTTTGCGGCGCAACCACGCTCGCCGGCGTAGTCATGGAGATCGCGCCTTCGGGGCGGTCCCATTTTCCGTGCTGCGGATCTTCGAGAAACGGCCGCAGCCTCGCCTCGGTCATCATGAGACCGCGATCAACGCCATAGCCGAGCACAACATCCAAGATCGCGATGGCTGGGATTAATTAACTATCACCTGCGACTATGCCGGATCACCAAAACTGCCTGCATTTTTTGAAGGTTTTAGTGGGGCAGGTATATGGTCCCTGCAACTCCGCAAACATAAGGACGACGGCCACACTAGCATCGAAAAAAGCGCGCTTCTCGGAGTTACGTTCTGGGCGACAGAGAGGATGGCGGACGAACGAAAGCTTCGAGGGCATTTCGTAAAATCGATCTGCGAGAAGGCTTGGATTCGGGAATGAGCTTTCTACATCCAGAGCAACTCGAAGAGCTACTTCGGTTCGCAGCGATCGCTGACAAGAAGCTCGCAGCGATTTGGTAATTGGCTTCCTCAAGGGAAAACAAATACACATCGAATTTTACTGGATAAGCCGATGGCAGGGCACAATCTTAGGTAGGCGATCGCACGGGTGAACCGGGTCTTTGCGGGCAAGGAGGGCGGGCTGGTCGTCGATTATATCGGCATCGCCGCGGAGCTGAAGAACGCGCTGAACATTTACACGCAGGCGAAGGGCAAGGGAGACATCACGCTCAAGGCGGAACAGGCGCTGGCGGAGTTTCTGAGGAGGGTGGACGTGCTGCAAACGCTCTTTCACGGCTTCGACTACAGCGGGTTCAAAACCAACCCGATGCTGCTGCTGCCCGCGGCGGCGAATCACATCCTCGGCTTGGGCAACGATAAGGAGATCAACGGCAAGAAGCGGTTCCTCGACGCGATGGCGGCGGCCAACGTGGCGTATTCGCTCTGCTCGGCTCTCGACGGAGCGAAGGAGCTGCATCTGGAGCTGGCTTTCTTCACGGCAATCGCGGCAGTGCTGCGGAAGCACGAGGGAGTGAACAAAAAGCGGAGCGCGGAGCAGAAGCATTCTGCGCTGAAGCAAATCCTCGATAACGCGGTGAAGGTGGAGGACGTTCAGGACATCTTCCAGATGGCGGGGCTGGACCGGCCGAACATCGGGCTGCTCTCGGATGAATTTCTCGAAGACGTGCGGCGGATGGAGCGGAAGAACCTCGCGGTTGAATTGCTCGAAAGGCTGCTGCAGGGAAAGATCAAGGCACAGACGCGGACGAACTTGGTGCAGGAGAAGAAATACAGCGACCGCCTGATCGAGGCTCTGCGGAAATATTCACAACCGGATGATCGAAAGCTCGCAGGTCATCGCGGAGATGATCGCGATGGCCGAGGACATGCAGGCGGCGCTGAAACGCGACGAAGGGCTGGGGCTCAATCCCGACGAGATCGCCTTTTACGATGCCCTCGCGGAAAAGCCCGAAGTGCTGCAGACGATGGGTGATGCCACGCTGAAAAAGCTGGCGACGAACTGACTGAGAAGCTGCGCTCCAGCACGACGGTGGGCTGGCAGGTGCGCGACAGCGTCCGCGCGAGCATGCGTCTGCTGATCAAGCGGCTGCTGCGCAAATACAAATATCCGCCGGAAGGGCAGGAAGAGGCGACGGCGCTGGTGCTGAAGCAGGCGGAGGCGCTGGCGGATGAGTGGTCCGTCGCGGGCAACGAGAAGAAATTCTAGCCGATGCGAAGCGCTGTTGGAGAATCGATCTCGTCGGAGTTCACGAAAATTGTCTGCCAAAAACTGCCAACTTTTTCGGGTATTTTGCGTGTTTTCGGAGGTGTATTAGGAAGTCTGCCAATCGCCCGAAAACCCTGTGTTTATGGGGCTTCCAGAGCATTTTACCGAAAAGTAAAATGGTTGCGGGGGTAGGATTTGAACCTACGACCAATCGGTTAACAGCCGATCGCTCTACCGCTGAGCTACTCAGGAATACTGCGAAAATCAGGAGGGCGGCTCGCGCACTCGATATTCTCTTTGTGTGGGTCTATTTCAGCTCTTCCGGCTCAGGAATCAAGCGTAATCTGTCACTACCTCACCACTGCTCAAACGCTGCTTTTTGCTGACACTTTTGCTGACAGTTTTTGGTGCGAACGGAGCGGAATTTTCCCCTTTCCCCAGCGCGCACGAAAAATTCGAGTCGTCCCACCGACCGTCGGCCGGGCGGGGGCGATTTACGACTCCAAGCGTTCGCTGGTCGCTCGCAACCGGAAGATCAGGGGCCACAGTTTCGGAACTGTGGCGGCGGGCTGGCGGAGCAGGAGCGGCGCGTTGAGCCGCCAGATATGTCGAGCCGCTCGCGGCCACGCTTGGCAAATTTCGCCGATAATCGAGAGGAGGGCACCAGCCGCTGCCAGTTCGTCTCCTCGGTTGATCGCCAAAAAATGGGCGCAGTTGGCCAGCAGCAGTGCGGCGTGCTCGATCACGGTATGATCCTTTAGCGTCGCTGCAAACTGGCGGGCGAGCGCTATGAGTTGAAGCCGGAAGTGGTTGTAGATTTCGTCGTCGGGAAAATTCGCCGCCTGACTCGTGAGGAAAAGCAGGATGCCTTCCCTCGTCGTTTCGGCGACCTCGGCGAACTGAGTCCAATCCGTCGTCAGCAGGCAGCGCCGAAATACCTCGCTCAACTCCGCCGGGGGTGGATGCATTCCCAAGAATGGAACCGCGTTCGACCACGCCCCTGGGTCGTTCGGCTGCTCTGCGATTCCGCGTATCACGTGCTCAACATCGGCCAGAATCTGCGCATCGGAGAACCGCGCGGCTTCGTCACCGATGAAGCTCGCAAGGGTTTCGGTGCGACATTCCCCAAGGAAGCTGCCAAGTGTGTCGCGCTGGGTTGCGCGGATTCGGAGCAGCGGTAGCGCCGGCAGGGTCGGGCTTTCTGCGAATGGAAAGCACAGCTTGCGCAAGGCTCCGCCGATCTTCTCGCGCAACTCCTGCGCGACCGAGCGACCTTCCAGCACAGCGGCGATGCCATGCACCGCCAGTGTTTCTTGGCTGACCATCTGTGGCCCGGCGACATCCACCCAAATCTTGTGGCGACGACGCAACAATTCGCGAGGTCGCGGTTTGGCGCCGTCCTCGAAGGAGCGGACAATTTCGGCTTGCTCGGTGTAGATAGAGAGCAGTTGGTGAAGTCGCGCCGCGTAGCTCCAAGCGGCAGCGAGGATGGCAGCTTCTGGCAAATCGAGATCGGCGGTGGCGATGATTTCGCGATATGTCCAGGTGAGGACGGCCTCGAAGGCGTCAAAGCGTTCCGCTCCTTCATCGCTGGCAAAACCGCACAACACGTCCACCGCTGACCGAACCTCGTCGTCGTTTCCATCAAGCAGAATGCTCGCGAGGTGCAGCTGCATGATAGGGGTTTTGAGTTCTTCCAAAGCCCGCCGCACCCATTTCTCGCGCGACTCCGATTCCATTTTCGCGAATGCCGTTTTGAAAGCGGCCGGCAGAGCAACGGGCAACGCCCCGATTCGGATGAAGGCTTCCTCGAATCCTTCGTCTTCGATCAGGATTTCGGCGGATTGATCCAGGTGTGCGCGTAATTCGCCGTCGGACGGTCGCGGTGGAACCCGGATGTGTCGGAGGATGGTCTCCGGTGACGGCGGTCTCAAATCACCCGTTTGGACATTGTCTCGCTGGCTAAACCGCGTCGCGAGCGAGCTAAAATGCAGAGCGAGGGACTTCTCTCGCAGTTCGTAATACTGCCGCATCCGTTCGTGCAGATTTTTGATCCGCGCGATTTTTGGGAAGGTGCGGTCGGCGTCCGCTTTTGAGAGGTCCAGCCAATGACGCTGGGCGAACATTCCGGCTTCGCGCGTAGCCGCATCGCTTTGCAAGAGGCCAAGGCAAGCGTCGGAGATGCGCATCCGCTTCTTTGCTTCTTTCGATTCAAGAACGATGACCAGGCGCTCGCTGTTTTGCTCGGGACGAACGCTGAATTTCAAGTTGTCAGGAACGCGGGCAGTGAGCGCAGCCTCTCCGCGCCGAAGCGCCCGCTCGGCCGCGCGGAAGAAGTCGCGCAAATCGAACGAGTATTCACCAAGCGCCATCGGCTGCCACTGATCGAGTTTTAGCGCGTTGAGGTCCGCTTTTCTTAGATGAACAGCCCGCTGCAACTCTTCTGGAAATGCCAAGTAAAGCTCGCCACACGTGAGGGCCGCGATCACACGCTCTTCATGCGACTTAGCCGCCCGTAGCGGCTCCAGTAGAGCGTCACGAAGATGGCCGCCAAGTTGCGCCAGGCGAGATGCGTCCGGCTCGAGCCGCGACATCAGCCAGCGAACGAACAGCTTCTGCCGTGACGCTTTATCCTCTTTCGCCGGGGGCTTTCTGCCCGCCAAAGCAACCGCGCGAAAGATGAGATTTGCGTCTGAGATGCCCGCCGTCTCGATAGCAACTGACGGAGGGTTTCCTTGATTCCAAACCTCCACTGCGCCTGCCACATCGAAGAGGAACTGGTGAAGTAGCCAATCCGACACAGCGAGCAGGCGTTCTACCGTCAAGGTTTCATCGCGCCATACCTGGATGAGCGCCTCCGAACCCGCGCTGTAAAAAGTCATGACGCACTTGATCTCGGTGAGGTCACGCATCTGCGGATGGTTCGGTGGTGGTCGTTGCAGCCGCTTTGTATCAAGCACGCATGCGGCGACATAGCGGCGCAGTGAAGCTAGTGTAGGCCGTCAAGCAGAATGCCTGTTATGAAGAGCTTTGCGTCCGCGCTTAACTTTTTCGAGAATGTCAGACGCTGTGGCGGTCCAGATGAAGGGCTTTGGGTTCGCATTGTGGTTGGAGATATGTTCTTCAATGGCTGTAGTGAGTTCCTCGACACTGCGGAAGACTCCTCGGCGAAGGCTGTTGACCGTAAGGTCGCGGAAGAAGCGTTCCACCATATTGAGCCAGGAAGCGCTTGTCGGAGTGAAATGGAAATGGAAGCGAGGGTTGCGCTTCTGCCAAGCCTTCACTTTTTCGTGCTTATGGGTGGCGTAGTTGTCACAGATAAGATGGACTTCCTTGTCTGCCGGTGTGCCTTTGGCGACCAGCCGCAGGAAACGCAGCCATTCTTGATGACGGTGCTTATTCATACATGTGCCCATCACCTTGCCATCTGCGGTGTTGAGCGCGGCAAAGAGGGAGGTCGTTCCATTGCGCTTGTAATCGTGAGTCATGGTTTGGCAGCGTCCTTTCTTGAGCGCAAGGCCCGGTTGGGTGCGATCCAGGGCCTGGATCTGACTCTTCTCATCACAAGAGAGCACGATGGCGTGTTCGGGAGGAGACAGGTAGAGGCCCACGATGTCTTCGAGCTTCTCTTGGAAGCGTTTGTCGTTGGAGAGTTTGAAGGTTTTGACCCGGTGCGGTTTCAAACCATTGGCCGCCCAGATGCGCCCCACGCTCGAAGGGCTGACACCGACTTCCCGCGCCATCGATTGCCGACTCCAATGCGTCGCTCCCGGAGGTTTGCCCGTCAGCGTCAGCTTGAGAATCCGCGACCTCTTCAAGTGGGGGAGCGGCGCGATGCGGCCGGGCCTGGTCTTATCCTTGAGAATGCCCGCCAACCCCTGCGCGGCATAGCGCTGCCGCCAGCGTCCAACTTTCCCAGGATCCTGCCCAAGCTTCCGGGCGATCTCCTGATTCTCCAGACCCTCACCGGCCAGAAGAATCATTGCCGCCCGTTCTCTTGCACGAACGGAACTCGACCGCCCTTTTTTGATCCTCTCCAACTTAGCCTGTTCTTTCGTGCTTAACTCGATCTTAGGTGCAACTCTCATTCCACCATGTTAGCCCCTTCATTATACAATGCAATCTGTAAGACGGCCTACACTAGCTCCGGGGTTTCCACGACGTCGTTCGGACCCGTCGTTGCTCTGCTGAGTTGATGCAGGATTTCCTCGTGAGAAATCGGCAGGTATCGAGCGTTGCCCCCGCGCAGGCGTGCGAGCTTCGCAAAGAGCGCGTCGTTCGAGAGCTTTCCTCGACGATGTAGTTCGTGGAGCAGGTCGAAAATGTCGATGAGTCGCGATTCGCCGACTTTCTCGAAGCGGCCAATGAACCTGTCGTCGCAGCAAGTCCGGACGGATGCGGGTCGTGTCTGATCCAGCAAATCCGCGGCGCACTGTCCCGTCGCTGTCTTGGCTAAATCTGCATCTCGCGGGGCGTCGCCACCGCTGCCCCTTGTCACATAGCGGCCGTCTTGGAGGCCGCGTCGCAAGCGATCACGCAACTGCCGAATCCAAGTGGCCAGTTCCATCCTCGCTCGGCGAGCTTCTGCCTCGGCCATAAGTCGCCGATGGCCCTGACCATCTATGGCGACGCGGCAACGTCCGGTCAGTGATCGCAGAACGCCTGCGTAAGCCAGATTCTCCGCAATCGTCCCTTCGAGCATCACGAATGAACCCGGTTTGAGTTCGGTTCGCGCGCCGGAGATCGCCCCATCCCCACCCAAACGTTGAAGCGCCAGGTCGCATTGTTCTCCCGTGATCGCGCCGCTCTGTTTCAAAGCAAGAACCACATCGCCAGTGCCGCGAAGACTTGCCTGCACGTCGGCCGCAAGCTGGATCGGAGTCATCTCTGAGTCGTTGCTGCGGAGGGGTAAAAAATCGATGAGATAACCGCCATGTTTTTGCGCCTGCGCGAGAAGCGAGCACCATCGAGCGCCCATGTGCTTCACCAGGTCTGAATCCTGTCGCACTTCGCCATCGCTGGCGTCCGCGAGAGAAATCCGCTGCGCAGCGATGAGGTCCAATATTTCACCTTTCGCCGGTTGCCGCGCGACCTGTTCCTTGGCCAGCATCCCGAGCTGCTCCTGCAGGCTGGAAGGCAGATGTGGCGAAACTTGGATCGGCGCAAACTCCGTTTCCAAGACATCCAGCAGATCGAGATGACCCGCCAGCAGGAAGGAAGTGACATCGAGGAACAGGCCTGTGGCTTCGTCGCTCGCCAACAATCGAGGCTCATCTCGCGATCCGTGCCGGATCATGGTCGCAAGAGAGCCGAAAGGTAGCCCGGCCTCTTCGTTCAGCAGGAACACCCCGCGGTAAAGCACCGCCAGCGGAATCTGCCGGGCCTGAGCATACAGATGGACGGGTATTTCGCCGCGTCCATAAGTGTCGGCATCCTCCTCACTCGCCCCGCGGATTTCCGCCATCATCTCCACAGCTTCGTCGATCGAAAATCGCACCAGCGGCGCGCCGGGCTGACCGGCTGCGGCAATTGCCTGCGCGATCAGCGGGCCAAGCTCATCGTCGAAACCCAGATCGAATCCTACTTGCGTCGCAGTTGCAGCCTGCTGCGCCGTTTTCACCCCGCGTTTGAGAACTTGCTCGAACGCCTCCTTCGCCACTTCCGGCGCGTCGAGACGCAAATACATGGATAGATGCAGCAAGCCTTCGGAAGTAATATCCGGGCGCGGGAGTAACTGGCGACCCGTCAGCGCCGCCGCCGCCATGTCGCCGGCGGCTCGCTGCGCCTCAAACACTGCGAAAAGGTCCATCGCGTCGCCTGCCTCATGGGCGAGGATTTCCGCCGCACGTTGTGCTTCGACAAGATGCCCACTGCGCCGAAGACACTCCACACGCAACCGGTGAACTACTGGAGGAGGGTTTCGTCCGGGAAAAAGCGCGGCGTTCTGATCGAGCAGTTCGAGACAAAGATCGAATTTTCCAGCCGCAAAACATCCATCGAGCGCCAGCCGTAGTGCGGACTCGGTGCCGATGCGTCGGACGAGTTCGCGAGCGCGGCGCGCCACATACTCGGGACTCTTTCCATAGAGATGAGCCTCACACGCAGCGAACAGATCGGCGTCCGCATTGGTCTCCTCGAAATGCCTCGCGAAAACTTCCGCGACCGTGCTGCGCGACCCGCCCCGCGCTGCTTCGACACGGGCGAGGACGGCTTCCAGCTTGCCGCGATCTGTCTCGTCAGGCTCGTCAGCGAGCAATGCGCGCGCTTTCTCCTTTTCATCGACTGCCATCCAGGCCTGCGCGCGTTGAAATCGCCAAATGCTCAGCGCGTGCCGTTGCCCGTAGAGATCCTTGTGCGCGTCGAGAAACCGGCCGGCTTCGGCGACATCATTGTCGTTCACCAGCAGTGCGAAAAGCGCCTGCACGGGCTCGATCGTTTCAAGCGCGCCGACGCATTTGCGCTCCAGCGCCGCACGAACCTCGGCGCGATCAAACTTGTAACCATGATGCGATGCCCAAATAGCGATGCGAACGTGGCCCGGCTCGCGTTCGAGCAGCGTCCGGGCGAAAGTCGCGGCCTCGTTTTCGCGGGATGGATCGCTCGCCAATGCGGCGAGATTCCAGACCTCCAAACCCTGTCGCTCCGTTTCGGTAATTTCTGGCGCTGACGCGAGCGCCTTGAAGGCGGCCGCAGCACGTCGCAATGCCGCGATGCTCTCGTCGTCGCGCCGCACGAATTGCCATTCGGGCGGAGTTGGCCACTCAAAGTTTAGCCAGGTATCAATTGCGGGTGACAAGGCGGAGTAATAGTCAACCACTGCCGCCGCCTCCTGAAGTTTTCGCCAGCCAGGATTCATCGCGAGCGCTTTTTCCATCGCCAGTCGCGCGCCAGATACATTCCGCGTCGAGAGCGATGCCACCGCCCGCAGCCGCCACGTTTCCGCATCGGGCGGGAAGCGGGGCGCATCCAGCTCCCGCAAAGCCTCGGGCGCACGACCGAGATTAAGTAGAAGCGCGAGCTGGAGGTTCCACTCATCCAGATCGCCGGCGGGCA
>JBBQCM010000112.1:0-21710 GCA_038318725.1 Chthoniobacterales bacterium
GGCGCGGATCATCTCCGGCTCGCGGGTGAGGTCCTCGTCCTTGTCCTTCACGTCGCGCTTGCCCACCTCGTTCTGCCAGTTGGAGGAGAATTTGATGCCGTAGGGCGGGTCGAGGTAGATCATCTGCACCTGCCCGGCGAGGCCCTCGCGGCGGGCGAGCGAGGTCATCACCTGGAGGCTGTCGCCGAGGATGAGGCGGTTCGCCCAGTCCACGTCGTATTGGTAATAGGCGCGGGCCTCGCGGGCGGGGAGCTTTGGCTCGGCGAAGAAATCGCGCTGCGCATCCTCGCGCCGCACCGCCCGCAGGATGGCCTGCGCCGAGACGCGCTCGTGCAGGTGCAGCGCCACGGGCTCGACCTCGAAATGCGGCTGCTCGCGTTTCCCCGCCCACTCCAGCCACGGCTGCTCACTCTCCAGATGCGCGGCCAGTTCGGCGGCTTCGTCCTTCGTGAGCTGGGTGCCTGTGGCTTTCTCCAGCAGCTCGCGGCAGCGGGTGATGCGTTCATTGAACCGCAGCACCGGCGGCCGGTGCGGGTCGTAGGCAAACTTCACCTTCGGCTCCTCCGCCACGCGCTCGCCCGGCGGACTGCCGGCGGGCGGGAGGTTCTTGCGCTTCGCATCGGGATACTCGAAGTCGGTGATGGGGGTGGGGTCGGGCATGGCGGAAAGGTGGGTATGGAGAAGCGCCGGGAGGCCCGTGGCGCGGGTCGGGCGAAGTTGGTGGCAGAGGCCCGGACCAAAGGCAAGGCCGGGGGGCCTACTTCGCCGCATCCGCGGCGTCGCGAAGGAAGGCGGCCACGTCTTCGGCAGTCGTATCCCACGAGCCCATCAGGCGCGCCGCGCCATCCGGGCCGACATCGGTGTAAAACTGCCAGCCCCGCGCGCGCAGGCCGTCGCACATCGCCGGGGGGAGCGCAGCGAAGACCGCATTGGCCTCGCGGGAGTAAAGCACAGCGACGCCGGGCAGCGTGCGGAGGCCGTGCTCGAGTTGAGCGGCGCGGGCATTGGCCTGCGCCGCGTGCCGCAGCCACGCGCCGTCGCGCAGCACGCCGACCCACGGGGCGGCGAGGAAGCGCATCTTCGAGGCGAGCTGCCCGCTTTGCTTGCGGCGAAAGGCGAAGTCGCGCGCCAGTTCGCGGTCGAAAAAGACGAGCGCATCGCCAAAGGGCAGGCCGTTTTTCGTGCCACCGAGCGAGAGCACATCCACGCCAGCCTCCCAAGTGAGTCGTTTCGGCGCGACGCCGAGACTGGCCACGGCATTCGCAAAACGCGCCCCGTCCATGTGCAGCCACAGGTCATGCGCACGCACCGTCTCACCGAGCGCGGCGATTTCCTCTGGCGCGTACACCGTGCCGAGTTCGGTCGATTGCGTGAGGCTCAGCGCACCGGGTCGGGAATGATGCACGTCCCGGCCCTGCGCGAGCGCCGCAGTGACTTCCCGCAGGTGCAGTTTCCCCAATTCCCCGCCGACCGGCTGGAGCACGGTGCCGTGGGCGAAAAATCCCGGCGCTCCACATTCATCGCTGATCAGGTGGGCGTGCCCGTGGCAGAGCACGCTTTCGAACGGCGCGCACATCGCGGCCACGGCGAGCGAATTGGCGGATGTGCCGTTGAAAACGAAATGCACCCCGCACTCCGTCTCGAAGACTTCGCGAATCAGCCGCACCGCCTCCGCCGTCCACGAATCCGCGCCGTAGCTCGGCGCGTGGCCCTTATTCGCCTCCGCCAGACCCGCCCACGCTTCCGGGCAGACGCCCGCCCAGTTATCGCTGGCAAATTGGCGAGGATGATCGGGTGACATGCGCAGCCGGGTCAAAAATCCACGCTGAAACTCAGGAAGCGCTTTCCCCCGCCGTTGATCGGTACGGCATCCGAGACGGTGACGCGGCCGGTTCCGGGCGCGACGCTGACCACTGCGGCGGGATCATCCAGCATCCACGCTCCCGCCCCGGCCGGCCGGTGTGCGAGCGGTAGCCAAGTGCCGACGACGAGATCGGCGCGGGCCTCGACGCGCAGGATCACGCTGCTGCTCGCGGCGGCTGGGGTGAAGCTGAGCGTGAGCCGCCCGCCGTCCTCTCCGTTGACCGGCTGGAAGGCGGCGAGATCGGGCTGGGTCGGCGAGCCGCCGAGCGCGAACTCGACGAGATTCGTGCCACCGTCGCTGTCGAAATCCGCGCCGGGTTGGCCCTCGGGCGCATTGGCCTGCGCGGCGAAATGGGTGAATCGCCAGTGGTCAAAGGACGCGTCGTCGATGGTCAGCGTGGTTATGATTTGCGGTGCGCGGACAAGGATGCCGTCGAGCGAAAAAAGCCGCACCGATGGCGCGAGGGGCCCCGCGCCATTCTGCCGGCGATAGACGAAGACGTGCGCCGTCGCGATGAAATCGCCGCTCACGTTTTTGGAGAAGTGCGTGCCGCGAAGATGCTCGTACCAACCCGTGGTCCGCGGCACGATGCGGAAGTTCCCTGGCGACGACGTATTGATGTCCGCGGACTCGACGTGCGTCGGTCCCCACCCCTCCAGCGCACCGTGCTCCTGGTAGCGCGAAAAGGTCGCGGCGTTGCCAAATTCGTCGCCGAGCGGCTGGAGATCATCGGCCTGCACGAGCGGGCGGGTCAGAGTGGCAAGGAGAGGACCGGTGGAAAAAAGAAGGCGTCCGATGGGTCGGGGGAGCATGACGCGGAAGTTAGCGCGATCGCGGGTCTTCGGCCAGCGGCCAGTCTATGGTGCCTTCACGCAGCGGAAGCCGAGGTGATTGGCCGCCGTGCTGATTTCCCCTTTGCCTCGCGTGCCAACCATGTAGCGCGTGCAGTAGAGATCTGTGCAAAGGAACGACCCCCCTTTATGGACGCGCTTTTTTTCCGACGGCTCCGCCGGATCGTACGAGCCCTCCGGCCCCTGCGGATTGCGGACGACGCCGGGACCTGCCGCCGCGAGGCGCGGGTAATAATCCGCCGCATACCAGTCGCTGCACCATTCCCAGACGTTGCCCGCCGTATCGTAGAGGCCGTAGGCGTTTGGCGGAAACTGCGCGACGGGCGCGATCCCCACAAACCCATCCCCGCCCGAGTCCTTCATCGGAAATTTTCCCTCGTAGATATTTGCCATCCACTTCCCGCCCGGCTTCAGCTCACTACCCCAAGAATACAGCTCGCCAGCCTTCCCACCACGCGCGGCAAATTCCCATTCCGCCTCCGTCGGCAACCGCTTCCCCGCCCACTTCGCGTAGGCTGCCGCATCCGGGTAGGCGATCTGCACCACCGGATATTTCTCCCGCCCTTTGATGCTGCTCTCCGGCCCCTCTGGATGCTGCCAGTCCGCACCTTTTTGGTAGCGCCACCATTGGAACATATTGTTCAGCGGCACCGGTTCCGCCGTGGGCGTAAAGACTGTTGATCCCGCCACCAGATTCTCCGGTGGCGCGGTCGGAAACTCCTCCTTCGTCGGCGCGATCTCCGCAATCGTCTTGTATCCCGTCGCCTGCACAAACTTCTCCCACTGCGCGTTCGTCACCTCCGTCGCGTCCATCCAAAAGCCGTCCACGTAGGTCCGATGAATCGGCCGTGCATCCCGCATCGGCTCCTTCCCTCCGCACACCGGATCAACCGTCGTCGGATCCTCACTCCCCATGGAAAACTCACCGCCCGGAATCCACACCATCCCAGCCGGAGCGACCCCGGAGGGCGGCGTCTTGTTTTCGACAGTGGGGAGAAAAGCCTCGGTCTTGGCTCCGGGCTCGGCAGCGTTGCCGTACAGGGAGAGTGCGATCGTGAGCGTAAACGTGAGAAGGGTCGTGCGAGGATTCATGCGAACGGGATGCTACGCTCGGCCCGCACAATCGGCTATCCCGTTTACGAATCTCCTCTTTTGTCCTCTGGAAGTCCGAGTGGTCCCAGAGGGCGGTTCTAACAGCTACTTTTGCACACCCTCGCCCGCCTTGATCGGCCCTTGCCGCGGCGGTTTCGGCATCGGCGTGGCCGCGGGTTTGACGGGAGTGGGAGCGGGGCCGACGACCACGGGAGTCTTGGGAGCTACCGACTCGACGATGGGATAAGTAACGAAGCGTCCGTCAAAGGTCAGCGTCTGAGTGGGGCGAAGAGTAACCACGCCGCCATCCTTGGCGACGACCGTGCCATCCAGTCGCACGCGAAAACCATTATCGAGAACCATCTCCTTGGTCAGTTTCTCCGTGCGCCCGTTCCGGGTAACGAGCACATCGACTCCCGAGATGCTGATTCCGTCGCGCGATGAAATGCCCACGTCATCTTTTTTCGCCGGGGCTTGAGGGACAGGATTTGCGACCGCCGGTTCCTGCGCGACCAGCCCGCTGGTGAGAATGTTGGCGGCGAGACTATAAACGCCGAAATGAGGAGTCTTCATATTGAAGGAATCGGCCCAACCCCTTTTTTGGCCTTGTGGACCTGTCATCGCCATTCCTCCCGCTCTAACGATTCGGGTGCGCGCTGCAGGGTTCGAACCTGCGACTTCTTGCGTGTGAAGCAAGCGCTCTACCACTGAGCTAAGCGCGCGTGGATCCCGAAAAACGAAGCGGCAGAATAGGCAGCCCGGGAGGAGATGCCAGCGGAAAAATGAGAGTAAAAGTGGAAGTGCGAGCACGCGAGCACGGCTTCACTTTCCACTCCCGCTTTCCACTCCCGCTTCGCCGAGGGCAATGGCACTGGCGACGGCGTAGTGGTCGGAATGGCTGAGGCTGAGGCGCACCTCGCGGATGCCGAGGCGGGCGGCAGTGGCAGCTCCGGTGCCGTGGAGGCGGATGGAAGGAGCGCCGCTCGCCGCGCGACAGACCTCGATGTCGTGCCAGCCGAGGTGCGCACCGATGCCGGTGCCGAAGGCTTTGGCGACGGCTTCCTTCGCCGCGAAGCGGGCGGCGTAGCAGCGCTCGGCGACGCCGGCCTGGGCGCAGTAGGCGCGTTCGCTTTCCAAAAAGAGGCGGGCAAGGAAAGGGTCGCCGTGCCGGGCGATGGCCGCGGCGAGTCGCGCGGTCTCCACGATGTCCACGCCGAGGCCGAGGACGGTCATAAGTGCGGAGTGAAAGTGAAAAATGGGAACACGCGCCGCACCGAGTCACTTTCCACTCTCACTTTTCACCTTTCATCGCGGCGAGCATTTCGGCGACCGCACCCTCCATTCCGATAGAGAGCGCGCGGGAGACAATGGCGTGGCCGATGTTTAGTTCAACGAGGTGTGGGATGGCGTGCAGCTCGCGAATGTTCGCGTAGCTGATGCCGTGTCCGGCATTGACCTGGAGGCCGAGGCCGTGAGCTTGGACGGAGCCAAGGTGCAGGCGGCGGACTTCGTCGGAGCGGGGCTGGCCGAAGGCGTTGGCGAAGGCGCCGGTGTGCAGTTCGACGATCTCGACGCCGAGTTGGTGCGCGGCGTCGATCTGCTTCGGGTCGGGTTCGATAAATAGCGAGACGCGGATGCCGGCCGTTTGCAACCGCGCGACGGTAGGCGCGAGAGCGCGCATCTGCCCGGCGGCGTCGAGGCCGCCTTCGGTGGTGATTTCCTTGCGGTTTTCCGGCACAAGGCAGACTTCCTCGGGCAACACGCGGAGGGCGATGTCGAGGATCTCGGACGTGTTACCCATTTCGAGATTCAGCTTGGTATTGATGCTCTCGCGCAGTCGGAAGACATCGCGGTCCTGGATGTGCCGCCGGTCTGCGCGCAGGTGGATGGTAATACCGCTCGCCCCCGCGCGCTCGCAGGCCGACGCAGCAGCGAGCAGGTCCGGCTCGGCATTGTGCGCCTCCGGCATCGTGGCGTAACGCGCCTGCCGGAGCGTGGCGATGTGGTCGATATTGACGCCGAGTTTCATGCGCGCGACGCCGGGGCGTCAGTGCTTAAAGTGCCGCACGCCCGTGCAGATCATCGCCATATTCCGCCCATCCGCGGCGGCGATGACTTCGGGGTCTTTGACGGAGCCACCGGGTTGGATGGCGCAGGTCGCGCCGGCGTCGGCGGCCGCGAGCAGGCCGTCGGGGAAAGGGAAGAAGGCGTCGCTGCCGATGGCGCTGCCTTTGAGCGAGAGGCCGGCGTCGGCGGCTTTCCAGATGGCAATGCGCGAGGCATCGACTCGCGACATCTGCCCGGCACCGATGCCGAGCGTGCGGTCGGCCGCGGCATAGACGATGGCGTTGGACTTCACATGCTTGACCGTGCGCCACGCGAAAAGCATGGCGGCCAGTTCCGCTTTGGTGGGCTTGCGGGCGGTGACGATGTGGTCTTCGAGCCCGATTTCGGGTGAGGTGTCGCGGCTTTGCACGAGCACGCCGCCGGTGACGGAGCGGATGAGCATCTCCTCGTCCTCGGATTTCGGCAGCGGGCGCGGGAGCTTGCGCATCAGGCGGAGGTTTTTCTTTTTCTGCAAAAGCGCGCGCGCCTCGGCGTCGAAGTCCGGTGCAATGATGACCTCGCTGAAAATCTCGCTGATGGCTTTGGCGAGTTCGATCGAGACCGGGCGGTTGCAGATAATGACGCCGCCGAACGGAGCCTGCTTGTCGGTGGCGAAGGCTTTGTCCCAAGCCTCGCGCAGGTCGGCGTCGCTGCCGATGCCGCACGGATTGGTGTGCTTGAGAATGGCGACGGTGGGTTCGCTGAATTCCTCGATCAGCTCGGACGCCGCGGTGATGTCGAGGATGTTGTTGTAGGAAAGTTCCTTGCCGTGGAGCTTTTCAAAATGCTCGTCGAAGTGGCCGTAGAGCGCGGCGGTCTGGTGCGGGTTTTCGCCGTAGCGGAGGCGGGCGACGATGGGCATGGAGAGATTGAAGGAGCCGGTCGTCTCCTGCTCTTTGTCAAGGTAGGTGGCGATGGCTCCGTCGTATTTCGCGGTGGTGACGAAGACTTTGATGCCGAGACGCTCGCGCAGTTTGAGCGTGGTCGCGCCGTCGTTGGCGCGGATGTTTTCGAGCACGTCCTCGTAGTCGGCGGGATCGACGACCACGGTCACGGAGCGGTAGTTTTTCGCCGCGCTGCGGAGCATCGAGGGGCCGCCAATGTCGATCTGCTCGATGGCTTCCTCGAGCGTGGTCTCGGACTTGGCGACGGTTTTTTCAAAGGGGTAGAGATTGACCACCACGAGGTCGATGGGCTGAATGTCGTGGGCCTCCGCTTGGGCGACGTGATCCGGATTGTCGCGCACGAAGAGCAGGCCGCCATGGACTTTGGGATGGAGCGTTTTCACGCGGCCATCGAGCATCTCGGGAAAGCCGGTGAAGGCGGAGATTTCGGTGTTGGCGATGCCTTCCTGCGCGAGGAGTTTGGCGGTGCCGCCGGTGGAGATAATCTCGACGCCGAGCGCGGAGAGCGCGCGGGCAAAGGGAGCGAGACCGGTTTTGTCGGAAACCGAAATGAGGGCGCGCCGGATGGACGACGAGGAAGTCATGAGGGCGCAGAGGCTAGCGCACTCCGCGCGGCGGTCAATTGCGTCCATTTCCTATCAAAGACCGCCAAAAAAAAGTGAACCGCGCGGCCACCCAATAGCCGCGCGGTTCGGTCCAATCCATAACACACCTGCCTGAGGATACGCCCGGAATCGCACGGTGCAAATGCGAGTGAATATGGCGGCGAAGACGAAGGGCGCAGTCCACAGTGGCGCGGGCTGCGTAAGGACTGGTGCCCGCGATTGACTTCAAACCAGCACACCCTAATCTGCCCTTGTGAAAACTTTCACAAAGCCCATAACGGCCCCGGACAAAACCCAGGCGCTCAAGGGTACCTTCGAGCTGATCAACTCCCAGCTTTACTCCGTCGAAGAGCGCATCCGCCAGCAGGCGCGGGCCTTTGATCCCGCGGTCGAGGGCTATGTGGCTTACGCCATCGAGAGCCACGGAAAGCGCCTCCGCCCGGCGCTGGCGTTGCTCGCTGGCGGAGCGACGGGGAATATCTGCCCCAGTCATTTCGACCTTGCGGTGGTCGTGGAACTCATCCACGCAGCGACTCTCGTCCACGACGACATCCTCGACGGCGCGGACAAGCGCCGTGGACAACCGACGGCAAACGCAAAGTGGGGCAACGCGATTTCCGTGCTCCTCGGCGACTGTCTGTTCGCCCACGCGCTCAAGCTTTCGACGAGCTTTCCCAACGGCGAGATCAGCCGCCGCATCGCTCATGCGGCCAGCGATGTCTGCAGCGGGGAGATCATCCAGACGCAGCGGCGCTTCGACCTAAAGCTGAGCGTCCCGGATTACTACAAGATCATCGAGATGAAGACGGCGGCGCTCTTCGCGGCGGCCTGTGAGCTGGGGGCCTTCATCAATGAAGCCTCGCCCGATGTGATCAGCGCGCTGCGCACCTTTGGCCTGCGGCTGGGCACGGCATATCAGATCTACGACGACGTGCTCGACCTTGCGGGTGACGAGGCACAAGTCGGCAAGACCCTCGGGAGCGACCTGCGCAAAGGCAAGCTGACGCTGCCCATTTTGCACCTTCTGCAAAACGCCGACCCCGCCGAGCGGCACGCGATCAGTGAGATCATCCTCAACGGCGACGACGACGCGATTCTCGCGCTCGCGGAAAAAGCCATCGCCGCCGGAGCAGTGAAAAGCGCCGTCGCCATCGGACGGAGAATGCTGCGCGAAGCCCAGGCACAGCTCGAGATCGTCCCCGAGAACAAATATCGGGACGCCCTATCCAGCCTCGTGACTACGCTCGACGGAATGATCCTGCAATTCGGCAGTTAGGCAGCAACCGGGAGACGGCGCCTAAAATCGTTTCGTGCCGGGCAAAATCGCAGCTAACGGTTCGACCCTCGGGTGATTACACCTGCGTCCCTCCCCGCCCCATCATCAATGTCCGCACGTCTCCTCCTTTCCCTCCTCACCCTCGCTCTCAGTGCGTCCGCTTTCGCGCAAAAACTCGAGCGCCCGCGGGGCTTCGCGGGCGTACCCTTTGGCAGCGCGCCGGAGGAGGCCCTCCGCATCCTCGGCACCCGGCCCGGCCTCATTATCCCCGAAACGCTGCCAACGAGCGTGGATAAGCTGGAACTCATCGGCGGTAATTTTGCCGCGCAGGAGGTTCTCAAATGGACGATTGAGTTTGTGGACAATAAATTCGCCGCCGCCACCGTCGCCCTGAAGCCCGACGGCAACGGCCTCGCCGTCTATCGCGACCTCAAGCAAAGCCTCACCGCCAAATACGGCCCGCCGACCGGCGAGCGGAAGCCGGGCATGTCCGACACCGACAAGAAAAAGCGGCAGGCGGGCGGGACGAAGAAGGAAGAGACCTTTGGCAATGTGTCGTACTGGAAATTCGGCACGACGCTCGCGGACAAGGACGCCAAGAGTATCGTCTGCGAAGCGGCCGGCCCCGATGGCAACGAAGTCACCGAGGAAGCGAAAATCCAAGTCACCATCCGTTACATCGACGAGACGTTGAAGCCTTCGGCAGTCAAAGGTGGCGTCAGCGGCGGCTCGAACAGCAGCACCCCGGTCAAAAAGGAAGATCTCTAGCCGCCGCGCCGCGCCGACACTTTCCCCTTTCGCCCCCACCTCGGAAACGCCTACAAGGGCGTCCGCATGGCGACGCTGAAGATCCAGGAACTCCCCGCGCAGGACCGCCCGCGCGAAAAGCTCGCCACCCTCGGGGCCGCCGCCCTCAGCGACAGCGAACTCATCGCCATCCTCCTCCGCACCGGCATGGTCGGCGCGAACGCCATCGACGTCGCCCGCCAGCTCCTCGCGGAATACCAATCCCTCGGCGGTCTCGCCCGCTGCACCGTGGCCGAACTCTCGAAAATCAAAGGCGTCGGTCCCGCCAAAGCCGTGCAGCTCGCCGCCGCTTTTGGCCTCGCCTCCCGACTCGCGCGGGAAACCCTCACTAAACAAACGCTCGACAGCCCCGAACTCATCTCCGCCCTCCTCGGCGCGGAGATGCGTGCCCTCTCCCGCGAATCCCTCCGCATCATCCTGCTCGACACCAAGCTCCAGCTCATGCGCATCGAGGAAATCTCGAACGGCAGCCTGAACGAAAGCACCGCCCACCCGCGCGAAATTTTCCGCCCCGCCATCATCTACGCCGCCTACGCCATCGTCGTTGTCCACAACCACCCTTCCGGCGATCCCGCTCCCAGCGACGCCGACCACCGTCTCACCCGCCGCCTCGCTGAAGCCGCCACTCTTCTCCAGATCCGCCTTTTCGACCACGTCATCATCGGCACCGCCGACAACGGCCGCCGCCCGTACTTCAGCTTCCGCGAAGCAGGAGTCATATGAGGAAAGGATGAAGGATGAAGGCGGAAGGATGAAAAACCACCGCAGCGAATCCTGCTTTCCGTCTTCTGCCTTCATCCTTCATCCTTTCCCCCATGCTCCACCCCACCGCGATCATCCATCCCGACGCCCAGCTCGGCGCGGGTGTTACTGTCGGGCCTTTCGCCGTCATCGAGGGAGCCGCGCGCATCGGCGACGGCTGCGTCATTCAGGGCCACGCCGTCATCGGCGCACATGTTGTCATGGGGCGCGACAACCTCATTGGCTACGGTGCGATCATCGGCGGCGATCCGCAGGACTTCGCCTTCCAACCTTCGGTGAAAAGCGAAGTTCGCCTCGGCAACGGCAACAAAATCCGCGAATACTGCACCATCCACCGCGGCACCGCCGCGGGCAGCGCCACCGTCGTCGGCTGCGGCTGCTTCCTCATGGCCGGCACCCACCTCGCGCACAATTGCCAGCTCGGTGACCATATCGTCATCGCGAACAACTCCCTGCTCGGCGGCCACGTCGTTGTCGAGGACCGCGTCTTCATCGGTGGCGGCAGCGTTTTTCACCAGCACGTCCGCATCGGTCGCCTCGTCATGTGCCAGGGCCTCTCCGCGGTTGGCAAGGACCTGCCGCCCTTCACCATCGCCGCCAACGTCAACGGCATCGCCGGATTGAATTTCATTGGCCTCCGCCGCGCTGGCTTCACCGCCACGGAGCGCACCGAGATCAAGGCCGCCTTTAACCTTCTCTACCGCAGCGGCCGGAACACCACTCAGGCCCTCGTCGCCGCCCGCGAGAGGGAGTGGGGCGAAGCCGCCCAGTCCTTCTGGAATTTTGTCGCCGGGGCCAAAAAGCGCGGCCTCTGCGCCCTCCTCACCGACCGCAGCGGCAGTTTGGGCGAGACGGAGGAAAAGGATCGGTAGCTGGAAAAATGCAGCGAGCACCGAATCGCCCCTCCCTCGTGTAAAAGAGGGTTGTCGCGTTCCTGCCTCGCGCTTAGAGATGGCGCGGTCTTCTCCTCCATCACCCGCGACCTCCTGCTCACCGCCATGCATCGAATCCTCGTCCTGCTGTTCGCCATCTTCCTCGGCGGCTGCGCCACCTCCACACAACCCAAGCCCTCCTCCGCCGTCTCCGCCACGCGCCCCGTCAAACCCGGCCAGCGCCTCATGGTGCGCACCACCGCTTACACGCAGACCGAGCCCGGCGGCTGGGCCAATGGCATCGGGGGACGCCTCCGCTACTCCATGCAGGACAGCAGCGCCGCCAGCGACTGGTCATGGCTGCCCGTTGGCACTCGCTTTCGCATGCTTTGCACCGGGCGCACCTACGTCATCGAAGACTACGGCAGCGCCCTCATCGGCCGCCGCACCATCGACCTCTTCTACCCCAGCCGCAGCCTTATGAAAGAGTGGGGCTGCCGCAACGTGGAGATTGAGATTCTCGCGTGGGGCAGCGCCCGCCGCAGCCTCGAAGTCCTTGCCGACCGCCGCCGCCACCCGCAGGTCCGAAAGATGGTCGCCTCCCTCAACGAGCAGGCCCGCGGGTACCCGGATCAGTTCCGTCGGATCGAGGTGAACTGAGAGAGCGGCATGCACATCCTCGTCACCGGCGGCGCCGGCTACATCGGCAGCATCTGCGTCGAGTCCCTTCTTGATGCCGGCCACACCGTCACCGTCTTCGATAACCTCACCGAAGGCCACCACCGCGCCATCGATCCCCGCGCCCACCTCATCATCGGCGACCTCCAGCACGCCGCCGACATCGCGGACGCCATGCAGGCCACCCGGCCCAACGCCGTCATGCACTTCGCCGCCAATGCCCTCGTCGGCGAATCCATGGAAAACCCCGGGAAATACTTCCGCAATAACGTCACCGGCGGCCTCCACCTCCTCGACGCCATGGTCGCCTGCGGCGTCCAGCGCCTCGTCTTCTCCTCCACCTGCGCCACCTTCGGCCCGCCCGACCGTCTGCCCATCGACGAAACCCTCCCCCAGCGCCCCATCAACCCCTACGGCGAATCCAAACTCCTCTTCGAGAAAATCCTCCGCTGGTACGATGAAATCCACGGCCTTCGCTTCGTTGTCCTCCGCTACTTCAACGCCGCCGGCGCCAGCGTCCGCTTCGGCGAAGACCACCGCATTGAGACCCACCTAATCCCCAACGTCCTCAAAGTCGCCCTCGGCCAAAAGGACAACGTCCAGATTTTCGGCACCGACTACGAGACTCCCGACGGCACCTGCATCCGCGACTACATCCACATCCTCGACCTCGCCCAGGCCCACATGCTCGCCCTCGGCGCGGAAGAAAGCGCCTTCTACAATCTCGGCACCGGCGGCGGCACCAGCGTCCGCGAAATCATCGCGACGTGCGAAAAAGTCACCGGTAAAAAAATCGCCGTCGTCGAGCAACCCCGCCGTCCCGGCGACCCCGCCCGGCTCATCGCCGCCAGCGACAAGATCCACCGCGAACTCGGCTGGACCCCCCAGTACCAGAGCATCGAAAAGATCATCGCCAGCGCCTGGTCCTGGCATGTCCAGAATCCGGGCGGGTATGGGGACTAAAAAAGAGGCGCAGTGAACAAAGACCCAATCGCCATCGCCCTTGTCTCTTACCGCCCCGGCTTGTCGCTGGCCTGCCAGAAGGCGCGACCGACTTCGGTCTCGAGGTCGGCGAGGAGCCAGAGGATACGGGCGATGGAGGCCTGGCTGATGAGGTCAGTGGGCGGGGCGGTCTTCCAAGTCACGTAGTAGGCGTCGGCATTTTTGCGGGCGCGCTGGAGGAGGTAGTCTTCACGGGTCAGGCGATAGAGTTCGAGGTTCGGCCTCGACCATGAGGTGCGACCATTTTACCGGGTCGCGATACAGACCAGTGCCTCGTTTGAGGAAGCCGTCGGCGGCGCGGGCGATGCGGCGGGCTTCTTCAAGCGGTTCTTTTTTGCCGGTCTGCCGGTGAAGGCCCAGAAAGGCGCGGATCATCAAAGCGGAATTGTAGGTCAGCTTGCCGCGATTGATTTCGCCGGTGGCGATCTTCTTGTTGTCCCAGAAGAGGCCGTTTTCACTCTGCAGGTTATACCAAACTCAGTTGAAGACTGGACGATACGAATCGGTGCGTTGCGCGATTTCCTTCGGTTCTCGGACTTTGGAAGGTGTCGGTTTTCAACTGTGTTTGGTATTAGTCACCGTCCAGGTGACGATGGCTTGGGCTTTGTCATTGAGCGGGGCGGCAGCACGCGCGTCACGGAGTTTGGCCAGCCAGAGGCAGCCGACGGCGGCGGGAGCGTTGGCGCAGGTATTTTTGCCGCCGCCTTTGTGCTGCTCGTGCCACCAGATGCCGCCGCCGCCTGCGTCGTCCCAGCCGCTGAGGACGAAGTCGAGCGTCTCGGCGGCGCGCTTAAGATAGTGCGGGCGGTGGGTGAGTTCGTAGGCTTCGAGGAAGGTGAGGACCATCCAAGCGTTGTCGTCGTAGTATTTGTCGTTGCCGTTGCCGCTGGTCTGGCCGGGCTCGTAGCCGGGGATTTTGACCTTGGAATCCCAATAGCCGTCCATGGCGTCGAAAAATTTCTCCATGACCGGCCGGTAGCGGCCCGGCTCGTGCCGCGCGGCCCCGACAAGCGCGGAGAACATCACGCCATTGCCCCACATGAAGTCGGGCTTCGGGTCGGTGGTGGACTTGGCGTAAGCGCGGTGCGCGGGTTGTAGAAGGTTTTCTGCACTCCGGCCATGACCTCGCGGGCGCGCTTGCTGTAAAGCGCGGGGTCGGCGCCGTCCGCAACTGGCACGGGCGTAGCGCGAGCCGAGGTGGAAGAGACGGGCGGCGCGACGACAGGACTGGCGGGCGCGGTGCCGGTGGCTTTCAGCGCCGTGGCGCGAGGCGCGAGATCGGTGGCGTCGGCGGGGATAAGCTGACGTCCACCCTGATGCTCCACCTCCACCTGCCCGCCCACCACCCGCAACAGCCGCAGCACGGTGCCGGCAGGGAGCTGCGCCTGCCCGGCGACTTTTCCATTCACCACCACCGGCACGGCAACCGCGCGCAAAAGACCGACCTGTTTCGGCCACCAAGCAGGCGTGGCGGCGATGGTCTCGACGGCCAGCGGCGGCTCCTCCGGCAAGGCCGCCGATGCGAACGCGATCCAGACAACCGCAGCCCATAAACCCGTATTGGAGAAACGATGACGGCGGAGAATCATCGGCGCGATGGTAGTCGCCCGCAGGCGATTCGTCCATGCCCACACCGTCCGCCGGCTGACACTTTTTTGACAAACTCCGCACCGTGCTCTGACACAAAGCGCGCGGGGCCGGCGTAGCTTGCAGGCATGAAGAAACTCCATCTCCTCCTGTTGTTGGCGGGCGTCTTGGCCCGCCAGGCCACCGCGTCTCCGGGCGCCGATCTCACCCTGCGCGTCGCGCCGGAACGGGATCTCATCTACAGCAACGGCTCGCGCGAAGTCGTGGTGCAGATCGATCTCGACGCCCGCCGACCGGAACACGGCAAACGCGCGCCGATGAATCTCGCCTTGGTGCTCGACCGCAGCGGGTCGATGCAGGGTGCTAAAATCGAGAAGGCCAAACAGGCCGCATGCGTGGCCATCGATCACCTCAGCGACAACGATTATTTCTCGCTCGTCACCTTCGACAATGACACCGACGTGCTGCTGCCGCCGGCGCGCGTGGGCGGCTTGCGTGAGCGCGACGATCTAAAGGCGCGCATCGACCGCATCCGCCCCGGCGGCGGCACGGCGATTCACGCGGGCGTGTCCGTGGGTGCGCAGCAAGTGCGGCGGTACTTGGAAAAGGAGTTCGTGAACCGCGTGGTGCTGCTCTCCGATGGCCTCGCCAATGTCGGGCCGAGCCGCCCCGGCGATCTCGCGACCCTGGGCCGCGACCTCCGGCGCGACGGGCTTTCCGTCACGACGGTCGGGCTCGGCGACGATTACAACGAAGACCTGATGACCGCCCTCGCCGAGGCCAGCAACGCGAATTACTACTACGTCCGCGACGCCGAAAAACTGCCAGGCATCTTCGCGGAGGAACTCGGCGCGGCGCGTTCGATCGTGGCGCGCGGCGTGACCATCCGCATCACCGTGCCGGCGGGCGTACGGCTGAAGGAGATCATCGGCCAGCCGGAGATCGAGTGCCGCGGCCGCTCGGCGGACATCGCGCTGCCGGAGTATTTCGGCGGCGACAAACGGCGCTTCCTCGCGCGCTGCGTGGTCGAGGAAAAATCCAGCGCGCCACTCGAAGTCGCGTCGGTCGATTTGAAATACGAACCCGCGGACGGCGGCCGCGCGGAGCCGCAGCAGCAGGCGGCGAAGATCGACTTCACCGACGAGGAAAAAAAGGCCGACTCGAGCGTGCGGGTGGAGGTCAGCCGCGAAGTTTCCATTACCGAGAACCGCCTCGCCAAGGAGCGCGCCGTGAAGCTGGCCGATGAAGGCAAGGCCAAGGACGCCGCCGGCGTTCTCCGCAACCAGGCGGCCCGCAACGCCGCGCTACCCGCGCAGGCGCAGGTGCCAGGGCTGGCCATGGAAAACCGGAAGCTCGAAGAAGCCGCCAGGGAGGTCGAATCGAACGGCCAGCTCGGCAAGGGCACCCGCAAGGGCATCCAATACGAAAACTGGCAGGACAAGTACCAGAAGCGGTAGCTTCGTCTCGCCGCGCGCGCTGCAGGGGAAGCTGTCAGCTTCCCCTGCAGCCATCGCCGCGCTCCAACCCTCGATGAAAAAAAGCATCTGGATTTTCCTCCTCGCCGTCCTGCTCCCGAGCGTCGTGCTCGGCTGGCTGGCGCTGCGCAGCGCGGATGAACAGCAGATCATTCTCGAGAAGCGGACGGCGGAACTCTACCAGACCGAAACCGAAAACGCCGCGAGCGCCGCGCGGGCGCTGATCGACGACGAACGCCGCGCCTTTAACGACGCCGTCCGCCGGCTGCTCGCCAAAGGGAGTCCCCAGACGCTGGCGAACAACTTTTCCACCGAACTCGCGCAAGAGTGGCCGCGGAAAGCGGTGGGCTTTGCGCTGGGCGGCGCGGGCCAGCTTTGCGCGCCGCTGACCCAGCGGGCGGCCAAAAATCCTGAATGGCAGAAGTTCCTCCTCGGCAATGGTTCCTGGCTCGCGGGAACCACGCCCGCCACGGTCTATTGGGTGTCCGGCGAGGAACTCAACCGGCCGGAGCAACTCCGCAAAGGCAAAGCGGCCTACAACGAAGGTCCGGGCGGCACGTTCGCTGGCAAAACCGGGAGCTACGCGGGCAACCCCGCGTCGAAAGACGACGAGGCGAAACGGGCGCAAATCCAGCAATTCGCGCCGGCTCCAACGTCAAAGATGCCATCGGAACCACCGCCGCCGCAGTTGGCCGGCGCCGAAAGACAGATGAAGCTCGAAGCGCCCGGCCAGCCCGCTCCAGCACAAATGCCGCTGAAGCAGCAGGCGGATAACTTTCAGGCCGGGGAGGACACGAAGGGCAAAGACCAAGCGCAGACGATCAACGACTCTGCCAATGAAACGCAGCAGCTCGACAAGCTCGCCAGCAACAAGCTGGAGGCGGTGACGCGCAACGTCGCGCCGCAGCAGGTCTTCGCAAACAACAGTGCCGCGATCTCGCAGCTCACGCCGACGACGTCCGACTTCAAGGCCCTGACCTCCGACGCGAACGAGGGCGTGATCACGCGTTTCGTGCAGGACCAGCTCGACATCATTTTCTGGCTCCGGCCCGCGCAGGCCCCCGACATGATTTTTGGCTGCCTCATCGAGTCCGACAATCTGCGTGACCTCTGGCCCGCTGCGCTCCCCGCGCGGGAAAATGATTCCTCCAGCCGCGTGTCGCGCACGGACAAACCCGAGTTCATCCTCGCGCTGCTCGACGACAAAGCGCGACCCATCGCCACCCAGCCGCCGGGCGAGACTGGACGCGATTGGAAACGCCCGTTCGTCGCCTCCGAGATCGGCGAGGCGTTGCCGCACTGGGAGGCGGCGCTCTATTTGCAAAGACCCGAGCAAGTCCGCGAATCCGCACGGGCGCTGCGCCGGACACTCACCTTGCTCATCGCCACCGCCCTCGGCGCGATCGCCTGCGGCGGCTGGCTGGTGGTCGCGGATGCCCGCCGGCAGCTCGCGCTGGCGCAGCAGAAGACGGATTTCGTTTCCAACGTCTCGCACGAACTCAAGACCCCGCTGACCTCGATCCGCATGTTTGCCGAGCTCATGCAAAACGGGCGCGGCACCTCCGCGGAAAAGCATCCGCAATATCTGCGCATCATCATGGTCGAAGCCGAGCGGCTCACGCGGCTGATCAACAACGTGCTCGATTTCGCACGCCTCGAGCGGAAGCAAAAGCGCTTCGAGAAAAAGCCGTTCGATCTCCACGCTGTCATCGAGCGCATCTGGGAAGGCCACGAACTGCACCTGCACGAGAGCGGTTTCAGCACGCGCTGGGAGGGCGCGCCGGCACCGTATCCCGTGGTCGGCGACGACGACGCGCTCGCGCAGATCCTCGTGAACCTGCTCTCCAACGCCGAGAAATACGCCGGCGAACGCAAAGAGGTGGAACTGCACAGCTATCTCGACGGCGGACATGTCTGCGTCAGCGTGCTCGACCGCGGCGGCGGCGTGCAAAACAGCGAGGAGCGGAAGATTTTCGAGGCCTTTTACCGCGCGCACGATTCGCTCTCCAGCGGCATCCAGGGTAGCGGCCTCGGCCTGACGCTGGCGCAGCGTCTGGCCCACGAGCACGGCGGGGAGATCACCTACCAGCCGCGCGAGGGCGGCGGGAGCAATTTCACTTTGCGCCTTCCGCTGGCGGTTTCTGCGTCCACGAAAGGCACGAGATGACACGAAAACTTCTGCCTTTCACGCACCAGTCGGAGTCCTCTTTTTTCGTGCTTTTCGTGTCTTTCGTGGACTCCTCCGCTTTATGAAAAAACATCTCCTCGTGGTCGAAGACGACGCCCACATCCGGCTCGGTCTGTGCGATGCCCTGCGCGGCGAAGGCTATGAAGTCAGCGAGTGCGGCGACGGCCTCCAAGCCACGCCCCTGCTCCGCCAGCGCAAGCCGGACCTCGTGATTCTCGACATCATGCTGCCGGGCAAAAGCGGCTACGATCTCTGCCGCGAAATCCGCGCCGGCAAGAACCGCGTACCCATCCTCATGCTCTCCGCCAAAGGCCAGGAGATCGACAAGGTCGTGGGCCTCGAACTCGGCGCGGACGATTACGTGACGAAGCCCTTCAGCCTGCGCGAACTCCTTGCCCGCGTCCATGCGCTCCTGCGCCGCGCCGAGCCCGGCGGCGGGGCGACCGACCTGCCGGCGGAGATTGCCTTTGGCAATGTGCGCGTCGATTGCAAAGCCCTGCGGGGCAAGCGCGGCAAGGAAGCCATCGAACTCACCCCGCGCGAACTCCGCGTCCTCGCCTTGCTTTTCCGCGAACGCGGCAACGCCGTCTCGCGCGACACGATCCTCAGCGAAATCTGGGGTATTGAGTACTACGGCACCACCCGCACCCTCGATCAGCTCATCGTCAAGCTGCGCCAGAAAATCGAGGACAAGCCCGGCGAGCCCAAGCACCTCCTCACCGTCCACAGCCTCGGCTACCGGCTGGAGGGATGAACCCGACAAAACTTCCTCGTGTCCAGTCTCCAACTTGGGCACGCGCTTGGGAGCACGAAGGGTCAGTCACCCACCGTCATGTTACAACGATGCCGCGCGGGGTCTTTCGTGGCTAACCTTACCAGCGAAAGTGCCGATACGGATCATCCCATTCCTCCGGCAGATCCAAATAGAAGCCGGTCTGCCAACGCTGCTCCGGTTTTGCGCCATTCACTTCCACGGGATGATTGAAGCGCTCCAGCAGCGGCGTGGAGCTGGCGACACCCATGTTGGCCAGCAGCCGTGACACGAGAACGGAGGCGTGCCGCTGGGTTCGCTTGAGGTTCGATTGACGGCTACCGTCAAATTGCCACGGAGCGAGCTGGCAGAAAACGACGTTCACATTTTCCGCCTTCGCGAGGATGCCATCGCCAAGTATCTGCGCACCGGTCGCGACAAGCGGCAGCTCGCGCGGATCGCGGTTATGCACGTCCGCCGGTCCGATGCCCGCCAGCAACGTTTGGCGACCCGGCGGATCGAAGAAGGCCGCGATGTGCTCCTTTCGATTCATGCCGACTTTGAATGGCAGCAGCGCGTCGGCATCGGCCTGATCCAGCCCGATTGCGAGCAGGTTTCCGCCGGCTTTAAGCCAGTCAGCGACGTCGCTCGTGCGCCCGGCGAGCGTCCTGCCACTGCCCGGTCCCGCGATCAGCACCTCGTCCGATGACAGCTTCCCGCCTTCGTAGCCACCCACCACTACGCCCGCTGCTTCCAAATGACTTTTACCCGCCGGCTCGCCCACATACAGCGCCTTGCGCAGCGGAACCGTTTTCCAAGCCGCCACGTATGCGAAAAGATTCCGCGCCAGCGTCTCGGCAGCGGGGTCGGGCTCGGTGCGTCCGGTTACGTCGGTCTGGCAAAAGAGCACCATTCCCCGACCCTCGCGATACTCCATAAGGGTGCTGTATTGGAGGCCGTAGCCGCCGTCGATGATCGACAGAAAATCGCCGCACGCCGGCTTTTCGATCAGCGCGGAAGCCACGTTGCCGCGGTTGCCGCAACGCCATAGGCGCGGCACAGGCATGCCGCACCATTGCACCGTCGGACCATATCTCGGCCGCAGTTCGTAAGTCAGTCGCCGCGGAAGGATCGTGGCCTCGCCGCGCCAGTCGCGCAAGGTCTCCGCGCCCAGCCCGGCCAGCGCCGGATGATCCGGCACCCGCGCGAAGACCTGCCTCAAGCCATATTCCGCGATGCGAAACCCAAAGCGCTTCTCCAAAACCTCCCCGGTCTGTTCAAACACGATCACCTTCAAGCCTTCGCGCACCCGCGTGATGTCGGGTGCCGGACCGCCGACCGTCAAGGCATCCTTACCCACAATGAGAATGTTGTAAGACGCGAGATCGCTCCCGGCCTCCACCGGATTGCTTGGCATCCCTATCTTATTACACAAAGCGCGCGTCTCACCCTTGGGATCAAAGATCGCAGTCCCAGCCGCAATGGGTTGCTCTGATGGCCGCGGCAGCACGTCGAAGGCAAAGCTATCCGTCTGCTTCTCGCCTCCGCCAAAGGTGAACCGCGCGCTGATCTCATAGCGCCCCGGCGCACGCCAGTTCCCTACATGGGAGCGCAGCGGCACGCGCTCCTGCCCGCCCGCCGCCACCGTTACCTTCCCGCTCCCGCCGCCATCAGCGGCGTTGGCCGCATTAAGAGACCATTCCCACTCGCACGTCACCGCCGCCCGCGAGTCGTTGATCACGATGATCTGTTTCTCCACCGTCTCGCCCGGAAAGTAGTTATGATCCTTGCCCGCGAAAGCCGCCGGCTTGCCTCCGAGATACGCGAGCAGCGGACGGTTGTTCCGCAGCAGCGCTTCCGCAGCCGGCGTGGCCACCCAGTCGGCGCGGTGAAAGGCGAGGTCCATCCGCTCCATCTGCTGCTCGCGGTAATCCGGACTGAATCCCGGCCGTTGGAGGTTATCCCAATCCCCCTTCATTTGCTCGCGCTGCCGGTTCACCCCATCGCGCAGCTTCCAGTAGTGTCCGTATTCCCACGGGGAAATCGCCGACACGCCCCAGGTCCGAAAAGCGCGCCAGTTATCCGTGAGGTACATAGCCATCAAAAGATACCGCTCCGTGAAACGCGGCGAGCCCACTTCGTTAGGATAGTCCCAGCGGTGCCAGGTGTTACCCGCGCGAAACTGCTTCGCCTCCCAGCGCAGGTTAGCCTTCTCCGGCTCGCTGATCGCGTAGGCGCGGTCGCCAAAGACCTGCGCGTTCCATTCCGCGAGACAAAACTCCCACGGCACCTTCGCGCTGCCAAACTCCCGCTCGCCCTTGTACCAGCCGCGATACATCGTCCAGTCCCAGGTAAAAGGCGCGCCGTATTCGCACAGGAAGACCGGCTTTACACCCTCCGCCGCCCAATGGCCGAACCAGTCCGACAGTTCCTGGATCGGCACCATGTTCGGATAGAAATTGATCGCGTGCATCGAGCCCAGATTGCCCGAGGCGTGATGATACACGATCCGGATCGGATCAAGCCGCGTCACGATCGCTTCTGCACCCAGCGCCAGCTTTACGTTCTTCGACGCCCACGTATCGCGCGACCCGTGGACGCCGTCGATCATGTCCGGGTTCATGTCTTCCTCGTAACCCGTCGCATTGTGGCTCATCGCGTACATCACCACCGCGGGATGCTGCCCAGCCACCCGCGCGTAAAACGCCGCGTCGCGCGCATAGCCATTCGTCTCCGCGGCGTCCGGCGCCTTCCAGTCATAGCCGCTGAAGTGCGGCTGCGTCAGCGCCACCAGCATTCCCGTGTCATCCGCCGCCCGCAAGATCTCCGCCAAACTAAGATGAGAGCCAGGTTCGCAATCATAGTTATGCGTGTACACGAAATTGATCC
>JBBQCM010000113.1:0-21268 GCA_038318725.1 Chthoniobacterales bacterium
GGCTGCCTCCGCTACGCTCCGGCAGCCCCAAGGCTGCGCCCTTCCCAGCAACCACATCACCACCAACCCAAACCCCGAAAACCAACCAAAACTCTCATAGCGAGTGGATCAAAAACCGGGGGCAGGCCACGAGATTATCCCGATCCAAGGACAGTTTCACGAGAACGTAGCGCGCATTGGCGAGTTTCTGTCCGTTGGCGGCTCCAAGGCATTTCGATTCCTTCTCGTCGATCCAAAAGGGTGGACTGGCTTCGCTCTCAATCGAATCGCACCTCTGGTCAACTCACGCTCGGCGGAAGTCTTGGTGAATCTGATGACTTCCTTTATTCGACGCTTCGTAACGCTCGAAGAGCAGCGGTCAAAGTTCGAGGAACTCTTTGGCGATGCCGCCGTCGCCGACGAAGCAGCGGCGCTGGCTGGAAATAACCGCGAACGGTTTCTCGTTCGGCGCTACGCGGAATTGTTGAAGCAAAAAGCACAGTTCAAATTTGTCAGCGCCGCTGCGGTGCTACGCGCTGCCGAAGATGACGTTCACTACTATCTGGTGTTCGGAACCAATAGCCCGCACGGGATCGCTGTCTTCAAGGAAGCTGAACATGCCGCCTTCGAGACCGGAGAGAGTGCTCGTGATGAGGCTAATACCAAACACAGTTGAAAACCGACACCTTCCAAAGTCCGAGAACCGAAGGAAATCGCGCAACGCACCGATTCGTATCGTCCAGTCTTCAACTGAGTTTGGTATAAGTCGCGTAAACGAAGCGGTAGAACCGGACAGGGCGAATTCGACATTTTTGGGGAAGGGCTCGTCCCGCCGTCGCGGTATGCGATCAACTTGCGTGATCAGTACCTGAAAGAAGCCAAGAACCGCTTCACGGCGCTGCTAACGCGAGGTAAATCGCTACCTTATGATGACCTTCTCGGGCTTATCCTTGAAACTCCTTTAGTGTGGGAGAGCGACTTGGAGAAATGGTTGCGGGAAGCGTGCAACGCAGGCCGAATCGAAATTCCTGCGCTTACGAACCAGAAACGTCTCAGAGTCGATGGTGGATATGTAATTCAGGTTCTTCGTTGAGGCGCTTGCTGGCTCGGACGGGGAAACTTCGGATGCCGTTCACCAAGGTCGAGCGTTGCGGGGCCGAGTTTGCCTTTGAAGGCGAAGGGGGAGGTGACCGCCGACCGCTCCCTTTTCCGTCCCGCCCGACTTGCAGGCCGTCCTGGGGCCGACGCTGGAGCGACTGCTCTTGCCGGTCGCGATGATTTGTTCGACAGACTTGAGCGTCACGACTCCGTCTTTCGCCAAGGTCGCGGCGATCGTGGCAGGCTCCGAGGCGAGCGCATTGACAGCGGCGATGGTGTCGATTTTGCCGCCGTGGCGCGGAGCGAAGGCGGGTTTGCCGATTTTGAGTTAAAGCGAGAAGCCTTCGACCGATCCGCCCTGCGCGATGAGCACTCCCTAGCCAGCGAGGCTTCTCCGTTGCGCGCTTACTTCCGCAGCACCTGACTGACAAACTCAGACAACGCGGCGGTCGCGGGGTCATCGGGCGCGCCGAGGTCGTCGTTGAGCTTGCTGTGTTGCGTGTTTTTCGCGCCGAAGACGGTGGTCGCGATGCCGGCGTCCTTGAGCACGGCACCGAGACGCTGCGCCTGCATGGTCGTGTCGGGATGATCGGCGACGTGCAGGATGAGGAAGGGCGGGATGCCTTTGCCCCGGGTGATGTGGGTGACGGCGGAGAAGTCTTTGTGGTTATCGGGAGTGAGGCCAAACTTCTGCCGATGCCCATTTTCCGGCGGCGGAAATCCATGCACGCGCAGGCGAGTCTCGGCAGTTTCGATGATGGCGGGGATGTCATAAGTGTCGCCATCGACCGGCACGCAACCGATGAATACGTCGAGGGAAACGCCCTCGGCCCGGAGGTAGCGGTCGTCGGTGCAGAGGATGGCGGCGAGCTGCGCGCCTGCGGAGTGTCCCCCGATGAGCACGCGCCGCGGATCGCCGCCATGCCCGGCAATGTGCTGCTGCACCCACGCGAACGATTTCGCCACATCGCGAATGAGCGTGCCCATGTCCACCTCGGGAAGCAGCCGGTAGTTCGTGGACACGAAGACAAAACCACGGTCCATGAACCACTGCGGCTTGAGCCCCACGTCGCTCTTGTCGCCGGCTTGCCAGCCCCCGCCGTGAATCCAGAAGACGACGGGAAGGTTTTTGGCGTTTGGTGGTGAATAAATGTCGAGCACCTGTCGCTCGTGACCGTGCTCGACGTAGGGGAGGTTGCTTTTCGTCGGTGTGGTCTGCGCCTGAACTTGGGACAGAAGCGCGACGGCGATGAAAAGTGTGGTGAGGTGTTTCATGGGATGATTGGATTTGATTCGCTGCCGATCGCACGCAAGGGGCCAGCTACTTTCTCTTTTGCTCGAAGAGCCACTTGTGGACTTCGGGGTCGTTGAAGATTTTGCCGCCGATGCCGTGGCCTTCGCCGGGGAACTCGGTGTATTTCACGGGCGCTTTCATTTTCTCGAGTGCTTTGGCGATGGCGCGGCTGTCGTCGGGCTTCACGACGTCGTCTTTCTCGCCGTGGAAAATCCAGAGCGGCGTCTTTTTCAAGCTGCGGGCGATGGCGACGCTGGCACCGCCCGAGATGGGGATGCCGGCGGCGAAAAGGCGGGGCTCTTCGTTGAGGAAGGCGAAGGTGCCAAAGCCGCCCATGGAATAGCCGGTGAGATAGACGCGATCCTCGTCGATCGGGAGGTGGCGCATCATGTCCTTGAGGGTCTTCATGAAGTTCTCGCCGGTGGCACCGCCCCAGCCGTTTTCGTCCGGGCACTGCGGGGCGAGGATGATGCACGGGCGCGGCCCGAAGTTTTCAGGCTTCGCGAGGGCGTCGGCGAGGCCGAGGTTCGCGCGGGTGAGGACGTTGTTGCCTTTGCCGTGGAGGTAAATGACGAGCGGGAGTTTCTTCGTCGCGTCCACGACCGGTGCGCCGAAGAGCATGCACTGGAGTCCGCCTTTTCCCTCGAACTGTTTCCAGTCGCTGGCGAGGTAGTCGGAGTAGGGGCCTTTCTTGGCGGCCGCGAGGGCGGCAGTTCCGAAGGGTTTCGGCGTCGCGGCGGGGGCGGTGGGTGTGGAAGGTGCGCTGGGAGTGGCAGGTTTTGCGGCGAGTTGTTGCGCGACGAAGTCGCGGTCGGCCTGCGCGAGGCGAGTGAGTTCGACGGGGACGGTGCGTCCGTCGGGAGCCTTGACGGTGACGTGGGTGGGGGTGGCGCTGACGTAGTCGGCCTCGAAGGTTTGGTTGTCGGCGGTGGTCCAGACGCGGGCGTGGAGCGGTGCGGTGAGGGCGATGAGCGCCAGGGCGAGGGTGCGGGGGTTCATGGTGAAAGCAGTGGCTAGCAGCCCGCCACGCGCTCGTCGCGTCCGAATATAAAAAAGAAGACCTCCGCCGACCGGCGTGCGCGGAGCTTTGGAGCGGCGAAGGCGACAGGCCTATGCAGACCCCTGACCGTGCCGGTCAGGCTTTCTCCGCACTCTTCTTTACTTCCAGCTTCCGGTAGAGCGTGGCCATGCTGATGCCCAGCATCTTCGCCGCTTTCTCGCGGTTGGCGGCGTTGTATTTGATCGTCTCCTCGATGTAGCGGCGCTCCTGTTCGCGAATGTATTCGTCGAGCGTCTGGCCCACGGGTAGTGTCCCGGTGTGTTCCACGGGCGGCGCGCTGGCGTGGCGGATGACCTGAGGCGGGAGATCGGTCGTGCGGATGATCCCGTCGTCGCACAGCGCACAGGCGCGCTCGATGGCGTTTTCCAACTCGCGCACATTGCCCGGCCAGCGGTAGATGGTCAGCATATCCACGGCTTTCGGGTCGATCTTCTTCGGCTCGGTGCCGGTCTGCGCGGCGTTCTTGCCGAGAAAGTGATTGATCAGCAGCGGAATGTCGTCGGGCCGCTCGCGCAGCGCCGGCATCTCGACCGGGATGACCGCCAGCCGGTAGTAGAGATCCTCCCGGAAATTCCCGCTCTTGATCTTGTCTCCCAGCAGCTCATTGGTCGCCGCCAGTACTCGCACATTGATCGCCACCGTCTTGGTATCGCCCACCCGCCGGATCTGCCGTTCCTGCAGCACCCGCAGCAGTTTCGTCTGCAACGGCTGCGCCATCGAATTCACCTCATCGAGAAAAATCGTCCCCAGTTCCGCCTCCTCAAAAAGTCCCATCTTGTCCGACACCGCTCCCGTGAAGCTCCCCTTCTTGTGACCGAAAAGCTCACTCTCCAGCAGATTCTCCGGCAGCGCCGAGCAGTTGATCGCCACAAAGGGCTGATGCTGCCGGGTGCTGTTGAAATGCAGCGCCCGCGCCACCAGCTCCTTGCCCGTCCCGCTCTCTCCCTGGATCAAAATCGTGCTGTCCGTGTCCGCCACCTTGGCGATCAGATTGTAAATCTCCTGCATCTTCCCGCTCGTGCCGATGATGTTCTCAAACCGGTACTTCTCCTTCACGATCTGCCGCAGATTCCGGTTCTCCCGCACCAGACTTTGGTTGTCGAGGGCTCGCTGGATGGTCAGTTGCAACTCATCCACCTTAAAAGGTTTGGTGATGTAATCGTAGGCCCCCAGCTTCATCGCCTCGATCGCCGTCTCCACCGTCTTATACGCCGTGATGAGGATCACCGGCGTCTGCGGCAGCAGCGAACGGCACTCCCGCAAAATGTCGAGCCCTCCCACCTTGTCCATCCGCAGATCCGAGATGACCAGTTGCGGCGCGTGCGTCGAGAGGTTCTCAAGCGCCTTCGCGCCGGAGGCATAGGCTACGGTTTGATGTCCGCGTTCCTGGCAAATGTCGGAGATGACCGACACCATCGCCGGATCGTCGTCAATGATGAGAATTCGAGCCATAAGAGGGTGCTTCGCGGAAATGAGATAGTTGCACACCTGAGAAATGCAAAGCGCAATCTTTCGCAAGTTTCCCTTGGCAGTTTAGGTGCGCGTTCCTGTCTATTCTCGCGCCTGAGAGGGTGGCTGTCCGCCGGTGTGAGGGTGCGGGCTCGATCACCGAGGGCTGCGCGGCATCTTTCCTCCCATCCGCCCGATTCTTTGCTATCCTGCGGAGCCTTCGGGCTGTCATGCGTTTTCCTTGTCTTCGCGGGCTCCACGCCATCCTTTCTTGTCTCCTATTCGCGCCGGAGGTGCGTGCGCAGTCGGGGCCGGTGGCGGCGTTTCACTGCAATGAAGGCTCGGGCACGACGATCACGGACATCTCGGCGACGCATCATCTCGGCACACTGAGCGGGGCGGGTTGGACCGCTGCGGGAAAATACGGGAGCGCGCTGACTTTCAACGGGAGCAATGCGTGGGTGACGATCCCGGACCACGCGACGCTCGACCTGACGACGGGCGCGACGGTCATGGCCTGGGTCTATCCCACCGCGCTCGGCGGCTACCGCACGGTGGCGATGAAGGAGACGGCGGGAGGCGCGGCCTACTATCTTTATTCCGGGCCGGGTGATCTCGCGATGGGCGGCGGCGGCTTTGGCGGGAGCTACCGAGAGATTTCGGGCGGTGCAGCGCTGCCGCTCAATACGTGGACGCACCTCGCGACGACTTATGACGGGGCAAATATCCGCGTTTATCGCAATGGCACGCTCGTCGCTACGCTCGCGAGCACCGGCGCGTTTGACCAATCCGCCAGCCCGCTCCGACTCGGCGGCAACCAGACGTGGGGCGAATGGTGGCAGGGACGCATCGACGAAGTGCGCATCTACAATCGCGCGCTGTCTGCGGCGGAAATTGCGACTGACCGCGACACGCCGATCATCTCCGGGCCGACCGCGCCGGTCATCCTCTCAGCCACACCGGCGCAAGGCGCGACGGTGCGCTCGCTGACGCAGATCGACGTGCTTTTTAGCGAAGCGGTCACTGGTGTGGACGCTGCGGACTTGCTCATCGGAGGGAGCGCGGCGACGGGCGTCGTGGCGCTGGGGGAAAATGCGTGGCGCTTCTCGTTTCCAGCGCAGTCGGCCGGCGCGGTGGGCGTGGCCTTCGCCGCCGGGCATGGCATCGCGGATACGGAGGTGCCGCCGGTGGCGTTTGGCGGCGGCGCATGGAGCTACACGGTGGACCCGGCGGCTCCGCTGGAACGGGTGCGGATCAATGAAGTCGTCGCCGCCGGTGTGCCCATCGGACTGGCGGATGAGGATGGCGATTTTGAGGACTGGGTGGAACTGCTCAACACCGGCACGACGAGCGTGAGTCTCGGCGGATGGTCGCTCACGGACGATCCCGCGGTGCCGGGCAAATGGGTGCTGCCCGCGCGGACGCTCGCGCCGGGCGGGTTCCTCGTCATTTTCCTCTCGGAGAAAAACCGCGCGCCCGCGAGCGGGCAGCTCCACGCCAATTTCTCGCTCAAGCTCAGCGGCGGACGGCTCCGGCTCTACAAGGGCGGCACGCCGCGCGAACTGATCTCGGCCTTCGATCCCCTGCCCGCGCAGCAGCCCGGTCTGAGCTACGGCATGAACGCCGTCAGTCAGCCGCGATTTTTTGCCACACCCACGCCGGGCGCGGCGAATGGCGGCACCGAGTTCACGGGTCTGGCCGCAGCTCCGGTGCCGGGCGTGAGCGCGGGGTATTTTACCGCGCCGGTGGCGATCGCGCTGACCTCGGCGACGACCGGCGCGGCCATCCGCTTCACCACCGACGGCACGCTGCCGACCACCACGAGCGCGCTCTACTCCGCGCCGCTGAACCTCACCGCGACGACCGTCCTGCGCGCCGTCGCTTTCGCACCCAGCTTCGCGCCGAGCGATGCGGTCACGCGCACGTACCTTTTCCTCGCCGACGTGCTCGCGCAGTCGCCCACCGGCACGGCTCCGCCCGGCTGGCCCACGACGTGGGGCGGCAACCGCGTGGATTACGGCATAGACCCGGAGGTCATCGGCCCCGGCGCTCCGTACGAAACCCGGGCGTTGCCGGCGATGCAGGCGATCCCCGCACTGAGCATCGTGATGAAGCTCGACGATCTCTTCAACGCCTCGACCGGCATCTACGCCAATGCCGGGCAGAACGGCTACGCTTGGGAACGTGCGGCCTCGCTGGAGCTGCTGCGACCGGACGGGCAGCCCGGTTTTCAGGAGGACGGCGGCTTGCGCATCCGCGGCAATTTTTCCCGCGACTCGAACAACCCGAAGCATTCCTTCCGCATGTTTTTCCGCGAGCGGTACGGGGCGGGGAAACTCGATTACCCGATCTTCGGCCCGGACGGCGCGGACAAGCAGGACGTCGTCGATCTGCGCACGTCGCAGGATTTTTCCTGGGCCTATCTCGCGAGCACCGAGGCTACTTTCGTCACCGATTCTTTCGCTCGCGACCTGATGGGCGCGATGGGTCAGCCGACCACGCGTGGCGACTTCTACCACCTCTTCATCAACGGCCAGTACTGGGGCCTCTACAACACCGAGGAGCGCGTGAACCCGAGCTACGCCGCGGCCTATCTCGGCGGCGCGGAGCAAGACTACGACGTGGTGAAAGTGGACAGCTTCAACACCCAGCTCGCCGCCGGCACCTTCACCGCGTGGACCCAGCTCTGGACGCTCACCGAAGCCGGTGTGGCCAGCGATGCGGCCTACCAGGCGCTGCTCGGAAACAATGCCGACGGCACGCGCAATCCCGCGTTCCCAATCCATCTCGATCCCGTGAATCTCTGTGACTACATGCTGATGAATTTCATTTTGGATAACCGCGACGGGCCGACCTACATCGACGGCGGCGTGCCGAATAACTTCTTCGGCGTGCGCCCGCGGGACGGCCGCGCGGGGTGGAAATTTTTCGCGCACGATTCCGAGTATTCGATGTTCAGCGTGACCGGCGATGTGACCGGCCCGCCGACCGGCATCGGTGCGACGCTCAGCCAGTCGAATCCGCGGCGGATGTTTGAAAAGTGTATCGCCAACCCGGAGTTCCGGTCGCTCTTTGCCGACCGCGTGCAGCGGCACTGCTTCGGCGCGGGTGCGCTCACGCCAGCGGGCCAGCTCGCAAGCTGGAACACGAGGGCCGCGGAGATCGACCTCGCGGTGATCGGCGAATCCGCGCGCTGGGGCGACGCCTCGCGCAGCGCGCCGCTGACGCGCGACACCGACTGGCTGCCGCGGATCAATTACTTCCGCAGTAGTTGGTTTCCCGCGCGCACCGGCAATGTAATCGCGCAACTCCGGGCGCGCGGCTATTTCCCCACGCTCGTCGCGCCGGTGCTCGCGCCCGCGCCGGGGACGGTCGCCTCGGGGACGGTGGTCACGCTCACGGAAGCGGTGCCGCAAGGCGTGATCTATTACACGCTGAACGGCACGGACCCGCGCGGCTTTGGCGGCGCGCTGCATCCGGCAGCGCTGGCCTGGCCCGGCCCGCTGCCACTGCTCGCGGGTGTGCGACTGCGGGCGCGCGTGCTCAATGGCGGCAACTGGAGTCCGCTCACCGAAGGCGACTACTATCTCGTGCAAGACCTCGCGAAACTCGCCGTCAGCGAAGTCATGTTCAACGCGCCTGGCGCCGGGGCCGTGGACGGCGCGGAGTTTGAGTTCATCGAGCTGACGAACACGGGCGACAAGACACTCGACCTTACAGGGCTCGCTTTCACCGAAGGCATCGCCGCGATTTTCCCCACCGGGGCGACGCTCGCGCCCGGCGCGTTCGCCGTCGTGGTGCGGAATTCCGCGGTCTTCGCCACGCGCTATCCGGGTGTGCCCGTCGCCGCGACTTTTACCGGGAAGCTCGACAACGCCGGCGAACGGCTGACGCTCGCCGCGCCCGGCGGCGGCACGATCTGGCAGCTCACCTACAATAACACCCCGCCTTGGCCCGCGACCGCGAGCGGTCTCGGCTTTTCCATCGTGAACCTTGCACCCGCCAGCTTTCCCGCGCCGGATGAAGGCCAGCGCTGGCGGGCCAGCAGCGCGCTTTTTGGTTCGCCGGGAGCCGCAGACCCGTCGCCGGCGACGCCACCCGTGGTCATCGGCGAACTCGTGGCGGGCGCGGCGGGTTTCATCGAGCTGCACAATCCCACGGCACTGTCAGTGAATGTCGGCGGTTGGCTGCTGAGCAATGATCTGCTCGTTCCGGCCAAAGCGATCATCGTTGCGAACACCATCATCCCCGCGAATGGCGCGATCCATTTCACCGCCGCGGCGCTCGGCTTCCCGCTGAGCGAAGCCGGCGGGTCAGTGTTTCTTTTCGCCGCCGCGAGCAGCGTACCCACCGGCTACAGCCACGCGTGGACCCATGGCCCGACCGATGGCGGACTCGCGCTGGGGCGCGTGGTGGATTCGACTGGTGAGGAGCATCTCGTACCGCTCGCCGCATCCACACCCGGCACCGTCGCCGCCACGCCGCAAATCGGGCCCGTGCTCATCAACGAGCTGTGGTATCACCCGCCCGTCGGCTATTTCGAAATGGTCGAGCTGCGCAACCTCAGTGCGACCGCAGTGAACATCGGCGGCTGGCGGCTCGATGGCTTCGGTTTCACTTTCGCGAGCGGCACCGTGCTCCCCGGCAACGGATTCCTGCTCGTGGTCGCAGATGATCCCACCGCCTTTCGCGCCCGCCATGCCGTGCCCGCGGGCGTGCCGATCGTCGGGCCTGTCACCGGGGCTTTGGACAACGGCGGCGAGCGTCTCACTCTCGAACGTCCGAGCGCCGTGACCTCCGGCGCATACGTCGCGCTGGAAAGCCTGCGCTACAACGACAAGCCGCCGTGGCCCGTGACGGCGGACGGTTCCGGCCCTTCGCTGCAGCGCGTCAGCGGAGCCGTGCTCGCACTGGAGCCGGCGAACTGGCAGGGCCAGGGCCTCACACCCGGCCTCGCCAATGCCGCGAACCAGGCACCGGTCGTGAGCATCACCGCGCCGGCGCATCTCGCGACTTTCGCGCCGCCGGGTGCGTTCACGATCAGCGTGACGGCAGGAGACGCGGAGGGGCCACTGGCCCGCGTCGAGTTCTACGACGGCGCGGTGAAGATCGGCGAAGACACCACTGCGCCGTATGCGCTCGCGCTCACCGCAGTGCCCGCCGGCGAGCACTGGCTCACCGCCCGCGCCGTGGACGCCGCCTTTGCCAGCACGGATTCCATCCCTGTGCTCATCACCGGGCTCGGGACGACGAGGGCGACGCTCAGCCCGTGGGGCGCGGTCTGGCGTTTCCGCGACACCGGCATCGCCCCACCGGCGAACTGGACGCAGCTCGCCTACGACGACAGCGCGTGGGGCAGCGGCCCGGCGGAGCTGGGCTACGGCGACTCCGACGAAGCGACGCGCGTGGAGGACAATCCCACACCCGGCTACAACAGCGGCGACACGAACCGCTACATCACCACATGGTTCCGCCGCACTTTCACCGTAACCAATGCCGCGCAAATCACCGCACTCGACGCGCGCATGGTCCGCGATGATGGCGCAGTCGTTTATCTCAACGGTCAGGAAGTCTGGCGGGACAATCTCCCGGCGGGTGGCCTCACCGCGACCACGCCCGCAATCAACAGTATCAGCGGCGCGAGCGAATCCGTGCAGATCACGAAAACGATCAATCCGGCGCTGATGGTCGAAGGGGTGAACGTGCTCGCCGTCGAGATCCACCAGTCCGCTGCCGACAGCTCGGACATCAGCTTCAACTTCGAGCTAAACGCCCAGCGCCCCGCCACCGCGCCCGCCCCGGACACCGACGGCGACGGCATGCGCGACGCTTGGGAAATCGCCAACGGCTTTGCCTACTGGAACGCCGCCGACGCCGCCGCAGACGCCGATAGCGACGGCACCTCGAACCTCGCCGAGTTCCGCCTCGGCCTCGCTCCGCGCAATGCCGCGCAAGCCTTCCGCGCCGTTGTCTCGCCAGGCGTTGCAGGTGCCTTCACCCTCACCTGGCCCAGCGCGCCCGGCCTTTTCTTCACGATCCGGCGCACCACCACGCTCGTGCCGCCGAACTGGCAGCCCGTCGGCACCGTGACGGGCGGCCCCGGCAGCACCGCCACCTTTACCGACCCCGCACCCGGTGGTACACGCAGCTTCTACCGCGTGGAGTTTTCCACGAGCCCTTGAAAATGAACCGCCACTTTTCGCTCTCTTCCAAATGGACCCGCCAATTCCTGGCGCTGCTCGTCTTAGCCAGTCCATTGCGCGCCGAAGATCAGGTCATCCTCACCAGCCCGCGCGGCACTTTCCAAATCGTGCAGGCGGAGGGGCAGTTCGACCGGGAGTGGGTGGTGTCGGCAAAGGATCGCACGCAGCGCGCGGCGCTCGGCGGCGCGCACGATGCACAGCCACACACCTACTATATCTCGCCGGACGAGCGGTGGATCTTCGCCCATGTCCACATGGGCAGCGGCATGGCTGCGGCGAAACTTTTCCAACGCGGAAAAGGTGTGCAGTTCCTACCTTGGCGCGGTGGAGAAGGCTGGCTGGATGATCCGGCCTGGCGTTTCCACTGGCGCACGAGCGGGAGCAAGCCGCGCCGCGCAAGCAGTGTCGGGCCGGGCGATGAGGGCATCATCGACTTTGTCGCGTGGAGTCCGGATTCCGCGCGAGTCTTGCTCGCGCTGCGGGCCGGGGAAAGGCAGGGCAAAGGCATTTACATGTGGCACGCCTACCTCAATGTGCGGACGGGAAAACTGGAGCTGACCGATTATCTCCGCGCGGTGAACCGCGGGGCCGCCCGCCGCTGGGAGGACGGGGAATTGCGCGCCCGCTGGGCGCGGCCGGCGAGTGCGGAGCCGCTTGATCCGCTGCCGCCGGAAGCGGAGTTGAAACGGCGGGGGGAAGTGGCGGAAGCACGTCTGAATCAGCTCTATGCCAAGGCGATGCAGGCGGCGAAAGACGACGTCAAAAAGTTGCTCCGCGACGAGCAAAGAAACTGGCTGGTCCAGCGCGACACAGGAGCGAAAGCTTATGCTGCGGCGAGCCCAAAGGCGGAGCAAAGCCAGCGACGCAGACAATTTTTTGCGGACACGACGGAGGCGCGGAATCGCGAGTTGGAGCTGGTGGTGGAGTAGTTCTCCCTCGCGGCTTAGAGCGCGTTGCGTTTGGCCCGTTCCTCGACTTTGCCGCTTTTCTTTTCGAGCTGGGCGGCGTGGCGTTCATCGCCAGCCTGGCGATACAGGCCGACGAGGAGATTGCGGACGCTGTTGGCGCTGGTCACGTCGAAGTAATCGGCGGAGCCGGTATCGACGCGGCGCTCGAACTGCGTCTCGATCTGGCGCAGGGCTTTGCGCTGATCCTCGGGCGCGGGACCGAAGGCGGCGAAGTAGTCGGTGGCGAGCGCTTTGAAGGCGGCGACATCCTGCGCGTGATCTTCGAGCCCCCGCCGGTAGAGGGTGTGGATGCCTTCGGGAGTCCCGGCCTTGCGCAGGAGTTCGGCCTGGCGGCGGAGGCTGTCGGTGAGGAAGCCGACATCCCCGGGCTTGCCCGCATCACGTCCGCGGGGCTCGTCGATTTTCTTGGTGTCGCGTTTGAGCTGCTGGAGGGAGAGCTTCGCGTCCTGGCGGTTGAAGAGGTAGTTTTCCTCGAGCGTCTTGGCGATCGCGAGTTGTTCGGCGTCGCCGGCAAACGCGCGCTTGAAATCGGTCACGAGATCCCGCCATTGCTCGACCGGGGCGTCTTTGCGCGTGAAGCGCCAGACGCTGATCTTGGCGTCCCAAGCAGCTGGGAGATGCGGGCTGGCCTGGAGGGCAAAGGCGAGCGCGGTGTCGGCCGCCGCAGGATCCTTGAGGCTGCTGTGGAGTGAGGCGAGCCAGAGGAAACGGTGTGCTTTCAAGATGGCGGCGGACGAGGACTCGCGCTTGTCGCCGCGGCGGACGAACTCCTGCTCGCTCACGCTTTTGCCGGTCTGCGCATCGCTGCCGTGCCCGGCGCTGTAGCCACCCATGCGACCGGTAAAAGTCCACTCATCCTCGTCCGAGGCGTAACCGATCCAGGCGTGCGGACCGCGCTGTCCGTCGCCGCTGAGCGCCACCGCCGGGATGCCGGCCGCGCGCGCGGTATTTACGGCGAAGTAGGTCCGGTCGCCACAGATGCCACCTTTGTCGAGGATCTCGGCGAAGGTGTAGCTCTCGTAGGGCTTTTTCATTTTACCGGTGACGGCTTTCTCCATGTCGTACTTCACCAAGTCATAAGCGCTGCCCCAGTTTTTCTGGCGGAGATGCATTTTCTTGAGCGCCCACTCCATTTCCGAGACGGGGACGGGCGCGCAGACGACCCAGACGAGGTCGCTGGCCGGCAGGCGGTGGATGCGCGTGGCAAGGTCGCCCTTTTCATTGTGCTGCTTGTAGTAGTCGTAGCGCTGGCCGGCGGGGATCTCGAGGCGCTCGCCGTTCCATTGCGGGGTGAAGGGTTTGTCGAATACGACGGCGCAGGCGAGGGCGAGCTCGCGGTACTTGGTGCGGGCCTCGGGGTCTTCGTCGGCGAGGAGCGCCCACACCTTGAGCACGCGCTGGGCATCGTCCTCGGGCTTGAGGCTGAGGAGCAGGGAAACCATGGCCTCGGGCGTGGTGAGGAGCCACTGCGCGAAAGCGTGATGCGCGGTGTCGCTGGTCAGTGCGGCGAGGGCTTCGCTGGGAAGCTGGCGGACGGCGGCGCGCTGGATGAGGGCATTGGCGAAGTATGGGTTGGCAAGGAAGCGGTCGTAGTCGGCGGGGGTGCGAAAGCCGGAGGACTTCTTCAATTCGAGGGCTAGTGAGCGGTCGAGCAGGTCGAGGTAGTCGTGCCACTTGCCGGTCGCGAGCGCGCTGTCGAGCACGGCCTGGACGCGCTGAACGTTCTCGGGTTTTTTGCCGGCCCCTTCATCCAGCACGAGAGGCGGGGTGAGAACGGCAGCGGTGGCGGGCGGTGTGGTGGGAAGCACGCGGGGAAGCACGCGGGCGGGTTCGTCGCGAGGAGCAGTTTCCTTGGCGAGCATCATCTCGCCTGACGTGACGGGAGTGGCGGAGGGCGCGGGTGGAAGGGCGGGAACCGGGGTGCTGGGGATGGGTGCGATGGGAATTGACGTCGTCGCGTGAGCCGGCCGCGATTTTTGCGCGGATACGCTTTCCTCCACAGCCAAGGTGGAACGCGGATGCAGCCGGTAATACGCGAAAGCTCCGCCGCCACCGAGGATGGCCAGCCACAGGCAAATTTCGAGGAAGTCCCAGCGCTTTTTCACCCGCACGGGCATGGTGTGGCGGGTGACCACCGGCCGCCGAATGGGCCTGGCGCCTGGCGGTGGTGTCGGATGATGAGGAGCGGGCGAGTCCATGGATCAGTCGCGAACGTCGCAAAGTGTCAGACATCGCGCTCCGCCGCAAGCTTGTTTCCTGACCTCCGAAGCATGCGGAAAGTTGGGCTTTCGAGCAGTTTGAGAAAATAGTCGTTGCCAAGCAACCGCTGGCGACTTTACGGTCTGGCCGTCGTTACAAAGTAAACTATGATCGAGGTCGAAATTTACGCAGCCGGTGTCCGCCAGGTGGAGAAAATCCTCCAGCTCGACCACGAATTCGAGGCGGTTGCGGGGCTGCGCTACAAAGTCGATAGCAATCACGACATCGTCTATCTGGACTTCGAGGAACCGACGATGACCATCCAGGAAATTCGCGCGGTCTTTCGGAAACTCGGCTTGGAGCCGCGCATCGTCGGAGGGGTGCCGGCGGAGTTGAATCCAAAGAGCAAGACGCAGCCGCTGCGCATCGGCGGGCTGTAAAGGATCCGCATTTACGGGTCATCCGGCGCGTGATGGACAAGCGCCACCCGCGCATCTAGCTTCGCGCGCTCCGCATGGTCACCGCTCTCGGGCGCATCGCGCTTTCACTTTTGCAATATCTCGGCGAGCTGGCGCTGCTCGTCCATGAAACGTGTCTGGCGATGGTCGTCGCGCCGATCCGCTGGCGGCTTTTCGCGTGGCAGATCGTGGAGATGGGCTGGCGCTCGCAGCTCGTGGTCATCGTCACGGGCATGTTCACCGGCGCGGTGCTGACGGCGCAGACGTATTTCCAATTTGCCGCGCTCGGGATGAAATCCGCGACCGGTTCGGTCGTGGCCGTGGCGCTTTTCCGGGAACTCGGGCCGACGCTCACCGGGCTCATGGTCGCAGGCCGCGTCGGCGCGGCGATTGCGGCGGAAATAGGGACCATGAAAGTCACCGAGCAGATCGACGCCCTCCGCTCGCTGGCGGTGCATCCGATCGACTACCTCGTCGTCCCGCGGGTTTTCGCAATGGTCATCTCCATGCCGCTGCTCGTCGCGGAAGCGGTCGGTCTCGGCGTCATCGCGAGCTATGTCGTGGGCGTGCAACTGCTCGGCATCTCGGGGCCGTTTTTTCTCGAAAATCTCTACAGTTACGTCGGGCCGCGCGACATCAAGATGATGCTTTCCAAAGCGTTCTGTTTCGGCGTCGTCATTGCCTTTGTGAGCTGCCACCAGGGGCTCAATGCCCGAGAAGGTGCGGTCGGTGTGGGCCGCGCGCCCACCGAGGCGGTGGTCATCAGTTCGCTCACCATCCTCATCGTGAATTTCTTCCTCACCTTCCTGCTGAACATGCTGTTTCCGTACGGCTCCTGAGCGCGCATGATCTCCGTCCGCCAGCTTACCAAGACCCTCGGCGCGCAGGCCGTGCTGTGCGGCATCGATCTCGAGGTCGCGACGGGAGAGACCTGCGTCATCCTCGGGCGCTCGGGCAGTGGAAAAAGCGTGCTGCTGAAACATCTCATTGGGCTCTTTCAGCCGACCTCCGGCGAGGTCTGGGTCGAGGGCGAGGAAATCACCCACCTGCCGGAGCGCCAACTCGGTGGCATTCGCAAGAGGGTCGGCATGCTTTTCCAAAGCGGCGCGCTCTTCGACTCGATGAATGTCGGGGAAAATCTCGCCTTTCCGCTGCGCGAGGCCGGCGTGAAAAACGAGCGCGAAATCCGCGAGCGCGTGGTTGAGGCGCTGGAGATGGTCGATCTCGCGGGCGAGGAGAAAAAGATGCCGGAGAAACTTTCCGGCGGCATGCGCAAGCGCGTGGGTCTCGCGCGGACCATCGTCGGGCGGCCGGAGTGCATCCTCTACGATGAACCGACCACCGGCCTCGACCCCATCGCTTCGGACTCGATCAACCATCTGATTCGTCGCTTGCAAAAGCGTCTGCGCGTGACTTCCGTGGTCGTCACTCACGACATGAAAACCGCCTTCACCACCGCCGACCGGATCGCCTTTCTGCACGAGGGACGCATCTATTTTCACGGCACCGTGAACGCCCTGCGTGCAGCGCAGGATGCGGTCATCACCGACTTCATCGAGGGCCGCTCGGGCGACGAGAGCTGACCGTCAAACCGCATGACCACTGAACGCAAGGGAGTCGAACTTTTTGTCGGGCTGTTTCTGCTTATCGGCTTCGGCGTGATCGCCGCGATGGTGCTGATCTTCGGGCGCGTCGGGCAGGGTTTTAAGAATCTCTACCCCATCATCGTTGAGTTTCCCAACGCCGGCGGACTCGTGAAAGGCTGCGACGTGCTGCTCTCGGGAGCGCGGATCGGGAACGTCACCGAGGCCCCGCGCCTGAGCGGGCGGGCCTTTGTCGTGAGCGCGCCGATGCGGATCAACGAAGGCGTGCTGATCCCGCGCAAATCGACCTTTCTCATCCGCACCAACGGCATGCTCGGCGACTCTTACGTGGACGTGGTGCCACCGGCGGAATACGATCCGAAAGATGTCATCCAACCCGGCGAGACCATCATCGGCACGCGCGCCGGCGGGCTCGATGATCTGACGGCCAAAGGCGGCAAGCTGATGGACACGCTCAATGAGGAAGTGCTGCGCAAGATCAATATGGAACTCGACGAGATCCAGATCGCCACACGGAGCATCAACGCCAAACTGCTCAGCGACGAGAACCTCAAGAACCTGCAGGAGACCTTTGCCAACCTGAAGGCCAGTACCGCGGGCTTTGCCCAGACTTCCAAGGATCTCGACGCCGTCGTCATGAAAACGAGTGAAGCCGTCGAGGCGGCGAAAGGCACGCTCAAGACCGTGGACGGAGCCGCGGCCGATGTCCGGCTGGCCATCGCTGATGTGCGAAAAATGACCGATTCGGCGACCGTGCTGGTCAAGAAGGCGACCACGGGCGAAGGCACTCTCGGCACGCTGATCTCCGATAAGCAGGCCGCCGAAAACCTCAAGGCACTCATCATCAATCTGCGCCGCTCCGGCGTGCTTTTTTATAAGGATCGCCCGGTCAACTCGCCCGAAGTCTCCACGCCGCCGCCACGCTCGCGAAGCCGGTAAAGGATGTTATTTTTTCTCCACCGCCGCGGAGGCTGCGCCGGGGCGGCGGTTGAGGCCGTAGCTGAGGAGGAGGGTGCTGTCGTCCCAGATGCCGGGACGGTCGGTGTGCATGACTACGGCGATGACTTCGCGCCCGTCGCGCAGCGCGGCGCTGACGAGAACCTGCTGGGCGGGGATGGTATAGCCGGTCTTGACGCCGGTGCAGCCGGGGAAGCGCTGGAGCATCCGGTTGTGATTGGTCAGCGGGCGGAGCACGCTGTCGTTGCCGATCCAGTCATAGTTCCGCGTGCTGACGATCTGGCGGAAAAGCGGCTGCTGCATGGCGGCGCGGGTGATGAGGGCGAGGTCGCGCGGGGAGCAGTAGTGGGCGAGGTCGTGAAGGCCGTTGGCGTTGGTGAAATGGGCGGTCTTGGCGCCGAGTTCGGCGGCGCGCCGGGTCATCTTCTCACTGAAGGCGGCCATCGTCCCGGCGTTGTCGCGCCCCAGCGCGTGGGCCACGTCGTTCGCGCTTTTGAGCATGAGGCCGTAGAGCATCTGCCGGCGGGTAAAATGCTGGCCGAGTTTCAATTCGAGGCTGCTCTCGCCTACTTTGCTGTCCTCGAGGGTGCATTCGACCTCGCGGTCGAGGTCCCCGGCTTCGATGATGAGCAGAGCGGTGAGGATCTTGGTCGTGCTGGCGGGGAACTGGGGCTCGTCGGCGTTCTTTTCGTAGAGCGAGGCGCCGGTCTGAGCGTCGATGACGATGGCCCCGCGCGCGGCGAGGGGCAGGCCCTCGGTGTCGGCGCGCGCGAGGATCAGATCAAGATCTTCCATGCGCGGCCGCGGGGTGGCCGCGGGAAGCGCGGGTGCGCCAGGGAGGGCGTTGACCGCGGGCGGGGCGAGCGAAGGCGTGTTTTTTTTGACCGTCGTGACCGGGGCTTTTTTCTTCGCCGCGTCGAGCCGGGCGGGCAGCGCGGCGAGCACGACCGCGAGCAGGAGAGTGAGGCTAGGCGAGGATTTGACCATCGATCATCGTCCACGTGATCGGCCGTTCATGGTGGACGATTTCCTCGTGGAGTGTGCCGAGGCTACCGGACACCGGCACGGTGATCAAGTCGGCGAGCGCGCCGGGGGTGATCTGGCCGAGTTGGCCGCGGCGGCGGAGGGCGCGCGCCGGGTTCACGGTGACGGTGCGAAGGAGCTGCTCCGGCGTGAGCCAGGGATCGGTCTGCGCGAGCGCGCGGAGTTCCTCGAAAAGGCTGAGCGAGGCGGTGCTGGCGAGGCTGTCCGTGCCGGTGCAAAGGTTCACGCCCAGCTCGTACAGCCGGCGGTACTGAAACGGCGTGTGCGTAAAATAGCGGTGGCTGCCTGGGCAGTGGACGACACTCGGTGTGCCGCCGCGCGGCACTTCCGCGAGGAGCGAGAAATCGCCGTCGGTCAGCTCATTCATGTGCGCGAGCAGCCAGCGCCCGTCGATCGCCCCGCTCTGCCAGAGCTGCGCGAAAGGCGTGGTCTTTCCGCAGTCTTCCATGGGCCGGAGCAGCGAGGTCATGAAGTCGTAGAGCGACCCGCCGGCGTGGCGGAACATGGCAAACTCCTCGCGCGATTCCGCGACGTGCGTGGTCAGCGGCATGGTGAAGGCCGTGGCGCAGGAATTGGCGAGCTGGTAGAGCGAGACCGACGCTGTGTAGGGCGCGTGCGGACTGAGCCCGAAGCTGTCCAACGAACCCGCGCGATGCTGGAAAAAGGCGAGCGCACCCGCGACCACATCGTCAGTCGTCACGCGGTGGCGGATGTCGATCATTTCGTAAAACCACCACGTCCGCAGCGGCGACGGCCCGAGGTGGGTCATCAGCTCGGGAAAGGCTTTGATGTTGCACACGCTGGTCGTCCCCCATTTGCGCAGCTCGGCAAAGCCCCGCTGGATCGCGGCCAGGTAATCCGCGCTGTCGAGGCTGCGCTTAAGGGCATTGATCCGCTGCACCCAGGCGGTAAAACTTTTCGGCGGCGTGATCGCTCCGCGCATCATCGTATAGTCGAGATGGCAGTGTGCGTTAATCAGTCCCGGCAGCAGCGCCACGTCGCCAAGATCGAGCACCGGCCCCTCCGAAATCCACGCGAGATCGGGCAGCAGACCGACCGCGACAATGCGGTTGCCCTCGATGGCAACGGCCCCGTTTTTGATCGGCGGACCATCCATCGTGACGATGGCGCGGGCGCGGAGAATCATGGGGTGCGCTCGGTTTGCTTGACCACTTCGCGGGCTTTCGCGACGAGCAGGTTGCAGGCTTCGTGACAGAGCAGCGGCAGGCTGCCTGCGGTCAAAATCGGAGACTGCGGATTGGGTGTGGCGATTTCCCAAAGGCGCTGCTTGAGACAGCCCGCGCAGAAGTTGTCGATCAGCGTGCGCGCCTGGTCGTCGGTGAGCTTTTGCGTGACGCGATACATGCCGGTCTGCCGTCCGAGCGTCGCGCGCAGGACCACCGGCACCAGCTCGCCGCGCGTGTGGCTGAGCCAGACGCCGGTCATCGCCGGGTAGAAATAATCCAACGCCCGCCGCACCGCCGCGGCGTCCGGCAGCACCAGCCGCCAGCCGCGCACGAGGTTCGGCGCGGTCTTAAGCGGGCGGAAGTTTCCCGCCGCGTCCAGATTCGCCAGATGCCGCGCCGCCTCCGCGCTTTGCTGGAGCGCGAGATCGGTGCGGCCCGCATCCTCCGCATGCCGCAGCTCCCAGCCTTCTTGGACCTGCGCGATGGCGATCTGCCCGATCTGCTCCCCGCCGCGGGCGAGCCAGTCGGCCAGCGCTTGCGTGACGTCCCGCATCACGCGCTGTGGGCGGCGTCGAAAGCCGCGACCTGCCCAAGGATCACCTCCGCAAAAAGCGGCTCCGTGCCGATGGCGCTCGCGTAGAAAAGCGTGCGCCCGCGCAGGCGATACGGGTTCCGTTTGAAGACCTCCGCGCCGCCCGCGCTGGCCGCGCCGGGCGACTCACTGGCGATGCCGAGCAGCACGGGAATGTCCTCGTAACTGTGGAGCCCGTCCGAGATGAAAAACGGGACGACGACGACATTCGGTTGAGTCGAGAGTTCGTCCCATTTCGCGATCAGCGGCTCCTCTTCCATGTAGGCGCTGCGCACTTCGGCGTAGAGCCCGCGCGCAGCGATCCGCTCGACTTCGCGCTTCGCCGCCACCGCGGAGTTGTCATTCAGATTCGTCCCGTGCCCGACGATGAAAAGACTTGTCTGCGACGGATCGACGCCCGGCGCGATCTCCGCGGCGCGGCGCAGCAGCAAGTCGGTCATGCGGGTGTCATTGCCCACCGGCTCGCAGTACTTGATCACGCGTCCGCCGCGCCGCGTCACCGGCCCGTCGAGTTCCAACTCTCGCGGGATGATCGTCTTCGTGAAGTAACCTTCGCTGATGAAATTTGGCACCACGTAGATCTCCTCGCGATCGACCATGTGCAGAACCTGACGGAAGCTCGGCTCCTCTTTCCAAAAGGCGCAGTGGACTTCGCCGAAAACACCGCGCGCGAGCAGGGCCTCGGCATGGTCGAAGGTCGGCGCGCTGGAGTCCGGGTTCACGGTCGAGCCGTGGCCGATGACGACGAGGGCGCTGTCGGGTTTGAAAAGCATCGCGAGCGGGTGTGCGTAGTTCCTACGTTTGGCGAAGTCCACCGGATTTCCGTCGCGGCCTTGGCCGGCTCCCCGAAAGTTGATCCAGGCGCTATGAGAGTTGGCGGCGCGACAGCGCCGCCGAACTCTCAACATGAAACGCAAACGCCACACACCCGAAGAGATCATCAAGAAGCTGCGTGAAGCGGCGACGCTATTGGCCGGAGGCCAGAGCGTGGAAGCAGTCTGCAAGAAGCTGGAAGTCAGTCCGCCGACCTACCACCGATGGCGGCAGGAATACGGCGGGGCGAAGGAGGAGACCGTCAAGCGACTCAAGGAACTGGAAAAAGAGAACGGACGGCTCAAAAGGCTGGTCGCGGACCTGTCGCTGGACAAAGCCATTCTGAAAGAGATTGCGGAGGGA
>JBBQCM010000114.1:0-20599 GCA_038318725.1 Chthoniobacterales bacterium
TCACGGCTTGCCTTCGTGCTTTCCGGGTTTAGCTTCGTCGCTTCATGCCCCAGTTCAAATACCTCGCGCGGAAGTCCGACGGAAAACTGATCGACGGGGTGCTGACCTGCAATGACCGGGCCGCGGCCATCTTTCAGGTCGAGCAGCAGGGCGGCGTGCCCATCAAAATCGAAACGCTCGGGCTCGCGAACGGAGCGGAACCGCAGACCGCTTTGGCCTCAGTGAAGCGCGGAACCAGGGCGATCACCGAAAAAGCTCCCGACGCGCCATTGCCGGCGGGCGCCATCACTTCCCTCTCGCACAGCCATCAGCACCTTTTCACCGAGCAACTCGCCCATTTGCTCACAGCGGGGATGACCCTCGACGAAGCGCTCGGCGTCCTCGAAAAGCGCCTCAAGCAACCCAAACTTCACGGCCTCTCCCAAGGCCTCCACCGCGCCCTCGTGGATGGCCGCAGCCTCTCCCAGGCCCTGCGAGATTACCCGCGCATCTTTTCCCCGCTTTACGTGAACCTTGTCTCCGCCGGCGAAGCCAGCGGCGCTCTCCCGGAAATCCTCAAGCGCCTTGTGCGCCATCTCGCCGACGTGAAAGCGCTCCGTGACCGCGTTTCTCAGGCCCTGCTTTACCCCGCCGTCCTCGTCGTCGCCGGCACTGGTCTGATCATCATCTTCATGACCGTGATGGTTCCGAAGCTGACCACTTTTTTCAAAGGCACCGGCCAGCCTCTGCCCGCGGCCACGCAGCTCCTCGTGGATGCGAACTACGTGCTCGTCCACTATTGGTGGGCCGGCTTGCTCGCCGCAGGGCTCGGCTTCGGCGCGTGGAAAACCTTCACCGCCAGCGCCGAAGGTCGCCGCGCCTGGGACTACTTCACCTGGCGCATTCCGCTCTACAGCCGAATCATCCGCTACCGCTTTTACGCGCAGTTTGCCCGCACCCTCGGCACGCTCATGGAAAACGGCGTCACTCTGCTCCGCTCGCTGGAGCTGCTCGAGGAAATATCCGGCAACGAACATGTGCGCCTCCGCATGGTCGAGGTGCGCAAAGCCGTGGTCGATGGGGCCACCCTCTCCGTCGCCCTTGGAGAACAGGGCATTTTTCCCGAACTCTTCATCGACATGATGTCCGTGGGCGAGCAGACCGGCCGGTTTGGCGGCACCATGCAGATGATCGCGGATGTCTATGAGCGCGAACTCGACCAGCAGATCCAGATCGTCTCCACGCTCATCCCACCGCTCGTGATGATCGTCATCGCCGCCATCGTCGGTCTCGTCGTCTATGGCATCATGAGCGCAGTCTTTGGCCTCACCTCCGGCTTGCGCGCCAATGTGCGCTAGCCTAAAGCATCCGCGCCGAGAAACTTTTTCCCGCGAAACCCGTTCCACCCGCTGCCCTCGTGACCAAGCGCCTTCTACCCCTCCTTCTCCTTCTCCTCCTTGCCGGACAGGTCCGCGCCCAGGAGTTGCGCGAACAGCCCACCCCCTTCTCCGTCTGGCTGGATTTCCGCGCCCTCGCCTCGGCCAGCCCCCCGCACATCGCCCTGCCCATCTGGCTCGCCTCCCTCGGCACCGAACGCGTGCAGGCCCGCGACGGTGCCCCAGCCAAAACCGTTTTCCGCCTGCACTTCCGTCGGGTCGGTGAACTCAACCACTCGCTTCAGTTCCGCCTTTTCTTCGACGACCTTAAAAACATCCCCGTCACCGTCAGCAGTTGGTCAGAAACCGGCACGTCAATTTACGACAGCGGCCTCCTCGGCGACAGCCTCGGCCTGCCCAGCTCAAAAAATCTCGCCCTGCCGATGGCGGGCGTCGATTACATCGACATCACCACCACCGGCGACGGCACCAATATCCGCGGTGTCTTCCTCGCCTCGCTGAAACGCGCCGACACCCAGCACGCCCTCGACTACACCGCGCCCGCCGACGTCACCGACGCCTTTGGCAATCTCCCTGCCTCGACGCTCAAGGCCGATGACTACAGCCTCTACGGACGTATCAGAGCCTCGCTCGACCCCGGCGTAATGAAATTCACCCCGCGTGAAATGCCCTTCGGCTCTTGGGAATTCGATCTCCAATCGCCACCGCTCACCGCACTCGTGACCTTCGAGATCCTCGACGCTGACGCCCTCGCCCCGCTTGACATCACCGTCAACGACCGCTTTCTGGGCCCCGTTTCCGTCCACCAGCCCGACCTCGCCGACCCCGCCTACCTCGGCCTCATCCGTCCGCTCGATCAGGACATGCGCTTTCGCTACGCGGGCTGGCTGCACGGACAGAAAGCGATCCCCGGCTCCGCGCTCCGCGCCGGTTTGAATAAAGTCGTTTTGCGGCTACATAGAGAGTCAGGCTCCATCGCCGTCCGCACTGTCGAACTTCAGCTCAAATACAACTCCCCCTCCCTCGACTACAACCTCGCTCCAAATACTCCATGAAAATGTCCCTCCTAAAAAATGCCGGTTTCACCCTTTTGGAAATCATGCTAGTCGTCTGCATCATCGGCCTGCTCATCGGCATGGGCGTGAAAATGATGGGCAGCAAGATTGAGGAGGCCAAAATCGTCCGCGTCCGCGGCGACATCGAGCAGATCAAAACTGCTCTGCTGATGTATCAAAGCGCGACCGGGGTTCTGCCGGCGACCGACCAAGGATTGAAGGCACTGATGACAAAACCGGAAGGTGTGCGCAACTGGCGGCAGCAACTCGACGCGGTTATGATCGACCAGTGGAACAAGGAATATATCTACGCCCAGCCCGGTACCCACAATCCCAAGACCTACGACATCTACTCCTCCGGTCCGGACGGCCTCCCCAACACCGCCGACGACATCGGTAACTGGGAATCGACGGGTAACTGAGTCTCGTTGGACGGGTGGTGGGTCATTCTCCCGTCCGGAATCTTCGCTGACGCAGGCGATCCTGGCGTTGCTCAACTTTTTCGAGGGAGGGCGCGCAAGAAACCTAACCCCCACTCAAATCGCTACTGCGGGGCGGCGATGTTCCGCACGCGGCGCCGGTTTTCACCCGCGGGCGGAGGAGCCCCCGGTGCCTGCCCCGGCTGGGCTACGGGTTGGACCACCGGCTGCTGAGGCTGCATCGTGACCGGTGTGCTGGTCGGGCGTGGCAGCGAGATGCGCGGCTGCATGCCCGGCGTCGGTGGAGGTCCACCGCCACCGGGACGCACCGTCACCGGAGTCAATTGAGCACCCGGCCCGCCCTGCTTCACTACCGCCGGCTGGACAGGCACGACGACGGTGTCATCCTGGCTAAACTCCACCTTCCCCGTCTCCGTGCCCTTCTTCAAAATCACTGTGGTTTTCTTGTAGCCATCCGACCAGTTCACACTCGCAATGGAAACGCCCGTTTCGATGTTGGTTTCGCGGCCGGTGAGCGAAAAATGCACCGATTGATCTTTCGAGCCGATGGTTACAAAATCCTCCCCTTTCTCGTCGCGACCCACGCCGGTCAGATACCAATTCGCCGAAAATCCAGCCTGCGCGACCGGCGGAGCCACCGTGGGCGTCGCCAGCGCGAAAGGTGACTTGTCGATCAGCTTCTCATACCGCTCTGACGAAAAGGCCGCGGGCAGCGGGTTTTCCACGGCCAGCGCCTGGCCGGCAAGCAGCGCGAGGATTGGGAGTGAGGTTTTCATGGGGCGGGAGATCGGTGACTGCGGTGATAAATAGACGCCCCACGAACGGGTGTGTCAACGCACCGCCGACAGCAAAACGTGATCCTCAGCGAAGTCGAAGGATGATTTTGGTTTTTCGCACCGCTGACATTTCCCAAAACCTCTCCGATACTCCGCGCCGGTGAATCCCGTCACAACCATCACGCCCACGCTCAGCCAGCCGCCCTCTCCCCCGTCCGGCGGCGCGGGGCGCGAACCGCTTTTCACCGCACGCGGTCTCACGAAAATCTATCCGAGCGGCGACTCGGAAATCCGCGCGCTGGACGGCGTGGATCTCGATCTTTACCGCGGCGAACTCATCGTCCTGCTCGGCGCGTCGGGCTCGGGGAAGTCCACGCTGCTCAACATCCTCGGCGGTCTCGACACGCCGACCGACGGGACGCTTACGTATCGCGGCGAGGACCTCGCCGGTGCGGACGAAGCCGGACTCACGCGCTTTCGCCGCGATGCCGTCGGCTTCGTCTTCCAGTTTTACAACCTCATTCCCAGCCTCACCGCGCTCGAAAACGTGGCCCTCATCACCGAGATCGCACGCGAGCCAATGACCCCGGAAGCCGCGCTCGCGCTCGTCGAATTGACTGACCGTCAGGACCACTTCCCCTCGCAGTTGTCCGGCGGCCAGCAGCAGCGCGTGGCCATCGCGCGGGCCATCGCCAAGCGGCCGGAGGTTCTCCTCTGCGACGAGCCAACCGGAGCGCTCGATGTGAAGACCGGCATCACCGTGCTCGAAGCCGTCGAACGCGTGAACCTGGATCTCGGCACGCTCACCGTCCTCATCACCCACAACGCCGTCCTTGCGGACATGGCCGACCGCGTCATCCACCTTTCCGACGGGACCATTGTGGACATCCGCGAAAACAAGACGCGCCGCCCGGTGCGCTCGCTGGCCTGGTAACGCATCATGCTTGCTCCGCTCGATCTCAAGCTGCTCCGCGACATCGGCAAGATGAAGGGCCAGATGTTTGCCGTGGGGATCATCATGGCCTGCGGGCTGGCGATGATGATCATGATGCGCAGCCTCATCTTCTCGCTCGAATCCACGCGCGACGCCTATTACTCGGAGCACCGTTTCGCGGATGTTTTCTGCGACTTGAAACGCGCGCCCAATGCCTTGCGAGCGCGGCTCGCCGGGATGCCGGGAGTTGCGGCGGTCGAGACGCGGATTTCGGGAAAAGTGACGCTGGATCTGCCCGGCCTCGCCGAGCCCGCAGATGGCACGATCATCTCCATCCCCGACGACCGCCCGCAGCAATTGCACACCCTTTTCATCCGCCGCGGACGACTCCCCGAACTCGGCAGCCGCAACGAAGTCGTGGTCGGCGAGGCGTTCGCGAACGCGCACGGCTTTGTGCCGGGCAATGACATCACCGCGCTCATCCATGGCGCGCGGCAGACGCTGAAGATCGTGGGCATCGCACTTTCGCCGGAGTACGTCTTCGAGGCACGGCCCGGCGACACGCTGCCGGACAACCGGCGCTTCGGCATCTTCTGGATGAACGAACGCGAACTCGCCAACGCCTTCCAACTCGACGGCGCCTTCAACAGCGTGCTCGTGGATGTGGCGCCCGGCGCGGAAAATCCGCCGGTCATGGCCGCACTCAATCGCTTGCTCGCGCCGTACGGCGGGCTCATCGCCTATGACCGCATCGACCACGCCTCGGCCAAGCGACTGAATGACGAGATCAACATTCTCGGTGCGCTTTCCGTCGCCTTTCCCACCGTCTTTCTGAGTATCGCCGCCTTTATGAGCAGCGCGGTGCTCACGCGGCTCGTCCGGCTCCAGCGCGAGCAGATCGCGCAGCTCAAAGCGTTCGGTTATTCGTCACGGCAGGTCGGTGTGCATTACTTGAAATTCGCGCTCGTCATCGTCACGTTCGCCATGCTCGCCGGGGGTGCCGTCGGTACTTACATGGGTGGAAATGTGGTCATCATTTACCACCGCTTCTTTCGCTTTCCGTCGCTGGTTTTTCATCCGGCCCTGCCGGCGATCTTCGCCGCACTTTTGGTCAGTGCGGGGGCGGCCTTTGCGGGGGTCCTTGGCGCGGTCCGGCAGGCGGTAAAGCTTCCGCCCGCCGAGGCCATGCGTCCCGAACCACCGGCGGAATTCCGCGCCTCGCTGTTCGAACGCATCGGCCTGGCCCGGCTGGCGTCGCCGGCTTTCCGCATGGCTTTGCGAAACCTCGAACGCCGGCCGTGGCAGGCCGCGTTCACCGCCCTCGGGCTGGCGCTGGCGACGGGCATCCCCATCGTTCCCGGCGCGATGCGCGATGCCATCAATTACCTCCTCGAATTCCAATGGGACCAGGCACAGCAGCAGGACGTGACCATCGCGCTCATCGAGCCCGGCTCCGCGTCGGCGCTCAGCGACGTGCGCCATCTGCCCGGCGTGGTCAACGCCGAGGCCTTTCGCAGTGTGCCCGCCCGGCTGCGCTTCGGCCATCGCACGCGGCGGCTCGGCGTCACCGGCGTCCCGCACGGAGCCATCCTCAACCGGCAGCTCGACGAAAACGGCGAACCGCTGGCCCTCCCGCCAGACGGCCTGCTCATCTCCAAAAAGCTCGCTGAAGTCCTCGGCGCGAAACCCGGCGACCGCCTCATCCTCGAAATCCAGGAGGGCCGTCGCCCCACCTGCGAGGCCACGATCCAGGGACTCGTCACCGACTACGCGGGCATCGGCGCGTATATGGATGTCGAGGCCCTACGCCGGCTCATGCGCGAGGGGCCGACCGTGAGCGGCGCGTATGTCACCGTCGATAAAGGCCGTTGGGCTGACTTCCTCAGTGCGGTGAAGGATTCCCCGCGCGTCGCCGCGCTCGGCATCAAGAGCGCCGTGCGCGCGAGCTTTCGCAAAAGCACCGCCGAAATGATCGGCAAGGTCCAGACGCTCTACTTCAGCTTCTCGATCGTGGTCGCTTTCGGAGTCGTTTATAACAGCGCCCGCATCGCTCTCTCCGAGCGCAGCCGCGACCTCGCCACGCTGCGCGTCGTCGGCTTCACCCACCGCGAAGTCGCCGCCGTGCTCATCGGGGAGCTTTCGCTGCTTACGCTGATCGCGCTGCCCATCGGGCTGGCCGTGGGCAGCGCGCTGGCGAGTGGGATCGTCGGCATGGCGAGCACCGAGAGCGTCCGGCTGCCCCTCGTGCTGTCGGCTCGCACTTACGCCACGGCTGTGCTCATAGTGCTCACGTCCGCGACCTTTTCCTTCGCCGTCGTCAGCCGCCGCATCTACCGACTCGACCTGCTCGGCGTATTGAAAGCCCGTGATTGATCCCTTTGTGAAAGCCGAAACCACTACCACCACCGCTCCAGCCCGCATCGCCAAACGCCAGCGCGGCGCATGGCGGCGTTACGTCCCCTACGCCATCGCCGCCGCCCTCGTTTTCGCCATTGTCTCCGGCCTGCGCCCGCGCCCGCTCGAAGTCGAGACCGCCACCGTGACCACCGGCCCGCTCGACGTGACGGTGCTCGAGGAGGGCAAGACCCGCATCCGGCATCGCTACATGATCTCCCCGCCGGTGGCCGGATTTCTGAACCGCGCCCCGCTGCGCGCCGGCGACCGCATCGAGGCCGGAAAAACCGTGCTCGCCACGCTCCAGGCGCAGCCCTCCAGTTTGCTCGATCCCCGCACCCGCGCCGAAGCCGAGGCGCGCGTGAAAGGGACTGAGGCCACGAAAATGCGCGCGGAATCCGAGTTGGAGCGAATCACCGCCTCGCTCCAGCTCGCGCAGAAGGAGAAAGCGCGAGCGGCCAACTTGAAAACGACCGGCGCGATTTCGACCAAGGAATGGGACACCGCCGAAACCCAGGTTTCGATGCTCACGCGCGAAAAAAACTCCGCCGAGTTGGCCATTCGCATTGCGGAGTATGAGCGCGCGCAGGCGCAGGCCGTTCTCATGCAATCGCAGACGCCGGTCATCGGCGACTCGGAGCCGCTTCAAATCCTCGCGCCCGTCACCGGCTTTGTCCTCAACGTCCAGGAAGAAAACGCGCGCATCGTCCCCGCCGGCACCCCGATCATGGAGGTCGGCGACCCGACCGATCTCGAAGCCGAGATCGAGTTGCTCTCCAGCGACGCGGTGGGCGTGCAACCCGGTGCCGAGGTCAGCATCGAGCAATGGGGCGGCGAAGCTCCGCTGCGCGGGAAAGTCAGCGTCATCGAGCCCGGCGGCTACACCAAGATCAGCGCCCTCGGCGTCGAGGAGCAGCGCGTGAAAGCGCGCGTGAATTTCACCGATCCCCTCCCCGCCTCGCACCCGCTCGGCGACCGCTTCCGCGTGGAGGCCCGCATCCTCACCTGGCGCGGCGAACGCGTGCTCCAGGTGCCGACTGGCGCGCTCTTCCGCCGCGGCAGTGACTGGATGACGTTCGTTTTCACGGGTGGCAAAGCCCGCCTCACCAAAGTCGAAATCGCCCACAGCAACGGCATCGCCGCCGAAGTCCGCTCCGGCCTGCAACAAGGCCAGACCGTCATCCTCCACCCACCCGACGCGGTCGCCGACGGCGCGGCGGTCACGGCGCGCGCGGCGAGGTAGCGCGGCCGGGTCGCAAAGCCTTCAGGGCTCCGTTCAGAATGACGGCGTAGTTTTTTTGGAGGCCGCGGCGGCGTTGACAAGGCGCGCCGCGTTGCTTCTCCTTCGCTGCGTATGATGCTCCGCTTTCTTCTCCTCGCGCTGCTCTCCGCCAGCGCTTTCGCCGATCCCATCGCGGAGATGACCGCGTTTTCATCGCTGAAAAACGTCGATCTTGCCAAGCTGGCTGCGGGTGAAGTGCTGACCGGACGTGGTCCCACGATGAGCTTCCAGCGCGGACTCGCCATCGAGAGCGCCTACATGGTCAAAGCGCCGCTCGCCAAAACGCTCGAACTCCAGCGCCAGTGGTCGCCTGCGGGTCACGGCGGGTTGAAAGTCTATTTGCACAGCGACCTCCCGGCGAAACCAACATCCAACGATTTCGGCAAACTCGCCACCGCGCCGCAGAGTGGCCCGGTCAAAGCGCTCGTCGCCGCCACCGAAAAAGTCGATCCGGCCAAACCCGCGCTCTACCTCAGCACCGACGAGGCGAAAAACTTTGGCAAAGCGCCGGTCACCGCGTGGGGCGGACCGCTCTCGGGCGCGGTCGGCGGTTTCTGGAGCAGCCTGCTGGCCGCCCGCGCGCAGGCTTTCAGTGCGGGCGGCCTGGCGCGGCAGCCGGCTTATTTTTGGAAGGGCGAATCCATCTCCGCCGCCGATGAACTCTCGCGCCTGCTCAAGGAGGTGCCGAAAGTGCGCGCGCAATTCTCCGGCCTCGCCGGCTCGCTCACCAGCGGCGGCGCTCCCTCCAAGTCCGCGCATTACTGGGAGCTCTCCGACATCGAAGGCCAGGCGGCCTTTTCCCTCGGCGCGACTTTGGAAAAAGCAGCGGCGGGCGGCGCGCAAACGGCCGATGTGCAGTACTACGCGAGCGGCGGCTACTTCGTGCTCGTGACGTTTTACCAGATGTGGCCGGTCGAAGGCGGGACGCTCGTCTGGCGCGGCGACCTCATCGCCTCGCCCGCGCTCGCCGAACTGCGCGGCATGGAGCGGATGGGCTCGAGCGCCGCTATGATGAAGCAGGTGAAGCAGTACGTGACCGCCTTTCTCAAAGACTCCGGCCGATGAAAACGCTCGCGCTTTGCACCGCCCTGCTCTGTGCCCGGGCCTGCGGCGGCACTGAAGTCTCGAATCAGTTCGACGCCGAGTTTTCGCTTTCCAGCGGCCTGCGCACCGACCTCGGCGGCAGTCGCGCGGGCGATGTCTCCGGGCAGGCCGGGCTCGTCCGCGATGTCGTCTCCGCGCGATTCGGCGAAGGCCCGCTGCTCCGGTTCGGCTTTGAGTGGCAACGCTTTTCCTTTGGCCTGCCGGAACGTGCGCCGCTGCCGAATACGCTGCAATCGCTCGCTGCCGTCGTCGGTTTCGACCTGCAGCTTTTCAACTCGTGGCTGGTGCGGATCGAGGCCGCGCCCGGTTTTTACAGCGGCTCCGGCGAACTGTCCGGCGACAGCTTTAACATCCCCTTCGTGATTGGCGGCTCCTACATTGCCAGTGCCGATCTCCAGTGGATCATTGGCGTGAGTGTGGATGTGAACCGCGCCATTCCCGTCTTTCCCGGTCTCGGCGTGCGCTGGAAATTTGCCGACCAATGGGTGCTTAACGCCGTCATGCCCGCACCGCGGCTCGAATATTCCTGGAGCAAGGAACTCACGCTCTACGGCGGCGCCGACCTCAACGGCTCCAGCTTCCGCGTCAGTCAGGATTTCGGCGACGCGAACGGCAACCCACGGCTCAACCGCGCGGTGGTCGATCTCATCGAAATCCGAGCCGGGGTGGGCGCTTCGTGGAAGATCTCCTCCCGGCTGCAGGCGGACTTCGAAGCCGGCTGCGTGGCCTACCGCGACTTCGACTTCCACCGCGCCGAACAGAACTATCAAAGCAAAAGCGCAGCGGCCTACGGCCAGTTCGTCATCGGGGCGAAGTTTTAAGTGCGACCGCGCGGCGACGGTGCTGGCAACGTCCTTTCCGCCCGCGCGGACCTCAGGGTTTGATCTCCCGCCCCAGATAGCCCGCCCGCAGGCCGGTGACGCTGTCCGAATCAAAGCTGATGATGAGCGTCTCTTTTCCGCTGCCTGTGGCATCGACGACTCTGTCCACGTAGCCAAACTCCGCCCCATTCCGATAAGTTTTATTGGGCTTTCCGAGGAGCTTCACGACCTCGGCGGGGGTTTTCTTTTTTAGCAAAGGCGCGATCTCCTCCAGCGTGGCGGCACCCTCTCCGATCTGTTTTAAAAGCTCGCGGGCAGCCCGTTGGGGCGCGATCAGGCTGACCCGCGTGCGGGCCTCGCGCTCGGCGGTTACGGACAGCGCAGCGATGGCAGCGGTGGCGTGCGCGGTCAGCGGGCTCCGCGGATAGTCTTTGAGAAACTGCTCGTAGCGGGCGAGGGCCGCGGTGGTGAGGCCCTGCTGCTGCAAGCCACTGATCTCCGCGAAGACGGACGCTTCGCTTTTTCGGAGGTCCCCCAGCTCTGTCTGCACGGCCTGGATCTGCGCGTCTTTCTGGAGGGCGATCTGCTCTTGTTCCGCCCACTGCCTTTTCGCCGTCCCGGCGGCGTCAGCGGCCAAGGCCAGCTCGTCCTGCTTCGTTTCAAGACTCTTCTCCGCAGCGCCAAGCTTTTGCCGCAGGCCCTCCGCCTCCGCCTGCAGCCGGGCGACTTCAGCATTGAGGTTCGGCCCCCGCTTGCAGCCCACGGGCAGCGCTCCCAGAAAGAGGAGCGAAATCAGGAAAACGTGCGGACCGCGCAGGTGCATCGGCTGACAGGATTGGCAGAAGCGAGTCCGGGCGAAAGCCCCAAATCCATCAGTTTCGTCAAATCGGGGGCCGCGGTCACGCTGGCGAGTCAGGAAGCGGCGAGACGCAGGTTGGGATCGATGTCCACGTCGAGCGGCGAGGTTTCGCCGCGGGCCAGTTTGAGCGCGGCGACATAGCCGATCATCGCGGCGTTGTCCGTGCACAGGGTGGGTTCGGCGATGAGGAGTTCCAGTCCACGCGGCGCGCACGCGACGCGAAGTTTTTCGCGCAACCGGGTGTTGCAGCTTACCCCGCCGCTGACGGCCACGGTCCGGCGTCCGGTGGCTTGCGCGGCGCGCAGGGTTTTCGCGACGAGCACGTCCACCACGGCTTCCTGGAAGGACGCGCATAAGTCGGGCAGAGAGATGTCGCCGAGCTTCGGAAGGAGATAGCGGACGGCGGTTTTCAGGCCGCTGAAGCTGAAATCCAAATCTTCCGACTGGAGCATGCTCCGAGGAAAATCCACGCGGGCCGGATCGGCTCCGATCGCCAGGCGATTCACGTTTGGGCCGCCCGGATAGGGCAGACCGAGCAGCTTGCCCACCTTGTCGAAGGCCTCGCCGGCAGCGTCGTCCTGGGTCTGGCCGAGCAGCCGGTATTTTCCAAAGGCCTCGATCTCGACGAGCAGCGTGTGCCCGCCGCTGACGATGAGGGCGACGGCGGGAGGGATCTCGGCAGCGCCAAAGAAGGGCGAGAGGAGGTGGCCTTCAAGATGGTTGATCGCGAGGTAGGGCTTGCGCCGCGCCACGGCGAGGCCCTTGGCCACGGACGTGCCGATCATCAGTGAACTCGCCAGCCCCGGCCCGCAGGTGGCCGCGAAGGCTTCGATCTTTTCCAGCGCCACGCCGGCCGCGGCCAGCACCCGCGTGATCACGGGTCGCAGGGCGCGAAGATGGTTGCGCGAGGCCACCTCCGGGACCACGCCGCCATAGGGTGCGTGAATGGCGATTTGCGAAGCCACCTCGCCGGCCCGCAACTCGACACCGCAGAGCACGGCCGCGGCGGTTTCATCGCAGGAGGTTTCGATGGCAAGGATCATGCCCCCATCGACCGGCGCACGCCCGGTCAATTCTTTGCCGCCTTTTTCTCCCCGGTCTTCTCCGCGTAGATCATGACGCCTTTCAGCGCATCAACCGCGCGGTCGAGTTGCGGGTCGCGGAAGTTCAGGAGTTCCTTGCGCTCCTGCTCGGTCATGGAATCCTCGCGGCGCTGGAGCATGAGCATGCGCTCCTGCTCGGGCGCGAGCGTGGCGCGGATGGTAGGGGCGACGCCGTGCTCGTGAATGACTTGCTTGCTCGGCGTGTAGTATTTCGCCGTGGTCAGCCGCATCGCCGAACCGTCCTGGAGCTGGATGACGCTCTGCACCGAGCCTTTGCCAAAGGTCGTCTCGCCGACGATGATCGCACGATTCAGATCCTTCAGCGCTCCGGCGACAATCTCTGAGCCACTCGCGGAACCGGTGTTGGTCAGGATCGCCATCGGGTAGCGCGGGCGTTGTTTGGTATTGTCCGCCGTGCGGTAGGTGCGGCTCTGCGAGGGCACCCGGCCCTCCGTGGAAACGACGAGCGTTTTTGGCGGGAGAAACAGGCCGGCGACATCGACAGCGGAATTCAGCAGCCCGCCTGGGTTGTAGCGCAAATCGAGCACCAGCGCCTGCATGCCCTGTTTCTCCAGCTCATCCAGCTTCCTCGCAAGGTCTTCCGCCGTCGGCACATTGAATTGCGTGACGCGCACGTAACCGATTTTGAAATCTCCACCCTGCTCCGCGGGCAGGATCTTCGCATCCTTCACGCTCGCCACCTTGATCGTCTCCCGCACCAGCGCGAAGTCTTTGATCTCCTTTGTCGCCGGACGCAGGATGGTCAGCGTCACCTTCTGCCCCGCGTCGCCGCGGAGGACGTTGATCGCCTCGCCCAGATCCATTTTTTCCGTCGGCTGCCCGTCGATTTTGATGATCTGGTCATTCGGCAGGAGCCCCGCGCGGAAGCCGGGAGAGTCCTCCATCGGCGTGACGATGATCAGCGCCCCCTCGCGCTGGGTGACGACCACGCCCAGCCCACCAAAGCGGCTGTGCGTGTCATCCTGCATGCCCTTGAAATCCTTTGGCTCCATGAATTGGGAATGAGGATCGAGCGCGCTGAGCATCCCCCGCATCGCGGCATGGGTGAGCTCCTCGTAGCTCACCTTTTTCTCATCCACATAATCCTGCCGGACCAGTTGCAGCGCCCGCGCAAAGACGGCGATGCTCGCGTAGCCCGAGTCCTCTTTGTCCGGTGCCCCGATCGCCTGATAGAAGCGCACACCCACAGCGACGTTAAACACCAGAAGGACTATGAGAAGACTTTGACGCAGCCGTTTTTTCATGGCCCGGAAACTAGCATGCGGTCGCGCGTTGTAAAATACACCCGCCCGCGCGTGCCTGGCGCGCGGAAATGCGCTCGGCAACGCCGGCGCGATTTGCTGCGATGCGGCATGCACCCGGAAGCCGTCGCCCAGCCGCTCTATATCGATTTGGGCGCAACCTTTCTCTTCAGCATCACCGGCGCGATGTTTGCGATCCGGCGGCACTACGACTGGGTGGGGCTTTTCGCGCTGGCGCTGTGCTCGGGGCTGGGCGGCGGCCTGCTGCGCGACGGGCTCTTTATTCAGGAAGGCGCACCGGCGGCGATGCGACACGCAAGTTATCTCTGGGCGGTCGTCGGCGGCTGCGTGGCGGCGGGGCTGTTTCACCAGCTCGTCGGAAAATTCGACCGCATCTTTCTTTATGTGGATGCGCTGGGCCTTGGAGCGTATGGCGTGGTCGGTTCGACGAAGGCGGCGGCGGCGGGGCTCTCGCTACCGGCGTCGATCTTCGTCGGGGTAGTCAACGCGGTCGGCGGCAGCCTCATCCGCGACATCCTGGTGAGCGCGGAGCCGCTGCTGTTCAAGCCGGGCCAGTTCTACGTCATGGCCGCGCTCATCGGCACCTGCGCCTACGTGGCGCTGACAGCCGGGCTGCACCTGCCTGTGCCGCTTGCCGCGGGAATCGCCATCGCCCTGACCTTCGCCGCGCGCATGCTCTCGATTTACTGCAACTGGAAAACCGACCCCATTCTCCCGCCACCACCTTCGCCGAAACCAGAGGACTCGCGCGCCGACTAAACCTAGGCGGCGTCCTTGTCCTGCTTCTTGCGAATAAGCGGGGGCTTTTTCCCCTCGACCACGGCCCGGTTGATGGTCACGTCGGAGATGTCTTCGCGGCTCGGGATTTCGTACATGAGGTCGAGCATGATGCGCTCAAGCAAGGAGCGCAGCGCGCGGGCTCCGGTTCCCTTGGAAGCGGCCTGCTCGGCGAGGGCCCGGAGGGCGTCCTTGGTGACGTTGAGGTTCACCCCCTCCAAGGCGAGGAGCTTGGTAAACTGCTTGATCATCGCATTCTTGGTGTCCGTGAGGATCATCACGAGTTCGTCTTCGGAAAGCTGGTCGAGCGCGGTGACGACGGGGAGGCGGCCGACAAATTCCGGGATCATGCCGAAGGCGAGCAGATCTTCCGGCTCGGTGAAGCGAATCGCCTCGCTGGCGGGAATCTCGGCCTCATTGGCATCGTGTGCGGTGACGCCGAAGCCGAGCACCTTTTTGCCCATGCGCTTTTGGATCATCTTGTCGAGGCCGACAAAGGCACCGCCGCAGATGAAGAGGATTTTGTCGGTGCTGACCTGAATATATTCCTGATGCGGATGCTTGCGCCCGCCCTGCGGCGGGACATTGCAGGTGGTGCCTTCGAGGATTTTCAGGAGCGCCTGCTGCACGCCTTCGCCGCTCACATCTCGGGTGATGGACACGTTGTCCGTCTTGCGCCCGATCTTGTCGATTTCGTCGATATAAACAATGCCGATTTCCGCTCGCTTCACATCGTAGTCGCTGGCTTGGAGGAGCCGAAGGATGATGTTTTCCACGTCTTCACCGACGTAGCCGGCTTCGGTCAGCGTGGTGGCATCGGCGATGGTAAAGGGGACGTCGATGATGCGGGCGAGGGTGCGCGCGAGAAGCGTCTTGCCGCTGCCAGTCGGGCCGATGAGCAGGACGTTGGCCTTGTCAATTTCCACTTCTCCCAGCGGATCCATCTGCACCGCGCCACCGGTGGCCGCGGCGCCGTTGTGGAGGATTCGCTTGTAATGATTGTGCACCGCCACACTGAGCGTTTTTTTTGCGCGGTCCTGGCCGATCACGAACTGGTCGAGCTGCCGCCGGATCTCCATCGGCTTCGGCACACGCAGCGTCGTGGATTGCCGCCGCGCATCGTCATTCAGTTCCTTGTCGAGGATGCCTTTGCAGACATTGATGCAACTGTCGCAGATATAAACTCCCGGACCGGCGATGAGTTTGCGGACTTCCGCGTGACTCTTCCCGCAGAAGCTGCACATCGTGAGGTTACTGGCTCGGGCCATGGTTTCGGGGTCTGAAAGTCCGGCTAAGCTTCAATCTTTTCCGGCGGCGTGCCATCCGGCAAACCGCTTTGCGCGCCGGGCAGTTCCTTGCGCGATTTCACGACTTCATCCACGAGACCGTACGCCTTGGCTTCATCGGCGCTCATATAGTAGTCGCGATCCGAGTCGAACTTGACCTGCTCGTCCGTTTTGCCGGTGTGCTGGGCGAGGATGTGAATGAGGCGCTTCTTCAGTTTGAACATGTATTCCACGGTGCGTTCGACATCGCTCGCCGTCCCTTGGGCGCCGCCGCTGACCTGGTGGATCATGATGTCCGAATTCGGGAGGGCGTAGCGTTTTCCTTTGGTGCCTGCGGCCAGGAGAACCGCACCCATGCTGGCCGCCATGCCAATGCAGTAGGTATTCACGGCACAGGTCATGAACTGCATGGTGTCGTAAATCGCGAGTCCCGCGGTGACCGAACCGCCCGGGGAATTGATGTAAATGCTTACATCCTTTTTCCCGTCGTCCATCTGGAGAAAGAGAAGCTGGGCGATGACAGCGTTCGCGACGTGGTCGTCGATCGCCGTGCCGAGAAAGATGATGCGATCTTTTAACAGTCGGGAATAGATGTCGTAGGACTGATCGCGACTGCCGGTCCGCTCGATGACCAGGGGAATCGGGTAGTAGTTGCTCTGCGGAGGGATGATGCGGCGGTCGGGTTGGATGATCATGAAAAAGGCCTTGCGGTCAGACTCCGGCGGGAATGGTGGTGACGCTAGCGTTGGAGGAAAGGAAATCAAGCACCTTGGCCGTGAGGATTTCCTCAGTAATCTGGTCGAGGGCGTTGCGCTTCTCGAGTTCCTTGAGAAGCTTGGCTGGTTTCATTTCATAGCGCTCCGCGAGCTGGGCGATGCGCTGGTTGAATTCCATCTGGGTCGGGCGAATGCCTTCGATTTCCGCAATGCGCAGGAGAATGAAGGTGCCCTTCAACTGCTCGCGGGCATTCTGCGCCGCCGTGCCGAGGATTTGCTGCTCGTTCTCCTTCAGGATTTCGTCGGCAATGCCACGGGCCTGGTTCTCGCGCACAATGTCGGCCAGGAGGCGGCGCGTTTGCGTCCGCACCATATCAACTGGCAGCTCACACTCCACCTGGGCCATCAACTGCCGCATGATTTCCTGGCGCCTGGCCCCTTCGGCCTCGGTGACTTTTTGGCGGCCGAGTTCCTCGCGGGCCATCTCGCGCAGTTCAGCGAGGGTCTTACCCTTGGCCACGGTGTCGGCAAAGGCGTCATCCAGCGCCGGCAGGATCTTCGTCTTGATGCCTTTCAGCGTGACGACGTACTCAATCTTCTGCCCGCTCATCCCTTCGACGGGAAAATCCGCCGGCACCTCGATCTCAAACGTCCGGGTTTCGCCCGGCTTGGCCCCGACCAAAGCCGCAGCATAGCCCGGAAAAAACGCCTCGGGCGTCATGCGAATCCAAAAGTCGTCATTGCCCGAGAGCGGCTTGCCAGCCTTCGGAAAAAGATCATGCACCGGCTTCCCGTCGATCGTCCCCCGGTAATCCACGACCACGAAATCGTCCATCTCCGCGCCGCGGTCTTCGGCGATGTCGGCAAAATCCGCCGCCTGGTCACGCAGATTCTCGATCGACTCGTCGATCTCCGCCTCGGTCACGTCGGTCGGTTTCATTGGTACGACCAGCCCTTTGTAGGACGGCAATTCAAAATCCGGGTGCGTCACCAGCGTGGCGGTGAACTTCATCGTCTTGTCGTCGGCCAGCTCCACATCGTCGATCTGTGCGAGTGAAAGCACGCGCAGCTTTTTCTCCGAGATGGCCTCGCGGCAGGAGTCCGACAAAAGCTTCTTCTCGAGCTCTTCGCGGATTTCCTTTTTGAACTTTTTCTCGATGACTGCCTTGGGTGCCTTGCCCGCGCGATAGCCGGGCAGTTTCGCATACTTGGTATAGTCGGCCGTCACCGACTCCCAGACTTTGTTGACCTTCTCGGATTCGAGTTCGATGCGCAGGGTGGTAATGCAGTTGGGCAGGTTTTCGACGACGACATTCATGGCAGGGCGGTGGATAAGATGGGACGATAAGATGGGACGATTTTTGGAAAAGGGTCGGAAAGATAGCGGCTCGTGGGGAAATGCAAACGAGGAAAACACCGATTCCGCAACGCTCAATCCATGAGGAATTTCTCCAGTTTCAATTGCATGGCGCGCTGCTTCGCCTCGACAGCGCGCGGCCCCGGCACCATGGCCATTTTAGCGTAAATCCCCACCGCACTTTCCCACTGCTGCTGGCTGCGAACGAGATCCGCCGCGTCGAATCCCGCTTTGTAGTACCAGAAAAAATCGCGCCCATCGGGAGCGGTCTTGTTGATTACGTCATACCAAGCGGCCAGAGCTTCGTCGATGCGTCCGATGTTTTTCAGACTCTGGCCTTTCTTATAGAGCGCCTGATTGCGCCAGGCTGGCGAGACGCCCGGCAGCACCGCAAGCTGGTCAAAGGTGGCGATGGCCGCCTCGAGCTGTTTGGCGTCCTGCCGGCCGAGGATGAGCAGGTTGTCGCCCTTGCCACACAGTGCCGCGGAGCGCAATTCCAGCTCCGGCGCGGGTGTGGCGTTAAGCAGCGCATCGTAGAGCACGACGGCCTCGCTTTCCTTGCCGAGTTTGCCTTGGACGATGGCCTGCTGCTGCCGCGCATAGAGCTTGAGCACACCCTCACGTTTCACCACCTGGTCGAAAAGGGTGAGCGCACGCTCGACCGCGCCCACATTGATCTCCCGCATCGCCGACTGTCCCGCGAGAAAGAGCGCCGCCTCCGCGTAAGGTCCCACGGGCTGCTCTTGCGCGAGCAGCGTGAACTGCGTCTCGGCGCTGGGGTGATCGCCAGCGCGCGCGCAGAGCTGGCCGAGCTTCATCCGCACCTCGGGCAGCAGGGCCGAACGCGGATAGTCGCGGAGAAAAGCCCGCGCCCGCTCGATGACCAGGTCATCCCTCGGCGGCACCGTCCCGTCGGCAAGGAAAACCGCGAGATAGGCGGCGTGCTCGGCGGTGTCGCGAGCCGGCGAGAATTCATTGACCACGCGAAGGTAGCGGGCCGCACTGGGGGCGTCCTGCGCGGCAAAGGCGAGTTCGGCGAGCGCAAGCCGGGCCTCGCTTTGCCGCGGGTGCTGGGGAAAATGGTGGACGAAAAGATCGAGCGTCTCCGCTGCGCGGGCATCGCCGGTGCGGGCCAGCGCGAGACCCTGCTCGAGGAGCAGGACGCTGCGCAGCGGGCTCTCCGGGGCGGCGGCGCTGAGCGCCTGGTAGTCGGCAAAGAAGCCGTCGTAGTTCCGCAGCGCGAGCGCGGCCAAGGCGGCGGAAAAGATGGCGCTTGGCCGCAGCTTGGGCGAGCGTTCCGCGGCTTGATGAAAGGAATTCACCGCGAGCAGCCACTCGCCCTGCCGGTAGTAAACCAGGGCTTTGCGCATCTCGATTTCCGCGCGCTGCACGTCATCCGTGGCCAGCCGCTCGGCCGCCTCGATGGCCTGGACCGCGGCGGCGAGATCCTCTTTTGCGAAGAGCAAATCCGCCTGCATCAGCCGCGCCTTCGGTATCAGCGGGCTCGTCGGGAAACTCTCGGCGAGCGAGTTCAGCATCTTCGCCGCACCGTCGGAATTTTTCGCCCGCAGCCGCATGCGCGCCGCATGGAAACGCGCCAGCGCCGCGACCCGCGGCGCGCCGTCCCTGGCCCATTGCTTCAGCGCGGTCTCCGATGGGTGCGCCTGCTGCGCGTAGATTTGATCGAGCCGCTGAAAGGCCGGCTCCAGAAAAGAGCTCGCCGGGTAGCGCGCGATGAATTGCTCCAGCGCCGTGTCCGCCGTGTCCGGCCCGTGCAGCCGGAGTTCCGCTTCGGACGCTCCCAGCGCCGAGCCAAAGCACACACTTTCGGCCAAACCCGCGGGCTCGCGCAATAGTCCCTGAAAAACCTCCAGCGCCGGCGCGAACCGGCGTTCCTGCAGCAGCAAACGGCCCTCGAGATATTTCTTCCAAGTCCCGTCGGCGATCGTCTCCGTCCTCACCGCATCCAGCATCCGGCGCGCCCGCGGAAAATCACCGGACTCGATCAGCAGACCCGCGAGGCGCAATTGCGCCGCCGCGTTTTCCGGCTGCATGCGCACGAAAGACTCCAGGGCCGCCACCGCCTCCGCCGTCTGGCCAAGTGCGGCCCGACTCTCCACCAGCCCGAGGCGCGCGGCGGCCGGCGCCTCCGGCAGCGCGGCGAGTTCCTGATAAAGGGCCAGCGCCTCGTGCCAATTCCCCTGCGCCGCCAGCACCTGCGCCCGCACCAGTCGCGCTGCGGTGTCGCCCTCATCCGCCAACGCCCGCACCGCCGCCAGCGCCTCATTGTTTTTTCCCGCCGCGAAAAATGCCGCACCCAATTCGCGCTGCGCCGCCACGCGTTCGTCCGGCGGCAGCCCGGGCTTGGCGAGCAGCGTCTTGAGTTTTTGCACGGCGACTTGCGGGATCGACTCTGCCAGCGCCTGGCGCGCCTCGGTGAGCAGCGCCGGGTCCGCGGCCAGCGCCAGTCTTGAAGACAGCGCCAGCGCCATGAAAAGCTTTCCCGTCATAGCATCCTCCGCAAATACCGGCCGGTGTGGCTTTCCTCGATCTCCGCAATCCGCTCCGGCGTGCCCTGCGCGACGATCTGCCCGCCGCCGGCACCGCCTTCCGGTCCGAGATCGAGCACCCAATCGGCGCACTTAATGACTTCGAGATTGTGCTCGATGATGACCAGCGTGTTGCCGGAGTCGCGCAGTTTACCGAGTACTTCGAGCAGCTTGTGGATGTCCGCGAAATGCAACCCGGTCGTCGGTTCGTCGAGGATGTAAACGGTGCGCCCCGTCGCCTTCTTTGCCAACTCCGCCGCGAGCTTGATGCGCTGCGCCTCGCCCCCGCTCAGCGTGGTCCCGTTCTGGCCGAGTCGCACATAGCCGAGACCCACATCTTCGAGCGCCACGAGCTTGTCGTGGATCTGCGTCACATTGCGGAAAAAGCGCGCGGCTTCGTCCACGTTCATGTCGAGAATGTCGGCCACATTCTTCCCCTTGTAGGTGATCTCGAGGGTCTCGCGGTTGTAGCGCCGGCCACGGCAGA
>JBBQCM010000115.1:0-20561 GCA_038318725.1 Chthoniobacterales bacterium
GTTACATGGTGGAGGGGAAGGGCCGGCAGATGTTCCCCCTAGAGGAGGGGTTCGGGGAACCGTGGTTCCCTGATCGAAACGGTCAGTGCGGGCCAGTGGTGGGTGGGTGGCGGGGGTTTCTTTGGGACGCTTCCGCTTCGATGGAGTGGGCCGAAGGCCTTCAGCTTCCAATCTCGTATGAATCAACGCCAAGCGCCTATGCGCTGCAGCGCACCCGGCCATCGCGCTAGTCCGAAGGACGCGCGACTTTGCCCTTCGCTGTGGGGAGCGCGCGATTCAGCACGTTTTGCATGGGCAAGTGAGCCCGGGCCCTTTCCACTCACCGGCTGTGAAACCCTTTCGCAATCTCGCCCAGACCCGCACATCGGATGGATCGCAGTTTTCGCTCCATGAGCATGACGGCGATTTCTTTTTGAAACTCAACGGGCGGCAGCTCATGAGCACGACCTCCACGGTTTCGGAGCTGCTGCTCGCGGAGTTGCCGTGCAACGGGCTGCGCGGGCGCGCGGAGGCCTGCGTGCTCATCGGCGGACTGGGACTCGGCTTCAGCCTCCGGCGGGTGCTGGAGCTGGTCGGCAAACACGCCACGGTGCAGGTCGCGGAATTACTGCCGGAGGTCGTCGCCTGGAATCGTGAATTTCTCGGCAAGGTCAACGGCGCGCTGCTCGACGACCCGCGCGTGCAGGTCATTGTCGGCGATGTTTTTGAAGTCATCCGCCGCGCCGGGAAGGCCAGCTATGACGCCATCCTGCTCGATGTCGATAACGGCCCGACCTCCTTTGTGCAGCCGAAGAACTCGCGCCTCTACGACCGTCACGGCTTCAACCTCATCACCCGCGCGCTGAAGCCGGGCGGCAAGGTGGCCTTCTGGTCGGCGTGCGAGGAACGGGGGTTCGTGAATAGTCTCGAGCGGGCGGGTTTCAAGACCGAGGCGGTGCCCGCCAAAGCGCACGAGCGGGCGAAGCGCGCGGCTCATGTGATCTATCTCGCCGAGCGCCACGCGCCCCCCGAGCCTGGCGTGCCGCCGCGGCGCTGATTACCCGCGCGCGGGACTGCCTTTGTAGTCGGCGGTGGCGGAGGTCAGGCCGCTGGCGAGGCACTGCGGGCAGAGCCGGGTGTCGGCATTTTCGCGCTCGGTTTCCCCGGCGAGGAGAAAGAGGACATGACACGGATCGTGCAGGCAGTTGACGAAGCGGTTGGTCGCCCGGCCGGTGTGCGCGCACTGGCCGATGGGCACGAGGGCTTCATCCACGCGCACGGTCATGCGCTGGTCGAAGACGAAGCACTCGCCCAGCCAGTGGGCGTTGCCGAACTGCTCCTGGTAGGTGACGATACTGCCGTGGAGCTGGAAGACCTGGGTGAAACCCTCGCGGCGGAAAAGGGCGGACGCTTTCTCGCAGCGAATCCCGCCGGTGCAATACATCAGCACCTTGCGGTCTTTGAGCGCGGCGAGCTGCCCGACGCAGGCCGGCAGTTCGCGGAAATGCTCGATGTCGCAGGCGATGGCGTTGGCGAATTTTCCGGCGGTGGATTCGTAGCGGTTGCGCACGTCCACGAGGACCACGTCCGGATCTTCCTCGATCATGCGCTTCCAATCGGCGGGGCTCAAATGGTTGTCGCGATCCGGCGGGAGCGGGCCGGCCCCGAGGGTGACGATCTCGGGCCGCACTTTGACGACGAGCTTGGGAAACGTCTGCGCGTCGCCGGTGCTGACTTTCATCTCGATGTCGGCAAAGCGTTCGTCCGCGCGCAAGGCCGCCACGTAGCGGTCCACCGCATCCTGCGATCCGGCGAGCGTCCCGTTGATTCCTTCGGCGGCGATGAGGATGCGGCCCTTCAGACCCAGCTCGGTGCAAAGCGCGCGCTGCGCCGCGGCAAAGCTTTCCGGGTCGGCGAGCACGACGTATTTGTAGAAAAGGATGACGGGATAAGGGGCGGACATGGCGCGGCGAACTGATAGCGCGCCGCGCGGAAACTGCCAGTCGCCGTCTCCTGCTCATCCGGCGGGAAAAGCCGCGAGGTCGCGCAGGAGCGCCTGGCTCCGACGCGGAGTCGAGCGCTCCTGCGCGATCTGCCCCGGCGCTCCTGCGCTCGACTTACAGATCCGTGACGGGACTTGGCCGATTTTTCAAAGTACCTCGGATTCTCTGCGGTGCAGGTTATTTTGCTTGCCTGCTCTGCCGCTCACGAAGCCTCGTAGCACCCTCATGTTCTCCTGCCGTACTTTCTCCCTCGCTCTGCTCGCTGTTCTGGCCGGTGGTGCGCGTGCGGGTGAGACGGAGTGGCCGCAGTTTCGCGGGCCGACGGGCCAGGGCCTGTCGGCGGCGGTGAAGGTGCCGGTCGAGTGGAGTGCGGCGTCGCATGTCGCGTGGAAGGTGGAGATTCCTGGCCGCGGCTGGTCGTCGCCGGTGCTCTCGGGCGGTCGGCTGTATCTCACCAGCGCGGTCGGCGAAAAGGACAAGACGCTACACGCGCTCTGTCTCGATGCGAAGGACGGGCGGGTGATCTGGGATACGGAAGTCTTTCACCCGGATGCCGCCAGCGTGACCGCGATGCACCAGAAAAACTCGCCGGCCAGCGCCACGCCCATCGTCACGGCCGACCGGCTTTACGTTCACTTCGGGCACATGGGCACGGCGGCGCTGGACCTCGCCGGCCAAGTGCTATGGCGGCAGACCGGTCTGAAGTACCCACCCGTCCACGGCACCGGCGGGTCGCCAGTTCTCGTGGGCGATGCATTGGTCTTCAGTTGCGACGGGGCGAATGATCCGTTCGTCGCTGCGCTCGACGCCGCGACCGGCGCCGTGCGCTGGAAGACGCCACGTCATACGCCGGCAAAAAAGCCCTTCTCCTTTTCCACCCCGCTCGCGATCGAGGTGAAAGGCGCGATGCAGATCATCAGTCCCGGCTCCGGCTTCGTGGGCGGTTATGCGGCGAAGGATGGGCGCGAACTTTGGCGCGTGAGCTACGGCGAAGGCTACTCCGTCATCCCGCGCCCGGTTTTTGCACACGGGCTGCTGTTCGTGAGTTCGGGCTTCGAGGCCCCGGTGCTCTACGCCGTGAAGCCCGACGGAGCGACCGGCGAGGCCAGCGCCACGAATGTCGCGTGGTCGAGCCGCAAGGCCGCGCCGCACTCGGCGTCGCCGCTGGTGCTCGGGGACGAACTCTATTTTGTCTCCGACGCCGGCATCGCCACCTGCGCGGACGCGCGCACCGGCGCAGTGCATTGGAGCGAACGGCTGGGCGGCGGCTTTTCGGCGTCGCCCTTCGCCGCGGAAGGCCGCGTCTATTTCCAGAATGAGGCGGGCATCGGGTTTGTGGTGAAGGCGGGGAAGACTTTCGAGTTGCTGGCGAAGAACGATCTCGGCGAGCGCTCACTGGCGTCGGTGGCGGTGGCCGATGGCGCGCTCTACATCCGCACCGAGACGCAGCTTTGGAGAATCGCGCCGTGAAGATCGCGGCGGTCCAACTCGACATCGCGTGGGAAGACAAGGGCGCGAACTTTGCCAAAGTGCGCACGCTCCTCGCCGCCACTCCGCCGGAGCCGGACTCGCTCATCGTGCTGCCGGAAATGTTCGCCAGTGGCTTTTCGATGAACCTCGCGGTCACCCGCCAGGATGCGTCGCGCGAGGATGAGACCTTTCTCGCCGCGCTGGCGCGCGAACATCGCGCGTTTGTGCTGGGTGGGGTCATCAGCCCTGCCGGGGGTGCGATGGGGCGCAACGAGGCGGTGGCCTTTTCGCCCGGCGGCGCGCTGCTTGCGCGCTATACGAAAATCCATCCCTTCAGCCTCGGCGGCGAAGCGCAAGGTCACGCTGCGGGCGCGGAAATTGTGACCTTTGCGTGCGGCGGTTTTACGGTTGCGCCGTTCGTCTGCTACGACCTGCGCTTCCCGGAAATCTTCCGCGCCGCCGCGCGCCGGGGCGCGAATCTTTTCACGGTCATCGCCCTCTGGCCGTTGAAGCGGCAGCAGCACTGGCTCACGCTCCTGCAGGCTCGGGCGATTGAGAATCAGGCGTATGTCGTCGGCGTCAATCGTCTGGGGAGCGAGCCGCAGTTTTCCTACGCAGGGCGGAGTGTCGTGGTCGATCCGCACGGCGTGATCATCGCCGATGCCGGGGAGCAGGAGCGCGTGCTCCACGCGGCGATCGATCCCGAAACGGTCGCGGCCTGGCGGCGCGATTTTCCCGCACTCCGCGACGCGCACTGGCGCGATCCGGTCGCATAGAGACTTTGTAAGATGTCGGGTGTGCGCCGCGTCCCATCGGGACGCTCGACGCTAGCCGTGGGCTTCAGTCCACGGATGAGGTGAAGCGCGGCGCCGTCGCGTAGCGACGTTTGAGCAGACTTCAAATGGCGCTACGCGACAGGGCCATCCGGCCGTGCTGACCGTGGGCTGAAGCCCACGGCTACGATCATTCGTCCCGAGGGGACGCGGCCCACCGCTGACTTATTTCACAGTCTTTTGGACGCCATGAAACTGTGGGTGGCCGAGGATCACCCGCTCGAAGGTCGGATGTTGGTCGGGGTGCATTTCCGTGGGGAATTTCGCGATGGAACGGCCCCATTTTCCCAGCCACTCGGCCGCGAGCGGCTCGTGCCGTCCGGGTGCGGATAATTGCCAGGCCGCGGGCGTGAGCGCGATGGTCGTCTCGGTTTTTTCCCCGGCGCTGCGGCCGCGCGCGACGTAGAAGCCTGCGGCGAGCAGGGCGACACGGTTCGCGGTCGAGCAGGTGTAGGTGAAAAGCTCGGAGGCCCGGCCGGCACAGGCGGCGAAGACTTTGTGGAAAGCGGTGAGCGTCCACGGGTCGCCGGCGGTTTTGGTGGAAAACATGTCGTAGAAAATCAGGTCGGGCGGCGCGGGCGCAGTTGCGAGCGTGGCGAGGAAATCGCCCGGCACGAGCACCCAGCTCAGGCCCGCATGCTGGCGCGACTGCCAGCGGCCCTCTGCGAGGATGCCAGCAGGACCAGCGTGGCGGAGGTAGGGAAACTCTCGGTTGTGGCGGAAAGCAAGCCGCAGCGAATCGAGATCGTTTTCAAAGCTGATGATCTGCAACGGGCGAACCAGACCCGCGGCGGCCTGCTCCTCGTAGCAGCGGATCGCCGCCATCGCATTGGCTGCGGCCCCGAGGCCCACGTCCCAGATGACCAGCGGCGCGGCGCTTCCGTCCGCCGCCGCCCGCACGCGCTCCGCGAGGTGCGACTGCTCGATGTAAAGCTCGCGCGCTTCGTCCATCGGCGCGGTGCGGGAGTGCATGATTTCGCCGGAGGAAATCTGCCGGATATTCGCCCAACCTTCCCACGCGGTGTGAATCTCGTAGTCGCCCTGGGTGCGCGATTTTTTGCGCGAGGGCTTTTGCTGGAGCGTCGGATGATCGAGGTCCGTGGCGTGCAAAAACTCGCGCTTTTCCCGGTAGAGATCGAGGAAACGGTCCTCCAGAATACTCGCGCGGATGTCGCGCATGAGCTGGTGGTAAAAGTAGAGGTTGTGCTGGCCGAGGAGCTGCCAGCCGAGGGTCTCGCCGGTCTTCGCGAGGTGATGGAGATAGGCGCGCGAGTAGCGCGTGCAGGTCGGGCAGGCGCATGCTGGGTCGAGCGGGGTGTCGGTGAATTTATAGACGCCGCGCTTCATCTGGAGGTAGCCGCGCGAAGTGAAGACCGCGCCGCGTTGCGCGACCTGCGTGGGGATGATGCAGTCGAACATGTCCACGCCGCGATGCACGGCTTCGAGGATGTCGAGCGGCGTGCCGACGCCCATGAGGTAGCGCGGCTTGTCGGGCGGCAGGAGCTGCGCGGTGAATTCGCAGACGTCCTCGCGCTCGTTCTTTTCCTCGCCGACCGCGAGCCCGCCGATGGCGAAACCGTCGAACGGCATCGCGCTCAAGACGGCTGCACTTTCGCACCGCAGCTCGGGGAAAAGCGCGCCCTGGACGATGGCAAACATCGACTGCGGCGAATCCCCGCGTGCCGCCAGACTCCGCGCCGCCCAGCGATGCGTGATGCCGAGCGCGGCCCGCGCCGCGGCTTCGTCCGCGGTCGAAGCGATGCAATGATCCAGCGCCATCATGATGTCGCTCTTGATCGCCTTTTGTGTCTCGATGCTGCGCTCGGGGCTGAGCAGGATGGTCTGTCCATCGAGATAACTTTGGAAGACCGCGCCCTCCTCGCTCATCGCGCGCGAGTGCGGCAGCGAGAAAATCTGAAACCCGCCGGAGTCCGTGAGCACCGAGCGTTTCCAACTCATAAAGCCGTGGATGCCACCGGTGCGCCGAAAGACCTCCGGCCCCGGCCGGAGCAGCAGGTGGTAGGTATTGGCGAGGAGGATTTGCGAGCCGGCGTCCTCCAGCGTTTGCGGGAGCTGCGCCTTCACCGTGGCCTGCGTGCCCACAGGCATGAAGAGCGGCGTCAGCACCTCATTGTGCAGCGTGCGAAACGTCGCCGCCCGCGCGCGGGAGCCGCTGGCCTGCGCATCGAGGAGGAAGGCGAGACGGGAAGGATTCACGAGCGGACCCTCGGGCGGGAATCAGGGCGGCGAAGGGATGGCGGTTGGTTGCTCAGAATCATGTCGGATTTACCAGATACCTGATCCTCCGCGCCCGCGCCAGAACCGGCGCGATCCGTATCGCTCTTCGCGGGGCTTGATCGTCATCCCAGCGCGTCAAAAATTGAGGGCGGCTTTGTCACCCAATCGCCACATTGCCGTCACCTGGGATGGGTCTGATTCACCTTTATGGCGTTACCGTCATAATCGGCAGCCAATCTTAACAATCGGTCGCTTTCGCCCTTTCGGCAGCACCACTAGGACAGGGAAAGCCAAGGCAATGACCATGATCTGCGCCGCCAATCCCTCGCTCCACAACTCATCCACCAGCCTTCCCGTTCATCGGGCGCCAGTTGCTTCCCAGGCTTGGCGCGGGCGCTCTTTCTCGCTTGTCCCATCCCCGTTCACTTCCCAGCCTTGGAAATAGTCGCAGCCACCGCGCGCTGCGGACTGGCCGCGCGGCTGGAAAGCCGCCGCTCGCCGGGATCGTCCTGAGCGCGCTGGTGATCTGGCACGGCGCGGCCGTGCTGAACGCCGCCGCGGGGGCAGCATCAGCGGCAGTGGCCGGGGCTGGGCCGCTGTATATCCGGGAGTATCGGGTGGTGGGGGCGCAGTTGTTGAAGGAGGGGGAGATTGGGGAGGCGGTGTATCCGTTTCTGGGACCAGGGCGGACGGAGGGCGACGTGACGGCGGCGGCGGGGGCGCTGGAGAAGGTCTATAAAGAGAAGGGTTATCAGACGGTCTCGGTTTCCGTGCCGCAGCAGACGGGGCGGGGCGGCATCGTCTTTTTGCAGGTCACGGAGGCGAAGGTGGGACGGCTGCGGGTGAAAGGGTCGCGTTATTACTCGCTGGCGGAGATCAAGCGGATGGCACCCTCGATGGCCGAGGGGACGGTGCCGAATTTCAATGAGGTGACGCGGGACATCGTGGCACTGAACCAGTGGCCAGACCGAAAGGTGACGCCGACGCTGCGGGCAGGGGTGGAGCCAGGGACAGTGGACATCGATTTGCAGGTCAAAGACACGCTGCCACTGCACGGAAGCCTGGAGCTGAACAACCGTTACAGCCCGGATACGCCCGAACTGCGGCTTAATGGGTCGGTAAGTTACAACAACCTGTGGCAGCGCGGGCATGGCGCGGGGTTGAGCTTTCAGATTTCGCCGGAAGACTTCGAGCAGGTGAAAGTCTTCTCGGCTTACTATCAGGCGCGGTTCGCGGCGGTGGACTGGCTGAGCCTGATGGTGCTCGGGACGAAGCAGAACTCGAATGTCTCGACCCTTGGCGGAGCCGCGGTGGCCGGACGCGGGGAGATCCTGGGGTTGAGGGCGCTGCTCAGCCTGCCGGCAGGGAAGGATTTCTTTCAGTCGGTCAGCCTTGGGTTCGATTACAAGCATTTCGACCAGAACGTCCTCTTTGGCGGAGTGGCCTCGGTAGCTCCGATCACTTATTACCCGTGGAGCGTGAACTACAGCGGAACGTGGCTGCCAAAGGGTTCGCTGACCGAGTTCAATGCCGGCCTCGTCTTCAGCGTGCGCGGTTTCGGGAGCGATGCCGAGGAGTTTGATAACAGCCGCTTTCAGGCGGACGGGAGCTTTGTCTATCTGCGTGGGGACCTGGCGCACACCCATGATCTGCCCGGTGGCTTTCAGGCTTATGGCAAGGTGCAGGGCCAGCTCAGCAGCCAGCCGCTGGTCAGCAGCGAGCAGTTCAGCGCCGGCGGCTTGAGCACGGCGCGGGGTTATCTCGAAGGCGCGGTGCCGGGCGACAACGCGATCTTTGGCACGGCCGAGTTGCGCAGTCCGTCGCTCCTCGGGAAAAAGGCGGGCGAATGGCGGGTCTATGCCTTCGCCGACGCGGGGCGGGTGACGATCATCGATCCGCTGCCCGAGCAGCATGCCGCCTTTGAACTGGCCAGCATCGGCGTGGGCAGTCGGATCGAGCTGTTCGAGCATTTCAATGGGTCCATCGACGCCGGGCTGCCGTTGATCAGCCAATCCAGCACCAAAGCGCATGACCTGCTCCTGACCTTTCGGGTCTGGGCGGATTTTTAAGTCGCGGGCCACCCCTCTTACCCCTCCCATCTCATGCCGAATAACTCACAGCCGATCAAGATTTCGCGTGGCCGACCCTGGCTCGTCACCTTTCTCGCCGTGCTCCTGCTGTCCGGCACAGCGCGGGCGTGGTGGAATGAGGGGTGGACGGTGCGGAAGAAGATCACCCTGGACCCGGTCGCCAGCGCGGTGGGCGAACCCATCGGCACATCCGTGGTGCTGGTGCGACTCTATGATGGCAACTTCCAGTTTGGCGCCGCTCTCGAGGATGGGAGCGGCGTCCGCTTCATCGCCGCGGATGACAAAACGCCGCTGAAGTTTCATCTCGAAAGATATGACGGACTGCTTTACGAGGCCTTTGCCTGGGTCAAGGTGCCGGACATCAAGCCGGGAGCACCGATCAGTTTCTGGCTGTATTATGGGAATACCGGCGAGGGGGCCCCAGGCGGTGGAGACAGCAAGACGACTTATGATCCGGAGACGGTGCTGGTCTGGCACTTCAGCGAAACCGGCGCGCCTGTCGATGCCACCAGCGGAGGACATAATGCCGAGGGAACCGGACTGCCAGTGTCCGCATCGGTCATTGCTGGCGGGTTGCGTCTGGCGGGGCAGGGCGGATTGATTGTCCCAGCAGCGCCTGAACTGGCCTGGGCCGAGGGTGGCGCAGCTACCGTGTCGCTGTGGGTCAAGGCCGCGTCCCTCGCGCCCAATGCCGTGCTGCTCAGCCGGCGCGAGGGGGAGAAGAGTTTCATTATCGGTCTGGATAACGGTGTGCCTTATGTCGAGATTTCCGGCCAGCGCACCGCGGCAGGTGCCGCGCTGGAAGCCAATGCCTGGAAACATCTCGCGGTCACGGCGGAAGCAGGCAAGCTGACTCTCTGGGTGGGCGGGGAGAGTTATGCCACGCTCGCGGTCGGCTTACCCGCATTGAACACGCCGTTTACGCTGGGCAAAGAAAAAGCCGCCGACGGGGAGGAGTCGCCGGCGAGTTTCATTGGCGAAGTCGATGAGTTTCAGCTCGCCAAGACCGCGCGACCCTCGGGCTGGGTGAAAGTGGCGGCGCTCGGACAAGGCGGTGAAGAAGCGGAGAAGAAGCTCATCGTCATCGGTGAGGATGAACAGTCGAAGCATGGCGGCGAAGGCGAGATCATGAAGCATCTCTCGCTGATCACCGATATCTCGAAGTCGCTGACCATCGATGGCTGGGTGGTGATCGTCCTTTGCGCCCTGCTGGCGATGGTCGGCGGGATTGTGGCGGTGGCGAAGTTTCTTTATCTCAACCGGATCAGCAAGGCAACCACGGCCTTTCTCAAGCATTGGGAAGATCTCTCGGGCAATCTGCATGTGCTGGATAGCGGCGACGAGGAGACCATCCGCAGCATGGGTGGCAAAGCCACGCCGCAGACCCAGAAGCTGCTCAAGCAATCGCCGCTCTATCATATCTACCAAATCGGTTTCGGGGAGATTCAGGACCGCCTGGCGACGGCGCGGGAAAACTTCACGGGACTATCCGGCCGCTCGATGCAAGCCATCCGCTCGACCCTCGACGGCGGGCTGGTGCGCGAGATCCAGAAGCTCAACAGCAGCCTCGTTTTCCTGACCATCGGCATCGCCGGCGGACCTTATCTGGGGCTGCTCGGCACGGTCATCGGGGTGATGATCACCTTCGCGGTCATCGCGAAAAGCGGGCAGGTCGAGGTCAACTCGATCGCGCCCGGCATCGCCGGCGCACTGCTCGCCACGGTGGCCGGCCTGGCCGTGGCGATCCCGGCGCTCTTTGCCTACAGTTACATCGCCTCGCGGATCAAGGACGCGGTCAGTGACATGCAGGTCTTCATCGACGAGTTCGTGGCCAAGATCGCCGAGTTTTACTCCGAACCCAACCGCTAACCAGGACCCGAGTTACCCATGCAAGCCGGAGATAACAAAAGTTACGACGACATCAATGTCACCCCGATGGTGGACTTGTATCTCGTGCTGCTGCTGATCTTCATCATCATGACCACAGCCGGGGTGCAGGGGGTCAAGGTCAACCTGCCGAAATCGGGCAAACCGTCGAAGCTCGACGGGCCGAAGATGCAGGCCATCACCATCGACAACCAGGGCAACATCAAGCTCAACGCCGAAACCGTCACGCTGGCCTCGCTCGAGAGCAAGCTCGGCGCGGTGAAGGCGAAGACGCCGGAGTTTCCCTGCGTCGTGCGCGGCGACAGCCAGACGCAGTACCAGACCATCATGAACGTCCTCGATGTCCTTGGACGGCTGAACATTTCGCAGATCGGGCTGGCGACCAAGCCACCCAAGTAACGCCCGCAACCACCACGCGCCATGAGTGAACAACTAACTACCCAGGAACCACCCGTCCAGCGTCCGCCAAACGCCCGCCGGTCCGCGCCGGTTTTCCAACCCGCGCCGGCTCCGGTGCGGCGTCGCCGGATGTCGAATGCCGACCTCGTCCACGAAGGCGAGGACGAGAACTTCGTTTCGCAGCATCGCAAGAAGCTGATCGCCGGGGTGATCCTCGCGCTGGCGGTGGGGGTGTATTTGATGCCGAAACCGGGGCCGAGCGCACCGGTGCGCAAGGCGGAGAAGATCGTCAGCGTGCAACTGCCCCCGCCCCCCCCTCCGAAGCTGCCGCCACCGCCGCCGAAGGTCCAGCCGCCGCCAGAGAAGATGGAGAAGCAGGCTCCGGCCGAGGAGAAGCCGAAAGAGGCTGCACCAAAGAAAGCGGACAACCCGCCGCCGACCACGCTGGCCACGGGCATCAAAGGCGACGGGCCGGGCATGGGTCTGGCCAGTTCGGGCAATGGACTGGGTGGCGGCGGAGGGATTGGCGGCACTGGCGGCGGCGGCGGTGGCAGCAAGTGGGACAGCTATGCCGGGCAGGTCCAGTCGCGGATCAGTGAGGCGCTGCGGCTAAATCCGAAAACGAAGAGTGCCTCGATCACGCGGCTCGAAGTCCGCATCTGGCCGGACCCGACGGGGCACATCACGCGAGCGGAACTGGCTGGTTCGACAGGCAATGCCGAGATCGATCAGGCGATTCAGAAAGTGCTCAGTGACCTGCGACTGGAAGCCCCGCCCGCGGGTATGAAGTCCATCGCTCTGCGCCTCTCGGCGCGCCGGCCCTAATCAGTTTTTCGCCGCCTTTTGCATGTCCTCTGACCGTCCGTTTTTCCACCGCCGTTTCGCCTCCCTGCTCGGCACTTCGCTCTGCGCCGCCTCGGCTTTTGCCGGAGCGCCCAATGAGACCGCCGGGCCGCTGCCGGCGGGCGGCGTGGTGCGCCCGCAGAGCGCGGCCCCTCCCGGGCCGTCGATCACCGGCGAAGCGGCTGCCGCACAGTTGCTCCCGCCACCGGCTCCGGTCGCAGAGGGCGGGAAAACGGATGCGGTCCAGGCCAAGGCCGCGCCGTCGCCGAACGTGACGATCAATCTGATCAACCGGCTCGTGGAGCGCGGCGTTTTGCCGAAGGAGGATGCGGAGGCGCTGATCAAACAGGCCGAGGCGGACGCCGTGCTCGCGCGCGAGCAGATGGTGGCGACGCAGGCGGCGGTGGCGGAGGCGCAGGCCGTGGTCAGCCAGGCCGCGCCGATCCTGGCCATCCCGCCGCAGCTTCCGCCGACGCCGGACATCCCGCCTTTCGCGGGCGCGGAGAGCGCGGTGCGGGTTACTTACATTCCCGAAAGCGTGAAGGCGCAGATCCGCGATGAGATCAAGGCGGGCGTGCTCGCCGAGGCCCGCGCCGAGCACTGGGCGGCGCCGCGCAGCGTGCCGGAGTGGACCACGCGCATCCGGCTGTTTGGCGATGTCCGGACGCGCTACGAGGGCATCTATTTTGGCAACGGCAACGACAACACCGGCGCGTTTCCCAACTTCAACGCGGTCAACACGAGCAGCACGCCCTTCGATGTCAGTGGCACGGTTTTCTCCCCGCAGCTCAATGTGGATCAGGATCGCACCCGGATACGCCTGCGCGTGCGTTTCGGCGCGGAGGCGGACCTCGGCGAGGGCTTCACTGCGGGCCTGCGCCTGGCCACGGGGGAGAGCAATTCGCCGGTCTCGCCCAACCAGAGCCTCGGCCTCGCAGGCAACGGGCAGGGCGGCAATTTCAGCAAGTACGCGATCTGGCTGGACCGCGGTTTTCTCCGCTACGAACTGGCCGCGCCGCCGCCACCGCTGCCGCTCGCGACGCCGGATGGCAAGAGCGGGCCGGGGGGCAAGGAGCTCATCGCGCCGCGGCAGTTTGCGCAGGCGCCGGATCGGCGGCTGGTCATCTCGCTCGGGCGCTTCGACAATCCGTTTTACACGACCGACCTGATTTTTGACGATGACCTCGGCTTCGACGGCGTGGCCGCCCAGGTGCGCTATCAGCTCGCGGCGGGCTTCACGCCGTTCCTCAACGGCGGGGCCTTCCCGTTCTTCAATACCGACCTGAATTTTTCCTCGAACCGGTCGGATAAATTTCCGAGCACCGACAAGTGGCTCTACGCCGGACAACTCGGCTTTGACTGGAAACCGGCGAAGGATTTCAAGGTCCGGCTGGCTGCCGGCTACTACATCTTCGATGGCGCGGAGGGCCAGCTTTCCACGCCCTACACACCGCTCAACGCACAGGACGCGGGTAATACCGACGGCACCCGCCCGGCCTTTGCGCAAAAGGGCAACACCTACCGCCCGCTGCGCAACATCGTGCCCACGGCGGACAACAATTTTGGGACGATCAACCAGTTCCAGTACTTCGGGCTCGCGACGCCTTTCCGCGTGATCACGATCTCGGGACAGATCGAATACAGCCGCTGGGAGCCCTTTCACATCACGGCGTTTGGCGAGTACGCGCAAAACACCGCGTGGAGCCAGCCGGACATCAATGCCGTGGCGGTCAACAACCGCGGACCCAACACGCCGGCCGGCGCGCTCGGCCCGTATGACGGCGGCAACAACGCCTGGATCGCCGGCCTGCGCGTGGGCAATGCCGTGCTCGCCAAACGCTGGGACTGGAACGTCGGCTTCAACTACCGCTACGTGGAAAGCGACGCGGTCATCGACGGCTTCAACGACTCGGATTTCGGTGGCGGCGGGACCAATGTGCAGGGCTACACCATCGCCGGCACGCTCGCCCTCGGCGCCCGCGTGGCGCTGGGCCTGCGCTGGATGAGCGCCAACGAGATCGCCGGCCCGCCGCTCACGACCGACATCCTGCAGGTCGATGTCAGCGGGAAATTTTAAACGTCTTATGAGAGCCACGACCTTCTTCTTCTTCTGCATCTCCATCTTTTTCTCCCCGGCACTGCGCGCCGCCGATGCGCCCAGTCCCGCCGAGCAAAAGCTCCGCGAAAGCGTGCGCGCACTGACTCTCCAGCTCCGCACTGTGGAAAGCGACAAGGCGGTGGCGATGGCCGTGCAGGCCGAGGCCGAGGCCAAGGCCGCGGCGCTGACCGAGGAAGTCGAGAAGCTGAAGAAGCAGTCCATCGCCGACAAAAACGCGGACGACCTCGCGATGGCCGCGCTCAATGCAAAGCTCGCGGAAAAGGACGCCGAGCTGGCGCAAAGCCAGAAGACTTTGGGCGAGTGGAAAAAGGCTCACGCGGACGTGACCGCGCAGTTCAAGAAAGCCGTCGAAATCGGCAACGCGAAGGAAGCGGAGCGGGCGAAGCTCGCGGCGCGGGTCATCGTGCTCGACCGGCAAGTTGCGGATCAGAAGGCGAAGAATGCGGCGATGTACAAGCTCGGGATGGAGATTCTGGGCCGCTACGAAAAGTTCGGTCTCGGCGATGTCATCACGCGGAAGGAGCCGTTCATCGGCACGACGCGCGTGAAGTTTGAGAACCTCATGCAGGATTTCAGCGACGGGCTCGCCGACCAAAAAATCAAACCATGAAACGCCGCCGCTCCACGCCTGGCCTGCATCGCGCGCCCGATGACCTCTGGCGCCGCGCCGCCCTTCTCGGCCTCAGCTTCACGCTGCTCTTCGTTGGGAACACGCGCGCGGGTGACATCCTCCGCGGCGGCGCGCCGGCCGGTCAGCGCGGCACGCCGACGGCCTTCGGCTCGACGCCCATCACCGCCACCCAGGCACGCAACAACGCCAAGGACGCGCTTTCCCGCTCGACCAACGCCGTGCAATCCGTGCAGGCGATGCAGGTCGCCGCCCGCGCCGCGGCCATCGCGGGGGCGAACAATCTCGGCTCCGGCCTCCCCAACGTCCCCAACGGCCTCGCGCCCGGCGGCCTCCAGGTCGCCCCCGGCGTCCCCGCCAATCTCGCCGCGCCTGGTCCCGGCGAAAACGCCGCGCTGTGGACCGGCGCATCCTTGCCCAGCCAAAGCGCCGCGGCAGGCCGCACGCTCGTCACGATTAAGCAAAACACCGCGCAGGCGCTGCTCACCTGGCAGACCTTCAACATCGGCAAGGAAACGACCGTCAAGTTCGACCAGTCCGCCGGCGGCGCCAACAAGGGCCAGTGGATCGCCTTCAACAAAATCAACGACCCCAGCGGACGCCCCTCGCAAATCCTCGGCTCCCTCCAGGCCGACGGGCAGGTTTACGTCATCAACCAAAACGGCATCCTCTTCGGCGGCTCCTCGCAGGTGAATCTGCGCACGCTGGTCGCCTCGTCGCTGCCGATCAATGACAACCTCGTCAAGCAGGGCCTGCTCAACAATCGCGACGCCCAGTTTCTCTTTTCGTCGCTCGAGGTGCCGGGGGGCACGGACGGGACGCCGAACTTTATCCCGCCGACGCTCCCCGCGAGCGGCAAAATCGGCGACGTGGTCGTGCAGCCCGGCGCACAAATCAGCAGCCCTGCGGGTGCCGATGGCAATGGCGGGCGGGTCATGCTCGTGGGTGCCAATGTGCGCAACGAAGGCACGATCTCGACACCCGCTGGACAAACCATTCTCGCCGCCGGCTTGCAGGTCGGCGTGGCCGGACACGCGAGCGACGACCCGAGCCTGCGCGGGCTCGACGTGTGGGTCGGCGCGGTCGGCGACTACGCGGGCACGGCGACGAACAGCGGCCTGATTGCGGCGTTCACGGGCAGCACGCTGATGACCGGGCGCGCGGTGAACCAGTTCGGCGTGATCGACAGCTCGACTTCGGTCAGCCTGAACGGCCGCGTCGATCTGCTGGCAAGCTACGCTGCTGTCGGGAACCCGAATTTCGACACTGGCTCGGTCGGCCCGCCGTTCCTTTATCAAAAGACGGGCATCGTCACGCTGGGCGCGCAAAGCGTCACGCGCATCCTGCCGGACTACGCGAGCGACAAGATGGTGCCGGGCACGACGCTGCCGCAGAAATCGCAAATCAACATCGAGGGCTTGGGCATTCATTTCGCGCAGAACGCGACCGTCCTCGCGCCAAACGCCGACGCCAATGTGCGCGCGGGCGTGTGGCCCTACACGGACCTCGACGGAAACCGGACGACCCTCACAGCCGCTGGCGTCAACGAGCCGGGTCTGGGAAGTCTGTATTCCGCCACCACCCAAAAATTCCTCTTCTCCGGCGGGCAGATTTTCTTCGACAGCAACGCGCTGCTCAGCGTCGCGGGCAGCGTCGATGTGTCGGTGCCGCTCGCGCAGAGCATTCTCGACGTGGAGTTTCGCGGGGCGGAATTTGCCGACTCCCCGTTGCAGCGCGACCAGCTCTTGCGTGGCGTGGCGCTGACCGTGGATCTCCGCCGGACCGGTGTGAGTAACGGGCGCTACTGGATCGGCACCCCGCTCGGCGACGTGACGGGGCTCGCCGGATTGATTCAGCGCAACGCCGCGCAGCTCACCGCCACGGGCGGCAATGTGAACCTGCAGGCCGGCGAATCGATCGTCGTGCAAAAGGGCGCGACGATCGACGTGTCGGGGGGCTTTTTTCAGCACGAGGGCGGGATGGTGACGACGACGCGGCTGCGGCAAAACGGGAATCTCGTGGAGATTTACAATGCCCAGCCGGGGCAGATTTACGACGGCGTTTACACCGGCAAGTTCAATGTGCGCCACCCGAAGTACGCGATCACGGAGACGTACACCGTGCCGTTTATGACGGGGGCTCGCTTCGAGCCGGGTTACATCGCGGGAGCCAATGGCGGGACGTTGCGCCTCACCGCACCGAGCATGGCGCTCGATGGAGAGCTGCTCGGACGGACGGTCGATCCGCCGCGCGGGCGCGGGGCGGTGCCGGGGCTGAGCAGCCTGGCGATCGACTTTGCCGCGGAAAAACGGTTCGTCGTCAGCGCGACCAACATTGCGTTTCTGCCGACCTCACCGACGCCGCCGGAGATCACTTTCGTCCGCGGCGCGGGCCAGCCGGGTGTCGAGGCCTTCGTCCTCGCCGGCGAGGCCCCGGTGGCTTTGCCGGCGGGTCGTCTCGCGTCGGTGGTGCTTTCGCCGGAGCTGCTCGAGGAGCAGGGTTTTGGAAACCTGACGGTTGTGAATCCGGACGGGACGATCACCGTTCCGGCGCAGTCCGACCTGACCGCTCCGGCTCTCGGGTCCATCGCGCTGACAGGATCGAACGTAACGATTCGCAGCCAAATTTCCGCGCGCGGCGGGACCCTGAGTTTTACCGCGTTCAATATCTCACCCGCGTTTGCCGCGGAATTTCCGCTCGTGAACGCCGGCGGTGCGCCGGCTCCTGCGTTCAATGTGGGACGCGGTCTTTTCACGCTCGAATCCGGCGCGAGTCTGAGCACGGCAGGATTGGTGGTGGATGACCGGCTGGGCAGTCCGACGCGGCTTGCGCAGCCGTTGGTGCTGGAGGGCGGAAAGGTTTCGATCGTCGCCTCCGGCGCGACGCTTTCGCCGCGGAGTACGATCGATGTCTCCGGCGGTGTGGCGATCAACAGCCGCGGGGCGGTGAGCTACGGCGCGGGCGGCAGCATCACGATTCGGACGGGGAAGGACGCGGGGTTTGAAACCGTCCTCGGGGGATTGCTCTCGCTGCACTCCGCGCTTGTCGGCTACGGCGGAACCAGAGGCGGTGCGCTGACGCTCCAGGCCGGGTTGATCCAAATCGGGGGCACGCCGCGCTTTGCCAGCACGCTGCTCCTGCAGCCGGAATTTTTCCGGCAGGGCGGCTTTACGAGCTACACGCTCGAGGGCATCGGCGCGGCGTCCGACGAGCCCGTGTTGCCCGGCGGGCCGGAGACTTATGCGCCCGGCATCACTATCGCACCGGGGACGCGCATCGCGCCGGTCGCGGAAAACTGGCTGGCCATGCCGCACCAGCCGGGCGCGGACGCGGTGGTGCTGCAACCGCTGCTCAAGCCGGTCGGGTTCCGTTCACCGGTCAGTCTGAGCCTCGCCGCGCTCGGTTCGGATGACACTTTCACGACGAGCGTGCTCGAGGTGCGCGCGGATGTGGTCATGGGCGCGGGCGCGCAAATCATCACCGATCCGGGGGCGACGGTCGCCTTCAAGGGCCAGACAGTTTCGCTGCTCGGCTCGGTTGAAGCACCGGGCGGGACGATCACCGTGGCGGGGGCGAGCCGGTTTCCGCTGCCTCCGGATGCCGTGATCAATGTGACCTTCGCGCGGCCCACGGTTTTCATCGGCCCGGAAGCGCGCCTCTCCGCGGCGGGCACGGCGGTGCTCGTGCCGGATGCGTACGAGCGGCGGCGCGGGACGCTCTATCCTGGCGGATCGATTGTGGTGACGGGAAACATCGTCGCGGCGGGTGGTGCGGTGCTGGATGTTTCCGGCAGCGCGGCGACCTTCGACGTGCATCCGACGGCGCTCGGCGACGTCGAGTCGCGGCAGGTGCCGGCCGCGAGCGGGCTCAACTCGCCGCTCTGGCGTTTGCAAAGCGTGCCGGTGAAAATGGCCAGCAACGGGGGGACCATCGACCTGCAAGGCTCGCAGATGCTGCTGACGGACGCGACGCTGCTCGGACCCGCCGGCGGGCCGACGGCCATCGGCGGGACGCTGTCGATTTTTTCGGGGCGATTTTACCCGGAAGTCGCGGATCGGAAAGGGTCCGACATCAATCTCACGGTCACGCAAAGCGGGCGGACGATAGCCGCGACGAATACGCAGCCCGGCGTGGGCATCGGCGTGCTGGACGCGGCAGGGAATCCGCTGACCGGGAGGGGTTACTTTGCCGCGAATCGCTTTGCGGAAGGCGGTTTCGAGTCGCTCGATCTCGGCTCCAAATATCTCAATGCGACGCCGATTCCGTTTGGCGGCAACATCGCTTTCGAAGGGCCCGTGTCGATCGCCGCGCGCGGCAATCTGCGCGTCGCGGCGGGTGGGGTGATTCAGGCCGATGCCGCGGTCGCGCTGAGCAGCCGGTATCTGGCGATCGGGCAGCCGTTCCGCGTGCCGGAGAATCCCGATGACGAAGTTTTCGCCTTTCAACAGGATCCGCCCGCGCCGAACAAACAGTACCTTTTTGCGCCGACTTTCGGGCCGGGTTCGCTGGCGGTGAAAGCCGACCTCATCGACCTCGGCACGCTCTCGCTGCAAAATATCGGCGCGGCCAGTTTCATCGCCGACGGCGGCGACCTCCGCGGCAACGGCACGCTGCAAATCGCGGGCGATCTCACCCTGCGCGCGGCGCAGGTTTATCCGACCACGCTTTCGACACTGAACATCTTTGCCTATGATCACGCTGGCGTGGAAGGCTCAGTGACGGTCACTGGCTCGGGAACGCGGGCCACGCCGCTTTCCGCCGGCGGCAGCCTGAATATTTTCGCGTCGAAAATTTCGCAGGGCGGCGTTTTGCGTGCGCCGCTGGGGACGATCGCGGTGGGCTGGGACGGCACGGATTTCGACCCGTCCGACGCGAATCTCGATGTGCCGTCGAATCCGGTCGGCGGCACCACGTTGCCCGTGCCGGTGGCCCGGCAGGTCACGCTGCGCAGCGGCAGCATCACCTCGGTCGCGGGACTCGACTTCGTGACGGGTGCCGAATTGCTGATTCCGTACGGCCTGAGCCCGGACGGTTCGTCGTGGATCGATCCGCGCGGGGTGAATGTGACGATCACTGGCCTGACGGAGAAGCGCATCGCGATCGCGGGACAAAGCGTGACGACGGAGGCCGGCTCGTCGCTCGATTTGCGCGGTGGCGGCGATCTGTCCGCGTTCCGCTGGGTGCCGGGTTCCGGCGGCAGCGTCGATCTGCTCGGGACGGCCTCGGGCGCATGGATCGACACCGTGGTGTATCAGGCTGGCGATCTCGTCTCTCTCGGCGGGCAGACTTTTTCGGCGCGCGTCCGCAACTCCGGCCAGCGCCCGACGCCGAGCGCTTTCTGGACGCTGGTGCCGGAATCGTATGCGGTCATCCCGGGCTTCCAGTCGGAGTTTGCGCCCGTGACGCCGTTCAATACCGGCTCGAATGCGCGCTTCCTCGGCGGCGATCCGGGGTACGTGAGCAGCACCTTGAAGGTCGGCGACCGCATTTTTCTCGAAGGCATCCCGGAGCTGGCGAGGGGCACTTACACGCTGCTCCCGCGGCGTTACGCGCTGCTCCCGGGCGCGCTGCTCATCACGCCGACGAGCACGGAACCGCTCGGCACTTTCACGGTGCCGGAAGGGGCGACCTACGCGGCGGGCTATCGGCTCAATCAGTTCAGCCAGCCGGGCGAGGTGCCGACTCTGCGCACGCAGTTCGAAGTGGCGTCTTTTGACGTGGTGCGGAATCGCGTGAGCTACGACGACTACGCGGGCAACACGTTTTTCCGGCAAGCGGCCGACCGCTTCGACATCGCGCGGGTCCAGCGCCTGCCGGTGGACTCGGGTGCGCTGGCGATCCAAGGCAACACGGCGCTCGATCTGGCGGGCCGCGTGCTGGCGGAGCGTCCGTCGGGCGGGCGCGGCTCGACGGTGGACGTGAGCAGCTTTGCGGACATGTATGTCATCGGCGGCAGCGGCGCGGCACCGGCCGGAGCGACGGTGGTTTTGCGCAACGAGCTGCTCCAATCGTGGGGCGCGGAGAACCTGCTCATCGGCGGCCTGCGCCGGCAGACGGCCGAGGGCGATGTGG
>JBBQCM010000116.1:0-20468 GCA_038318725.1 Chthoniobacterales bacterium
TCCTTCGTTTCGCCGGCGTGCGCACCCGCCCGAGCGTATCGGTCTTGAGCAATCGTTCGCCAGTCATCATCGTAGTCATCAGCCAAAAGCAATGACAGTTCACCGGCCATTCCGCTACGGGTGCTCCGCGTATCGCTTACGGCCATGAGATCCCAGTTCCCGATGCAACCGCGTCAAGCACGAGGCACGCAAGGTTCTCAGATGCCAATGTGTCATACCAAAATCTACGTTTCACCTCAGGATGTGTGGCTAAGTCAATGCCGCTCGTCTGCTCCAAGATTGCGACGAGTCCGAAATATTGAACGGGAGTATCGCTCAGGATAGCAAGGACAATTTTCCGTATCAGGTGCCGTATCCGATCAAGGGTACATCGGATGACGCTCTCGCCAACGACTTCCTGCCGCAGCGCGGATGATCGTCGTCGTATGAACCTGCTCCTTTCCCTGCGACGTGCCGCATGCGTCTCCATGCCCGATTCACAGCCGGCGTTCTCCAACCGGTTGAGGACGCCAGGACGAGTTCTCTGAGCCAGGTGCGGTGAAAGATTTCATCCGGCGTCTCCGTGTCTTGAGCGCGCCGGGGTGCTCCTCGGCAAAGACCGACTCGTCCATGAAGGCGAAGCCCTTCGAGGGATGGCGCTTCTTCGCCAGCGCAGCCTGCCGTGCGTTCGCCACGAAATGCTTCAGCGCCGAGAGCAGGAAATCGCGAAACCGGCCCAGCTTCGGAACGGCCTTGTCAAAGAAATCATTGCGCAGGCTGGGCCAGAACTGAGGACGGCCAGAGGCCATCCCTCCTTGCTGGAAATCCTCCTCGCCGCAGCCGGAACGGCGGAGGTGGCAATACACGGGTCTTCAAGAGCGCCGGATCAGGAAGTCGAGAATGGTGCATCGCTCGGAACTGGCCGCAATCCGCGCCTCCAGCAACTTGCTCCAGCGGGTCTGCGTGAAGTTCGCGCGTCCGGTTTCGTAGCCGGGTTCGGTGCCGGTTCGAGATGGCTGCGAGGGGCTCATGCTCAATTTGCGGATCGTGGTCCGCGGAGATCCCCGTGTCGAGAGCAGAGGCACACGACGGAGCACACCCCGGATACACCACATTTACACCCCCCTGCCGCCATAGCAGCAAGCCGCTGCACCGTCGCGACCTTCAAGACATCGCGCCCCGGTCCGCGTTTTGGATTTCGAGTATTTTCACGTGCCGATCGGTGAAGTCCTCCCAATACCTGATGGCGAAACCGGCGAAAACATTCACGTCCACATCACGGACAGTCGCGTCTTTTGCGGTGTAGTCCGCAAAATCCCACGGTCTCGCTGCGATTTGGCGGAAACAATTCCAGACGAGGTCGCGCCGCGTTTGGCTCATCGCTGCGAGGAAATCAATCACCTCGATCGCCACAAGCAGGCGATACTTCATTCCGCGGACGGAGGAATGCCGAGGCGCTGCTCAGCTTCTTCCAAGGTCAGCCAGCGCCCGGGAGTCTTGTCGTCAATTAACCGGGCCATGCGTTCGGGAAAACTTGGATCTTCGCGGCGCTGCAGTGCGGACATCGCGCAGCCGATCAGCTTTTTCAACTCAGTCGTTTCGAGGTTCGGAATTTCCTGCTGGATTGCTTCAAAACTCATGTGGCAACGACTAACAGGAAATCACCGGCTCGCAATGCCTCAGACCGTGGGGACCGCGCCGAGTTCGCGCAGCGGCGGAGCGTCCACGCCTTCCAGAGCGGGCGCGACGAGATGGCGGCGAAACGATTCATAGTGCCCTGCGTGCCGCAGTGGGTCTCCTGGCCCGATTCGCGGCAGGCGCTCTCCAGCCGTTTGAGGACGCGCAGGATGAGTTCCCGGAGCCAGGTGCGGTGAAAGATTTCATCCGGCGTCTCGGTGTGCTTGATCGAGGATCGCGGATTCTCGCGCGACTCGACAACCTCGTGTCATCTTGGAGATGTACCGCAATGGCCGAAATCCCACCAACCGACATTGACCTTCACCGACTGCCGACCGATCAAGACCTCAATCGGCTGCAACTCACCACGTTGTTGTACTATTTGCGTGAAACGAACCCGGACAACTGGTTGGTCCGCGACAAAACCGATCCTGCCGCTCCGGTAAGCATCGCCGCCGTCGGAATGGCCATGGCGACAGTGCCGGTCAACGTGGAACGCGGCCTCGTCGCACGCGAATTCGCGGCAAAGGTCAGTCGCAAGCGACTGCGATACCTGCTGGAATGCCCGCAGGGACCAGAGCCGGACGCTTCCGGTTACAAGGGCTTCTTCTACCACTTTCTGAACATTGAAACGGGCCGCCGCGTTTGGGAATGCGAACTTTCGACCATCGATTCGGCATTCCTTTTCGCGGGCGCATTGACGCTCGCCACCTATTTCGACCGCGATTCCGAGGTTGAGGCAGAGATTCGCCAACTCGCCAACGAACTCTATGAACGAGCCGATTGGAACTGGGCCTGCAACGGTGGTCCGTCGCTGACGCACGGCTGGCGACCGGAGAGCGGATTCATCCCACACCGCTGGCACGGGTACGACGAAGGCCTGTTGCTTTACATACTCGGTTTGGGTTCACCGACACATCCGTTGCCGCCGGAAAGCTATGCTGCTTACTGTTCGACTTACGAATGGAAGAACATTTACGATCGAGAATTGCTGTTTTCGGGGCCGCTGTTTACCCACCAACTGTCGCACATGTGGATCGACTTTCGAGGCATCCAGGACGCCTACATGCGCGAGCACAAGACCGACTATTTCGAGAACACCCGGCAAGCAACGTTCGTGCAACAGGAGTATGCGATTCGCAACCCGAAGGAGTTCGTCGGCTACGGGCGATACTGCTGGGGATTCACGGCATGTGATGGGCCCGGTTGGGGCAAGCGAGTGATCAATGGCGTCGAGCGGGAGTTCTACGATTACTACGCTCGGGGCGCCCCATTCGGCCCCGACGACGGCACGGTCGCGCCGTGGGTGGTAGTCGCTTCGCTGCCATTCGCGCCGGAGATCGTCATCCCGACGCTACGCAACTTTATGCGCATGAAATCCTGCTTTTCGCGAACTTATGGGTTCAAGCCGTCTTTCAATCAGTCTTATCCGGTGGAAGGCAGCCCAACCGGCTGGTGGGTGTCGCCGTATCACTTCGGAATCGACCAGGGGCCGGTGATCCTAATGGTGGAGAATTACCGCACTGGTTTGCTTTGGGACATCATGCGGCGCTGTGGGCCGGTCGTTACCGGGTTGCGGCGGGCAGGCTTTACCGGGGGCTGGTTATGATCCGGGCAGTCACTTACCCAGGAACAAGAGCGCGCGGGGAAAACTTTCAGATGAAGGAGACACACCGATGACCGTGCCCAAACCCGCAAAGCCCCACCGCTATGAGAGCCCCGCCGGGCTTGCCGTGCATGTGAACGCCAACGGCTCGATCCGCCGCATGGAGCACGGCGACATCGTGCTCAATCTGTTCCCGGGAACGGAGATGGAGGGCGGGCCGGCCAACCTCTATCTGCGGCGGCTCGGCGAGCAGATTTTGTGGACGCCGCTTCTCGGGCCGCGCAGTCCGCTCGCGTTCCGGCTCGACGCCGCCGGGCTGCAGGCGACCGGCGAGTGGCTCGGGCTCCGCATCACCCTCGCGCTGGTGCTCGCCAAGGACAGCCCCTCGTGGTTGTGGCACGTCAGGATGGAGAACCCGACGGACGCCGAGGTCCCCGTGGACCTCGTCTATGCGCAGGACCTTGCGCTGGCGCACTACGGCGCAATCCGCATGAACGAGTATTACGCCAGCCAATACATCGACTACACACCGCTTACGCACCCGGAGCGCGGGTGCGTGCTGGCCGCTCGCCAGAACCTGTCGATGGGCGGCCGTCAGCCGTGGGCGGTGATCGGCTCGTTGAACCGCGGCGTGAGCTTCGCCACTGACGCGCTGCAGTTCCACGGTCTCGCCACCCGTGCCGGTGAGGCACCGATCGGACTCGTCGCGCCGCGCCTCCCCGGCACACGCCGCCAGCACGAACACTCCATGGCCGTGATCCAGGACGCGCCGCTGACCCTTGCCCCTGGCGCCACGGCGCATCGGGGGTTCTTTGGATGTTTCGAGCCCGATCACCAAGGCGTTACGTCGGACGCCGACCTCGCGGCGGTCGATCGTGTCCTCGCCCTGCCGGAAGCCCCTGCCCCACGGACGCTTCGTCGCGCGGCGGCAGCGGCGCGCCCGATCCGCACCCTGTTCTCGGCGCAGAACCTCCTGCGCTGCCGCGACCTGACCGAGGCCGATGTCACCCGCTTCTGGGGCGACGATCTGCGCCACGTCGAACGCGAGGACGGCCAACTGCTGTCGTTTTTTGCCGGCGCGCGCACGCACGTGGTCTTGCGTGCCAAGGAAGTGCGCGTGCTGCGACCGCACGGCCACCTGTTGCGGACCGGCGATCACCTCACGCCCGACGAGGCGTCGCTCACGACCACCGTGTGGATGGCCGGCGTGTTCAACGCACTGCTCACGCAAGGCCACGTCAGCATCAACCGCCTGCTCTCAACGACGCGGTCGTACCTCAGCCTGCAGCGTGCTCACGGGCAACGGATCTTCATTGAGCAAGACGACGGCTACGCGCTGCTCGACGTCCCGTCCGCCTGGGAAGTCTCGCCAAACGCCTGCCGCTGGCTGTATGCACACGCCGGCGGCCGGATCGAGGTGCGCGTCACCGCGCCGACCACTCGACACGCGATCGAGTTGGAGATCGCCGTCCTCGAAGGCCCGCCTGCGCGCTTCCTGATATCCAACCACGTCGCGCTCAACGGCGACGACGGCGACGAGGCCATACCGGTCCGCTTCAAGCGCGACGCCGCCGGGATCGCCCTGCGGCCGATCCCCGACACCGACGTCGGCCGCCGGTTCCCCGACGGTGTTTTTCGCCTGGATCCGCAGGCCGGCACCACCATCGAAGCGGTGCGCCGGGACGCGGTGTTGTTCGCCGACAGGCGGTCACGGCGGCAGCCGTTTGTGACGGTGATCACCGCCCCGGCGACGCGCGCTGGATTTCGTTTCACCGGCGGTTTGATCGCCGCGCCTGCGATCGCGCCGGCAAGCGCTGACGAAGAGGCGGCCGCGACCCGGTTCTGGACGGCGATGGCCGGGCCACTCGCGTTGAGCGCGCCCGCAGCCAGCCCGTTCGTAAACGACGTTGCCGGTCTGCAGGACATTCTCCCCTGGTACACCCACAATGCCCTGATCCACTACCTCGCGCCGCGTGGGCTCGAGCAATACTCCGGCGGCGGCTGGGGCACGCGCGACGTGTGCCAGGGTCCCGTCGAGTTGCTGCTGGCGCTCGGCCGTTGGAAGCCGTTGCGCGACCTGCTGCTGCGCGTCTTCGCCAACCAGAACGCCGACGGCGACTGGCCGCAGTGGTTCATGTTCTTCGATCGTGAACGCGCCATCCGGCCGGCCGACTCGCACGGCGACATCGTCTTCTGGCCGGTGTACGCGCTCGCCGAGTACCTGCTGGCCAGCGAGGACGCCTCGATTCTCTACGATGTCGTACCGTTCTTCGACCCGGCCGGAAGCGATCGGGCCGAGCGCGCCACCGTGTGGGGGCACGTCGAGCGGGCGCTCGCGCTCATCGCGGCACGCGTCATCCCGGGCACGCACCTCGCGGCGTACGGGCACGGCGATTGGAACGACTCGCTGCAGCCAGCCGACCCGGCGATGTGCGAGCGACTGTGCAGCAGTTGGACCGTCACGCTGCACCACCAGACGCTCGCCTCTCTGGCCGCGGCGTTGCGGCGCCTCGGCCGGCTGGAGGCGGCGACCACGCTGGACGCGGCGGCCGGGCAGGTGCGTGCCGACTTCGAGCAGCGGTTGCTGGCTGACAACGAGCTCGCCGGCTTCGCCTATTTTCACCCCGACGGACGCGTCGATCACCAGTTGCACCCGCGGGACCGCGACACGGGCATTCACCACCGGTTGCTGCCGATGATGCACGCGATCATTGCCGACCTGTTCTCGCCCGAGCAGGCGGCGGCGCACCTGGCGCTCATCCGCGACCACCTGCTTGGTGTGGACGGCGCGCGCCTTTTCGATCGGCCACCGGCCTACCGGGGCGGGCTGCAGCGTCACTTCCAGCGCGCCGAGAGCAGCACGTTTTTCGGCCGCGAGGTCGGCATCATGTACACCCACGCGCACCTGCGCTACGCGGAGGCGCTGGCCCGCTACGGCGATGCGGAGGCCTTCTTTGAAGCCCTGCGGCGCGCCACGCCGATCGGCATCCGCTCGGTCGTCGCCGCGGCCGCGCTGCGTCAGGCGAACTGCTACTACTCGAGTTCCGACGCCGCGGTGGCGGACCGCTATGAGGCGGCGGAGCGGTACGCGGACGTGCGGGCCGGCCGCGTGCCGCTGGAGGGTGGGTGGCGCGTGTACTCGAGCGGGGCCGGCATCGCGGTGCGTATCGTGCATCACTGCTTCCTCGGTCTGCGGCGCGGACGCACGACCCTGGGCATCGACCCGGTGATCCCGAAGGCGCTGGACGGTTTGTGCGCCGACGTGGAACTGGGTGGGCACGCCGTGCGGGTCCGCTACCGCATCGCGGCGAAGGGATGCGGGCCGATCGCACTCTCGCTGAACGGGCACACGCTGCCGATGACGCGCGAGGCGAATCCCTACCGGACGGCAGGCGTCACCGTACCGATGACCGCCCTCCAGGAGCAGCTCCGGGACGGGGTCAACGAGCTGGTCGTCGAGCTCGAGTGAGCGGTCTCCCAGCGTCGCAGTTTCAGCCGGGGATTGTTACGCCGAGGCCAGCTCGCCGATTGTGGACGATGCGCGTGGTAGGTGGCCTTTGGCAGGTAATCGATGAAGAAGTGGCTCGCGGTGTCGCGCGGCATCTGTCTTAGTTTTCCCGGTGCGACGGACACGGGCGCTTCAATCAGGATGCTAAGCGGGAGCTTTTCTGGCGGCTCTAGGCGCGGGCGGCGATGGCGAGGAGTTCGAGCGCGACCGGCAGGTCTTCCGGAGTGCGCAGCCAGAAGCTGATCCAGCCGGACTGCGCGAAGACGTGGTGCGGCTCGGCACGGCCGGCGGCGACGAGGGCATCGCGCTGCTCGCGGCCGACGAAAAGGTCGAGCAGGCCGTTGCCGTGCAGGTGGCCGAGTTCGCGGGTGCCGCGGGCGAATTCGATCCCACCCAGCCAGTGCGCGCGCAGGCGGACTCCCGGCAGGGCGAGCGCCCGCGTTTCGATCTCCTGCATGGCGGCCAGCCGCGCGGGATGGGCGAGCCACGTCCACGCGAGGAGCGCGGCGTCGAAGATTTGCGGCAGGCCGGGCACGCGCGCGAGCCAGCGCAGGTGGCGCACGACGAAGCGGAACATCGCTCAGCCCTCCGCCAGCCGCCGGACGTGGCGCATGACCCGCAGATGCACGGCGCGGGTCATGTCGCGTGTCCAAAGATCGAAATACCACCGGGGCCGGACGTGCAGCGTGTACCCGCTCGAACCGATCAGCGTCGTCGTGCCGTCGTGATTGTCGCGCAGCAGAAAGCGCCCGCGATGCAGCGTGATGTGGCCGTAGGCCTCGGGATGCGTGGGCTGCTCGATGATGTCGAAGGTCAGCCGCTCGTTCGGCACAAACTCTGCGATTTTCTCCCGGATGGTGATGCCATCGCTGAACAAGCACTGTCGATCTGCGCCGACGAAATTGCCGCCGTTTGTGGTCTGCGTCGGGTAGGGAAGGCCGAGACGGAAAATCCAATAGTCCGGGGCATCGGGGATTTCGGAAAACGCGAGCACATGGGGCCAAACCTGCGCGGGTGCCGCATGAATGAGGATTTCGTCGGTGACGACTCCGGGTTCATTCGTCCGTTGAAAAACCTCGCCGGCAGTGAGCAGCGCGAGCATGGGGACGATGCTCAGCCGGAGATGCGTGTCGTTTGGCCGGAACCAGATGCGCCCGAGCAGCGCCCCGGAGAGGATCATGACATAAAATGCGGGGGAGGCGATGACGAGGCAGACGACCCCTTCGCGAATGAAGACCGCGGCTCCCGCCAAGCCGAACAGCGTGGTGGTCAGCGAGTGAATGAGGCAGTCGCTGATCGTGGGTCGCAAGCGCCGCCAGCACCACGCAGCGACGAAGCCCGCGACCAGCGGCACGAGGAACAGGCTGGGCACCGCGAGCAAATGGTCATCGATCCCATGAAAAGATCCCACCATCAGCTTCACGCCGAAAAACAGCGCGGCGGCGACGAGGTTTGCGGCGAGCATTCCTCCGAGCAGCACGCGCAGCCGGCTGGGGCTCGGGGGCAGAGTTTGGGGCTCACTCATCTGCGGGTTGATAGGATCGACGCATCTCGATTGGCGAGCGCGTTCTTTGGTGAGTGGCAGACGCGACGGCTTTGCCATCCGCGAGGAAAGCGCCTTCACTGCCCGGCATGACGCGCACAGAAAAGAAACGCCTCGACACGAACGCTGCTGAGACGCCGCGCCCCGGCTTGAACGCCGCCTTCTCCGGGCTCGACCTGCCGGCTTTGCCCCCGGGACCGGAACCCGTCGCGGACAGTCTGCCACCGCTCTGGAAAATGGGCCGAGTGGTCCTGCGGCGGGAGACGGCGCGACGCGGGGGAAAGACGGTGATCGTGATCCATGACTTCGCGACGCATCTGCCGCTGTCGGTCATTGAGACGGTGGCGAAAAAGGTGCGGTCGGTCTGCGGGTGCGGCGGCGCGCTGAAGGGACGGACGGTGGAGATCCAAGGCGACCAGCCGGCGAAAATTCGGGCGGTGCTGGAAGCGGAAGGGTTTCAAGTGGCCGGCGTGAAGTAGCGCGGCGAGGGGATGAAGCGAGGCATCCGAATTTGATAGAAATACGAGAATCACACTCGCGCTCCTGAGAGGCGCGGTCCGCCCAGCAGACGACTTGCGCTTTTTCCGCAGAATCTTTCAGCGAACAGAGGCCGCGCAGCCTGCGGAGGCATGGCCGGTGCTTTACGGGTGATCTACTGAGGCGGGCTGACTGACTCCACCTCTGGCTAAGTATGTCCCAACCACAACCCAAGCTCTCGGATTACACCGAGTTTCTTCCGAATAAAGAGCGGCGCACGCCGCTGCCCATCACCAATCTGCCTGTGAATGCCATCAGCGAGGAAGTGGATCCCACCTTGGAAATCCGCACGCTGATCGAGCAACTCCAGCAGACCTCCCGCGATGCCCGCACCCAAGCGCGGACGGCGGAGCAGCAGCGGGATGTCCAAACTCAGGATCTCGCCCGTGCCGAGCAGGAAATCGAGTCGCTCCGGGAAAGTGAGCGCGAATTGCGATCGCATTTCGTGGAGGTCACCTCGCTCATCAAGGAGCGCGACGCGGCGCGGGAAGAGGGCGAACGCCGCGGCCATGCTCTCACCGAGGCGACGCGGAAGCTCGAAGACACCGTGCGCGAGCGCAACGATTCCCAGCGCCAGCGGGACGAGGCCATCCGCCAGCGCGACGAGACGGTGCGGAAGTTTGAGTCGTTCAACCGCGCGACCGACGAGCAGTCCCGGCTCATCGGGGAAACGCAAAAGCAAATCCTCGCCATCCGCCAGGCCCGCGACGCCGCGCACACGCAGATTCTGGAGTTGACCAACCGGCTGACTCGCGCCGAAGACCAGGCGGCCGACCACGACTACCAGCGGGAGTTTGCCGAGAAAGCGACCAAACAGGCGGCGACCGAAGCCGCCGAGTACCGACGCCAGCTTGAAGCGACCATTTTGGATCGCGATGCCACTGCGAAACAGGTCGAGGAACTGACCCACGAACTCGACGAGCAGCGCAAAAAGCTGCTCGACCTTGCCGAACAGAAAAGCGCGGTCCTCCAGGCCGACAACGAACATACCATCGCGCTCGCCGAAGCCCGGGGACAGGTTCTCAGCATCAGCCAGGAGCGCGATGCCGCCCGCGCCCGCGCGCAGGAGCAGTCGAAGGAGCTGGACGAACTGCGGATGCAATCCCAGAAATTCCGCGAGGAGGAGACGCAAAAGTTTTCGCAGAACCTCGCCGAGGCGCATGAAAAACTGGCCGAGCTCGAGGTGCAGGCCCGCGAATCCCGGCACGGATCAAAGAACCTCAGCCAGGAACTCGAAGCGGTAAACGACCAGCTCACCTCACTCCAACTGACCGGCGAGCAAAACGCTCTGCGACAGGCGGAGACCGAGCGGCAGATCGAAGGCCTCGCCGCCGAACGCGACGCGGCGCGGACGTCACTCACCGCCGCGCAAAAACAGATCGACCACATCATCCGCGACCGCGACACGGTGCGCGAGCAGGCCACGGAAAATGCGCTCGCCCTCGACGCCCAGCTCACCGCGCTCCGGGTGCAGGCCAGCGGCTTTGAAAACGCGGTGGAAGAGGCGAAAAGCCGGCAGGACGATCTCCGGCAGTTGCAGAAGCGCTTTGAAAAACAGCGCGTCGAAACCATCGACCTGGCCACGCAGTTCCAGAGCGCCCAGCGCGAGATCCGCGAACTCAGCGCCAACCTCGCCGAGGCCCGCCTCCAAGTGAAGTTCGCCACGGCCGCGGGCCGCGCGACCAAGGGCGGCGTCACGAAATCGGACTTCGCCAACCTCCTCGCCGAGTCCTCATCCGAACTCGACGCCGATCCCGCTGAGGATCCGCTCGCCCTCGGTGTGGAGCAGACCCTCACCGAGAAGGAGGCGAAGAGCGCGCTGGGGGCCATGCGTCACTGCTTCCAATCCTTCACCAAGACGCCCTCCGATCTTAGTCTCCTCAACGAACTGCACTGCCACGTCCACGGCTTCTCCGAGCGCGCCCGCACCACCGGCTACCTCGCCGTCCACCGGGTGTGCGCGGCCTTTTCCGAGCTGACCCGCGGCCTTTACGATGTCCCCGAACAGGTCAACTCATCCACCCTCCGCACGATCAACCAGACCATCGAGTTTCTCGCCGCGCTGATGAAGGACCGGCAATTCGCCCAAGCGAAAGATCCGGCGAAAGCGCTCATCTACGCCGTCGATGACGACCTCGAAAACTGCGACGCCATCCAGATGGCCCTGGAGACGGCCTCGATCCGCACGACCTGCGCGCAAGAGCCCGCCGTCGCTCTCACCGAACTCGCCAGCGGCCGTTACGACCTCATCATCCTCGACGTGAACCTGCCCGGCATGGACGGTTTTGAGCTCTGCAAGAACATCCGCGAACTCGCCATCCACACGGCCACGCCGGTCATCTTCCTCACCGGTCTCTCAACCCTCGACCACCGTGTGCAATCCAGCCTCAGCGGGGGCAGCGACTTCATCGCCAAGCCTTTCAATCTCCACGAGTTGAGCGTCCGGGCGATGATGCTCATTTTGAAAACGCAGCTTCAGCTCCCGTAGCCCCGACGCCTCCAAAGTGGGACTTGGCCGTGGTGCGCGCTCGTCCCAGCCTCGCGCCATGAGAAGCGCGCTGACGCGAACGCCCCAAATCCACGCGATGGAGCCTCGCGATTCCATTTGCCGCTGACGTTTCCCCCGGAGTTTAGTGGCCGACATGCGTCCGCCCGCTTTTCTTCCCACCGTCCTGCTCCTAGTTCTGACGGGCTGGGTCTGTGCGGAGGAAGCGCCGCGCACTGTCCGCGTCTTCGTGGCGCTGGCGGATAACAAGTCGCAGGGCATCATCCCGGTGCCGGCGAAAATTGGAAACGGCGACGATGCGTCGAATAATCTGTATTGGGGATGCACGGAAGGATTGCGCAGCGTCTTCGGGCGGAGTGCCCAGTGGCGGCTCGTCTCGACCGTGTCAAATCCCGCGCCCGCGGTGCTGGAGCGTCGCATCTACGAGCATCGCTCCACGAAACTCACCCTGATCGCTGACGCCTATCGCGGAACGCGCATCCGCGAAGCGATCACAGATTTTTTTGCCGCCCTGACTAGCGAACAGCCCGCCGCCGAACTGCCGCTCGTCGCTTACATCGGGCACGATGGGCTCATGGATTTTGCGCTCCCAGAAGCGGCGACAACGGGACGCTCCCCTGGCCGCCAGGCCATCGTCCTCTGCTGCAGGAGTGAGGAGTATTTCGGTCCGGCTCTCGCCAAGATCGGCGCGCGTCCGGCGCTCCTCACCACCCAACTCATGTATCCGGGCGCGTTCATTCTCCAGACCGCGCTGGAAGGCTGGCGGCGCGGCGAATCCCGGGGGCAACTCCGCGAGCGCGCGGCGGCGAGTTACGCCGCAAACCAAAAGATCAGCGTGAAAGCGGCGCGCGGCGTCTTCAGTGCACCATGAAAGCGATTTCCTCCTCGATTATTGGCGCACTGCTCACGGCTGCGGCGTGGTGTGCGGATGCGCCGGCGGCGACCAAAGGCACTGCGCCAATGGAGAAGGGGAAGGGCAAACCACCCGCGCTCATCGCCCGTGCGCCCATGGCCGGGGAGCCGTTCGATGATCGGGAGATCGAGATCTACATCGAGGCCGAGGGGCGAAAGCTGCTCGCCGCCGACCGCATCAAGAAGCTGACCTTTGAGCGGCGCTCGTGTGCGTTGTCGCTCGCCGAGCCGGGGATGGAAAAATTGGCGTGGCCGGAGATCGCCGCGCGGGCGGAGGCGGCGACGCTGGTCCTCGGTGAATTTTTCCGCGAGGGCAAATCGAAGGAGACGGAGTTCAGCGTGGCGGCGGGTGCGTTTGTCGTTGGCGAAACCGGCGTCTGTGTGACCAGCCACCATGTGGCCAAGGAACGGGGCGCGCGGGGCTTTGTGGCGATGACTCGGGACGGGCGTGTTTTTCCAATCCGCGAGGTGCTCGCCGCCGATCCACTGAATGACGTGATGCTCTTCCAGCTCGACCTGCCCCCCGGCATGAAGCTGCCCACGCTCCCGCTCGCCATTGCACCTGCACCCGTGGGCTCGCCGGTTGCCGTGATGAGCCATCCCGACGATCGCTTTTATATGCTCACCACCGGCACCGTCGCGCGGCACACCGTCTGGCGTGAGGCGGCGGGCGACACGGCGTTCATGACGATCACTGCGGATTTTGCCAAAGGCTCGAGCGGCTGCCCGGTGCTCGACGAGCGCGGCGCGGTCGTTGGAATCGTGAACAATACGGAGTCGATTTATTACGACGACAGCAGGCGGAAGCAGCTCGATCTCCAGATGGTCGTGAAGAACGCCACGCCCAGCGTGGTCGTGCGGAAGATGGTCACCGCGCCGTAGCCTGGACTTTCTCAAATTGCGGCCGCGCTGACTTCCTGGACGGCTCGCTAGAAGGTGAGAAAGGCCTGCACGGCGGTGTGCGGGAGATTCTTGCGGCCGTCGAGAAAGGCGAGTTCGATGAGGAATTGCGCCTGGACGAGCTCGGCGCCCATTTGGTGGATGAGTTTCACGGCGGCGGCGGCGGTCCCGCCGGTGGCGAGGAGGTCGTCGATGAGGACCACGCGCTCGCCGGGGCGAAGGGCGTCGGTATGCATCTCGACGACGGCTTCGCCATACTCGAGGGTGTAGGCGGCGCTTTGGCATTGGTAGGGGAGTTTGCCTTTTTTCCGCACGGGTGCGAAGCCGACGCCGAGTTCATAGGCAACGGCCGCGCCAAAGAGGAATCCGCGCGCGTCGATGCCCACGACTTTGTCGATGCGGAGCGGGCGGGTGCTTTCGAGAAAGGCCTCGATCGAGAGCTTGAAGAGCGCGCCATCGGCGAGGATGGGCGTGATGTCTTTGAAGATGATGCCGGGCTTGGGGAAGTCGGGCACGTCGCGGACGGCGGCGCGGAGTGGAGTGAGGTCGAGCATGGCGGAGATGATGAAATTAGGAATGGAAGAACTCGGTGAGGGCGGCGACGACTTCGGCCTGCTCGGCCGCGGTCAGCTCCGGGAAAATGGGGAGCGCGAGGGTTTCGCTGGCGGCGCGTTCTGATTCGGGGAAGTCGCCCGCTTTATAGCCAAGGTAGGCGAAGCACTCCTGCTGGTGGAGGGGTAGCGGGTAGTAGATCTCGGTGCCGATGCCGCGGGCCGTGAGATGCGCGCGGAGGGCGTCGCGTCGCGAGGTGCGGAGGATGAACTGATTGTAAATGTGGTGCCGCGAGGTGTCGGCGACGGGGAAACTTTCGAGCGGTAGCGTGAGGTGGGCGTCGAGGCCGGCGCGGGCGATTTTACGGCGGTAAAAGGCGGCGCGTTCGCGGCGTCCGCTGCTCCAAGTGTCGAGGTGTGGGAGCTTGATGCCGAGGACCGCGGACTGGAGGGCGTCGATGCGGAAATTGCCGCCGATGAGCGGGTGAAAATAGCGCGGCTCCATGCCGTGGTTGCGCAGCGCGCGCATCTTTCCGGCGAGCGCGGCGTCGTGGCAGACGACCATCCCGGCGTCGCCGAACGCGCCGAGGTTTTTCGTTGGGTAAAAGGAAAACCATCCGGCCTCGCCGAGCGCGCCGGCCATGCCGAGCGGATGCCGCGCGCCGAGCGCCTGGGCGGCGTCCTCAAGCACGGGGACGCCGTGGGTTTTGCCGAGCTCGAGGATCGCCGCCATATCCGCGCACTGGCCGAAGAGATGCACGGGGATGATCGCGCGCACGTTCGCGGTTTGGTTCAGCGTCTCGGCGAGCTTGGCGGGGTCGATGTTGTAGGTTCCCGGATCGATATCGACGAACACGGGCCGCGCCCCGAGCCGCGCGACGCAGCCCGCCGTGGCGAAAAATGTGTAGGGCGTGGTGACCACGACATCGCCCGGCCCGATGCCCAGCGCCATGAGCAGCAGGAGCTGCGCGTCCGTGCCGCTGGAGCAGCCGATGGCGTGGGGCACGCCGCAGTACTCCGACACCGCTTTTTCCAGCGCCTCCGTCTCCGGCCCAAGGATGAGCACTTGCGAATCCGCGACCGCTTCCATCGCGGCGAGAAATTGGAATTTGAGCGGAGCGTACTGGCGGCGGAGATCGAGGAGCGGGACAGACATCGGCGGGGAAACTAGCCGGGCAGGGCGGGGGACTGTCGAGTCAGCAGTCGTCACGGCCTGTGCGTGTGGCACGGCGCTGGTGGGGGCTTCGCCGCCCTACATCGCATGCGGGCCGTTCGAGGTGCTGTCTTTTAGTGCGTTGATACCCACGTCCTGCCGGATGCGCGCGGCCCGCTCCTGCATCTCAGCGAACCATTTTTCCAAAACCTCCCGTTCCCGGCCGCCACTCGGCTGAGTCTGCCGAATCCTTCCGAGCAGCTCTTCCGCGAGTGGCAGGGCCTCCGACAGGCGGCCCTGTTTCTCCCGCAGGTACGCGACTGTCTCCATGAGGCTCATCAGCGTCCGGCTGTTTCGGGGCGAGATCTTTGACAGGCCGGTCAGCCCGCGCTCCAGAAATGAGGCCGCTTCCTCGAAACGGCCTTGCGCCACGAGCAGGCCGCCAAGATTTTTCAGGTTCATCAAAGTGCCCACGTCATCTTTACCGAGCCGGCGTTCACACGCGTCCAAGCCACGGCGGAAAAGGGCTTCCGCCTCGGCGTAGCCGTCCTCCCGGCCGAGCATGGCGATTTCGAGGAACTGCGTCGCCCGCAGATTCTCCTGGCCGCGAAACTCCACCCTTTCCAAACCGCGCCGATAAAGCGTCTCGGCGCTCGCGCGATCACTTTCAATGCAGAGCAAAACCGCGAGGTCATTCATGCTTTTCAACGTCTCGGGATGTTCGTTGCCGAGGGTTCGTTCGCGCACGCCGAGCAAGCGCCGGTGGAGGGGAATCGCCCGGACAAAATCGCCTTTGCTTTTCAGCGACGCCGCCAGCCGGGCCAGACTTTGCACGGTGCCGGGATGCTCCTTTCCGAAGACCAGCTCCTGGATTACCAGCACTTGGGCAAATAGGTTCTCGGCTCCGAGGGCATCGCCTTTCTCCTCGCACGCGATCGCCAGCGTATTCAGGGCGGCGATGGTCTCGGGATGGGTGCGCCCCTGATGCACGGTGCGGACTTCGACTAGTTGCCGCGCCAGCAATTCCGCTTCGGCGGTGCGGCCCTGCAGGGCGAGCGCGCATTGCAGGTGGCGCGCGGTGTCGCACCACACGAGCGGGGCCTTAGCCTCCGTGGCGATAGCCAGCGCCGCCTGATAGCGGACCAGCGCCGGGCCCGCGTGCCCGGCAAGAATATCGATATCGCCCAAGCGGGTAAACGCCTCGCACTGCAGAGCGGCCCAACCCGCCGCGGATTCCGTCTTGGACGCGCGCCGCCGGACAATCTCCTCGGCGAAGCTCTGCACCTCCGCACTTTCCGTGTTGACTTGCTCCGCCAGAGCCGGGATTTTCATGGCGGTCTCGAACGCCACGGCGGCCCGAGCGGCTTCAGGCGAGGCCGCGCCTTTTCCCGGGGAGTCGAATCCGGCGAGCTTGTGGATTTCCGCGAAGACCATGCGGGTGAATTGACTCACTGCGATGAGCTTTGTCCGGTTGAGGGAGATCTCGCATTTCGCACGAAAATCGCGCCAGTTCGAAAAGTCTGGACGGCCTTGCCACCCGAGCGCCGCCACCGCCGCCGAGGTGAGGAGCGCCGGGCGCAAGCCCCAGATCAGACTCGAACGCAGCGTGCGCAGTGTCCGGCCGAAGCGAAGAAATGAATTCACCCCGTATCGTTGCAGGGGCCAGGCAACGATCCGACGAAGGTCTGGGAACGAGGGTGTGAAAAGCTGCGGACGATCATGCGGAGATGCAATGGCGACTTGCCGCCGGCCGGCCGGCAGCACATGAAACGAGGATGCTCCTCTGGCGCGCAAAACTTCCCGATACCTGGCTGCCGATGATCCGCGCAAACCTCGCGCCCGTGCTCATCGACCACGCGCATCTCGAACGCAAAGCGGCGACCTCCGCGCTCAACCTCGAAAAATACACGGAGCTCCACGACCGCGTGCGCGAGCTGAACGCCATCGCGATCGAGGAGTTGCAGCACTTCGACCTGGTGCTCGGCCTGCTTCGCGAGCGCGGCATCCCGTTCACCAATCCCCAGCGCAGCCCGTGGATCAGGGGCCTGATGCAGGCCGTGCGCAAAGGCCGCCGCGAGCAAGTCATCGATCACCTCGTGGTCCTCGCGCTCATCGAAGGCCGGAGCTGCGAGAAATTCCAGCTCCTGGCCGAGGGCGTGCGCGACGTCGATGTGCCGCTGGCCGATTTCTACGCCAGCCTCGTGGAAAGCGAGGGCAACCATTACGCCAGCTACCTTCTCATGGCCCGGCACATCGACGAGGCCGAGACCGCCCGTCGTCTCGACCATTTCCTCGACCTCGACGCCCATCTCATCCGCCAGTCCAATCCGCGCCCGATGCTGCATTGAGGCGTGATGCAGGAGGGGTCGGTTCAAAGGCGGTTACATCCTGCCGGAACAGCGCCTGTCGCCAGTGACGCTAAACGGCACCACCTGTGCCTTTGTGCAGTCGAAAAATCCGGCTTCACTGACTGGCTCGCGATCTTGCAGGAAAAAAAAGAAAACAAATGTGCCGGGAAAAGCGTTATGTGATGAGTAGCGCTGCCGCGCTTCCGCCCGGCAGTGCTTTTTTAAACTCAAACCCAATGACGAACAGAACCATGAAAAAACTCCTCGCCTCCGTCTGCGCGCTCGCGCTCAGCTCCCTCGCCGCTTTTGCTGGTGAGTATCCCGATATCAGCATTGCCGAACTCAAGAAAGCCATCGCTGACAAGAAAGTAACCGTGATCGATGTGAATGGCGCCGACTCCTACAAGGCCGGCCACGTCCCCACGGCGGTCGATTTCACCGCCGTCCAAGGCGACCTCGCTGCCGCACTGCCCAAGGACAAGGACGCCCTCGTCGTCGCCTACTGCGGCAGCCCGAGTTGCAGCGCCTACACCGCCGCAGCCAATGCCGCGAAGAAACTCGGCTACACCAATGTGAAGCACCTCAGCGCCGGCATCAGCGGCTGGCTCCAAGCCAAGGAAGCCACCGAGAAGTAAGCGCCCAGCATCTCATCCCTGCGGGCGGCCACGGCTGGAAAGCTGTGGCCGCCCGCTTTTTTTCTGCAAAGTATCCGCGTGAAAATCCTGCCATTCCTCGCCCTCGCCGGTCTGCTCTCCTCCGGCGCGGGCGGGGAGGAAACGGCGCGCAGCAAGTTTGGCGAAGCCCCGCACGATTACTGGAAGCGTCCGCTGGGCGATGCTTTCACCCGCCTGCTCGCGGAGAGCGGCGGCAGCCTCTCGCTCGATCTCACGAGTCCAAAGGCGGAGCTGGAGAGTTTGCTCAAAGCGCTGCGCGTCCCGGTTAGCTCGCAACTCCTCGTCTATTCCGCGACGAGCTTTCAGAGCGGCCTCATCCATCCGTCCAACCCGCGCGCACTTTATTTCAACGACGAGGTCTATGTCGGCTACGTCCCCGGCGGGCACATCGAAGTGGCCGCGGTCGATCCCGCGCTTGGCCCCGTCTTTCACCTCCTGCGACTGGGGCGTGAGGGGCAGCCGCAGATCAGCCGCAGCGAGCGCTGCATGAACTGCCACGCCGGCCGCGCCAGCCGCCAGGTGCCCGGCTTCTTAACCGAATCCGTCATCTGCACGGACACCGGCGCGAGCCTCGACGGCTTCCGCCGCGAACAAGTCGGGCACGCCGTCCCGCTCAATCTGCGCCTCGGCGGCTGGCACGTCACCGGCGCGCAGGCGCAGGCCGCGCACCTCGGCAATCTCACCGGCAAAGCAGCTCCCGGCGGTTACGAGCGTGTGCCGAATCCGCCGGGGAAGCGCTTTGACTGGGAGCGTTATCCTGCCCGCACCAGCGACCTCCTCCCTCACCTCATCCACGAACACCAACTCGGCTTTCACAACCTCGTCACCCTAGCCGTCTATCGTACCCGCGAAGCCCTCGCCGCCGGCCAAGGCACCGTACGCCCCGACGACCAGCCCGTGCTCGACGACCTCGCCCGCCAGCTCCGCCGCTACCTCCTTTTCGCCGACGAAGCTGCTCTACCCCCCGGCGGCATCCAGCCCGATCCTGCCTATTTTCAGGATTTTCAAAGCGCCCGCCTCCCCGCTCGCGACGGCACTTCTTTGCGCGACCTCGACCTGCGCACCCACCTCTTCCGCCACCGCTGCAGCTACCTTATCCACACCTCTGGTTTTATCGCCCTCCCTCCCGAATTTAAAAACCGCCTCCTCGCCGGCCTCTCCGCCGCCCTGCGGGAATCCGGCGGCCTGCCCGAGTTTGACTATCTCCCCGCGGCGGAAAAGCGCATCATCCGCACTATCCTCCGCGACACGGGGGTTCTGCCTGAGAGCGTAGATCGAAAATCGAACAGCGAGTCATTGTAGCGAAGCACTCTGGGGAGGTGGAGCCGCCGGGATCCTCCGACTCCGCTCCGACTGCCTTGCCACTTGCGCTCCGCTCAGGCGACCGTTTGCAGGCAGACAGTGAACTTTGCGCCAGCGCCGGGTGTGGTCTGAATGATGACCGCACCGGCGGCCTCCCGGACGAGGCGCTTGACGATGGAGAGGCCGAGGCCGGTGCCCTGTTCGGCCGGCTTGGTGGTGAAGCGCTCTTCAAACATCCGCTGGAGGTTTTCCGGCAGGATGCCAGGGCCGCTATCCTCGATGGTGATGGTGAGGAGCGGTGGATGGTTGTGGAAATTTTCGCGATTGATGACGCGTTGCGCAGGTCCGTCGGGAAAGTTCTCCAGGGAGATGGGGACCGCAGGGGAACGGCAGGTGACCTCGACCCGATGCGGCTCGGAGGTGCTCTGGAGGGCGTTGATCGTGAGGTTGAGAAGGATTTGGAGAAAGTCGGTGCCGTTGATCGCGGCGGTCACGTCGGTCTCAAGTCCGCTGACGGTGAACTGCTGGCCGCGGGCATTCGGATGGCGGCTGAGGAGTTCCCGCAGATCGCTCATCACCTGGTTGACGGCGACGTAGCATTTTTCCGACGCCTGGCCGTGCAGGAAGCTGAGGTAGCGACGTGAGATGTCCACGCAACGGGCGACTTGGCCGTTAAGTTTGCTCAAATCGCCCTTGATGGTTTCGAGCTGCTCGCCCTCGACGCTCGCGGCGTTTTCCATGGAGCGGTTGATCAGTTCGACGAAACCGGAAATGATGGTCAGCGGGCTGTTGATGTCGTGGAGGACGCTGGCGTAGATTTCGCCCTGGTTGCGGGCGATCTCCTCGGCCATCCGGTGGTTGTGGATTTCGCGCTGGAGCGTCTGCAATTCCTGGTTGCCGCGTTTGAATTCGACGGAGGCGCGGTGCTTGCGCACGGCGTGGGCCACGGCGGCGCGCATCGTCGAAATATCGAAGGGCTTGTTGAGATAATCGCTCGCCCCATGACGCAGGGCCTGGCGGGCGGTCTCGATCGTCTCAAAGGCGGTGAGCATGATGACCTCGACGGAGGCGTCGATCTGCTTGATTTCCTTGAGGGTTTCCACACCCGAGATCCCGAACATCATGATGTCAAGCACAGTGACATCCACGGTGTTGTGCTTGATCAACTCGATGGCCTCGAGCCCGTTGGTCGCGAGGAGGACGTTGTAGTCGTTTTTGAAAACGATGCGCAGAGACTGCCGCGGTCCCTCCTCATCATCGACGATGAGCAGG
>JBBQCM010000117.1:0-20444 GCA_038318725.1 Chthoniobacterales bacterium
CAAAGTTCAGCGATCAACAGCAAGAGCCAAATCCTACTCGAAACCTCCAAGCCCATGCTCCACGAAACCGATGCGCCGCCTCAAGCGGACCCCTACGTCAAAGTCGCCGGATGCACCTGTCTGTACCGCCATGTGCCGAGCGGTCGTTACTACGGGATCAAAAAAGTGGAGGGGAAGAAGAAGGAGCGCAGCCTCGGCACCACCGACCGCAACAGACCCCCTCACTCCCCGGCACCGATCCCCATTCCGACCGTCCCCGGTGCGACGGGCGCGAAAGCAAATTCCTAGCAGCAACTCCGCCGCGCGCCGATAGGAGTCGAGTTCCTGTTCGTCGATTTCAAAGCGCACGCGCTCCGGGTAATCGTAGCCTTCGGGCCGGTCGTTCACTGACCCGACGATGCACTGTGCGTGTGGAAACTCCGCCGCCACGGCCTCGCAGATGTCTGCCGTGAAAGTGGCGATGCCGCAGCGGCGCGGAATGTAGTCGCCGAGAAAGGCGATGTTTTGAGTTTTAGGTGTGGTTTCCATAGCGTTGATCCGAGGGGCAAACGCAGGGAGAAAGGCGCCTGCGGCGGGCTCAACGTTCAACGTCCAACGTCCAACGTTCAACGTTCAACGTTCAACGTCCAGAGCCAGCAAAGCTTCCGCACATCGACTCTGCGCTTGAGCGTTGGGAAGTTGGACGTTGAACGTTGAACGTTCAACGTTGGAAATACGAATGCTCCCCTGCGTTCTGATGCGATTGCCTTGTTTATGGCTGCTACACAACGGTGGCTCGGTTCGCCGGCGCTGTAGGTATGGCGAGGCGGAAGGTCGCGCCTTTGCCGCGGCCTTCGCTGTGGACGGTGAGCGTGCCGCCGTGGGCTTCGGTCATTCCTTTCGCGATGAAGAGACCCAGCCCCATTCCATCGTTGCGCGGCGCGCTGGCGGGGTCGCCTTGCCGGAAGGAATCGAACACGACTGCCAGCAGCGCGGGCTCGATGCCCATTCCCTCGTCAGCGACCTCGATCGTCAGCCAACCGCTTGTTTGATCGGTGGTGGAGACGGTGATGCGGCTGTCGGGCGGCGAGAATTTCACGGCGTTTTTGACCAGATTCCACAGCACCTGCTTGAGCCGCACGGGATCGGCGAGCACGACATTTTCCACGGCTCGCAGATCGAGTCGCACTTCGATCCGCGCCGCGGTGAGATCGCTCCGGCAAATCTCGAGCACGAGCCGGATGGCCTCGTGGGCGTCGATCGCTGCCGACCTCAATCGCACTTTTTGCTGACCGAGCGTGGTGAAATCCATCAGGTCATCGAGCAGGTGCGCTTGCAGGTCGAGGTTCCGCCGGACCATCCGCAGGCTCGAGTGGGCGTCGGGAGAAAGCTCCTCGCCATCCAGTAAGTCGAGGCCGAGCCGGATGGGCGAGAGTGGAACGCGCAGCTCGTGGGAAAGCACCGCCAGAAAGCGATCCCGGTCGAGCAGCGCACCGGCGAGCACCACTTCCCGGCGGATGGATTCCTCGTGCGCGGGCCGGCGCACGGACACATCGCGGCAGGTCAGGACCACGCACATCTGGACTGGATCTTGCAACTTGCTCACCGTGGCCTCGATCGCGCGATAGGAGCCATTGCGAGCCAGCAGATGAAACTCGGCGACGGCATCGGCGCGGAAGCCCTCGATGACATTGAAAAAAACCGAATAGAACTGGTGCAGCTCTCCGGGATCGACCAAATCGAAAACACTTCGCCCGATCTGCTCGCCAGTTTCAAAGCCGAGCATTCGACTCGCTGTCCGGCTTTGCGAAACGATCAGGCCCCCTCGATTGACGACGGTGATGCCATCGCCAGAGCTTTCCAGGATTGCGCGAAGACGCTGCACTTCCTCCCTCAAGTGCTCCTGCGCCGGACGCAAGAGATACGTACGACCCGCCGGATCGACGATGGCATCGACCTGCCCGGCGGTGAAATCGTGGATCGCCTTTTCCGCCTGAGCCAGGCTCAGGGCGAGGGTGAGCGCTTTATCGCCCGCCTGGGGGAAAGTGGAATCGGTGGGGAGGGTGGGGGTAGTCATGCGTATTCTTTTTGAGGGAGACCGAGCGCGCGGAGGACCGCTTCCTCGTCGCTGAGATTGCCGATGATTTGCAGCTCGGGCGCGGGCGAAACTTTGACCATCGTGGGCGTGACGAGGATTGCCTCGGCCAGCGCGCGCAGCGGTTCTTTCAAAACATCGATGACCTCAATGCGGTGGCACTCGGGGTAGTGTTGGCGGCAAAGCGCGTAGAGATTTGCCAGCGCGCGCACGGAGTTCGGCGCGCCGCCCGCGATGTAGAGGCGGAAGACGTAGCCGGCGTTTTCACGGACGCCCGCTGAGAAGACTTCGCTCACGCGGCGCTCTCCTGTTCCTTGCGCATGGTTCCGCCGCCAGCCGTGCAGGGATCGGTGATCGTGATCCCATCCGCGCTGAAGACCAGTTCGCGGAGCTGCGTGGAGTGCTTCGAGCCGCGCAATTTGACGATCGAAAGTGCGCGGTTGCGCTCGCCATCGAGCAGTTCATACGAGAGCTGAATCCACGAGTCCGCGATCGTGGAGACATGCAGGTTCGTCGTCTCCAATTGCGGATCGCTTCCTTCCAGCAGGCTGGTGAAGAGCACGGTGATGCCCGCATTTCGGCAATGATAGATCAGCCGCTCGGCGACCGCGCGCGCCGCGATGCCACCGCCCACCCGGGCGAGCGCGGAGAGCGGATCGATGACGAGGCAGCGCGGCTCGTGCTCGGCGGTGATCCGCTTGATGCGCATGAAGTGCTCCTCGGAAGACCCGGCTTCCGTGCGGATCGATTCCATCCGCAGCAGCCCACTCGCGAGATGCGGCGCGAGGTCGATCTCCATGGTGGCAAGATCACGCACGATGTCGCGGGAGTTTTCGTCGAAGGAGATCAACATCGCACGTTCATCGCGCTCGCAGGCCGCGTGGATGAAGGCGCCCGCGAGCGTCGTTTTTCCGCTGCCGGAGCTGCCGGTGATCAGGGCATTCGTGCCGCGGTAAAATCCACCGCCCAGCATCTCATCGAGCCGCTCGACGCCGATGGAGAGGCGCTCATCGAAAGGTTGCGGCTCGGGGTGGACGCCATTCGACGAGCCGACCTCGACGCCCGTGGGGCCGATCATGAAGGGCACTTCATTGAGCGTGTGCGGCGAGCCGCGATATTTCAGCACCCGCATCGCCCGCGCGGCCACGCGATCGGTGACCCGCTGCGTGAGCAGCACGGCGCAATCCGCCATGAAGGGCATGAATCCGTAGCGCTGCGCCGTGGCCGGTGCATTGTCGTCGATCTTCGTCGTGATGATCCCGGTCAGCTTGTGGCGCATGAGCCAGTCGTGGATGCGATAAAGCTCACGGCATTCCGCCGCCGGATCGTCGAGCAGACTGAGCAGCACATCGACGGCGTCGAAGACGATGATCCTGGCACCCATCGCGTGCGCCTTTGCCTCCAGCCCGGCGAGCAGCCCGGTGAGATCGAACGCGCCCGCTTTCACGACTTCCGAGCGCACGCGGGCATCGAGGAAATAAAGGTTCTTCTCCTCCAGCGCGACCATGTTCCAGCCAAAGGTCTGCCCGTTGGCGGAGACCCGGCGCGCGTTTTCCTCGAAGGCGACGAAGATACCCGGCGTCCCTTGCTCCTCCGCTGCGCTGACTAAAATCTGGAGGGCCACCACCGTCTTGCCGCAGCCCGGACCACCCATGAGCAGCGTCGTGCAGCGCGACGGCAAGCCACCCTCGGTGATGTCGTCGAAACCTTCGATGCCGGTGGAAATCTTCGACAGAACCCCGGCTGCGCTTTTGTCGCTCATCGAGCCTCCCGGTTCACGCATGATACCGTTTGCGCAGTGACATCGGTTTCTCTCGAGCTGGAATTTTGTAGGGCGACCGCTTCGGTTGCCCCGGCCGGCAGGCGATGCGCCCGCCCTCCAATTCCACCGATTTCACCGTGCGTTTTGTATGCGAAGCACCGCTTGAGGCACGCGCCCATTCCGTGCGGGGCGGGCTCGCGCTGCTGGCTCCAATGCGCGGGACGAGTCGGGCCGCTCGCCGGCAAGTTGTCCCACCGGCATTCGAGGTGTGCTGTCATGGTTTTCATGGGGTTTGGTGTCCGCATCATCGGGTGGCATCACCAGTCCGCCCAATACCTCCTCGTCTCCGTCCTCATAGCCGCCAGCTATGCGCTTGCTCAAAAACGCGAGGCTTTGCGGAAGATCGCCTCAAATTGGTGATAGCTTTTGGCTATTCTTCCGTGATGCTTCGCGAAATGGAGCTTCGCCACCTGCGCTATTTCATCGCAGTCGCCGAGGCGCTGAGCTTTACCAAAGCCGCCGACAAGCTCCGTCTTGCCCAGCCCTCGCTGACCCGGCAGGTGCGGAATCTCGAGGACGAAATCGGCGTGCAGCTCTTCGACCGCTCCAACAACCGGGTCGTGCTCACCGAGCCAGGCCGACGGTTTCTTTTCGACTCAAAAAAGGTGCTCGCGATGTGCGCCGAAAGTGTGGCTGCCGTGCAAGCGATGGAACTCGGGGAAAGTTTGCACCTCAATATCGGCTACGTCGCGAACATCCACCACGGGCTGCTTCCCGCCACGCTCGGAGCCTTTCGCAAACTCTGTCCCCGCGTCGCGTTGAACCTTTTCGACATGGGTAGCAGCGCGCAATTTGAGGCGCTCAGCGCCCACAAGATCGACCTCGGCTTCGTCGGCCTGGGCCCCTCACTTTCCGATCGCGACCTGCTTTCCGAATGCGTGGCGCATGACGCGATGCTCGTTTTCCTCCCCGCCCGCCATCCGCTCGCGAAGAAGGCGAAAATCAAGCTCGCCGAACTGGCGTCGCAGTTCTTTGTCGGCATGTCTCCGAAGATGTATCCCGGCAAACGCGAGTGGCTCATCGAGACGTGCGAGAACGCCGGTTTCGCGGCTCGCATCCTGCAAGAAGTGGACAGCGAAATCGCGGCGATCAAATTCGTCGCCGACGGCCTCGGCATCGCCCTGCTCCCCGAGCAAATCACCGCCCTTCCCCACGAAGGCGTCGTCTTTCGCCCGCTTACCCCACCGCTCCGCCGCGAATCGACCATCGCCTGGCGCGCTGACAATCCCTCAAAGCCGCTTCAGGATTACATCCAGATCGTCAAGGATATCTCGCGGAGCATGTGAGGATCGAGACGCATCGATCGGGGCGCATTGCCGTCGGCCCGGAGGTTCCCGCTCCGACTCCGGGCGCACCGGAACCTTGGGAAGCTGCGGAGATTCAGCTTTCGCTGGCACGGTGAGGCGGTAGGCTGGGGCGTTTGCCCGAATCCCCTCCAGATGACGCTTTTCGCCCGCCGCCTCGTTGCCGTGATTTCACCCTGCTGCCGATGCTGGCGAGTGGGCAGACGCTGAATCTCACGGATGGCATCCAGACCGTGGCCACGCTGGCGGCGAATACGACGGCGACGCTCTCGGGAAAGGCGGAGCTGCATGTGACGGGCGGGGGCGATCCTCCCCGGATGCACGATCAATCTGACTTCGCCGGATGCGTGGTTTTTCATGGAGGGGCAGGCGCCATCGCGGGTGGCATCGACTTTCCTGAGCCGGGTGCGGGTGAACGGGGCGGGCGCGGTGCTGGATGGGAATGTGCGCGTGGTGCAGTTTGCGATGGGAGCGGTGTGATTCCTCAGGGACCGGATTTTGCGCCGATGGAGGTGTTCGATGGGAGGATGTTCGCCGGCGCGTCGAGGCTGCTGCGGAGTTATGTGAAATACGACGATCTGCATCTCGGCGCGCTGAAGACGGCGATCAGTTCTTTTCGCCTGAAACGCGGCTACATGGCGGCGGTGGCGCAGCAGGAAAATGGGACGGGGATCAGCAAGTGTTACGTGGCGCAGGATGCCGATCTGGAGGTGGGGACTCTGCCGGGGGGTCTGGATAATCAGATACGGTTCGTGCGGATATTCCCGTGGCGCTGGGTGAGTAAATAAAAAGGGAATCTGCGGGGGGATCGAGGGGCCGCTGAATGTGAAGTGGATGTATGACTGGAATCTCGATCGGTCTTCGCCGCTGGATTGGGAATATGTGCCGATCAAGCAGAGCCAGTGGTGGCCGGGGCTGAATGAGGATTGGAGATTTCGCGGGGCGACTCATCTGCTCGGTTTCAATGAACCGGATCGGCCCGATCAGGCGAATCTGACCGTGCCTCAAGCGATCGCCGGGTGGCCGGAGCTGCTCGGGACAGGGCTGCGCGTCGGGGCGCCGGCGGTGGCCGACCCGAATGTGGCGTGGATCGATCAGTTCATCACGGCGGCGGATGCGGCGGGGCTGCGCGTGGATTTCGTGCCAGTGCATTATTATCGCAGTCACCCGAATCCGAATGATCCGTGGGGCGCGGCCTGGGCCTTGAGCGGCGCGCAAATAGCGGCGCTCGCAGGCGGACGCGCGCCGGTTTTCACCACGAATCCGATCGGTGCGCCAGCGGCCACGGCGGGGCAAATCTACGAGCAGACGATCGCCGGCTCGGCCACCGATCCTGACGCCGGCACGACGCTCACTTTCACGAATATCAGCGGCCCGGCGTGGCTCACCGTTTCGGCAAATGGCCGCATCTCCGGCGTGCCGACTGCTAGCGATGCGGGCGTGAATCGATTCATCGTCCGGGCGTCCGACCCGACGCTGCTCGGTGCGGATGCGGTCTTGAATGTGAGCGTCGGCGCTTCGTTCGCGGGGCTGGTGGCGATTATCAATTCAACGGGAACTATGCGGACGCGGCGGGTGGCGGCGCGGGGACGCCGACGGGTTCGCCGGTTTTTGTCAGCGGCTGGTTTGACCAGGCGCTCGGCTTCGATGGCGTGGACGATCGGGTCGCGCTGCCGGCGAATATCGCGGGTGGGCTTACGGATGCGACATTTGCCACGCGCGTGCGCTGGGATGGCGGCGCGGCGTGGCAGCGCATCTTCGACTTCGGCGCGGGGACGGGCCAATACATCATCCTCACACCGTCCTCCGGCAGCACCGTGCAGTTTGCGATTCTCAATAACGGCGGCACCACGCAGCGCCTCGCCGGCCCGGACCCGCTGCCGGTCGGCGAATGGGCGAACGTCGCCGTGACCCTCATCGGCAACACCGGCACGCTCTACGTGAACGGCGCCGCAGTCGCCACCACCACCATTTCCATCCACCCTGCGGCAGTCACGCAGACGACGAACTATCTCGGCAAATCGCAGTTCACCGCCGACCCGCTTTTCAAAGGCGCGATCGACGACTTCCGCTTCTACAATCGCGGCCTCTCCGCCGCGGAAGTCGCCGCGCTCGCGGTCCCGCCCGCCGCCACGAGCGTGCCGGACTCCTCATTCTCCGCCTGGGCCGCAGGCTACTCGCTACCCGCCGGCCAGACCGGCGCGCTGGACGATCCCGACAAAGATGGAAACGTGAACGCCTGGGAGTATCTCACCGGCACGAATCCCCTGCTCTCCTCGAGCGGAGCGACGCCGCAGATGAAGGTGATGACCGCCGCCGCGCTCGGCCTCGGCAATACCGGAAAGACGTATCTCACGATCCAGGCGCGAGTGCGAAAATATCGGCTCGGCGCGACGTTCATCCCCGAAGCCGCCGCCACCATCGCCGGCCTCGCGCTCCCCTCCGCCGCCACGAACGCCGTCCAAGCCGGTGCGCCGACCCCCGACGGCTCGTTCGAGATTTACACCTACTACTTCAGCACGGCGATTCAGGATTCCCCCGGCGGCGCGGGCTACATCCGGCTCCGCGCGACAGTCCAGTAGCCGCGGCTTTCCAATCGCCAATTTCCCGCTACGGCACCAGGCAGCTCGCCAGCGCGCTCCATTCCCCGTGGCCCGTCGTCCCGCCGGTGCCGCGCAGGCGCGTCGTCACCACCTGGCCGCTGGGCAGGCCGGTGAAAACTCCCTGGCTCCGCTGCGGAAAATCGATCGCCAGCGGCTGCCAGCTCGACGCCACCCCGGGCGTCAGCGTCCACTGGCCCTGGTAACCGCCGCTGCGGTCCAGCCGATCGCAGTGCCAGTCCGCCTCACCGGCCTGGTCGCCCATCGTCATCGAGAAATTCTGCACCTGTCCCAGCGGCGAAGGCGCCTGCCGGTCCGCCGTCGCCTCGAAGCCGCTCTTTAAGATCACCGTTTTGTCACCCTTGGCCACGAAATTCACCCCATCGCCCGAATCTCCCAGCGCCTTGTCGAGGGCCGGCTCCAGCCCATCGATCACGGCGATGGCCTCCGTAACCTCATCATTCAGCGTAGCCAAATTGCCCAGTGCGATCCCATAAGGATACTGCGCATTCTGCAGCGCCAGACCCCCTCACTCCCCGGCACCGATCCCCATTCCGACCGTCCCCGGTGCGACGGGCGCGAAAGCAAATTCCTAGCAGCCAGCAATTACCACACCTTTATGACCCAATCCACCCGTTCCTGCCGGGCACTCACTGCTCTCGCTTTCACCTCGCTGCTGCTCGTCATCGGTCAGCTCCCGCTCCGCGCCGAGCCAGTGCGTGCCACGGCGGCCGATGCTTTCGTCGATTCCATCGGCGTCAATATTCACCTGCACTACAACGACACGATCTACGGCGACTTCGCGAAGGTGAAAGCCGCGCTCGCCGCGACCGGCGTGCGGCATGTGCGCGATGGGCTCGTGGACAGCGGTTGGCAGCCGTATTTCGATCGCGTGAATGAACTCGCGGCCGCGGGCATTCGCTTCACTTTCATCACCGGGCTAAAACTCGACCGGCTCGTGCCGGTGGCGGAAAAAGTGAAGGGCGCGATCGGGGCGTTCGAGGGGCCGAATGAGGTCAACCTCAACAAACAGTGGACGGTGGAGAGCTCGCGTAACTATCAGCGCGATCTTTGGCAGACGGTGAAGGCCAGCCCTTTCGCAAAAACGCCGGTGGTCGCGCTCTCGGTCACGGATTTCAACTGGGCGAAGGAACTCGGCGACATCAGCGCGTGGTGCGACTTAGGCAACGTGCATCCGTATCCCGGCGGTTGGGAGCCGGAAAATGGCGCGGGCTTTATGCGCGCCGACCTCGCTTCCGGCATCGAAACGGCGCGTGCCAACTGCGTCACGAAGCCGATCATGATCACCGAAACCGGCTACCATAATGCGATGGAAGGAAAGCACGGGCACATCGCCGTGAGCGAAGCCGCGGCGGGCATCTATCTGCCGCGCCTATTTCTCCACACTTACCGCAACGGCATCGTGCGGACGTTTTGGTATGAGTTCCTCAACAGCAGCAAAAGCGCGACCGATCCCGAGGCAAACTTCGGCCTCTTCAAGAACGACGGCATGACCATCAAACCGGCTGGCCGCGCGCTCCGGCAGATGATCGCGCTGCTCGCCGACAAGGGCTCGGAGTTCAAGCCCGGCGCGCTCGATTTCACGCTCTCCGAGCCGAAGGCGCAGTCCGTCCTGCTGCAAAAACGCAACGGCGAATTCTGGCTCGCGCTCTGGCTGAAAAGCGGCCTCTGGGACGGCTCGGGTGCGTATGGGCAAAAGCAGGAAGTCGATCCCGAGGACGCCGAATGCACGGTGACGCTGAACGGCAATTTCGCCGCCGTGACCGCGCACGAAAACCTAGACGGTGAGACCTCATCAAAGCGCGCCATTGCCGATCCAAAGAGCTTCACGCTCACGCTCAGCGAGCGCGTGATCTTCCTGCAGATCACGCCGGCTTCCGCGAAATGATCACCTCCATGAAAATCCCACCTTCGCTCCTGATCCTGCGCGCAGCGACGGTTGCCGCGGTGCTGGCGCTCGGCTCCGCATCCGCTCAAGACGTTGCCCCGACGGCAAAGGCGCCTGCGCCCGCGGCGGGAGCGCCGGAGTCGCACGCCGCCCGGCTCGCCGCGTATCGCGCCGAGCTCGACGCCTTCCGCAAGACCTTCGGTGGCGCGCGCGATTTGCCCGAGGTGCGCTTCTACCTTTTTGGCATGGGGCAGCGCGCGAAGTTCATCTACCGCGACGGCAAACTCCTCAATGCCGCCACCGGTGCCGTCGTGCGCGAGTGGCCGCTCGGCTCGGATACGATCGTGCCGCCGGATTATGAAGTGACGCTGCAAACCGCGAGCGGCGCGAGCGTCACAATCCGCGAGGACGAGGAGGCGGTGTGGATCGAGGAAGGAGGCCAGCGCACCGCGCTCGATGGGACGAGGCACGCGGTGAAACTGCCCGCGTTTGCGGGGAAACAGTTCCCGCGCGTGCTGCGCGTGCTCCACCAAGAACTGCTGGTGAACGTCACGCCCGCCGGGCCGGTGCCGAATTTTTTTGTCTATCAAAAGCCGTGGTATCGCGACGGCGCGATGATGGCGCTCGCCTTCAAAGAAACCGGCAACCTCGCCGTGATCCGCGACTGGATTCTTGGCCTGCGCGAAGTCTATGACCGCAACAACAAGGGCGAAACCGAGGCCGACAACCTCGGCCAGGCGCTCTTCCTCATCTCGCTTGTCACCGACAAGATGCACCCGCTCGTGGAGCACGTGCTCGCGGAAGTGCCACGCTTCGAGGTCAGCGGCGAAGGCGGCAAATTCATCAAAGGCCGCTCCGATTTCAACGAGCATCCGGCCTATCAAACCAAGTGGCTCAAATACGGCCTGCGCGCGCTCGGCCTGCCCGATCCCTACACCGTGCCGCGCGTCGCGGATGGCTACTCCGCGCTCTTCTGGATGGATTACAAGGACACCTACACGCCCGGAAAAGACAGCGACGACCGCGGCGCCTACCCGTATCTCGGCTGGGCGTGCGACCACTTCCACGGGTCGAGAAAAAGCCCGATCGGCAACCGAGACTACCCGCTCACGTGGGAGCAAAAAGCGAGTGAGGCCAACTACGACGGATTGAAAATCCTCGATCCGATCTACGTGCAGCAAAAGCTCTCCGCCCCGCACACCTGGCACGCCGCCGAGGTCTTTCTCTACGTGCTCTCGCTGGGCGCGCACTGAGATCGATGCGCTCGTGCGAAACGACGCGCCCATTGCGCGAGCCGATTCCGAGCGCGAGGTCGCAGACGAGTGGTGAAAGGCGTTGCTCGTCCGGCCGTCGCCGTCGGTGGCGAGCAGCCCGCGTTTACCTGCTTCGCGGATTGGCGGCACGCTGTCATCCAGCCGCAGCACGGCCCTCGCGACTCGGCCTTGGAAGGAGATTGCCGGAGTAACGCTATTCGCCTTTCCGAAAGGTCTGCGGCTCGGTCAGCCGATCGCCACCATCCGGCAGACCGACGATCGTGCCGCGCGTCGGCAGCAGGCGCAGATCGGCATTGACCGCAGTTCTCACGCGATGATCTCTTTCACGACGCTGCCGGCCACGTCGGTGAGGCGGAAATCGCGGCCGGCGTCAGACCCCCTCACTCCCCGGCACCGATCCCCATTCCGACCGTCCACGGTGCGGCGGGCGCGAAAGCAAATTCCTAGCAGCAAACAGCGTCTCGTGGCACCGGCGATAAATCGCCCTAGTTTAGCAGCACCGAAATTTTATGAAGACAACCACTTCGATCACGGCCGGCATCTGCCTGTTGGCAATTTCCCTTCACGTCCGCGCCGCGGAAGAAGCAGGCGGCGACCAGGCCGACGAGTTGGCCAAGCAACTCAACAACCCAGTTGCCTCATTGATCAGTGTGCCGTTTCAGGCCAATGAGGATTTCCGCATGGGGCCGACGAACAAGGGTTACAAGTTCACGCTGAACATCCAGCCGGTGGTTCCGATCTCCCTAGGCAAGGATTGGAACCTCATCGTCCGCACCATCCTGCCGGTGATTTCGCAGCACGATGTGTTCTATCGTGAGGTTCCTCGCTTCGGGGGGCTGCCAGATCGAATCCTGAACGAAATTCCGCCCGCGTTGCATAGGGACGCCGAGAAGCTCGCAAAGAGGCTTTACGACAACGAAGTCCGGAAGCATCCGCAAAATCGTTCGCAGGACGGGCTCGGCGACGTCACGCAGAGCTTTTTCCTTTCGCCGACGCAGCCAGGACCGGGCGGGATTATTTGGGGACTCGGTCCGGTGTTTCTCTACCCGAGCGCGACGCAGGATCTGCTGGGCGGCGAAAAGTGGGGCGTCGGCCCGACGTTCGTCGCGCTCAAGCAAGCCAAGGGCTGGACCTTCGGTGTGCTGGCGAATCAAATCTGGTCCGTCGCCGGCAGCACCGACCGGAATAACATCAGCGCGATGTTCCTCCAGCCGTTCGTGTCGTACACGACCCATACGCACACCAGCTTCACGTTGAACACGGAATCGTCTTACAACTGGGAAACCAGCCAGTGGACGGTGCCGGTCAATTTGATGGTCGCCCAAATCCTGAAGATCGGGAAGCAGCCAGTGAGCGTTGGCCTCGGTGGCCGCTACTATGCGGAAGGCCCAAGTGGTGCGCCCGAGTGGGGGCTTCGTGTCGTCTTCACGCTGCTCTACCCCACGAAGAAGCAAACTCCCGAGCCTTCGTCTTTCAGTAAGTAGAAACCCTTGGGAAACCGTGCCCGAGCGAAGGAGAAAAATCCACAGTGACGCGGGGAATTCGGATGCGCGGCCCCGGTTCACCTCATTCCGCCCGCGGTGGCCTTGGCGCGATACGTTTTTCGGCGGTGGAATTGCTGGTCGCGCTGGTGCTGCTTTTCGTGGCCACGCCGTTCCTCGAGGGTTTGGGCGACGGGGAATTGATCGAGACCGTGCTCATGTCGCTCGTGCTGGTCGCGGCGGTGATGGCCGTGGGTGGCCGGAGGCGCATGCTTCTGTTGACCAGCACGCTGATGGTGCTGGCGGTCCTCGGGCGGTGGCTCCTCCATTTTCGCCCGCACCTATTTCACCCGGCCATCGCGCTCGGAATGGCGGCGGCGTTTCTCATCCTCATCATCGTCAATTTGTTGCGCTTCGTCCTGCGCACGCCGCGGGTGAATGGCGAAGTGCTTTGCGCCAGCATCTCCGCCTACCTGCTGCTCGGCCTGCTCTGGTCGCTGGCCTATCGGATGGTGGTCAGCTTCCACCCAGGAGCGTTTGCCTTCAACGCGACTCAGGACCAGTCGATGCAAGGCTACAACGCCTTCTACTTCAGCTTCGTCACCCTCAGCACCGTCGGCTACGGGGACATCACGCCAGTCTCCAGTGTGGCACGAATGCTGGCGGTCATGGAATCGATGACCGGCACGCTCTATGTAGCCGTGCTCATTGCGCGACTGGTCGCGCTTTACTCGACCACCGAACCCACGCCTCCATCACCCAAGCCTGACCAATCAGCACCATGAAAATATCTCTCGGCACTTTGCTTCGAACCTCACAATCCGCAGGCTTCCTCCTGCTCTGCGCCACCGCTCCCGTGGCCCGCGCCGGCTCACCACCTGTGGACTCGAAGGAAGCGGTGCCACCCGCCCCCGAGCCCGCACAACCGTGGCGTTTCAGGTTAGAACTACCCGGCTGGCTCGCGGCGACGTCGGGCACGGTCGGGGTGGATGGCATCAATTCGCACGTCTATCTCGGCGCGGATACGCTTCTGAAGCATCTCGACATGACCGCCTCCTTGGGCGCCGAGGTCCGTAAAGGCCGCTTCGGGATTTACGGTGATCTGCTTTATGTGAGTGCCTCAGACGGCATTGGGACGGACGGGCTGGTCAAGAAAGTGGATGTTCGCCTCGACCAATACCTGGCGGATATGGAGCTGAACTTTCGCCTCCTCGAAGGACCGCGGGGGTGGCTCGACGTGCGCGCGGGCGTTCGGTATACGAACATCTACAACAAGCTCACACTCCAAGCGAACGACGAGGTGATCGACGACACCAGCGAGCGGATCGTGGACAATGTAAGCCAACGGATCGCGACGGCGGTGAAGAGTCAGTTGAGCGAGCTCGACTTAAAGGAAAGGGTGAAAAGCGCCGTCACGGAAGCGGTGAAGGGCAGGCTCGCCGGAGTCGAAGCACGGACACCCACTCTGCCGGTGGCACCGCTAAACGGTCGGAAGCCCGCCATCTTGCGGGAGGAAATTACGCGTCTGATTGATCGAATCAATCCCGCGCTCACGACGGCGATCAGAGCCGCCGCCGTCGCCGAGATCGCGGAGACGAGAGCAGTCGCCGATGCCGCAGTGGCGAACGCGCAGGCCCAGATCGACGCGGACAAGAAAGCCCTCGCGAACCGCGTCGCAGCCAAAGCGCAATCAGTTCGCGCCGCCGCCCAAGAGAAGGTGGATAACCTGAAGAAAAAGGTCCAGAAAGAGATCGCCCGGAAGCTGAGTTCGGAGTTGAACACGACCGCGAGCCTCTCCAAGTACTGGTTCGACCCGTACGTTGGTTTGAGCGCCCGCTACAATTTGAGCAAGGCGTTTTACCTGGTTGCCAAGGGGGACATCGGCGGATTCGGGGTCGGTTCGGAGCTGACATGGCAGGCTTCCGGCGCTCTCGGATGCCAGGTCACGAGGTATATTCATACGGAGATCGGATACCGCTATCTCTACACCGATTACAACCACGACGGCTTTGTCTATAACGTCTCACAATCTGGCGTTCAGATCACCACCGGGATTTCGTTCTAAAACCAACCGAACGCTTTGACGAACTCACGCTTCATCACCGCAGCAGTTGGCTTCGCACTCTTTTCGGGGTGCGCGGAGCATCCGCTTCCGCCTGCGTCTGCGCCGCACCATTCCGCGGTCGTGAGTTTGCGGGCCGCCGGGAAGAGGTCTGTGTCGCCGGAGGAGCGCGTGGCGGATTATCTGCAAGCGGCGCAGCAGTCGCTTCCGCTTCTGAATTCAGGCGAGGGACGGAAGGTCTATAATCAGGCGACTGCAGAGCTAACCGTTTTATTGCGATCCGCAAGAAACGGCGCGCTTTGGAATCGCCCCCTGACCCTGACGGCAAATGGCACGCCCTATCGACTGCGCTTTGCCCGCGGTGGTGAAAAGGGATTGTGGACGCCGAACGAGTTCACCTCCTTTGTCCCGGCGAGCGATGTGCCGGAGAAGATCATTCATCATCGGAACGCGCAATCCGGGGTCGGGGGTGCCTTGGTCGGCGTTCGCAAGGAGACACCCCGCGAGTCGTTCGCACCGCGCGTCGGGGTCACGGCGGCAGTGACGGCAACGCTCGATTTCGAAGGTCGCGACGCCACTCTCACTCTGCGCGACCCTGGAGAAAAGCCAACCGCGCGGCTCAATGGTTCCGTGCGTCCGCTGGAGGCGGATTTCTCTGCACCACTCGCCTATTATCCCGCCATCAATGAAACCATCGTCGGACTCATGGGCGCACTGCGCGTGAGCCACTACATGGATAAGACAGGGCTCTATTTTTTACAGCCCTATGATCGCGATCGGATTCCGCTGATCTTCGTCCATGGACTGATCTCCACGCCGCAGATGTGGCGCAATGTCATCAACGAAATCGAGTCCGATCCCGAGCTGCGGGGGCGCTATCAGGCGTGGGTGTTCGCTTACCCGACAGGCAATCCCGTCGCATATTCCGCGCTGCGATTTCGTGAGGAGCTGGAGAAAGCGCGGCAGATCTACGGATGGCCGCACGGCTTCGTGCTCGTCGCCCACAGTCTCGGCGGAATCGTCTCGCGCATGCAGGCGACGACGCTCACTCGCGCCGATTGGGACCGGAAAATTGGCGGCCCGGCGGAGAAACTCTTCATGGGTCTGCCTAAAGAAAGCCTCATACACCGCTCGCTCATCTTCGATGCGAACCCTGACATCGCGCGGATCGTCTTCATCTGCACGCCGCACCGAGGCAGCGACATGGCAATCGACGGCATCGGCGAACTCGCGATGCGCCTCATCGCGCTGCCCGGCTCGTTGACTTCAGCGTTATCGACCTCGGTCAAAGGCAGTCTCGCGCTCTTCGCCGGCGGCTCAAAGCGCCTACCGAACAGCATCAGCAGTCTCTCGCCGAGTAATCCGACGCTCAAGGTGATGGATAAACTACCCATTCCGGCGCCGCATCATTCGATCATTGGAAACCGCGGCAAGCCGGGCCCGTTGGCGCAAAGCTCCGACGGCATCGTGCCCTACTGGAGTTCGCACCTCGACTCCGCGCAGTCCGAGAAGATCGTCCCTGGCCCGCATAGCTCCTGCGAACTGCCGCAAACGATCGAGGAACTCAAACGCATCCTTAAACTTCATCTCAAAACCACCAAATCATGAAAATACATCGCTTCTTCACCCTCGCTCTCGCGTTCGTTGCTTTACCGCTCTTCGCGCAGGACGCTACATTTGAAACCCCGCCCACGCTCAGCGCAGCGGCCATCCTCAAGCCTGAGTTTGCCGCTGGCAATGGCTTCACCGTGCGCGACGCGGTCACCACCTACGCCGGACGGAACGGCTACCTGATCAACTCCGACTACGGCACCTTCGCAGCCGACGGCAACGTAATGCTGGTGCGCCGTGTGGCCGAGATCGGCGCCATCACGAAGCTGCGTGAAGTCTCACGGACCGATGAATACGCCAAAGCACTAGGCTCCGCTGCCGCCAGTCCGCTGCTTGTCGCCAAGGACCTCATCACGAATCCCGTGAGCACCGTGACGGGCGTTCCGAGAGGCTTGTGGAAGTTTGTGAACCGCGCCGGCCAGGCACTCAAGGAACGCACCGAAGGTCGTCAACGCAGCCAGTATGAAGACTCAAACGCCGCGCAACTCATCGGCTTTGCCAAAGCCAAACGCGTCGTAGCGCTCCAACTCGGGGTCGATCCGTATTCCAGCAACGAAGCGCTCCAGCGCGAGCTGAACGGCGTTTCGTGGGCCGCTTACGCCGGCAAGGTGACATTTACAATCGCGACCATGCCCGTGGGCGGCGGCCTCGGCCTCGCGCTCACCGCATCCGGAGTCACGAATACATTCAATCAAGCCATCCGCGACCAGAGCCCCGGTGATCTGCGGCTCGCCAGCCTCAAGCGGCTCCTCGCCATGGACGTCAGCCGCGAGGATGCCGACTCGTTCCTCAACAACACCGCGTTTTCGCCCACCGTCCAGACCGCGCTGGTCCTGCACCTCGAAGCACTCTCCGCAGCCGCGAATCGCAGCTCATTTGTACGGCTCGCGAATGAGGAAAGCGTCACCGAAGGCGATGCGCTCTTCTTCCTCTCCACTTCGCGCCTCCTCGCCGAGCTTCAAAGCCGCGGACGGAATATCGCCCGGCTCGACACGATCGGCGCGCTGCCCATCGCATTTGGCGACGACGGCACCCTCATCGTGGCCCTCGAGTGGGACTACGCCGCATGGACGGAAAATGCCGCGAACTTTGTGGCTCAGTTAAAAGCCGCGAAATTCGATGGCAAGGCCCCTCCCAGCATGTTGATCGCGCTCACCGGCGACGCCTCGCCACTTACCCAGACCGCGGTTCAGAAAGCAGGGATCGAACTCGCGACGCGACTCGTCCCCGGCCCGCTACAATAGCCAGCCTGTCCGCAAGCCATGGCCCGCTGGCGACTCCCGCTGTACCTCATCGCTGGTATCCTATCGGCATACTTCGTCGCGGCCTACGTGATCCTTCCGCAGATCGACGAAAGGAAGGAGCGCCGCCATCCCGACCTGCGCGATGCCGAGCGATTGACCCACACCCACACCGGGTTGCCGGGCGATCCGCTGAACATAGCTCTCGTCGGCAGCGAGGAGGATGTCGTCCGCGCTCTCCTCACCGCTGGCTGGCGGCCGGCTGATCCGCTCAGCTTCCGTAGCAGCGTGCGCATCGCCGTGGACACGGTCATCGATAAGCCGGACCCGGATGCACCAGTGAGCAATCTCTACCTCTACGGACGTCGGGAAGATCTCGCGTATGAAAAGCCGATCGGCCACAGCCCGCGGGAGCGGCATCACGTCCGCTTTTGGAAAACCGATAAGCTGGATGAAGGCCGGGTCGTCTGGATTGGATCCGCGGCTTTTGACATCGGCGTGGAACTCAGCCGGACCACCGGCGAAGTCACCCACCATATCGCTCCCGACGTGGATGCGGAGCGCGACCTCCTCATCGCCGATCTGACGAAATCGGGCCGCGTGGAAAAATTGCGCTGGGTCAATGGCTTTCATCAGGAACTGCAAGGCCGAAACGGCGGAGGCGATCCGTGGCGGACCAATGGCCGCATGGCCGTCGCCATGCTTTCGCCAGCGAAGCACTGAGCACCTCCGCGATTTATTCATCGCCATCAACTGAACTACACTATTTGACAGCGGCTCAGAGGTATGTCGCTGCAACACGATAAGCCGTCGCGTTCACCGAGGTTCTAGCCGCCTTGGCGAGTAAATTGTCTGGAAGGCCCGGACGCTTTATACGCTCGTATCCGATATCACGCTGAGCTAGGATCTCGGCATCGGCGGATTCGATGCGAAGAGCGATTGCACGATTAAGGTGCTGCACTCGGCACTTGGCGCGGAGCGGCTCACGCCCGCAATCGCGAGCCCTCGGCGGCGACTCAAAATACGGAGCCTTGTTGTGGCTAAATAGAGCTTTCGTCGCCCGACGCAGCCTCTCCGCCGGGGCACACAGCCTCCATGTCGCCCGACACAGCCTTCTCCGCCGGGGCACACAGCCTCCATGTCACCCGACACAGCCTCTCCGCCGGGGCACACAGCCTCTATGTCACCACGACACAGCCACTCCGTCAGGGCACAAAGCGCCTCCGTCACCCGACACAGACGCTCAGTCGTCGAGCAACGCGCCTCTGTTCCGCACCAAAATGCCACCCCAGCCCAACAGATTGCGATCGCCAAGCCCCGCCGCCCCCCACAGGCTGCGCCCACTCAGAGCCCCACCGCCACACCTCTCCGAAATCCCCCTTGCCCCCACCAGCCCCACCTGTTCTCGTCCCCCCATGCTCCCACCAAACCCCGCCGAAATAGACGAAACGTCTTCGTCCAATTCACGTTAGGCGATGTTCGCTACTATTGAATTTATGAATCTTCTGAAGAGCAATCACAGCCGAGTCCAGAATCTTACTCCTCGCGAAATTTGGGCATTTGTCGTTGGCAGAGTCCTTGCAGCTTTCGGTCTTGGTATTCTCGCGATGCAGTATCTACCTCAGTGGGCCAGTCGGATTGGTATCCCCTGTGTGATTGTCGGCATGATCCTTTTTGTTCTGGCTTCTAGAGGCCTAGCCCGTAAGTCTCCCGTAGATGACCACTCCGCCTAACCATGCGATGCAGCGAACACTCCATGCTTGTCACGTCAGTTGCTTACGCATCTGCCGCGCCAAGCATTCCGTGTCGCTGATCTTGAGGTCGTTAGGCGTCGCTACGCATCTCAGATGAATCACGCTTTGGCCCTTCTTCTCGCAGTGAGCGCCGTTGCCGCAGAGCCGGATGTGATGCCTTACCCTTCACGGACGTATCCGCTAGCTCTTCTTCCTCCGCCATGCGAGCTTCGCGCGTTTCGCCATTGGCTATCTCTCTGGCATACCCCCACAACAGTTCACGCGTTCCTTCACCGCAGCGAAATAACCTATGTTGTCTTCAGCACCGTCTTAGATGAGGACGCTCGTTTCGGCGAACGCCACATTTACTGGATTGCCACTCGTGGCGGAGCCGTTGTCGGCTACCAACAGCATTATCTCGATTCATCCTGGCGCCCTATTTCTGGCGGCATTGATGGCTGGCGGCACGGCATTTTGTCATGGGGCGCAGAAGGCATGTTTGCACATGGCGATGACCTCGTTGACGAAGGCTATTCCGGATTTTTCGACCCCAAGACTCCCGAGCAAGGGCTTCGGGTAAAGGAGACTTACAAGCTTCCTATCCAATGACCGCAACGCCTAACCATGCGATGCAGCGAACACTCCGGGCTCGTCACGAGCTGTGCTGTCGCACATCTCGCGCCGTTCCCTACGCGTCGCTGATCTTGAGGTCGTTAGGCGCTGCTGCACGTTTTCTTTAATCTGGAGTTCTATGAATCTGTTCCGATGCCGCACTTTCTCTCCTTCGCACGTTTACTGCATCGCAGTGGGCATCGCACTTCTTGGAGTGGGGAGCGTGGTATTTGCTGAGCCGACGCAAGCGCCAATCGAATCAAAAGCCGTTCCATTCCTTACTCCCGTTGCCGGACGCCCAGGATTTTATACTTATCCCGGAGAGGACAATCGCATGGAGGGCCAACCATACTTTTCCGATTGCCGAGAGTTCGCGCCCGGCACTGTCGTTCAATCACCGATGACGCATAAGCACTACCGGGTTTCCCTAAATCATGTTCAGATACGAAAGCCGTAATCCCTCAACGCCTAACCATGCGCTGCAGCGAACGGCTCCGCGTGTCACGGCGCGTGCTTTCTGCGAGCTGAGCGGCATCTACATTTGGGCGTCTGGCGTTCGTTCCACGGTTGGGCAGGGGCGCCGCGCCGCCGTCCGCAGTCGCTGAGCTTGGGGTCGTTAGATACTCTCTTGATTGGCAAGTGATAAGTTAGGAGTTAAGGAGAGGAGCGGCATGGAAGAGGTGAGGGTTAAAGTCTTGATGATGATGGAGCATGCCCCAGA
>JBBQCM010000118.1:0-20401 GCA_038318725.1 Chthoniobacterales bacterium
GCGGGTCGCGAAATCGGAAGGTGCCGGACTCCAATTGCGCCCAGTCGGAGCCGAACGCATGCGCCGACATGCAGAGCACCAGCACGCGCGAGCGCTCCAGCCCTTCCTCGATCTTCGACGGAATACTGTCGCCGGGCTTGAGCACCCATTCATCGAACCACACCTTCACCCCGTCCGCCCGCAACCGCTCCGCCAGCGGGCGCACCACCGCCTTGTCCTTCGCGCTGTGGCTCAGGAAAACGTCGTAGTCGAACGGCTCGCTCATTGCGCGGAGGTGTAGCGCGAAGGGCGCGCGGGCGGCAAGCATGCAGCCATTGTGGATTTGGATTGAAGCGGGGCCACGAAGTCCGTGAAGTCGCGCCCATTCCACACCGCGTGCCCGCTTACTATCTTCACGACTTCAGCCCGTTCATTTTCGAGTTCCGCGAGGGCGTGGGCCTGCGCTGGTATGGGCTGGCCTATGTTTTGTCCTTTGTGCTCGGCGGCTGGCTCTACAAATGGCTCGCCAGGCGCGGCTACACCGATCTGCCCGAGGCGCAGGTCGGTGATTTCATCACATGGTGCGCGGTCTTCGGCGTGATGCTCGGCGGGCGGCTGGGTTGGGCGATTTTCTACGGCTGGCGCGACGTGCTGGCCCATCCGTTGCATCTTTTCCGCGTTTGGGAGGGCGGCATGTCGAGCCACGGTGGCATCCTCGGGCTGGTGCTCTTCACGTTCTATTGGTCGCGGCGGAAAAAGGTGTCGTGGACGGGCATCGGCGACAGCCTGGTGGTCGTCGCCCCGATCGGCCTGTTCCTCGTGCGGCTGGCCAATTTCATCAACGGCGAACTCTACGGACGTCCCGCGGGCCTGCCCGGTGGTGTGGCCTCGGTGCCGTGGGCGATGCTTTTTCCGAAAGAACTCGGTGCCGACGAACCGCCTTTGGCGGCGCTGCAGCATGATGAGGCGACCCGCGCCTGGCTGCGCACGGTGCTCGCGCCGCGCCACCCTTCGCAGCTCTACGAGGCGCTGCTCGAAGGCGTGGTTCTTTTCAGCGTGCTCTGGTTCCTGCGCACACGCTGCCGCGTGCCGCGCGGGGTGCTCACGGGTGCCTTCTTCATCCTTTACGCGGTGCTGCGCATCACCGGGGAGTTTTTCCGGGAACCCGATGCGGCGTGGTCGGTCGGATGGATTTCCGCCGGACAGTTTCTTTCCCTTTTCATGTTTCTGATCGGCGCCGCTTTCATCGCCTGGGGCTGGCGAACCAGGGAATACGAACGTGTTTTTCAGACCTAAAAACGAACGGCGAAGATCTCCACACGCGAAAGATCGTCCAAGCCGGCGAGCAACTCGGCGATGGTGCGGTGCTGGCCGGGGAGCAGGAGTTCGGGGCGGATGTCGGCCAGCGGAGTGAGGACGAACCGCCGGAGGTGCAGACGCGGGTGGGGGATGACGAACTCGGCGTTGCTGAGGACAAGATTGCCGGCGTAGAGGATGTCGAGGTCGATGGTGCGCGGGGCGTTGCGCGGACGTTTCGAGGGGCGGCCAAACTCGGCTTCGATGCGCTGCAACCCGTCGAGCAGCGTAATCGGCTGGCCGACGTACTCCACTTCCAGGACGGCGTTGAGATACGCACCGGCGTCCGGCCCGGAGCCGATGGGTTCGGTTTCATAAACGCGCGAGCTGAGCGCTGGAGCGGAGACGCCGGGCAGAGTCAGGACGCGCTCACGAGCCAGACGGAGCTGGGCGAGGCGGTCGCCGAGGTTTGAGCCGAGAGCGAGGCCGGCTCTCATGGAAAAGGCGGAAGGCGGAAGGCGGAGGACGGAAGAAAATACTCCGCATCGAATCCGCTCAAGACATCGCACAATTTCCTTTCTTCCGCCTTCCGCCTTCCGCCTTCCGCCTACATCCCAGCCCCAGCACGTCCTGCATGTCATACAGCCCCGCGGGCCGGCCGTGCGCCCAGACGGCGGCGCGGAGGGCGCCGCGGGCAAAGGTCTCACGGCTGGAGGCTTTGTGCGTCAGCTCCACGCGCTCGCCCTGCGCGGCGTAGATGACGGTGTGGTCGCCGACGACATCGCCGCCGCGAATGGCGTGCATGCCGATCTCCGTGTCGGGGCGCTCGCCGACGATGCCGTGTCGTCCGTGGCGCACGTCCTCGTTGTATTTCAGCTCGCGCACTTCGGCCAAAATCTCGGCGAGCTTTTTCGCCGTGCCGCTCGGGGAGTCCTTTTTCAAACGATGGTGCATTTCGACCACTTCGAGATCGAAGCCGGGGCAGAGGATTTCCGCGGCCTTGCGGGTGAGCCAGAAAAGGGTGTTCACGCCGATGCTGTAATTCGGCGCAAAGACGAGCGGGATGTGCGCGGCGGAATGTTGGATGGCGGCGACCTGCGCGTCGGTGTGGCCGGTGGTGCCAATGACGAGCGTCTTCCTGGCCTCGACGCAGCGCGCGAGCACGGGCTCGACCGTCGAGTGGTGGGAGAAGTCGATGACGGCATCGCAGAGCGCGAGCGCGGCGGCGAAGTCATCGCCGATATCGACCTGCGCGGCGACTTCCACACCGGGTTCATTCCGCGCGCAACCGACGAGCATCTGACCCATGCGCCCGCGGGCGCCGTTGACGAGGACTTTAAGCGACATGAACTAGATGAGGCTGAGCTGGCGGAGCGTGGCGGTGAGTTTCGCGGCGGTCACGGCACCCATTTCGCAAAGCGGGAGGCGGACTTCGGCGGAGATATGGCCTTGCGCGGCGAGAGCGTATTTGATCGGCACGGGATTGGGCTCGATGAAGAGGTCTTTGAAGAGCGGGTAGAGGCGGTAATGCAGCTCTCGGGCTTTGGCGTAATCGCCCGCGAGCGCGGCGCTGACCAGGGCGGCGACTTCGCCGGGGATGATATTCGACGCGACGCTGACCACGCCGGCGGCACCCGCAGACATGAACGGGAGCGTGAGCGCATCGTCGCCCGAGAGAATCGTGAAGGACTCCGGGACGACGGCGCGCAGCGCGCTCACGCGTTCGACCGCGCCGCCGGCTTCCTTCATTGCGGCGATGTTCGGGAAGGCTTTGGCCAGCCGCGCAGTGACTTCCACGCCGATCTCGATGCCGCAGCGTGCGGGGATCGAGTAAAGGATGAGCGGGAGTTTCGTGGCCTCGGCGATTTTTGCGAAGTGGCGGTAGAGCCCCTCCTGCGAGGGCTTGTTGTAATAGGGGGCGATGAGCAGCGCACCGTCGCAGCCGAGCTTCTCCGCCTCGACCGTGAGCGCCACGGCTTCGCTCGTCGAGTTCGAGCCGGTGCCGCCGATGACCTTGCAGCGCCCATTGGCAAACTTCACGCCCATCTCGATCACGCGGCGGTGCTCCTCATGACTGAGCGTGGGCGATTCGCCGGTCGTGCCGACGGGGATGATGCCGGTGATCCCGGCGGCGATCTGAGCCTCGATAAGCCGCGCAAAAGCCGTCTCATCGACCTGGTCGTTTTTGAATGGCGTGACGAGCGCGGTAAAAGTGCCTGCAAACATAGGGCGCGGTTACTAAGCCCGGCGCGGCGCTTTGGACAGCAAAACCCGCGCAGCACTCGGGATCGCGCCGGTCAGGAGAAGATCGCTTTCACCAACTGTCCCTGCACATCGGTCAGCCGGTAGTCGCGACCGCCGTGGCGGAAGGTCAGGCGTTCGTGGTCGAGGCCCAGCAGATGAAGGATCGTGGCGTGGAAATCGTGAACGTGGACTTTGTTCTCCGCGACCGTCGCGCCGAGTTCGTCGGTCGAGCCGTAGGTCAGCCCGCCCTTCACGCCCGCGCCGGCCATCCAGGAGGAAAAGCACGCGCTGTGGTGGCCGCGGCCTTTCGTCCCATCGACGCCGGGCGTGCGGCCAAACTCGGTCGTCCAGACAACGAGCGTGTCGTCGAGCAGGCCGCGCTGCTTGAGGTCGCGCAGCAGGCCGGCGATGGGCTGGTCGATGGCCTTCGCGTGGCCCGCGTGCTCGCCCATGTCGGCGTGCTGATCCCAGTTGTTCGACGAGCTGCCATCGACCAACTCGACGAACCGCACCCCGCGTTCCGCGAGCCGTCGCGCCACGAGGCACTGCCAGCCGAAGCCCTCGCTCTTGCCCCGTTCCAGACCGTAGAGCGCGAGCGTCGCGTCGCTCTCTTTGGCGAGATCGAAAACCTCGCGCGCTTCGGTCTGCATGTGAAAGGCCGTCTCGAACGAGCGAATGCGCGCGGCGAGATCGGTGTCGCCCGCGCGGGCTGCGAGGTGGCGGTTGTTGAGCACGTCGGCGAGCGCAAGTTCATCCTCTTGCACACCCGGCTGGGTGCTGCGCCGGTCGAGGTTGGCGATGGGCTCCTTCCCGCCGACCACGCGCACGCCCTGATGGTACGCGGGGAGAAAGTCGTTGTTGAAAATCTGCAGGCCCGCATACGGCATCTGCGGTGCGAGCACGACGAAAGACGGCAGATTCTGATTCACCGTCCCCAGCCCGTAGCTGACCCAGGAGCCGATGCCGGGCCGGGCGAAAAAGAACGAGCCCGTGTGCATGCCGAGCGTGGCGTTGTAGTGCTCGTTGTCGTCGCTTTTCATCGAGCGGATCAGGCACAGATCGTCCGCGCACTCGCGCAGGTGTGGGAAAAGATCGCTGACCAGCATCCCGCTTTTTCCGCCCGGCCGAAACTCCCAGCCCGGCTTGAGCAGCACCTTCTGCTGGTTCGACAGTCCGCCGCCCACGCCCGTCTTCTTCCCGTCCGCCTTAAACAGCTCCGGTTTGTGATCGAAAGTGTCCATGTGCGACACGCCGCCGTTCGAAAAGATGAAGATCACCCGCTTCGCCTTCGCCGGAAAATGCGGCGGCTTCGGCGCGAGCGGATCGGCGGAGTCTTCGGCGAGCATCTGCGCCAGCAACCCCGGCATCAGCAGCGAGCCGCCGACGAGCGTGCGCAGGAATTCACGGCGGGGATGGAGATGGGTGGTCGAGTTCATGGTGAAACCGGTTGCTTTCTTTAACCCCGCAAGCGCCCGGAACCTATGCCAAATCTCCGGCGACTTACTGGTTAGGGCGGTGGCTTTGGGCATGGCCACCCCGCGGCGTCGGCATGCGGGCGGGAGTGCGGGGCGGCTCCCAGCGGGCGATTGACAGGGCTTTCGGCGGCGATACGGTCGGCGGCGTGCGCGTGTGTGAATGGTCGGTGTCCTCTGCCAGACTCGCTCTCCGTCGTGGGGCGCGGGCCTGTCGGGGCGTGGTCCTGGCGCACCTCGTCGTGGGTTCGGCTCGCGGGCAGGATGCGCCGCCCGGCTTCCTCGAACTCCGCCACCCCGCCACCGGTGCCGTCACCGCCCTCGTCGTTCCCGCTGCGGCGCGCAACCACGGCGAACCCTTGCCGGGGTTTGCCCGGCAGGACCGGCCGCCCAATGCCATCCTCCACGCGAATACCACGCGGCCGGCGCTCGACGCCACGGTGCGGGCGGCGGCGCGGCGCTTTGGGCTGGCGCAGCCGGACGCCGAACTGGCTTTCCAGCACACCCACACCGACGCGCTGCTCATGGTGCATGAGGGCTGGGCGCAGCAGGTGCGCGGCGTGCCGGTTTTCGGCGCGGGCTTGATCGTCCACCGCAATGCCCGCGGCGAGGTCACCAGCATCGGCGGGCGCGTCCTGCCGAAAGTAGTCCCGAGCTTCAGCTCGCAAAACGCCACGAATGCAGACGCCACGCGCGAACCAGATGGCACCGTTCCACGAGCTAAAGCTCTGGACTACATTTCCGCCGCGCAGGCCGTGGCCATCGGGCGGGCGGCGGCGGCGCAAAGTAGGCCCGCGCTTCAGCGCGCCAAGCCGTCTGGAGAGAGTGCGCGCGAGAATGTTCTTCGACGTGCTGACGAGCTAAAGCTCGGGACTACTTTGAGTGACGGCGCACGCGAAGCGGATGGGCCGGAAAGTAGTCCCAGGGCTTCAGCCCGTAAAAGCGCCGGGACTGAGGGACCGCGCGTAGCGAAGGCGGCGTCTGACGAGCTAAAGCTCGGGACTACTTTGGGCGAGCCGGTGCTTTGGCTCTACAATGAAGCCTTTCTGAATGGTCAGGAGGCCAGCGCGGCGGAGACCTGGCTGGTTTGGAAGTTCAATCTGCGCAACGGTGAGGACGAGCCTACACCGCGCTGCGCCAGGCCTGCCTCGATCTCTATGGCCCCGCCGACTGCGACCAGCTCACCCAAGCCCTGCAAGTCGTGGAACTGGATCAACCCGGCGCCTGCAGCGGCCTCCCCGCCCGCCCCGCCACCTGCGCCCCCATCCCGGTGCTGCGGAATGAAATGACGCCCGTCGGCCCCCGCTGGTTTTGGGGCGCCGACTGCATCGGCTGGACCTTGCGAGTCAGCTACGACCTCGCCGCCGGCTTCACCGACGTGCAACTGATCACTGCCCCCGGCGAATACCTCCCCACCGCCAGCGCCCCAAAGATCTTCTGCCGCCTCGAATACAAATAGCCCCACCCTTCGGCCCGTAAAACCATGCCGCCAGACGAGCAAAGTAGTCACAGGGCTTTAGCCCGTAAAAGCGCGCGAACCTTGGGAGCGCGCGAACTGACTGCACCGTCAGACGAGCTAAAGCTCGGGACTACTTTGCCGGGCGCGCGGGCAGGTGCGGCATGCGAATTGAAAGCGACGGCTGACGGGCTGAAGCCCTTTACTACTTTCGACCCGTCGGCCGAAGTCCGTAAGGACCGGCAGCGGCTGCCTCATTGGCGGCAGTGGGGCGCGACTTATTTCGTCACGGCGCGACTGGCGGATTCGGTGCCGGCGAGCGTGGCGGCGGACTGGCGTCGCGAGCGCGATGGATGGCTGTGCGCGCATGGCGTTTCCTCCCCCGCGCAACTCGACCGGCTCACGGAGCCGCAGCGGCACGCCTATCACCGCACGTTCACGGCGAAGTTTCACACGCTGCTCGATGCGGGCCACGGTGAGTGCGTGCTGGCGCTGCCGCGGTGCGCGAAGATTCTTGCGGCGCGGCTGAATGCGGGGGACGGCACGGCGTATCATCTCGAGGCGTGGTGCATCATGCCGAATCATCTGCACGCGCTGGTGCGACCGGGGGAGAAAGTGACCCTGGGGGAGATCGTGCGGCACTGGAAAGGCGGGAGCGCGTTTGAGATCAATCGGGTGCTCGGGCGGTCGGGGAAGCTGTGGCAGACGGAGGCATTCGATCACATCGTGCGGAGTGAGGCGCAGCTCGCGCATTTTCGCAGCTACATCGCGGAGAATCCGGCGAAGGCGGGATTGAAAGGCGGGTACGTAGTCGGGGGCTTCAGCCCGTGACGGCTGGCGATTTTATGAAACGCGCTTCGTTATTTCGACGTCTTTGCGAGCTAAAGCTCATGACTACTTTGCTGCTCCTCGCGACGCCACTCCACGCAGAGGTGGTGATGTATCAGGGGCGGCTGAGCGTGGACGGCGCGCCGTTCGAGGGCGTGGGGCGGTTCAAGTTTGCGCTTATCGACGGAAACGGCGCGGCGGTGTGGTCGTCGGAGGCGATGTCCTTGCAGGTGAGCGAGGGCAGGTACGCGGTGCGGCTCGGGAATTCGGCGCAGGCACCGCCGATGGCCGACGGGCTGCTGCGCAGCGGGACGGTGCCGAAGCTGCGGATTTGGTTTGAGCGCAAGGAGCGCGGGTGGTCGGTCGCCGGGCCGGATGTGGCGCTGGCGAATGAGCCATCGACCGAGGGCGCGGCGACGGCGTCCGGCGCGCAGCTCACGGCGGTGATGTCGGAGCTGCGGGAGATTCGCGCCTTGCTCGAAGGCAAGCCGGCGGCGCGCTCGGTGGAGGCCGAGACGGTGACGGTGTCGGTGGCCGGCGCGCCCTCGCTCGGAAGCGCGGATGCGCCGCTGGTGCCCGTCGAATTCACGGATTTCCAATGCCCCTACTGCATCGGGTTTCAGAAGGTGTTTGACGCGCTGAAGACGAAGTATGTCGATACCGGCAAGCTGCGGGTGGTGAGCCGGAATGTGCCGCAGGCGTTTCATCCGCTGGCTGGACCGGCGGCGCGCGCGGCGCGGTGCGCGGAGCAGCAGGGCCGGTTCTGGGAGATGCGCGCGCGGCTCTTCGCGGCGAACGGGGAGCTGTCCCCGGAGGCGCTCCGCAAGGCCGCGGCGGACGCGGGGCTGGATGCGGGGAAATTCGACGTGTGCCTCGCGGGCGACGAGGTCGCCGCGGCGGTGGAAAAGGATGTGCACGACGCGCAGGCGGCTGGCATCGTGCCGACGCCGACCTTTGTGCTCGGGAAGCAAACTGGCGACCAGGTGACGGGCGTGAAGCTGGTGGGAGCGCAGCCGCTGGTGCGGCTGGAGATCGAGATGCGGAAAGTAGTCCCGGGCTTTAGCCCGTCAGCGCGTTGAAAATGCCAACGAGCGATTCTCCTGCTGCCGGGGTGCCACGAGCTAAAGCTCGGGACTACTTTGGAATGCTCGGCGTTTTCCTCGCCGCTGCCGGCCTCGGCGCAGCCTACAACGCGCTCAGTCCGCTCGGGGTGCGCTTTGCCACCGGGACCGCGCCCGTGGCCTTCGCGCCCGCGCCGTCGCAGGCCGCGGAAGTCGGGCGCGACCCGGCCTTGCAAAATGAAACGCTGACGGCGGCGATCCTCACGGGCGGCCCGGCGCTGGCGCGCGGCGAAATCGTGCTGGTGGACGGGCGGGATGACGCGGCCTTCGAGGCGGGGCACATCCCGGGTGCGGTGTCGCTGCCGCTGCGGTCGCTGTCGGAAATGGCGGCGGCGTTTTCCACGAAATACGCGAAGGCGAAACCGCTGGTGACGTATTGCGGAAGCGTCGGGTGTCCGATCGCGCATGTGCTGGCGGAGCAGTTGCGACGACTACGGCTACACCGACGTGCGGGAGATGCCGGGCGGCTATGTGGAATGGCGGACGGCGGAGGAACAAAAGTAGTCCTGCGCTTTAGCGCGTCGAACCGTCAAATTCCATGCCGCCCTCTTCCTCATCCAAACGCCCTGACGAGCTAAAGCTCGGAACTACTTTGCGCTGGCTGCTCGGCGTGGTGCTGCTCTGGGCCGCGCTCGGCAAGGTGGCGAACGTGCAGGAGTTTTACGCCGCGCTGCTCGCCTACCAAATTCCGCTGCCATCGGCGCTGCTGAAGGCAACCGCGGTCGTGCTGCCGTGGCTGGAGCTGTTGTGCGGCCTGATGCTGCTGGCGAATGTGCGGACGACCGCCGCGCTGGCTTGGGCGGTGGTGCTGTTCGCGGTGTTCGCGGCCTGCACCGGCCAGGCGTGGCTGCGCGGCCTGCACATCGCCTGTGGCTGCCTCGACCTGCGGCTGCTCGGAATCGCCGGCGACAGCGCATTGGGCCTGTGGATGGAGTCCGCGAAGTTTGCGTTCATTCGGGCGGCGCTGCTGTTGGTCGTGGCGGTGGGGCTGCTCGCGAGGGTAAAAACATGCTTCGCACCACCCGGCCTTGTGCCTACATCGCGTTGTGAAAAATAACGGTGTTGGGTACCTCGATGACGAGCTTCACCGGGAGGAAATGCCGGGCGAGAATACACAAAATGGCGATGAGGATGGCCGTCCCGCAGTAGAGAAGATGCACTCGGAAATTCATTTTTCTTTTTTGCCCTCTCAACGCCTGGCGTTCCCGGCTTGAAGTGAGGCAATCTGCTGGTCGGATTCGCGTTTGGTCACGGCGACGATGTGAGGCGCGGCCTTTTTGAAATCAGCAAACGGGACGAGGGGGAGGTCGCGGGGAGGCTTTTGCATGGAATGAACGGAAACACGAACGGGCCGCAATGTCCATGTGCCGCCGGAGTAAGGATTCGGGGCGTGCTTATTCTTTCTGCCCTGCGCGATCCGAAACTGCCGGCGACGGCGCGTGGATGCCCCACATTTTTTCGATCATCGCGAAACCCGCGGGGTCGTAGCGCCGCAGTGCCTCGCGGTCGAAAGGCTCGTATTCGCCCCGCCAGAAATACGTGCAGGACAGCTCGGCAAAATACTCAAGCTGGTTGTGCGCGGCGTAGGCTTTTTCCAGCGCCGCACCGTTTAGGTCCTTCACCCCGTGGTAAAGTTTTGCCGCCATCGCCTGCTGCCAGGCCGCAAGGATGTCCGGCTGTCGCTCCGGCCACTGCTCCAGATGCCACGCGTGGGCCAGCTCATGGACGAGCATGAGCACCGCCCAATGTTCGTTTTGCCAAAGGTAGTTGGCGGCGGAGTAGATCACCACAGCGCTGCGCCAGCGCGGGTCGAGGTGCTCATGAAAGTCCGGGTCGGTGCGCCGGAAATACTCGGTGCCGCTATCGCGGCCGCCGCCCGTCGCCGCCGGGCCGAGCATGACAAAAAACGAAAGCCCGCGCAGCCGCCCTCGGGCCGGCGCGGGGAAAAGTGCCAGCGCCTGGTCGAGCTTCGCTTCGAGCCGCCGCACCACCCGCGCGGCTTCGTCGGGCCGGAGCTCGACGAGTTCGCGTTCGAGGTGGAACGTCCAGCCCCCCGCCTGGCGCTCGACGTACTCGCGCGCGGGCGTCCGGTAGCTCACCGTTTTCTGCGGCGCAAAGGAGCGCGTGGGCTGCGTTGCCGGTTTTGCGGTCTCCGGCAGATCTTGCGCCGCGCACGGGCTGCAAATCGCGAGCGACAAAATGAACAGTCGTCCGGTGTGGACAAGGCACCGACCGGATCGGAAATCTTCGGATTCAATCGAGATAGACGAACTCATTGAGCCGGAAGAGCGCGCGGAGATAGGAACGCCAGACGTCATTTTCCTCACCAAGTTTGGCGCGACTACTTTCCAAAAAAGCGTGCGCGGCGGTGAGTTCGCTGATCTCGGCGGGGCGGGAGAAAAGGAGTGCGTAAGCGCGTTGCACGCGGGCGGTCTCGTCGCTGGCATCCGCAATGATGCGCCCGGCGACGCGTTTGCTTTGCTCGTGGAGCAGCGGGTCGTTGAGGAGGAAGAGCGCCTGGACGGGCGTGGTGCTCGTCGGGCGCGCGGGTGTGCTGGTGCTGGGATCGGCACCGTCGAAGATCGCGAGATACGGGTGGCGCTGGATCCGCTGGGTCATCAGGAAGACGCTGCGGCGCTGGGTGTCATAGACGGCTTTGAAGGGATTGTGCTGGGTGAATTTCCACTCGCTCTGTTTTGGAAATGGATGCGGGCCGGCGGGCGTGAGGTCGAGATTGCCGCCGAGCGCGAGGAGGGTGTCGCGCAGGCTTTCGGCGTCGAGGCGGCGGCGAGGGAAGGCGGTGAGCAGTTCGTTGTTCGGGTCGTGGGCGAGGGACTCGGCGCTGCGCGTGGAGGCGAGGCGGTAGGTGCGGGAGAGGAGGATTTCGCGGTGCAGGGCTTTGATGGACCAGCCGTTGTCACGAAGTCTGGCGGCGAGGTAATCGAGCAGTTCGGGATGCGTCGGCGGTTTGCCCTGCTTGCCGAAATCATTGGGCGTCGGAACCAGGCCGCGACCAAAGTGGTAGTGCCAGATGCGGTTCGCCATGACGCGGGCGGGCAGGGGATTGTCCTGCGCCAAAATCCAGTCGGCGAGTTCGCGGCGACCGCTGCCCTTTTCCTCGCGTGGGAGCGGGGTGCCGCCGAAGACGGTGAGGAAACGGCGCGGCACGCGTTCGCCGGGCTTGGCGGGATCACCTTTCTGCTGGAGCACGGCGTCCTCGCGTTTCGCAGCATCGGCGACGGCGTAGGCGGTCTCAAAAGGGAGCGGTTTCGCTTTGTTCTCCGCGGCGATTTTCTCGGCGGCTTTGATCTTCTCCTCATGCCCCTTCTTCTGCTCGGCGGCAACGTTCTTGAGTTCGTCCTTTAACTTCTGAACATCCTTGTCGAGTCGGCTTTGCTCGGCCTCGCGTTCCTTGTTCGCGGTCTCGGCCTCGGCGATTTTTTCGGGCGCGACGAGCGGGACAAAATCGCGCTGCTTTTGCTCCAGCTCGATGCCGGGCCAGGGGTAGCGCGTGCTGCTGAAGATGCCATAAAGCGCGTAGTAATCCTGCGCGGTGATGGGGTCGAATTTGTGGTCGTGGCAGCGGGCGCAATTAACCGTGAGGCCGAGGAAAGTGCGGCCCACGTTGTCGATGGTGTCCTCGATAGTGAGGTGCTGCGGATAGTCATCGACGCGCGAGCCGAAGCGGCGCGCATTGGCGATGTAACCGGTCGCGACGATGCGCTGGAGCCGCTCCTCGCCCGTGCCGCCGAGGAGGTCGCCGGCGAGCTGCTCGCGCACGAACTGATCGTAGGGCAGGTCGCGGTTGAAGGCGGCGATGACCCAGTCGCGATACTTGTGCATCTGCGGGATGGGGAAGTCGGAGTTGTCGCCGGCCGTGTCGGCGTAGCGGACGACATCGAGCCAGTGGCGGCCCCAGCGTTCGCCGTAACGGGGGGAAGCGAGGAGGCGGTCGATGAGCTGCGCGTAGGCTTTCGTGGAGCCCTTCGAGTCATTGACGAAAGCCTCCACTTCCTCCGGTGTCGGCGGCAGCCCGGTGAGGTCGAAAGTCACGCGACGGATGAGCGCGCGCGGCTCGGCGTCGGCGGTGGGTTTCAGGCCGGCAGCTTCGATGCGGGCGAGGATGAAACGGTCCACGTCATTCGCCGGCCAGGCGTTGTCTTTGACCGCGGGCGGCTGGGGTACGGCGAGCGGGCGGAAGGACCACCACTCGCGTGCCTTCGTCCAGTCGATCGCCGACTTCGCCTGCACCGCGGCCACGGTGTCCGTCGTGCGCGGGTCGGGCGCGCCCATCTTCACCCATGTCTCGAGCGCAGCGATGGCCTCGGGAGGGAGCTTCTTTTTTGGCGGCATCGCGGTGTCCTCGTCGGCGTGGCGCACGGCGGCGATGAGCGCGCTGGCGTCGAGGTCCCCCGGCGTGATGATCGCGCCGTTGTCACCGCCCTTTTGCACGCCGGCGCGCGAGTCGAGCACGAGGCCGCCTTTGATCTTCTTCGCGTTCGCGCTGTGGCATTCGTAGCAGTTGTCCGCCAGCAGCGGACGGATTTGCTTTTCAAAAAACTCCACCTCCTCCGCAGTCGGCGCGCGGACAAACTCCGCGCCGTGCGCCGCCGGAATCGCGCCTTCGCCAGCCCACACTTCGAGCCCCGAGAGATTCGCCGCGCCGTGGCTCGCCGCCCGCGCGGAAACCGTGATCTTTCCACCCTCCGCCCGCGCCGGAAACGGCCCGAGCCTTTTCCACATCCCCGCCGTGCCGCTCTCGAAATCCACCGCCACCGGCAGTCCGTTCACGAGCATGCTGAAGCGCTCGTTCTGATTGTCCTCCCACACATAGATCGCTACCTGATACGCGCCGTCCGGGACCGCGCGCAGATCGAGGTCCACCTTGTCGCCCCACACGCTGCTGCGGATCATCCGCGCGCGGGCCGCATCGGTCGTTGGCTTCAACGTCACTTGCTGGTTTTCAAAAGTCTTCCCGCTCGCCTTGAAATCCGGCGCGTCGCTGCCCGCCCACGCCTGCCCTTCGATCGTCACCGCTGGCCCGCCGAGATTGATCCCGCGAAAAAACTTCGCGTCCTCCGCCGCGAGCATGGCGGGGCAGACGAGGCCGCTGAGCAAAAAAGCGCTGAGGATGTGGGCGAAGTTCATGGGGCGCGACGGCGCACCGGAGCTAACCGCACGCCTGCGAAAAAAATAGGCGAATCTTCGGCGGCAATGCCTGCCAGAAATCGAATGGAACGAAAGACTCCTCCGCCCACCTCGCCTTCGAGGCGAAGGTCCGGCTCGCCGCCGACATCCGGACGGAACCACGACCACTCCTGTGGCTCATCCAGGCGATTTCCCGTCGAGATCTTCGATTGTCAATTGGCAGGAGGATCTATTGCCGATAGTGGGTCTAATTAAACCCATGAACGATTCCGCTCACAATCTCCGGTACCACCGCCACCTGCGCTTAGCCGGCACCGGGTTCACCCGTGCTTTCGTGGCGCTGGCACTCCTCCTCGGCCTCACGGCTGGGGCGGCCGACCCTCCGACGGAGAAGCACCGCGCCATCTCGGAACTCGCCGCCGCCGGGTTGAGTTGGAATGAAGGCAAACGTGCCATCACCGTGACCGACGAAGGCCGGACCAAACTCAAAGATCTCACCGCAGTCCAGCGAGCGCTGCGCGAACTCCAGCCACGATCACTCGATTTGAGTTCCTGGTCCGCCTTGCAAAATGTGGATGGCCTCCGCGGCCTGCGCGCTTTGCAAGCGATCCACCTCACCGACTGCCCAGCGCTGCAAAACGTGGAGGGCATTGCGGCCTCGGACCGACTCAAGAAGATCTACCTCTTTGAAAGCATGAACATCTCGCCCGTATCCCTGAATGTCCTCCCGCGGCGATTTCCCAAGTGCTATATCGTCTTCCCCGACGGCACCGGCATCATTCCCCCACGCGACAAAGACGGCGGGAAGTGCTGAGCGCAGTTCGGTTTTTCCATCGGAATGGAGGGTGACACCGACATTCCGTTTCATCCGCGGAGCTGATAGGCAGGCATGGATCCATGAAACGATCCTTTGTGCAGTGTACGGAACTCATGCTGGAACCAGACGCTGATCAGGTGGCGCCCGGTGGCGCGGTGACGATGGCCTGTGTGGGAGCTGGTCGCACTAAACTAATTGAAAATCTTTACGGCACATTTAGCGGCGGACGCAGCTACCGGGCGCCAGCAGGCTGCGAATTGCCTGGCGTCGGCGCAATGCCCGCGGCCAGCATCACGCGGTGTAGCGCGGCGATAGTTTCAGCGGAAGGTTTGAAGTTTCCGGGACGGTGGCCCTCCGCGATGGATAACGGCGACCAGCCATACTTATTCTTCCGATTCCAAATCTCGATCTTCGCTCCCTTGTCGGCGAGGAACTGCACCACCTTCGGCAGATTTTTGTAGGCAGCGCCGTGCATGGCGGTTTCGCCATTGGCATCGACTGCATTCACATCAGCGCCAAGATCCAGTGCCAGTTGCGCCGCTTCGAGCACTTCCGGCTCCTCTCCGGCGGTTTCATTCGCGGCGGCGCTCCCGACTCCGATTCCGCACGCGACCATGAGCGGCGTGCAGTTATCGACATTACCCAGCAGCGGATTCGCGCCCAACTCGACCAGCAGGCGCATGTAAGTGGCATCGGCGGTGGCCGCGGCCATCAGGAAAGGCGTCGCGCCGACCTTGCCGTAAAGGCCCGGCCCGCCCTTGCCATTCGTCAGCCGCGCATTCACGTCCGCCCCGTGCTTCACGAGTTCTCTGATAAATTGAAGGCTGCTTAGATTTCCGGACCCGAGCGGTGCTGGATCGCCGTCGTCTTCGCCGCGCTGCGGTTTGCGAACCCAGGTCATCGCGTGAAGCGCGGTGAATCCCGAACGCTGGTCATTCGGATCGGCGCCCGCGTCGAGCAGAGCCACGGCAAGATCGAAGTGACCGTTCTCGACCGCCAGGATCAGCGCGCTGGTTTCCTTCCTCGGACCTTTGCCAGAAGGCTTTTGGGGCTGCGTCGCCTCGTTGACGTCGGCCCCTGCTTTCAACAAGGCGCGAACCACCTCAGCCCGGCCGTCGCGCGCGGCAAAGAACCACGGCTTGAATCCGGAGCCGGGCAGCGCCGCGCGAAAATCCGCGCCGGCCTCGAGAAGCAATTCAACGACCGCCGTATGGCCATCCGCCGCCGCCCACATCAACGCGGTCTGCCCTCGACGTTCCTTTGCCTCAACGATTGCGCCGCGCGAAAGCAGCGCCGTCACCGGCCCGGCCTTGCCCGTGCGCGCGGCAGTCATCAGGACCGTCTCGCCGCCGCGCAGACTGGTGTTCGGGTCAGCGCCTTGAGCGAGGAGGAGTTCGACCATCGCGGTGCTCCCGTTCTGGCAGGCGAGAGAGAGCGGCGTGACCCCATAGCGGTTCGCGGCGTTCGCATTCGCGGAGACTAGCAGCTTCGCCGTTTCGAGATCATCGAGGTAAGCCGCCCAATGCAATGCGGTCATGCCATCGGCCTGCGGCGCGTTCACGTCGGCGCGTTGTTGGAGAAGCGTGCGGATGGTTGCGCGATCCAGCTTCTCCGCGGCATCGGCCAGCGAGGATGGCGTGCTTCCGCGCGAACTCGCCGTGAGCAGTAGCAAGGCAAAAGCAACTGCTCGCAGCGGACTCAGGCGACGAAGTGGCGGGGCCGGCGTCATGCCGCGCTACAAGGTCAGCGGTTCAAAGAGGTCGTCCACTTTGCCATCACTATCCGCAAACGAGTCGAGGTGGACGCCGACTTTGTCGAGCAGCGTCAGGTGGAGATTGGCCAGCGGCGTCGGCTTCGCGTATTTGATGTGACGCCCGCCTTTCATTCCGACCGCGGCGCCACCTGCGACCAGAATTGGCAGGTTCGTGTGGTCATGCACGTTCGGATTGCCGATGCCGCTGCCGTAGAGGATGAGCGAATGATCGAGCAGCGTGCCGTTCCCTTCCGGCGTGGCTTTCAATTTCGCGAGATACTCGGCGAAGAGCGACACATGGAAGGCATTGATCTTCGACATCCGCTCGATTTTGGCCGGGTCATTTCCATGATGAGAAAGCGGGTGGTGTGGATCGGAAACGCCGATCTCTGGGTAAGTGCGATTGCTGGTTTCGCGCGCGAGCTGGAACGTGATGACCCGCGTGACATCGCCTTGCAGCGCCAACACCTGCAAGTCGAACATCAAGCGCGCGTGGTCGGCGTAAGTGGCCGGCACGCCCACCGGCCGGTCCAAATCCGGCAGCGGATTGTCCGCCGTGTCGGCCTCGGCCTTCTGAATACGGCGTTCGACTTCGCGGACGGTCTCGAGGTAGTCGCTAACCTTGGCGCGATCGCCGGGACCGAGGGCGCGTTGAAGGCGGGCGATGTCGTCGTTAAACGCGTCGAGCAGGCTCGCCTTTTTTCGGAGGGCGGAGCGGCGCTCGGCGATGCTGCCGCCTTCGCCGAACAAACTTTCAAAAACGATGCGCGGATGAGCCTCCGCCGGCAGCGGCGTCGTCGGCGACGACCATGAAAGATTGTTTTGGTAAACGCAGGCGTAGCCGTTGTCGCACTGGCCCACCACCTGGAGCAAATCCATCGCCAGTTCGAGTGACGGCAATTGCGTCCCCTGACCGATGCGCTGGGCGGCGATCTGATCGACGGTGGTTCCCAGGTAGTAGTCCGTGCTTTCAGTCAACTTCGCTCTGGCTGCGCTCAGGAAGGCGGAGTTGGAAGTGGCATGGCTGCCGGGGTAGGCGTTTTGCAACTCCAGATTCGTGATCACCGTAACGTGCTCCCTGACCGGCGCGAGAGAGCCAAGAATTGGGGAGAGTTCGTCGAGCTTCTCGCCCGATGGAGTCCATCGCGTGATGTCGCATCCCATGGGCATGAAGACAAAACCGAGCCGGCGCACCGGGTTCGCCGGCGTCTTCGCCAAAGCGGTGGCGGCGGGAATCATCGCATCCAGCAAGGGAAGCGCGAGGGTGGCTCCCATGCCGCGCAGGAAGGTCCGTCGCGCGAGAGCTTTCTTGGTGATGATCATGGTGACCTCCTCATGGTGAATGGTGTGCTGGTGGTTAGTCCGACGATAATCGACGAGAAGCGATAATCCGCCATCTGCGAATCGCGCACAATCTTTCGGATGGCAGGCCCATCGTAGTATTCCACGCCGCGACCCAGGGCAAAGGTCAGAAGTTTCTCCGCCAAAGTTCCGACGAAAACCTCGGGCCGACGCAGCAAACCTTCCTCAAGCCCGGCGACCCCCGTGAACTTGCTGCCGTCGGGAAGGCCACCCGAGGCGTCCACCGGTTTGCCTTCTTCGATCGTCCGCCACCGGCCCACCGCGTCAAAATTCTCCAGCGAGAAACCGACTGGGTCCATGAGGTTATGGCAGACCGCGCACGCCGCATTGGCTCGGTGTTCCGCCAATCGCTCCCGGACGGAAAGCGTGGCCGAGACGGTGTTGTCCTTCAACGCAGGCACATTGGCTGGCTGTGGCGGGGGCGGCGTGCCGACGATGTTCGCGAGAATCCAATGCCCTCGAATCACGGGAGAGGTGCGGTTTGCATACGAGGTCACGGTCAGAATACTGCCCTGCCGAAGCAATCCGCCGCGCTCACTTTTTGGATCCAGGGAGACGCGGCGAAACTGACTGCCGTAAACATTCTGAATTCCGTAGTGCTTCGCGAGGCGTTCATTGAGGAACGTGTAGTCCGCTTTCAACAGATTCAGGACACTTCGATCTTCGCGCAGGACGCTTTCGAAAAAGAGTTCCGTCTCCTCGCGAAAAGCCTGGCGGAGGTTGTCATCGAAGTCCGGGAAGAGTCGCAGATCGGGAGTGAATGATTCGAGATTGCGCAGGTACAGCCATTGCCCGGCAAAATTGCTCACCAAGCTTCGCGAGCGCGAGTCTGCCAGCATCCGCCGGACTTGTTTTTCGAGCACGTCGGGTTTGCTGAGTTCGCCCCGCACCGCGGCATCCAGCAGCTCGTCATCCGGGATGCTGCTCCACAGGAAAAAGGAAATTCGACTCGCGAGATCCAGATCGCCGATGCGGTAGGCGGTCTCGGGCGCGACTCCCGCGGGATCCTGCTCGACGCGAAAAAGGAACTGCGGACTCACCAGGATCGCGCTCAGCCCGGCTTCGATCCCTGCTTCAAATCCCTCATCCCCGCGCGCCTTTCGATAGAACTCCATCGGCTTCTCGAGATCGGCGTCTGTCACCGGACGCCGGTAGGCTCTGCGCATCAAAGTGGACAGGATTTGTTTTGCGCAGGTTTCTTCTTCCTCCGGCTTGGCTGGCTTCGAGACGAAAATACGCCGCCGGCTGGGCGTGTCGCCGGGACCCTTCGCCGCATACGGCCCATTGATGGAAATCTGGTAGATCGCCGGGGAGAGGCGTGGATGCCGGTGCATATTGAAGTGCGCGTTGTACGGCTGGCGTTTGGTTTCCAGCAGCGCCGAGGGGTTCTTCACAAAGGTCACGCCGAGTTGATGCGGACCTGCGGTCACCGAAACGCGCTTCTTCAGATGCTGATCAACCAGCTCGAAGTTCTTGTCCCCTTTGGGCGGCGCGACCTTGAACGATTCCACCCGTTCCCGATCAATGAGCAACTCCAGTTCGTGCTCCTCACGCAAGCCTTCGATCTCTTCATTGCGGTCGCGCGCCAGCCGAATCTGAATCTCATACTCGGCGTCCTGCGGGAAAGTGTACGAAATCAAGGCGCCACCGCGGGTGCCAATCGGCAGCCCTTCCACATGCTCCTCCTGCGTCACGTCTGCTCGAATCCGAATCGTCTCGCCACCAGTCCGGCGTGGAGCGCCCACCGCGAGCCGGCTGATCTTCTGCGCCGCTGAGATATAGCGATCCAGCAGCGTCGGCGACAGATTTTCCACCGTCACATTGTCAAAGCCATGACCGGCCTCTTCCTTCGGCAGTAGCGTCGCGGAATCGATCTCGAGCGCGAGAAGATCGCGGATGACGTTCTGGTATTCGGTTCGGTTCAGCCGCCGCAAGGTGCCGGTGCGGCCGGGATTCGGATGCCGCGCCGCCGCCTCGTCGAGTGAGGACTCCAGCCGCGCGAGCATCGCCGCGTAGGTGCTTTCGTCGGGCCGCTCTTTTCCCGCCGGAGGCATCTGACGAGCCCGCAACTGGCGAACGACCTTCTCCCAAATCTGCGGCTGCCCGGTGAGATCGTTCGTGCTGATGCTTTCCAGATCCAGATCCCCCTTTTTCTTATCGCTGTTGTGACAGTCCGCGCAGAACTGATCGACCACCGAGGCCAGAGGCGAAGAGAAATCTGCCGGTGGCCGGTGCGCATCGACCAAATTGCCCTCGCCGAAGACAGTTGGCACCCAAAAGAGCAGGCCCATGCCGATGGCAATTTGCCGGATCACAAATGCGGTGGCGCTGAGTTGCATCGACAGGGGGATTCGATTGAATGAACCGTATTAAATCAGCAACGCGGAATGCGGCAACCAGCGATTCCGCAAGGCCGCTCCACCACCATCGAAGTGCCGGGCGAGTTTTTAGGCTTCACACTAACTCCCAACAGTGTAACTACCGTCTAGTTCCTTGGAAGGCGCGTTTGTGTTGTTGGATGTATCGCTCATACGAAAGGACGGTTCCGTCGCGGTCCGCATAAAATGCCTTGCGCTCGGTCTCGCTCCGCCAAGGAAAGGTCTCGCCCAAGCGCTTCTTGACGGTGTAGCCCCAATTCAGTTGGCCCGCGCTGCGTGGGTCTCCCCAACCCTCGGATAGTAATGCCAATCCGTATGCGTGCTCCTGAGCATCCGCCTCGGCAACGACGAATGTCGCGAGAATGACCTCTCGAATCTGGGCAACAAGTGACGGCGTTGGGCCTTCGTTCATGGGATGAGCGTCCAAGCGCCTAGACTTTATGGCTGCCCTTCTTGGGAGCGCAGCGTGTTTTGAAAGGGGAAGCGGTGTGCTTGAAGGAGTGGCCAGAAAGCGGATTACGCGGCAAAGCCGTGCAGAGCCGCCGAT
>JBBQCM010000119.1:0-20352 GCA_038318725.1 Chthoniobacterales bacterium
TGCCCCCGCGTCCGCTGTCGCTGAAAACGAGGCCTTCGCCAAAGGCCGGCGAGGAGGCATCGCCCGGCGCGGCGCACCACCACAGGATCTTTCCGTTGGTCGGATCGACACCTTGAAGCGCGCGCGATGCGCTCACGAGCAGTTGCGGCTGGCCCGCGACATTTATGAGCACCGGGGTGCTATGCGCGAAACCGGCGTCGGGGCGCTTCGCCTCCCAACGGATTTCGCCGGTGGCCTGATCGAAAGCCACGATGCTGGAGGTCTTCCCGGTTTGATCGCAATCGAGGACGACGGTGTCGCCGAACAGAATCGGGCTGGCCCCGAGCGCGACATCGAAAGCGTAATTCGCGAGCTCCTTCCTCCAGACGAGTTTGCCGTCGAAATCGAGCGCCGCGATGACCGCGGAGCCAAAGACCACGTAGATGCGCCGCCCATCCGTGCAGGGCGTGGGCGCTCCGTACCCGCCGCGCAGGTCTTTGAGCAGAAGCGGCCCCGGCTCGACCGGCGTGTCCCACAGCGGCTTGCCATCGGCCTTCGCGAAGCACAGCACGCGATGCGTAACCGGCTGATTCGTCACGCAGGTGACAAAGACGTGGTCGCCCCAGACCACGGGCGAGGAATAGGGATTGTCGCTCTTCGGCAGCGGTGTGCGCCACGCGATGTTCTCTCCGGTCCTGGCGTTCCACGTCAGCGGCAAGTCGCGCTCCCCGGTGTGGCCGAGCCCGCTTGGGCCGCGGAATTGCGGCCAGTGCTCCGCCTGCGCCGCCATCGTGAACGCACTGAGCAGTAGCGTGAGAAGCCTCATGGCAGCTTACTTCGCGAGGGTTTCAGCCTTGGGTTCCGGGAGAAAGAAGCTTCCGGCCAAAGCGATCACGAACACCGCCGTGCCGACGATGCACGCCGCGAGCGCCACCTTGTCAAAGGTGCTCGCACCGGCCATGCGGGGCGCGAGGATGTTCGTGGTCAAAAACGCCGCACTCGTGCCGATCATCCGCCCGCCGACATTCGTCGCGAAGCTGCCGCCGGTGCCGCGCAGATGGAGTGGAAAAACCTTTGGCAGATACTCCCCAAAGTAACTGAACTGCGCGACCACAAGCAGGCCGCAACCGAAGACCGCCCAGTCGAAGGCCGCGCCGCCCGTGTGGTAAATCTGGCCGTAGGTCAGCGCGAAAAGGATCACGCCGGGGATGAGGAAAATCCGCAGCATGCGACCGCGCGGGATGGCCGTGAGCAGCAGCCCGGCGAGGATGATCCGCCCGGTGAGCCCGCCCATCTCCTGCTTGAACTGCACACTATTCCCCCGCTCCTTCACCGCCCGGTTTAACGGCTCCACTTTTTCCCGATTGTCGCCCAGCCCTTTCAGAATCTTCTCCCGCTCGACCAACGCTTTCTTTGCCTCGGGTTTTGCCGCGGTCAGTTCGTCCAGCTTTCCGCCTAGTTGCTTGAACTCCGCACCCAGCGCGTCCGCCTTTTCCTTCGCCCCCACCTTGTTCGCCGCGCGAAAAGCCACACGGTTCTTCGAGCGCTGTGCCGCCAGTTCGCGCAGGCCGGAGACGTCGGCCACGGCTTGATTGAAGGCCGGCGTGGCCGCGATTAATTGCGTGTTCAACGCCGTTGCCTCCTCGTTCAGCGGCTTCATTTCCTTGCGCTGCCCGGCCAGCTCCGGCAGGCCAGGGGCGATGCGCAGCGGCGTGAGCTGGAGAGCGCCAAAGGCCGCCCCATACGCACACGCCGAGAGCAGTGCGCTGACCAGCGTGACCCGCCGCAACTCCGGCGAAAAGAGCGCGCCAAAGCTCGGCCGCTTCGTCAGCCGCCCCTCCAGCCACGCCTTGGACTCCGGCACGAAGGGCAGCAGCAGCACGATCGGGATCGCCGGGAGCAGCCCCGTCATCAGCAGATAGCGCCAGGAGCCGTGCGCATTGAATATCTCCGGCACCGGCAGCGCCGGCAGCATCGCCGCATGGGCCACGATCCACGCATTCACCCCCGTCACGAGGAGCCCGCCCAGCGAGGCAAAGGCCTGCGTCGAGCCGAGCACAATCTCCCTCTGCCGCTTGTCGGGAAACATCTCCGCCAGCCACGTAATCGCCGCGACAAATTCCACGCATACTCCGATGAACGTGGTGCAGCGGAAAAAGACAAACGCCGTCAGCGTCGTGGAATACGCCGCCGCAAACGGCGACAGCGCATACAGAAAAATGCTCGCCGCCATGATCCGCTTGCGCCCGAAGCGGTCGATTAGCCACCCGCCCAGCAGCCCGAACGTCCCTCCGCAAAGGGCCGTCATCCACAGCATCCGCCCCATCCAATCGGTCACGAGCGGATTGTTCGGCGGCAGATTCAGCAGCTCCGCAATCGCCGGAACCCCCGCCAGCGGCGTCATCAGCAGTTCATAGGTATCGAAAAGAAACCCGATACTGGCGATGACGATGACCAGCCAGTGAGTGAGCGTGAGGCGCGGAGTGGATGGAGAGGACATGACGGGACGGAGGGAGCGCGGTTATACGCGTGCGTATGATTTTCCGCCAAGCGTTATTTCGCTTCCGCCACTCCCGCCGGCCCACTTTTGAATCCGTGGCTCAGAGGCTCAAAGCCGTCACTCGGCCACTTCCGCACGGGTCGCGCGATTGCCCTGAAAATACACCGTCGTGCGCAGCGCCTTCGACGTCGAATTGCCAGCCGCCTGGAAGCCGTGCTGACTGGTCCCGAGACCACCCGCATCCCGCCCCGCGCCACCGCGTTCCGCGCCCATTTGCTCTTCAAACTGTCCAGTCGTTGGCATCTGCTCTTTCACCCATACCCACGCCTCCTGCCCATTGACTGTGGTGAATTGCGTCGGGTCGCGGCCCACGATCAGCCGGACCTGCTCCCGCGTGAGTCCTGCCACGGCATCGCCATTCGGAATCTTGCCAGCCTCGAAAATCTTCCGCTGCTCGGCCGAAAGCTCCGGGTGCCGGCGGACATAGTTCTGCGCCGGAGTGGCGCAGCCGGGCAGAACGGCGACGGTCAGGCAAATGATCGCCAGCAGCGCGGCGAAGCTCGTGGATTTCATGCCGCCGAAGATGCCTCGTCGCCTCCCCGAGGCAAGCGAATCGGACGCTACGGTTTGGTTACTTCCACCGTGTAGAACTTCGCCGCACCGCTGGCGCTGAGGTCGGTCACGGTGCGTTCCCCGGCATCGTCCGTGAACGAGGAACTCTCGAGCGTGGTGTAGGTGCCGCCCAGCAAGCCCGGCTTTGCCTTCACGGTGTAGATGCGGTCGGCGAGGCGCGGGCTGAAGACGATGCGCTTCTGACCCGGCTGGCCGGGGACTCGCTCGATGCGGAGGTGGAAAGTGGAGGCTGGGTCGGTGGGAGTGAGGCCGGCGGCAAACTCGAAGGCATTGGTCTGGCCATCGCCATCGGGGTCGAGGCCGGGTGCGGCGAGCGGGTTGTCCTGACCGAAGTATTGCACCTGCCAATCGTCGCCGATGCCGTCGCCGGCGTAGGTGCCGAAGTTATCTGCGATGGCATCGAGCACGCTGAAACTCAGCGTGCCGGTGAAGCCGCCGAAAACGCCCTGGATGCTGACGGACGTGTTTTGAAAGACGCTGCCAGCAGTCGCCAATCCTGCCGCGGAGATACTGGCGATCGGTCCGGCGACAACGCTCCAACTTACTAAGCTCGCATTCAGACCGAGGTAAGTCGCGTCGTCCAGCAGTTGCCACGCGCCAAGTTGCAGCGTGGCGGTTTCATTCACGTCCGGCGCCGCGGCATTGACCACGAGGCCGGTGATGTCGAAGAGCTGACCGAGGTAGCCGTGCTTCACCGTCTCCGCCGGCGCAGCGACCGCGGAGAGTCCCACGACCCATCCGGCGCTGCCGTCGTTCGCGTAATTCGCGCTCCCCGCGCGCCGTCCACCGGCGTCGGCGGTGTCGGAGACGATCGCGTAGTTCGCGCTCGCGCGTTCTCCGGCGACAGCCGCCGAGGCGGCCAGCGACAGGAGCAGGAGGAGGTGCAGTTTCATAGGCAGGGGAAAAACGTAGCGTTCATTGCCCGAGGGTCACGGGGCTTCCGTAGGTTTTTAGGGTGAGTTGTTTGGTGATGGTGCCGGTCCAGTTATTGGCCCCGCCTTTGAAGACTACGTTTCCATCCGTCGCCACGTTGTTCACGCCTTCGGGCAGCGTGTTATACGGTTGCGAAAAGGTGCCGAATTCCGCGCCGCCATAGGCGAAGTCCACCCACTTGGTCGGAGCAGAGACCAGCGGCAAGGCCGCGCGCAGATTGGGCCGCGGGCCGATGTTTTGCCCGGCGAAGCGGTTCAGCGTGATGGAGGTCGTCGCGACCGTCTGCGGATTCCCCACGGTCACCTGGCTGGCGGACATCACCGCCGTGATGGTCGCCTGCTGGCCCGTGGAAAAGCTGATCACCGAGTTCTGATCGGAGGTGGCAAAATCCCGGGCACCGGTTTGCCGGGTCACCGTCGTACCGCTCTGGGAGTAGGTGCCGCCGGGATTCAGCGCCGTGCCGTCGAGCTGCTGGGAGCCGGTCGCGCGCAGAATTTCCCGCACCTCGAACGGCGTCAGCACGGTGCCGAAGTTGGAGATCTTGCTGTGGGCTTGCAGCGCCGCGCACGCGCCCGCCACCGTGGGCGTGGCACTGGAGGTGCCGTTAAAGGTGTTGGTGTACCAACTGTTCATCCCGTCCGCGGCATACCGATCGCCATAGCCGGTGGAGATGACGCCTTCGCCCCACCCCTGCAAATCGACGGTCGAGCCGAAGGTCGAAAAATCCAGCCGCGAACGGTCGCCGGCCCCGCCAGCGGCCGTACCGCCCGCCCCGACGATGATCGCGCCGGAATCGTGATCCGGGCGAAAGGGGGCGTGGCCGGTGTCGAAGATCGGGTCGTCGAGATTCTGACTGCCGTTGCCCGCGGCTTCCACGACGATGATTCCGAGGCCGACGGCTATTTTGATCGCATCGTAAGACGGCGACTCCCACTCGATGGGCACCAAGTCGGCGGGGGCACCAACCGCGTCGAGGATATTCGCGGGTCCGTCGGTTTGCATTTCGAGAACGATGATGTCGCCTTCGCGCAGCGCCGCCGTGGCCCTGATGATGGCGGCACCTGGATCGTAGCCCGAGGCCGTCCACCGCGCGGCCACGAAGATCGTGCTGTTGTAGGCGATGCCGGTCGTCCCGACGCCGTTATTCCGACTCGCGAGGATGCCGAGCACGGCGGTGCCGTGGTCGATGTTTTTCTGCGCGGTCAACGCCGAAGCCGGTCCGAGGAGCGTAGGGCTGTTGAGGTCGGTGTGGTTGAAGTTCCAGTTGGATTCGATGTCGGCGATCCAGACATTGCCGCCCGCGCCCGCCAGTTGCGTCCACGCGTAATCGGCGTCGATCCCGCCGGGCGCGGCATTGAGATAGCCCTGCTCGGGTTGGTAGTTGCCCGCGACTGGGTCCGGGCTCGGGAGCGCCATCGGCTGCGCGATCTCCACCGAATCGAGCGCGTTCAGTTCGTCGATGAACTGGTCCGCCTTCACACCTTTCGGCACGCGCAGGATGTAGGCGTTGTTCAAGTCCGCCATCACCTTGCCCGAGTTGCGCTGCGCCTTGTCGCGCATCTCGTTCAGCTTTTCCTCGGAAACGCTATGCTGCCGTTCCCATTTCGCTCCGACGGCGGCTAGGCGATTGAGCAAGCCCGTCGCTGCGCTCAGTGCGTTCGCCTTTGCGCCGACGGCGGCGAGTTTGCCCTCGCGAAAGCGCACCGGCATGTCGTCGCGGAACTTCACGTAGATGCGCTCCGCGTCCTGTTTCTTCGCATCGACGACGGTTCTGGCTGGCTTCGCGATTTCCTGACGCGGCGTCAGCGGAGTTTGCGCAAAAGCGGTTCCCGCAAAAACGAAGACCGCGAAAATCCGAATCGTAAGATGGCGTTTCATGGCGCGTTTCTATTGCAGCGTCACAAGCACGAGCACGAAGCCCCGGCCTTCCGGCAGCGCGCTCATCGCCTTGCCGATCACCGCGCCCTGCGACCGCGCGTGGTCGCAGGCTTTCATCGCGTGGCCGGGCGTCTCCGAAGTGGTGAGCATATCGCCCGGCTGGATCGCTCCGCCCGACGCATCTGCATGCACATACACGCGTCCGCTCAGCGCTACATTCTGCCCACCTTCCACGACGCCTTCCTGATGCAGCGAAATCCCCGGATTGATGCCGTTTGCGCCGCTGATGATCCCCGCCACGCGTGTGTCGTAGGCACTCGTGCTGCGCTTCAGCCGGCCTGGGTGTTCGTCGTCGATCACCACCACCGAGCCTTTCTCCAGCTCATCTTCACCCATCTGAAACGGCTCCGCCAAATCCACGCCCCCGCTGATCGTCAGCACGGAAGTCCGCGTGGTGCCGATGACGTGCAGCCTGGCCTGCGGCGTGGTCGTGCCGATGCCGACATTGCCCGCGGTATTCACGGCAAGGCCCGAGAGCGAGCCGGGCGGGCCGCTTCCGGGACCGGCGACCAACTTCAGCGTCGTTCCCTCAAAGCGGATGTCACCGCGGTTGCCGCCCCGTTGGATCGACGCGCCGCTTTCCCCATTCGGCGAACCGACGGTGAAAAATCCCGAACTGGAAGCCATCGAAATTCCACCGCCGCTGATTGTCATGCTCGGCACCCCGTCGTTAATGAAAAAGTTGAGCGGATGATTGCTCCGCGTTCCGAACCAGCCTTCGCCGCCGCCGATATATGTCGTGAGCCGCACGGTGCCGTCCGTGTGCTCGATGCCATACGCGCTGAAGACGCCTCCTGCGGGAGTCTGCACGGTGAGTTTCGCGCCCGGCGTCGGCGTGCCGATGCCGACGCTGCCTTTAACAACCAGATTGTTCTTCGAGGGGTTCGCGTAGTTGTAGCTGTCGGACACGAGGACGCCGCCCGCCTTCAAGCCCGACGCGCTCTGCAGCCCGGGCGAGTTGATGAGGACGAGGTAGCGATTCAGCTCCAGACCGCCGGTGCCGGTGTAAAGACCTGGGCTGCCCCCGGCTTCGAGCGTGAGCGAACCGCGCACGTCGAGCGCCGCCGTCGGGCTGCCAGTGCCGATGCCGACGCTGCCCGCGTTGTAAAATGCGCTCGTGCCATTGAGCGCCCAGATGCCATCGCTCGCGCCGGGCGTGACCCAATTCAGGCTCGCTCCATCGAAGGAAAGCACCTGCCCCGCATCCGGTGCGACGGGCACGGTGAAATGGCTGAAATCCAGCGCACCCGGCGCGACGTGCGTGCCGTCGATGGCGGCGGGCGCGATTTTCGCGGCGACAATGGCGGCGTCGGCAATGCTCGCGGAAGTGACCGCGCCATCCGCGAGGTACACTGCCGGAGCGAGCCGCTGATCAGGCGTGAGAAGCTGCGAGCCGTTCACCCCGTCGTCGAACCACACGCGCAGCCGAACGTCGGGATTGGCAAAAACGCTCGCGGGCAGGCCGGTCATATTGACCAGGGTGCTGTCGCCCAACAGCACGGAGTAAAGTCCCTTGCCCACCGCCAGCAACACCGCATCCGTCGGCTCACTGCCCGCCACGCTGGTCCCGTCATTGCTCCAAAAAGTGGCTGAGCCGTTCTCATTCACCAGCGCAAAACGGAAAAATCCCACGCCCTCAAAATTCACCGACCCGACCGCCACGCGGCCCTGATAATTGAGCAGCGGGGTGACTTGGGCGTGGAGCGTGCCGGCGAGACTGATCGCGGCGAGAACGAGACGGAGAGTGAGATGTTTCATAACGTCGTTGGGAAGTGGCTGACGGCTGGCAGCGCATTTGGTGGAAGCCGCCTCATCTGTTTCTTACCGATCCGCCAGCGGCAGTTGCGCGCGATCGTTAATTTTTTGACGTGGCGTTCGTTTTCTCACGGGCCTTCGCTATCGTTCGGCCCATGCCTTCGGTGCTGAAAGAATCCGCTGACTTTCCCGCTACGCACTGGACCCTCATCGCGGCGGCGGCGGGACCGGAGCGCGACTCCGCTTTGAGCCGGCTCTACAGAACTTATTGGACGCCGATCTGCGCGCAGGCGCGGCGCTTCGGGGTGCTGCCGGATGATGTGGAGGACGTGGCGCAGGAGCTTTTCGTGCATCTTTTCCGCAGCGGCGCGGTCGGGCGCGCGGAGCGGAGCCGCGGGCGTTTCCGCTCCTACCTGCTCGGCGCACTGCGCAATCATCTCTCGCACCGCCGGGCGCACGACCGCGCGCTGAAGCGCGGCGGCGGCCAGGAGACGGTGCCGCTCGCCGCGACGGACCTCGCGCCGTCGCCCGCGTTTGCGCCCGAGGAGACGCTGGAGTTTGACGCCGAATGGGCGCACGCGCTGCTCGGTGAAGCGCTCCGCCGTTTCCAGCACGAAGAGCAGCATGGTGCGGAAAGTCGTGCGTCACTGGAGGTCCTCGGCGGCTCGGCGCTCGGCGATGAGGAGCTGCCCAGCGAGGACGCCGCGCGCCGGCTCGGCATCACCGTCCCGGCGGTGAAGTCGCGCATCTTCCGGCTGCGCCAGCGTTTTCACGAAGTGGTGCGCGAGGAAGTGCGGCGCACCGTTTCCCACGAAGCCGACTGCGACGAAGAACTGAGGCACCTTTGTGCGGTGCTCGGAAAGGTGGATGGAATGCCCGCGTTCCCGATTCCGGAATGAAGGCGGCCCGTCTGCTCGCTGCGGGACTGGCACCGGCGGGGGCTCCGGGACTGTGTCCCGGCGGAACGTTTGACGGTTACACGCTGATCGCGGAAGTGGGTCGTGGGGCGATGGGCGTGGTCTTCACGGCGCAGCAGCAGGGCTCGAATCGCGTCGTCGCGATCAAGTTTGCGCATGGTTCGCTCGCGGGTTCGGCGGAGGCGATGAGCCGCTTTCGCACTGAGGCGGAGGCGGTGGCGGCGCTCGATCATCCGGGCATCCTGCCGATCTACCAAGTGGGCGAGGGCGACGGCGTGGCCTACTACACCATGCGCTTCGCGGAAGCGGGCAGTCTGGCCGAACGGATCGAGTCGTTTCGCCAGCCGCGTGCGGCCGCCGATCTTGTGGCCCGCGTCGCCGAGGCCGTGCAGCACGCGCACGAACGAGGCATCCTGCATCGCGACCTCAAGCCGGGAAACATCCTGCTCGCCTCGCTGGCCGAGCCGCTGGTCAGCGACTTCGGGCTCGCCCGCTGGATGCAGCGAGAGAGCAATGTCACCGCCTCGCTGACCGTGCTCGGCACGCCCGATTATCTCGCACCGGAAATGCTCCGCGGCGCGCGCGAAGGTTCCACCACGGCCGCCGATATTTTCAGTCTCGGCGCGATCCTTTACCACCTGCTCGCGGGCCGTCCGCCCTTTGCAGGCGCGAATGTGGGCGAGGTGCTGCGCAATGTGGAGGAATGTGCGCCACCGCCGCTCGCCGCGCTCCCCGGCGATCTCGCGGCGGTTTGCCTGAAGTGTCTCGAACGCGAACCGGCCGCGCGCTACGTCTCCGCCACCGCTCTCGCCGCGGACTTGCGCGCGTGGCTCGACGGGCAGCCGGTCGTGGCGCGTCGGATCGGCCCCGCGGGTCAGCTCGTGCGCTGGGTGCGCCGCAAGCCGGTCCTCGCCGGCCTGGTGTTGGCGCTGCTCGCCGCGCTGGCCGCACTGCTGGTCAGCATCATCGTCGCGCGCGACCAGGCGCTCGCCATCGAGCACCGCCGCGCCGAGATCGCCGAACGCTTTGCTCGCGAGCAACACCGCACTGCGCTTCTCGCCCGCGCGCAATTGCGCCTCAGCTCGCTCGACGCCGGACGCCGTCTCGAGAGCGTGAAACTCCTCCGCGAGGCCTGGTCGATCGGCCCGTCCATCGAAATCCGCAACACCGTCATCGCCGCGCTGGCCACGCTGGATGTGGAGGAAGCCGCCGCGCCGCCCGGCCTCGGGTTTGCCGAGCCGGCCGCCGTGCCCACCTTCGATTTTCCCCTGCCCACCCGCATCCTCCGCCGCGCCTTCCATCCGGCCACGCACCGCCTCGCCCTCGCCGGCCAGGACAAGCTCATCTACATCGTCGATGCCGACCGCGGCACGACCATCCGCCGCCTGCGCGGCCACGAAGGCGACTGCCTCGCGCTCAGCTTCAGCCCCGATGGCCACTGGCTCGCCACCGCTTCCGATGATCAGACGGTGCGGCTCTGGGACGTGCGCGGCGGCCATCCGCTGCTCGTCATCGGATGGGTGAAAAGCACCCGGCTGCGCTGGTCGGACGACGCCGCATGGCTGGAAATTACGCCCGATCGCACGCTGCGCATCCTTGCTCCGGCGGTGGCCCAGGCGTTCCTTGCGGAAACCGATGACGCCCGCGCCGAAAACACCCGGACCATCGACCTGAGCGCCGACGGACGCCGCCTCGTCACTGGCGCGGAATCCGGCACGCGCGTCTGGGACACACGCACGCGGCGCGACATCGCGCTCTTTCCCAAAGATCGCGCGGAATGGAGCGCCGCCCGCTTTTCACCGGACAGCCGCCGGCTCTGGATCGGCGGCTGGAATTCCGGTCTGCGCGTGACCGATCTGCCCGCAGACGACGGCCCCATCGCACCGCCGGTGCAGGTGACCGATTTCGCCGGCTCGCTCTTTGAGCAAAGCGACGACGGCGTGTGGCTCATCGCGCTAAGCAACGAGGGCGGCGGTTTCCAATTCGTCGCCTCGGCTCGACCGCACCGCGAGGTCTGGCTGCTGCACCCGCATCCCTTAAACGTCGCGCTGACTCCCAACTCGAACCGCGCCGCCACCAGCAGCTTCGACTCCGACGGCGTGCGCATCTGGGATTTTCCCACCGCAAAGCTGCTCCGCGAACTGCCCGTCAGGCCGGCCGCGCAACTTGCCTTCACGCCCGACGGCACCACCCTCGCCACCGCCAGCGAGCGGATGGTCACGCTCTGGAATCCCACCACCGGCGAGCGCGGCCCGGCCTTTTTGACGGACGCCCACATCGACGCCCTTGCCTTCAGCCCCGATAACCGCGTGCTCGCCGCCGAAACACGCACCGGCCTAATCCTCCACCGGGCCACCGCGCCGTTCGACGAACTCGCCCGCCTGGCCATCGTCCCCGACTGCGGTACTGCCTCCTTCGCTTTCAGCCGCGACGGACGTCAGCTCGCCATCCAGAACGCCAGCGGCGGTGCCATCGTCTGGCAGCTCGAAACGCTCGAACGTGAACTCACCGCGCTCGGCATGGCTTGGGACCGCCCGATCCAGCCGCGCTAAATGACGAAAAAACCACCCCTGTGAGCGGCGCTACTTCTTCTCCGCAGGCTTCGCACCGGGCTCCACCGGCTTGGCCCCTTCGGCAATGGCGAAGAGGTGGGTCTGGCTTCCAACATACATGACGCCATTGGCCACGATGGGCGTGGAATAGACGGGCGCACCCACGTTCACCTCGCTGAGCAGCTTGAACTTTTTGTCGCTCGTGAAGACGCACACGTCGCCATCCTCGTCGCCGAGATAGACTTTGCCATCGACGACGAAGGTGCTGCCCCACATGTGGGCCTTCATGTCGTACTCCCACTGCTTTTTGCCAGTCTCGGCATCGAGGCAGAAGACGAAGCCGCTGAAGTCGGCGATGAAGAGGAGGCCGTTGGCGGGGTCGATGCTCACGGTGGAGATGGAGCGGTGGATTTCTTTGAAGTCCCAGATCAGGCCGGTCTTGGTGATGTCGCCGGTCTTGGTGGCATCCACGCAGACGAGACGACCAACTCCCTCGCCGTGTTCCGGATCCTGGCCGATCGCGACATAGACGCGATTTTTGTAAAAGACGGGCGTGGCGTTGATCTCGCTTGGACCTTCCGCCGCCGGATATTTGATCGGCTTGCCAGCCTTGTCTTTCTTGTATTCCTCAGGCACGGCGTCGAACCACCAAACCTTCTTCATCACGTCGGTGTCGCCCTCTTTCACCGGCTCGGTGCCGAAGGCGTAGAGCACTCCGTCGCCGCCGCCGAAATAGACCTGCTCCTTGCCATTGACCTTGCCGACGGATGGCGAGGTCCACTGGCCATGTTTGATGTTGGTGCCGATCTTGGCGTCGTCCTCGGCGAGGAGGGCGCCGGTCTTTTTGTCGAGCATGATGAAGCTCGGCGACTGTGGGGACGGGATGTTCACATGGGTCCAGTCCTGGCCGTTGGAGGTGCAGGCGAAAAGCTTGTCGCCAAGCAGGATGACGGAGCAGTTCGAGGCGTTGTGCGGGAAGACGCCGAGTTCGTCCATCATATCGTATCGCCAGATGATGTCGGCGTCCTTCGGACCAGGCTCGATGGGCGGCTTTCCTGGGCCGCCGAGGTATTTGGCCTCGTCCTTGAAGGGGCCTTCGTTGCCATTGGTCAGCGCCTCGGCATCGAGACAGACGACTTCGCACCGGCTGGTCACGACCCAGATCTTGCCACCCTCGACGACCGGCGAGGCGAGCAGCCCGAGGTATTCCCAGTCGTTGACCTTGCCACTGGCCAGCTTCGGCACGACGAGCTGCCAGAGGAAGTCTCCATTGTAGGCGTTGAGCGCGTAGAGACAGGAGCGGTCGTCCTTATATTTCGGATCGCGCGGGGTCGCGTTGTTCGTGCCGACATAGACCTTGCCGTTCGCCACGACGGGGTTGCCGTAAGTCTGTGAGCCGAGCTTGGCGACCCAGAGCACGTTTTTGGTCGTGGCCATGTCGATCTCCTCGGAGTTCGGCTTGAACTTGCCCGGTTCGAACTTATCCGGGAAGCCCTTGGCTGGAGAATACATGTTCCGCCCAGGATCGCTGCCGCCCCATTGGGGCCAGTCTTCAGCGTGGAGGACGGCGGCGCAGGCAACGAGGAGGATGGCAGAAAACGGGGTGGAGAAGTTCATGGCGCGGATGGAAACAGGAAGCAGTTTTATACGCATGCGTATGATAAATGAAAGGCGGTTTTTCAGAAAAAATGGGAGTGCGGCCCACCTTCTCTGCCTTCGCGTGGTGAAACATGTCCGACGCCCCCTACGTCCAGGTCCGATCCGTTTGGCGACCGGCGAGAGGTTGCTACGCCGGCAGGCCGCGCATGACGACCACGTCCTGCGGGAAGATGTGGCGGTTGCTGAGCGAGGGGCGTTCCCGCATGATCGATCCCGGGAGGCTTGAGTGGCTTGCCTTCCCGGACAGCGCGTGGCCCAGTTCGTGCGCGACCAGCAAGTTCGTCTCGCCGGAACTGCCCATGTCCTCGACGATGGTCACGTTTTTCACGGTCGCGCCGAACACGCTGCCCGTCACACCCGGCAGCCCCTCCACCGCATCGAATTTCTTCACGCAGAACACGTTGAGGTGAGCTGACGACGAATCGTGCTCGTTTACGCGGTCCTCCAGCCACGTTTCGATCGCTGCCTGCTTGGCAACGGACTGGGCCCGTGCAGAAAAGTCGGGGGCACCGCTCAGACTTTTCACCAGGTGCGATTCGAAGACGACGTTCGCCTGGTACTTGAACAGGCTGTTCGCGAACTTCAGCACGTCGCCCACTTGCGACAGGGAGAAGTTGGGACTATTGCCGTCGTTCACGCGATAGAAGTTCACCTTTTTCGTCTTCGCCGGATAGACGTACACAAAGATCGATTCGACGTAGAAGGAGCCTTCCCACAAGGTGAGAACCGTCTGCCCGGTCGAATGGCCGGTGATCTCGACGAGCAGTTCCCCAGGGGCAGCACCGGCACCCCAATCGGCCGTGGCGACGCTCGATTGCGTCGACGTCCACTTCAGGTCGCCGGCGTCGTACTCTACTTTCACGACGAGTATGACCCGCTGGTGTCCTTGTCGGCAGACGATCTGGTTGGACAGCATGCCCTGCCAGAAGCCGAGATGTCGGCTGTTCGCGGTGACGCCCTTGAATCGGGATGCCATAAAGTTTACCCGGTCGGAGGAAGAAAGGACCGGTTGCAAGACAGGACCATGCGATTTGCCCTTTCTGCCAGGAATTTACTTTCGCCCCTGCCGGATCGGAAAGCGTCAGCGCGCTGACCGGCAGCGGGGACTGAAAGGGTCCGTGAGGAGCGTGGCGAGAAACTCTCGGATTTGCCGAAAAACCTTATCGTTGCGGAGCGGTTCATGGATTTCTTTGGCTCTTTCGAAACATACGATTCCGCTCTGCTTCGCCAATCATTTTTTGGGCAGCGGTTCTTGAGGCTTGCCCGCGGCCGGGACTCGCCCCCTTCAGTCTCGTCCCAAGGGGGAGGGACACCGAGCTGAAGCCTCTACTTTAGGTTTGGCGTGACCACGATGTTATCGATCCACGCGCGCTGTTCCTGCGGCGTGAAGCCGAAGAGGCCGGGGGAACCTTCCGTGTTTGCGTGCTGGTGGGGGACTTCGATGGTCCACGCATCGGGCTCAGCGTCGCCTTTCTTCCACGCCTTGGCGCGGATCATCCCGCTGCCGTCCTTGGCCACATCCACGCGGGCCTTGAGATGATACCATTCGTTGGGCACCCACTTGAACGGCACTTCCTGCCTGAACAATTCCTGATTGGACGTGACCTCCAGCGCCTGGGCATTGCCTTTGAGGACGATCACGTAGCGCTGATTGATAAGGCCGATCTCACTCATCTTGCGCTTGTTGCCCTCGCTCATGACCTCGGCCTCAATGGTGTAGTTGTGCAGGTCGGCGCGGTTGATGAAAATGCTCCCGCGCTGGAGACGCTTGTTATCGATGGTCTTGCAGAGCGCCTTGTTATCTCCGTCACCGGGAGCCTTGCGGACTTCCCATTTAAAACGGGCGGCGTTCCACGGCAGCGGCGGATAGGCGAAAGGCGTGGGGGGTTCCAGCGTGTTGGGTATGCCTGGAGGTGGCGGCTTCGAAGTGTCCTGGGTCAGTTCGTATTTCTCAAAGTCCTGGGTCAGCGGGATGTTTGGCAGGATGCGGCCTTTGAAGTATCCCTTCAACTGGCCGACCGACGCTTGGAACTGCCCGGCGGACGGCACGTTTTCCTTGTCCGCGGAGAGTACGCCATCGGCGTTGAATTCACCATTCATCGTGACCTTCACCAGCGCGGTCGGCGGGATGAATTTCTCCCACCTCACCGACTTCGCATCGACGTCATCGCCGACCGTCAAGCCATTCGCATCCAGCGCCCGCACGCGGAAGCTCTGCGTGCCACTGGGCGCGAGCAGCACCTCGGCCGGGATCACCTGGAGCTTCGCCTTCTCGCCGGGCGCGGGCCATTTCTCCGGCTCCGGCGCAGGCGCGAGCCCCTTGTTTGCACCCTTCTTCCCAAAGCAGTACAGCTTCTTCTCGGTCTGAATGTAGAGCTTGCCGTTGTAGCCGGCCGGCGAGCCGTAGCATTTGCCGGCGAGGATCGTCTGGCTCAGAATCTCGGCGTCTTTCTCGCCAGGTTTGACGACAAAAAGCTCGCCATCTCCCGTGCTCGAATCGCCGCTGGCCGCGGCGGTGTACATCGCGACATACAGCAGGCCATCGGCGTAAAACGGAGTGCTCTGCCGCTGCTCGATGCCAAGTTTCTTTCTCCACAAAATCTTCCCGTCATTCGCATCGACCGCCACCAGTTCACCGGTCCCGCTGACTTGGTAGATGCGGTCACCTACCAGCACCGGCGAACTCGCCAGCGCACCCGCGGGATTGCGCCAGACTTCCAGCTCTTTCGTCTCAAAAGTCTGCGCCGTCGTGGGCGTCGGCGGCTTGATCTCGGCGGGTATCTTGAACGCCGCCATCCGTCCCACGTCGCTCGTGTCGATGTTCTCGCTTTCATGCACCACGATCACCGTCCCCTTGTGCTCGATCACCGCCGCATTGATGCCGCCTTTCGCGCCCGCTTTCGCCACCGGCGTCCGCCATAGCGGCTCGCCCGTTCGCGCATTCATGCAGATCACGCTGCTGTCGCCGCAGGCGGAATACAGCACGCGCTTTCCGCCCAGAAAGCTCAGCCACGGATGCGAGAAAGTATTGTCCTGCGGCAGCAGGCCCGGCGCGCTCGACCACACGAGTTCGCCCGTCTTTTTGTCAAAGGCGTAGAAACGATCCCCCGGAGGGCCATACGCGCCCCATGCTGCCGTGATCCCGCGCGTGATGACCAGATCCTTGTCGATCAGCGGCGATGCCGTGCGGTTGTTTGGGAAGGTCATGCGTCCAAACTCCTCCATCATCGAGCGCTGCCAGAGCAGTTTCCCCTCGGCCGTGAAGGCCGCGAATATCCCCGAGCTATTCTGGATGAAAACATGGCCCGTCTCGGGATCAATCGCCGGGCTGGAATTCGCGTAGCGCAGATACACCACGTCGCTCAGGAAATCGTTGAAGAGGTGCTTCCACAAAGGCTTCCCGGTCTCCGCGTCGAAGCAGCCGACACCTTCCTGCAAGTCCGGCCCTTCGCCCTGATAGCCCATGACGTAGAGTTTCCCATTCGCGATCACCGGGGTGGACTGCCCCGGAAAATCCACCGTCCACAGCGCCGCCTTCGCATCCACCTTGTCCGGCAACCCTTTCTCCAGCGAGACCCCCGTCTGCAACGGCCCGCGCCAATCCAGCCAGCCTTGCACGTTGCTGCCAACCTCAGCCTTCGCCGGTTTTTCCTTCGGCGCACCGTGCAGCGGAAGGCCGGCAGCGAGAGTGAAAGCGAGCGCGGAGACGAATGGAAGTTTCATGGGCGGGAGAGGGTGAGTAAGTGACGCCGAGGGAAGTGCGTGGAGTTCTAAGAACGAAAGCCGGCGATGTCAAAAGATACTTACACGTATCAAATTGGCCGCCCGCCTTTTTCCCATGACGCAAGCTCCGGCATCCCATAGCCGATCTCGCGCGGCCTACTTCCCGACGGAAATCAATTGCGTGAAAGTGCGCAGATACATCCGCCCACCGCTGATCGCGGGAGAGGCGTGCGAGCCTTCGCCGAGCGGGATGCGGACGGGGGGCGTGAATTTTTCGCCCGCGGCGAGAACGATGAGATCGCCTTTCATCGTCATGGTGTAGAGGCGGCCATTCACCGCCACGGGCGAGCCGTAGTAGGGGCCTTCCACGCGCGCGCTCCAAAGCTGCTCCGCCGTGGCCGCGCGCAGGCAGGTGACGAGGCCGTTTTCCTTCCATAGAAAAAGCAGCTCGCCGACGGCGATGGGCGTGGGCACGTAGCCGCCCACGCGCACCACTTCGTGGATCTTCTCCGCCGATTTTCCGTCGGCCGCGGGCCGCACGATCTGCACGAAGCTCTCCGCGCGCCCCTCACCGCATTGCGCGACAATCAACCCGGCCGGCGTGACGAAGGGCGTCGAGACGCAGCGCTTCGTCATCAGCGCCGGCAACTGCCAGACGACCGCGCCGGTGTGCGCGTCATTCCCCACGAGGCCAGTGTCGAAGCTCTCGGTGATGATCTGCGGCGAGCCGCTTTTCGGCGTGAACAGGCACGGCGTCGAGGAGCTGTGCTTCGTGCCCGCGTGCTCCCAGCGCCAGCGCTCTTGGCCGGTCTTGGCGTCGAAAGCAGCGAGAAAACTCTTCGGCTGATCCTGGTCGAAATTGAGGATCACCAGATCCTCGAAGACGATCGGCGAGGCCCCCGGCCCGTGCTGCGAGATGAACGGCCCGAGATCCACCTTCCACACTTCGCGCCCGTCCTTTTGGTCGAGCGCCGCGAGCCCCGACGACTCCGGCGACGCCCAATGAAAATACACCCGCTCCGCATCCACCGCGGGCGACGCCGCGGCGTAGTTATTGTCCGGGTACATCCGATACCCAGCGGTCTCGTATTCCTTCTGCCAAAGCGTTTTCCCGTCCGCCGCGTTCACGCAGACGAGCACCCGCTTCGTCGTGCCCTTGGGATTGCCCGTCACGAAAACGCGCCCGCCCCACACCACCGGCGACGAATGCCCCGCGCCCGGCAGCTCGATCTTCCAGTTGAAATCCTTTTCCGCAAACTCTGCAGGCAGCTTCGGCGCGACGCCCAAGCCCGACCCATTCGGCCCACGAAAGCGCGTCCACTCCTGCGCCCCGACGCTGAAGCTGAAACTGAGGAAAATGGCGGAGGCGAGGGAGAAATGGAGGTGCGGTTTCATGGCGGGTGCGGGATTAGCTCGCGAAGCCCGTGGGGTGTCAAGAGCCGCCCCTCGTCCCGCAGACCCCCTGAAATCTTTCCAAACGCAGGCTTGGCGGCGGGCGAAACACCGTACACGTATTAAATCCGTATCCTATGATTCCCGACGGCGCACTACCGCCCATTCCGACCCTCGCGAAATCCCAGCTTCCGCGCGGTTTCAGCTACCCGCTCGGCGCGAGCGCCGTTGGCGATGCCCTGGCCATCGTGCCGCAATACGACAAGTTCACACTGAGTTTTTCCAGCCAGTCCCCGATCCTTCATCCCCCGCTGCGCATTCCCGGCTACCCGGTCATCCGCTTCACCTATTCCAACTACCCGGAATACATCCCGCGCACCGAATCCGCGTCCGCGCGCCCGCGCCGGCAGGGCGGCGAGCGCTGGCACTTCGATGTCCTCCCGGTGCTTTTTGAAAGGCGGGAGATCATCCAGCCGCTGCTCATCTCCACTGGTCTGCCGCTGCTCCGCGACTGGCTCACCGGCCCCGACTCTCCCGCCGGTCAGACCAAGCGCATGGCTTGTTCTGTTTGGTATTTCGAGGACACCGGCGTGATGAAGCTGCACATCGAAGAGCCCGTCTGACGTTCCCCCAGCCGTCGGTCAGTGCGCGTCCTTGACAGTCCCGACGGCACGAACGAACGCTCGTCATCCCCGCGCGATGACTTTCCCTCCCAGCCTGCCGGCGGAAGCGTTTCCCCGACGACCGCTCTGCCTTATCTTCCACGCCGCACTTTTCGCCGTGGGCCTGCTCCATCCGTCCGCCGGCCCGGCCGCACCGCCGCAGTACGATCACGTGGTCATCGTCATCGAGGAAAACCACGCCCACACCGAGATCATCGGCAATCGCACGGACGCGCCTTTCCTCAACCGCCTCGCCACCGGTGGCCTGCTTTTCACGAGCTGCTACGCCATCACCCACCCCAGCCAGCCAAACTACCTCGAGTTTTTCTCGGGCTCGAACCAAGGCATCACCACCAACGCCCTCCCCCTCACGTATCCCTTTTCCACGCCCAATCTCGGCTCCGAACTCAGCGCTCAGGGCTTCACCTTCGTCGGCTACTCTGAAGACCTGCCCGCACCTGGCGACGCCGACACCGCCGCCGCTTATCCCTACGCCCGCCGCCACAATCCGTGGGCCAACTGGCAGGACACAACTCTGCCCATACCGCCCAATCGCCTGCCGCCTTCAACGAATCAGCCCTTCTCCGCCTTTCCGTCGGATTTCACCACCCTCCCCACTGTCGCCATCGTCGTCCCGAACAACCTTAATAACATGCACGACGGCACAATCAAAGAGGCCGACACCTGGCTCGCGATCCAGCTCGGGGCCTACGCGGAGTGGGCCAAAACCCACAACAGCCTGCTCATCATCGCCTGGGACGAGGACAGCTTCTTTTCCGGCAACCACATCCCGCTGATCTTTAACGGCGCGGGCGTCCGCACCGGCGTAAACACCGCCACTTGGACCCTCCACAATCTCCTCCGGACCATTGAGGACATGTATGGCATCGGGCACTCCGGCAGCGCCGCGAGGGTGCGGCCGATCGCCGACGCCTTCACCGGCGATCTTCCCGCCGCCGTCGCCACCTTTCAAAACGCGCACGACACCACCATTCTCGCAGCCGATCCCGACACCGCTTACGGAACTCTAAATCCGATCCAAGTCGGGGCGGGTGTGCAGACGCTGGTTCGTTTTGAAAATCTCACCGGCCATCAGCCGGGGCAGATTCCGCCCGGCGCGCAGATCCTTTCCGCGAAGCTTCTGCTCACCAGCACCGACATCAGCGATGCAGACATCAAAGCGCATCGTATGTTCGCGCAGTGGAATGAAACCGCGACGTGGAACAGCCTCGGCACCGGCCTGAGCGCGGACGACATCGAAGTCGCCGCCGCCCCCGAATTTGCCGTCCGGCCCAACGTCGTCGCGGCCGCCGCGATCTTCGATGTCACCGCTTCGGTGCGCGCCTGGGTCAATGGCGCGCCGAATTACGGGTGGGCGCTGCTCTCGACCAGCGCGGACACTTGGGCCGCCAACGCCTCGGATGACCCCGCTGACGCCCTCCGTCCGCTGCTCGAAGTGACCTTCGCCCCGAGCCTCCTCGAGTTTAGCAGCGTGAGCTACGGCGTGGGTGAAAATGACGGCAGCGCCACCATCACCGTCACCCGTCGCGGGACTGCGGCCACCGCTGTGACCGTCGGCTACGCCACTGCCAACGGCAGCGCCCTCGCCGGTTCCGATTACACTGCCGTTTCCGGCACGCTCTCCTGGGCCGCCGGCGATCTTACCAGCCGCATCTTCACCGTCCCCATCCTCCCGAACGCACCTTTCG
>JBBQCM010000120.1:0-20124 GCA_038318725.1 Chthoniobacterales bacterium
CCTCCACAACTACAACTGGCATCGTCCTCATCACTCCCTCAATCTCCTCGCCCCTATCTCCAGGCTCCGCCAACCACTGAACAACCTGTTGAGCCTCCACACCTAGACCAGCTTCAAGAGCTGCTTCTCAATGACAACAAACTTTGCGATCTACCGGCCTCCATTGGCCAACTCAAAAGCCTGCTATTGCTAAATCTCGGTACCAATCAGCTTCGCGAGCTGCCTAACATCTTCGTAGAACTTAAACGGCTACGGACTCTAGCTCTCCACAAAAACAATCTTCGTGAGCTGGCAGACTCCCTCGGCAATCTCAAAGAACTCCGGACGCTGATTGTCGGCTACAACCAGTTCCGTAAGCTGCCGCCCGCCCTCGGCGAACTCACAAACCTGACGAATCTGGCGCTCCAAGGCAACCCCGCCCTAGGCATCCCAGCCGAGGTCGTCAGAACAGGCGACGCCCGAAAAATCCTCTACTACTATTTCCGAACGCACGGGCTTGGGGAGGCGACGGCGCTCAATGAATTCAAGCTCATCCTCGTGGGGCGCGGCGGTGTGGGGAAGACTTCGCTGGTCCACCGGCTCACTGCCGGCAAATACCAGACTTTCAAGCGCACGCCGGGCATCAAGATCACCCGCTGGCCGCTGAAGATCGACGGCGAGTCCGTGCAGGCGCACGTGTGGGACTTCGGCGGGCAGGAGATCATGCACGGCACCCACCGCTTTTTGATGACCGAGCGGGCGCTCTACCTCGTGCTCATCTCCCCGCGCGAAAGCACCGAGGATCACGACGCCGAATACTGGCTCTCGCTCGTCCGCTCCTTTGCTGGCGACGACGCGCCGGTCATCGTGCTCCTGCACAAATGGGACGACGCCCACTTCGAGCTCAACCGCGAACTCCTCCGTGACAAATACGGAAAGAACCTCGTCTTCCTCGAGACCGACAGCGAGAGCGGCCACGGCATCGCGGACTTGGAAAAGCGTATCCACGAACTGGCCGGCGCGATGCCTGGGCGGAAAGCCAAATGGCCCGCCGACTGGCGCCGGGTTAAGGAAGAACTGCCCGCGGCGCGCAAGAACTGGCTGACCTTCGACGCCTTCTGCGCCTTCTGCGCCGCGCGCGGCGTGGAGAAGCGCGACGACCAGGAGGCGCTCGCCGAGAGCCTGCACGCGCTCGGCCTCATGCTCGCCTACCGCAAGGAGGAAGCCCTGCGCGGCTTCGGCGTGCTCAATCCGCAGTGGGTCACCAAAGGTATCTACGACCTGCTCAATGCCAAGGAACTCAAGGCGAACAACGGCAAACTGACTTCCGGCGACTTCGCCAAGCTGCTCCCGGCGCGGAACTACCCGGAGGCGCTGCACCCCTACCTTCTCGCACTCATGCGCAAGTTCCGCCTCTGCTTCCCGCTCGACGACGGCGGCTGCGCCTATCTCATCCCCGAACTGCTGACCAAGGAAGAGCCAAAGCTCGACGACGAGTTCCCGCCGGAGAAGTGCCTCGGCTTCATCTACCTTTACGAATCCGTGCTGCCCGAGGGCCTGCTCCCGCGCTTCATCGTCGAGACCTACGTCCACCGCGAACCCAAACACGCGTGGCGCACCGGCGTGGTGCTGGAGCGCGCGAATTGCCGCGCCTTCGTCCGCGGCGACGTGCTCGGCCGCACCGTGTCCATCCGCGTGACCGGCACCGGCACCGGCCAGCGCGAGTTGCTCGGCATCATCCGCGAGCATTTCGAACGCATCCACCGGAGCTTCGAGAAGCTGCCCGTTACGGAGCTAGTGCCAGTGCCGGGGCATCCTGAAGTAACAATCCCCTACAAGGACTTGCTCGATTACGAGGCGGCAGACGATGACGAATACAAAGTCGTGATCGATATTGGGGAGAATTATTTGACGCTTCGACAGCCGGTTAAGCTCAGCGTGAAGAAGCTGCTCGATGGGGTCGATCTGCCAGGAATTGAGCGCCGCGAAATTGGCGACTTTCACCGTGCCGCCGCGTCTATCTTCGCACCCTCGCTCTTCATCAGCTACGCGCACAAAGACGAACTCTTTCGCGACGAGTTACGTGGCGCGCTCACCGCCTACGAGCGCAAAGGCGAGCTCGTGATCTGGGACGACACGCGAATCGAGGCCGGCCAAAAATGGGAGCCCGAAATCATCGGCAATCTCGACCGCGCCGACATCATCGTGCTGCTGCTGAGCAATGACTTCATCCGCTCCGACTACTGCATGCTCAAGGAGATGGAAGCCGCCAAGAAACGCGACGCCGAAGGCAAGTGCGCCATCGTGCCGATCGTCGTACGCGCCTGCCGTTTCGATCAACTCGAACTCGGCCAGCTCCAGGCGATCCAACCCGGCGGCAAACCCATCAAGCAGCACCGCGACCGCGACGCCGCGTGGCTGGAAGTAACGAAGCAACTCGATCGCGTCATCGCCCGGCTCAAAAAGCGCAAGGCTTAGCTCGGCCAATGTCTCGCCCTACGAGCGCGTGATGGTTTCGTGGAGATTCAGGATGGCGCGGGCGACGCTCGTCCAGGCGGCGAGTTCGCTGACGTTCACGTCTTTCGCCACGGGTGCGAGGCCGGCTTTCACGAGCGCCTCCGCGGCGGCGTTGTCATTTGCGTAGAGCGCAAGGTGTTTGCCGAAAAGCATCATCGCGACCGTCAGTTCATCGGTGCGCGGCGCACGCCCGAGCGCCTGGCGGTAGGCCCATGTGATCCGTGCGGTAGTGTCCGGACCGCCCTCCTTGACGATGCGCGCGGCAAAAACTCGCGCGGCTTCCACGTAGGTCGGGTCATTGAGGAGCGCGAGCGCCTGCTGGGGGATGTTCGAGCGGTTGCGCTCGGCGGTGCATTCCTCGCGGCTCGGCGCGTCGAAGGCGAGCAGGCTGGGCTGCAAAAATGAGCGCTGCCACCAAGTGTAGAGACCGCGCCGCCATTGGTTCTCGCCGGTGTCGGCCTGCCATTCGCGGGTGGGAAAGTTCAGGTTCTCCCAGTAGCCCGCGGGCTGGTAGGGCTTCACGCTCGGGCCGCCGATTTTGCGGACGAGCAGGCCGGAAATCGCCAGCGCATTGTCGCGCACGACTTCGGCATCGAGCCGGAAGCGCGACTGCCGCGCGAGTTCGCGATTGAGCGGATCGCGCTCGACGATCTCTTTCGGCGCAAGCGAGCTTTGGCGATAGGTGCCGCTCGTCACGATGAGGCGCACGATGTGTTTCACGTCCCAACCGCTGTCCATGAATTCGCAGGCCAGCCAGTCGAGCAGCTCAGGATTCATAGGCGGCTCGCCTTGCGCTCCGAAGTCGTCGAGCACCTTGGAGAGCCCGGTGCCGAAATACTGTTTCCACAGCCGGTTCACGAAGACGCGCGCGGTCAGCGGGTTGTCGCGCGCGACCAGCCAGCGCGCGAGGTCGAGGCGTGAAAGCCTGTGTCCATCAGCATCCGCGGGCTGCGGAAGAAACGCGGGCACGCCCGGCTCGACCACCTCGCCGGTTTCATTCAGCCAGTCGCCACGCGGCAGCACGCGCACGGTGCGCCGTGCGGCGGCCTCGGAGACGAGGCATTTGGCCATCGGCGCGGTGAGTTGCTTTCGCTCCTCCTTCGCGGTTTCCAGAAAAGTGCGCGCATCTTCAAAGCCCGGCAGCGGCAGCGCTTTCGGCAAATCTTTTGGCAGTGCTTGCGCTTCGGCTTCGAGCGCGGCGATGCGCGCATCGACCGCTTTCAGCTTCGCGTCCTCTTCCGGTGTCGGTAGCAGCATGCCGTCCTCGCGTTTGCCGATGGCGCTTTCCTTGATGTCGGCGAAGAAAGCCCCGAGCCGGTAGAAGTCCCGCGTGAGGATGGGGTCGAATTTGTGGTCGTGGCACTGGCAGCAACCGGTGGTCTGGGCGAGCCACGTCGTGCCGATGGAGCGCACGCGATCCGTGACCGCGCGCGCTTCGTAATCCTTTGGCTGCGCGCCGCCCTCCTCGGTCGTGAGGAGCAGGCGGTTGTAGGCGCTGGCGACTTTCTGCTCGCGGGTCGCGGCGGGCAGCAGATCGCCGGCGAGTTGCTCGATGGTGAAGCGGTCGAACGGCAGGTTGTCGTTAAACGCGCGGATCACGAAGTCGCGATACGGCCAGACGTTGCGCGCATTGTCCGAGTGGTAGCCGATGGTGTCCGCGTAGCGCACCAGATCGAGCCAGTAGATCGCCATGCGCTCACCGTAAGCGGGTGAAGCGAGCAGCCGCGCGACGACCTTTTCATAGGCATCCGGCGATGCGTCGGCGGCAAACGCAGCGATCTCGGCGGGTGTCGGCGGCAGACCGATAAGATCGAGCGAAACGCGGCGAAGAAGTGTCGCGCGATCCGTCTCCGGCGCATGCGCGAGGCCCAGTTCGCGCTGCCGCGCGAGCACGAGCGCATCGATCGGATTTTTCACGAAAGCGGCATCGTCTGTCTGCGGTACGGCGGGCCGAAGGGGCGGGATGTAGGCCCAGTGCGGCTGATACTCCGCACCCTGCTCGATCCATTTGTCGAGGATCGCGATCTGCCGGGAGGTCAGCTTTTTCCCCGAGTCAGGCGGCGGCATGTGCTCGTCCTTGTCCGTCGAGTGGATGCGCGCATGCGCCTCGCTCTCGCTGAGCTTGCCGGGGACGACCGCCTTCACGCCATCGTTGTCCGCGAGGGCGCCCTCGCGCGTATCGAGCCGCCGGTCACCTTCGCGGTGTTTTTTGTCGAAACCGTGGCACTTGAAGCAGTTGTCCGAAAGGATTGGCCGGACGTCGCGGTTGAACACGATCTTGTCCGGCAGTGCCGCAGCCTCCGCCAGAGCAGGTGAGACGAGGAGCAGGGAGAAAAGGTATGGGCGGAAATTCACAGGTCGGAAAAATGGCATGGGCCGACCTAAGAGCAAGGTGGCGCACCGTTCATCTGTGAACGCGGCGTTTTCTTTGGCCGAAGAACGGGCGGGTGAGACATTCGAATGGATTATATTCACGGGAGGTTGTCCCGCTCCACAAACCATGTCCGCCAAATCGGGAAAAGCTCACGAAAGCGCAAACTTCTCGCTTGCCATCGCCGCTCAAGTGTCCTCTGAGGGTCTAACCAGTTCTCCATATCGCCATCGGCACCGATCCTCCATCGCCGCTCTGGCTCTACTCGCTCAGGACGCCAGGCTTGGCGCAAGCGCTTTCACCACGAGGGGCACCTTGAGGGTAACCGTGGTTCCCGAGCGGGACGACGCATGGAGTTCCAGTTCTCCCCCGATCGCCCAAGCGCGCTCCTGCATTCCCAAAAGTCCGAAACTTCCGGTGTGGAGCAGTTTTTCCTGCGAGATCCCGCATCCGTTGTCCTGCACCTTCATCACGAGCTGGGAGTTGGCTTCGTGCAGGTAAACCTTGATTCGCGAGGCGTTGGCATGCCGGGCTACATTCGTCAGAGCTTCTTGAAATATCCGGAATGTAGCGGTCGCGGAGTTGGCTGGGAGAGTGCCACCCACCGCCGCAACATCCAGTTCGTAACGAATACCCACCCGCTGTGAGAATTCCTCCATATGGAATTCGATGGCGTCCTTGAGTCCCAATTCGTCGAGCAGGGGTGGTCGCAGCGCGGAAAGAATCCGCCGCACCGTCAGGAGCGTCCAATGGATCATCTGCTCCATCTTCCCGATCCTCTCTTCCAGTGGCTTCCGAACATCATCGGCCACGGTCTTGCCAAGGTGTCCGCTCAGCCATGATAGATCGATTTTCAAAAGAGTGAGTCCCTGTCCCAATTCATCATGGATCTCACGCGCAATGCTCATTCGCTCTTCTTCGCGGACTTGCTGTGTGCGTGCGGCCAGTTCGCGAAGTTGGCCGCGCGACCGTTCCCTTTCCTCCTCCGCGAGTTTGGCTTCCGTAACCTCGAAGAGAAACCCCCGAACATAGTCCTGTTTGTCATCCGCAGTATCGCGCTGCACAATCTGTCTGATCCAAATGCCTCGCCCATCCGCGGCATAGACGCGAAACTCCGTTTGAAAGTCACTATTTGAACGGAAGGCTCCCTTGCGGGCGAAGCGGGTGCCGTTTTCGAAATCATCAGGATGCAACATCGACGCCCAACAATCGAAGGTCAGCCCGGGTTTGTAGTCCGGTCCCAAAAGTACTTCAGCCTGCGGTCCGACATAGGTAAAAACTTGAGCTGCCACATCGAACTCGAATGGCACTACCCGTGTTGTCTCTGCAAGACGTCGGAATTTCTCCTCACTTCGCTGCAAGGCCGCTTCGGTCCGCTTGCGCTCGGTCACATCGATCATGCTTCCTTCAAAATAAAGCAGCGCGCGTTTTTCACCCATGACCGCCCTGGCAAATTCAGCGAGCCAGATGATACTCCCATCCGCTCTGAAGAATTCCGATTCAAAGCCAGCCACAAAGCCCCGCTCCTGCATGACCCGCACAAACTCATCCCGCCGGTTCGGTCGTACGTAGAGCTTGGATAGGTTGCGCACATCTTCGATGAACTCTGCCGGGCTGCCGTAACCATACATGCCAGCCAGCGCCGGATTGACCTCGAGAATCTGTCCGTCCAATGTTGTCCGGAAAATACCTTCAACCGCGTGCTCGAAAACATCCCGGTAACTCGAGGTAAAGGAGCCTTCGGCGTAAACTTGCGAACTTTCGGTCAGGCGGAGCAAAACTTGCCGCTGTCCACCGGCCACTGGCAGCAACGACAACTTCCAGTGGATCGCCACCCTTTGCCCGTTTTTGTCTGGAAAACGCGCATCGCCTTCGACTTCCTCCACGGGTCCGGCCAAAAGAACTCGAAACCCGTCCGCCACAGGACCAAGTGAGCCAGCTGTCTTGCCACTTCTCCCAAGCAAGGGAAGCCCCATCTCAAGTAATTCGCTTTGCGAGTGACCAAGTAAAAGTGCAGCTGCAGCATCCGCCCACAGGATTGCTCCAGCGTCGCTTAACAAGATCAATGCGCCCTGCGAACTCATGCCACATCCTAATCCAATGTTCGCCGGAAGAGGAAGTCGGAAAATTCCCGGCGCGGTGCTGCTCTTCCCGACCGTATTGGTATGCTCCCTGTACGAAACCGAGTTCGCTCGGGCAAACTCGGTTTCAGGGTGGACTAGCTGGGCCGCTTCAGGAAGCGCCGGGCCACCATCGACGAAAGCAGGAGCGGTCGATTAGAAAGTGAAGTTCCCGAGGTTGGCACCCTCGTCGAAGTTCTCTTTCACCAAGCGGCAGGCATCAGCAACGTCACTGTAACTGATGCCGCAGGGCGGGGAGGCGCCGCCGAGGACAGACTCGGCAAGGCTCAAAACTTGGCCCACGGTCTGGCCGGCAAACAATCATCCGCAGCGAGGACCACAGGCGCAGGGTTTGGGTTGCTATCCGTGCCTGGCGCGCCGCTGGGCGCGGCAACAGGCGATGCCACCAGGCCGCTCAATGAGGCCGAACTCGTGTCCATGGCGACGGAATAGGTGCCGCATAGAGATCGGTGAATTGATAGAAGCCAATTTGCCGACGTCACCGTCGTGTCGATAACCACGCCAGCAGAATCCTTCAGCCAGACCGTAACCCCATCGATTCCGGGCTCCAAACTGTCCTGAACGCCATTTTGATTTAAGAAACAACTCATCGCGTTAGCTGTGCTTTCCCTGCTCATGGGTCCAGTGGCGGAGTCGGCTCAGAAACCGAACGTAGTCATCATCTATGGCGACGATGTTGGTTTCGGGGACATCGGGGTCAACGGATCCAAAATGATTCCGACGCCGAATATCGACAAGCTCGCAGCGGGCGGACTGAATTTCACGGATGCACATAGTCCCTCCGCGAGCTGTTCGCCTTCCCGTTTTTCGATGCTCACCGGGATTCTCGCGAACCGCCGGGGTGGGAACATCCTCGGTGCCACCGCGCCGCTGCCGATCAAAGAGGATGAATTGACCTTGCCAAGATTATTCAAGCAGGCGGGATACGAGACTGCCGTGATTGGCAAATTATGGATCCAGCTGATCCACTTTTCATTGTGAAAAAGGGAGATCCTCGCAGCACGGAGTATTCCGAGGGGAGAAGGGACCCCGAAGCCATGACCTATTACAAGTTCAATCACGGTCACGACAATACAGTGATCAATGGGGTCAGCCGAATCGGTTTCCAGTATGGTGGCAAAAGTGCCCTATGAAATGATGAGACCATGTCCGATGAGTTCGTGAAGCGCACGAAGACCTGGCTGGATGGTCACCCGGCGAAGGACAAAGACAAGCCGTTTTTCCTCTACTACGCGTCGCAATGCATCCATGTGCCGCGCATGCCGAATTCCCGGTTTGTCGGGAAAGGCCAACTCGGCCTGCGGGGAGATTCGATGGTCGAGCCCGACTGGGTGGTCGGCGAACTGCTGCGGATGCTCGAAGAGCTCGGGTTGTCTGAGAATACGATGGATATTTTCTCCAGCGAGAACGGGCCGGTCTATGACGATGGCTATCAGGATGGATCGGTCACGAAGAAATCGTCAGAAGAGACGGATAGAGGACACAATGGTTCCGGTATCTACCGCGATGGGATGTATAAGATTTATGAGGGAGGAACTCGTGTTCCCATGATCGTGAGCTGGGCCGGGCGGATCAAGCCGGGGACCACGAATGCATTGGTCTCACATACCGACTCCATCGCTTCCTTTCTCCAAGCTACTGCGCGAAAAGCTGCCAGATGGGGCCGCGCCCGACAGCCAGTATGCGATGGACGCCCTGCTCGGCGAGGATCGCAAAAGGGAACCGCTATCAGATCGAGGAAATCGCCGGCGACATGGCGCTGCGGGACAATGACTGGAAGCTCATCAGCTTTAGGAGTAAGGCGAGCTATGCGCACGATGACCTCTCCGGAGAGGTCAGTGAGCAGAACAATTTGTGGGAGCAACATCCCGAACGAGCGGGAGCGATGAAGACGCAATTATTGGAAGTGAAGAAAGGTGCCGGGGTTCGGAAGTTTTTGGGTGAAGGGAAGAGACAATGAAATACCTCTTCAAATCCATAATTGCCCTGGTGGTGTTCATCGCCTCCACAGCGGGATCCCGGGCGCAACTGCCCGCGGTCAGCACCGTGCATTTCGCGGCGCAGCCAAATGTCCTGATTATTCTTACCGACGACCAGCGCGCGGACACGATCGCGGCGCTCGGCAATCCGATCATCCAAACGCCGAACATGGATCGACTCGTGCATCGCGGCGTGTCCTTCAATCGCGCCTACATGATGGGCGGCTTGAAAGGCGCGACCTGCGTGCCGTCCCGCGCGATGCAGCTCTCGGGCCGCTCGCTGTTCCGGGTGGATGAAAAACTAACCGATCACGAAACGTAGCCGGCGGCATTTGGGCGTGCGGGTTACACGACCTTCGTCAGCGGAAAATGGCACAATGGTGTGCCGTCGCTCGTGGCGAGCTTTCAGCAAGGCCGCGCGATCTTCGCGGGCGGCATGACCGATCCGTCGAAGGCAAAGCTCAGCAATCTCGCTGAGGGCAAACTGACCAAGCCGGAAATCAGTCCGCAGCATGCCTGCGCGGCCCTTGCGGAGGAGGCTTCGCGCTTCATTCGCGAGCACACGGGCGGGCCGTTTTTCTGCTATCTGCCATTCGATGCGCCGCGCGATCCGCACATCGTGCCGGAGGATTTTCCCATTAAGTATTACCCGGAGAAAATCCCCCTGCCGCCAAATTTTCTCCCGCAACATCCGTGGGACCACGGCGAGATGACGATCCGCGACGAAAAGCTGCTCCCGTGGCCGCGCACGCCTGCGGCGGTCCGCAAGATGGTCGCCGAATATTACCGCTACATCTCCTATCTCGATGCGCAGATTGGCCGCGTGCTCGATGCGCTCGAGGCTTCCCCCTTTTGCGAAAAATACCCTCGTCGTTTTCATCTCGGATTCCGGTGTCTCGCGCGGCAGCCACGGGCTGATCGGCAAGCAGAACGTCTATGAGGAATCCGTGCGCGTGCCGTGGATCGTGGCCGGGCCGGGCATCGCGGCGAATCAACGAACGAACGCCATGTGCCACCTCTTCGATGTCCTGCCGACGCTCGGCGAACTGTGCGGCGTGTCCGCGCCGAAGACGAGCGAAGGCCTGAGCTTCCCCTGGACTTTGCGCGACCCGGCGCAGGCGGCGCGCGCCGATTTGATCTTCGCCTACCGAGACGTGCAGCGCGCCGTGCGCGGCGACCGGTGGAAGCTCATCCGCTATCCGAAGGTGGACAAAACGCAACTCTTCGACCTGCAACATGATCCAGACGAAACCACGAACCTCGCCGAAAAAGCCGAGCATGCGCCGAAGGTTGCCGAGCTCACCACTTTGCTCGAAAAGGAAATGCGACGCAGCGGTGACAGCGACTCGCTCCATGATGCCAAAACCACGCCCGCCGAGTGGACGCCGCCGGCTTCCAAGCGCGCGCCGTGAAGCCGTTGCCTCCCAAGCTCCTCATCCTAAATTTATCAATCATTTGATCCACCCGTTCTTCGCGCTCCTTTTGCTCCTAAACGCTGCCGCGCTTCCCGCCGCCGATGCTCCGAAAAAGCCGAACATCATCTTCATCCTCACGGACGATGTCGGCTACAGCGATGTCGGCGTATTTTTTCAAAATCAACGGCGCGAGAAAAAACGAGCGGAGCCGGAGATCTTCGGCTTCCCCGATGTGGAAGGCCACCGCGACTGCCGGTTCTACTTTGAAGGCTCGGCATTGCCCATCGCTTCCAAAGTAGCCGATGACGCAGGGTCGCACGATGCTCTTTCATCTCAATCAAAACACACCCAATGAACCGCCGATCCATCCCCGCATCGTCGTCGCGCGCCTCACGCTCGCCATCCCGCTCGCCGCGCACGCGAGCGTTCTTTTCCACCGGAGATCCCGACTGGGGGGACCACTCGACGGTCGTCCTCCATGACAACACCCTCGTGGGCGACGAGAAGTCCCTCATCGCTGAAGCGACCGCCATCGAGGCCGGCAAATGAAGGCTGCTCTCCGTTTTCCGGGTCTGTTGAGTGCGCTCGCCGTGTCCGCGCTGGCACAAGCACCGATCCCGCCCGGTCACCGCGATTCTTATTCGACGAGCGAACGCCCCATCGGCTGGCGCGGCGATAGTTCGGGCGCGTGGCGGGGCGCCGAATGGAACGCGGAAACTGGGAAGAACATCGTGTGGAAAGCGCCGATGCCCGGCCGAGTTTTTCGCGGCCGATCGTTGTGGGCGACAAGGTCTTCACCCTCGCGGATCCGAACTGGCTCATCCGCCTGAGGGCCGCGGATGCGCGCGTGCTTGGCAAAAGGCGGTGGACCACACGACGGCGATCCATGCGTTCGTGGACAAGCGCTATCTCGAGAATCAGGAGTTCCGCCTCCGCTGGCGCTGGCGCGGCAATGCCGACTCGATGTCGAACAGCTTGCCCGTCGTTCACGGCAGACGAATGTTTTTTTTCGCACCGCTGGCTCTCTCTGGCGCACCGGCAATCCGAAACAGCCATGGTCCGCGTCGTCCGCGAAGTGAAGGCATGGGCTTGCGGCAGACGGGGAGAGACGGTTTTCTTTCTCGTGTGGCGTGGTGAAAACGAATGCCACGGGCGTTCGGTCACTGCTTCACTTCACACGCTCAACTTACTTCCATGATCAAGCATCTCCTCCTCCCGCTCGCCGCCGCGCTTTTCATTCTCCCGCTTCGTGCGGAACTCCCGGCGCCTGCCGTGTCCGAAAGCATCGTGCTCATTGGAAATGGGCTCGGTGAGCGGATGATCGATCACCCGTATTTCGAGGCGGATGTCTTCCGCCGCTTCCCGGCGGAGAATCTCAGTATTCGCAATCTCTGCCGGCCCGGCGACACGCCCGGCTTTCGACCGCATCCTTCGCGCAAGTCGCAGTGGGCTTTTCCCGGCGCGGAGAAGTTTCGTCCGCAAAACAAGATTCACGCGGGCGAGGGTTTTTATCCGACGCCGGACGAATGGCTGACGACGCTGAAGGCGGACACGATCATTGCCTTTTTCGGGTATAACGAATCCTTCGATGGCCTGTCGGGGCTGGAGAATTTCAAGGGCGAACTGGCCGCTTTCATCAAGTACACGTTCGCGCAAAAATATAATGGCCGCAATGCGCCGCGGCTCCTCCTCGTCTCGCCGATTGCGTTCGAAGATTTGTCGAAAACACGCGATCTCCCGAACGGGCAGGCGGAGAACGTGAATCTCCAGCTTTACACCCGCGCCATGAGCGAGGTGGCCGCAAAGGCGGGTGTCCCGTTCGTCGAGGTCTTCACGCCGACGGCGAAGCTGTATCCGACGCTGAAGAAGCCATTCACCCGCAATGGATTTCTGCCGAACGACGACGGCTACCGGACGCTCGCGAGCATGCTCGTGGAGGCTGTCTATGGTCCCGGCGAAGCCAAGTCCTCCGCCTCGGAAGCCAGCGTGCTGGCGGCGTTGAAGGATCGAAATTGGTTTTGGTTCAACGATTACCGGATGCTCAATGGCGTGCATGTGGATGGCCGCCGCTTCAAACCCTACGGCCCCGATAACTATCCCGCGGAGCAAAAGAAAATGCGCCAGATGGTCGAGGCGCGGGATCGGAAGCTCTGGGCTTTGCTCACGGGAAAGAGCTTCGATCTCGAAGCAGCAGCCGCGGCCACTTCCCCGCTGCCGGAGGTGAAGACCAACTATCAAGTTAGCGAGAAGAACGGCACGCCAGAGTATAAGTACGGCAAGGATGCGGAAGCGGCGCTGCATGTCCCGGAGGGTTTCAAGGTCGAAATGTTCGCGTCGGAGAAGGAGTTCCCGAATCTCGCGAACCCCATGCAGCTTTCCTTCGACAATCGCGGGCGGCTCTGGGTCGCGGTGATGCCCACTTATCCGCACTATCGTCCTGGCGACGCGCTGCCGAATGACAAGCTGCTGATCTATGAGGACACCGACGGCGACGGCAAGGCCGACAAGGAAACCGTCTTCGCCGATCACCTGCATCTGCCCATCGGCTTCGAGTTTGCGCCCGGCGGCGTCTATGTCTCGCAGGAGCCGCATCTCATGTTCCTGGCGGATGCGGATGGCGACGATCACGCCGACTCGCGCGAGGTCGTGCTGACGGGTTTCGATTCGCACGATACGCATCATGCCATCAGCGCGTTCACCGCGGATCCCTCGGGCGCGATCATGATGTGCGAGGGTGTCTTCCTTCACTCGAATGTCGAGACGCCCTACGGTCCGGTGCGCGGCGTGGATGGCGGTTTCTACCGCTTCAGCCCGCAGCAGACGAAGCTGGAGAAGACCGCGCAGCTCAACATCCCGAACCCGTGGGGCGTCGCCTTCGATCGCTGGGGAGAGGACTTCTTTCTCCACACTTCATCTACGGCGATGAACTGGATGCTCCCCGTCTCGCTCATGCCGCCCTACGGCAGCAAGGCGCCGCCGACGCGCGATCTTATCCCGAAAGGCCAGGCCGTGCGCCCCACGTCGGGTCTCGAGTTTGTCTCGTCGCGGCATTTCCCAGACGAGGTGCAGGGCGACATCCTTTTGTGCAACGCCATCGGCTTTCTTGGCATCAAGGAGCACTCGATCGACGACGACGGCGCCGGCTACAAGACCGCGTTCCGCCAGGAGCTTTTGAAATCCAGCGACGGCAATTTCCGCCCATCCGATCTGGAGTTCGCGCCGGACGGATCGCTCTACGTCATCGACTGGCACAACGTGCTCATCGGCCACATGCAGCACAACGCCCGCGACCCGCTGCGCGATCACGTCCACGGTCGCATCTATCGCATCACCTATCCCGCGCGCCCGCTGGTGAAGCCCGCCGAGGTCGCCGGCGCCAGCGTCGCGACTTTACTGGAAAACTTGAAGCTCCCCGAGTATCGCAGCCGCTACCGCACCCGGCGCGAACTCCGCGCGCATCCCGCCGCGGAAGTCCTGCCCGCGATTCAAAAGTGGGTCGCCGCGCTCGATCCGAAAGATCCGGACTGCGAGCACCGCCGGTTGGAGGCGCTCTGGGCGAGCTGGGGCATGGATCGGCTCGATGTGCCACTGTTGAAAACCGTTCTTCAGTCTCCCGATTTCCACGCCCGCGCCGCCGCCGTGCGGGTGCTGCGCTATCATCCCGCGCTGCCGGAGGCGCCCGCGCTGCTTCAAGCCGCCGCGCAGGATCCACAGAGCCGCGTCCGGCTCGAAGCCATCGTCGCCGCGACCTGGCTGGATCGGCCCGAGGCGATGGGCATCGTCGAAACCGCAAAGGCCCAGCCTCTCGATGCGTGGATGACCCTTCCGCTCGACTCCGCGCTCGCGCGTCTCAATGGAAGCCAGGAAAAAGCCGCGGACGAACATCCCGCGCCTCCGCCGCCCGCCTACCTTTCCGACGCGGAGAAAAAGCAGTTCCTCGCCGGACACAAAATCTATTTCCGCGACGCCCACTGCGCGACCTGCCATCAGCCCGATGGCAAAGGCATCGACCCCGCCTTCCCTTCGCTCCACGAGACGCCGTTCGTGCATGGCGACAAGGACCGCCTCATCAAGCTCGTGCTCTACGGCTTGATCGGGCCCTTCGAGATCAACGGGAAAAAGTATGACGGCCTCGTGCCGATGACGCCCTTCAACGGCCTGCTCACCGACCAGGAAGCCGCGGACGTGATGACGTATGTGCGCAATACCTTCGGCAACAAAGCCCCGGCCATCACCGCCGACGATGTCGCCAAAATTCGCAGGGAAAACATCGACTTCGCGGGTTTCTACAAAGTGGACAAGCTCCTCCAGCAGCATCCGCTCGAGGAAAAGAAGTGATGATCACCCGACCGCGGACGCCGGGCTTTGGACGTTCGAAGTTGAAAGTTGACCGTCGAAAGTTGGGCCGCGCGCATGGACCGTGGAACTCGAAACGCCCGTCCTGCTCGCCCGGCGTCTGCGGCGGGTTCAACGCCTTGCGGCCCTGCGAAAAAGCGTCAATAAAATCGCGCGGCTTTTTATCGCCGGGAGGCGCATGTCTGCGCCTAAAATCCGACGCATGAAACCGTCCTCCGTTCCCTTCGCGTCGCTCGCCGTCCTTCTTCTCACGTGCTTCGCCGGGTTCGCGGCGACCCCGAGGCTGAAGGTCAGCGAGAACAAGCATTTTCTCGTGACGGAAACCGGCGCGCCGTTTTTCTGGCTCGGCGATACCGCGTGGGAATTGTTTCACCGGCTCAATCGCGAGGAGGCGGAACGCTATCTCGACAATCGCGTGAAGCTCGGGTTCACCGTCATTCAAGCCGTGGCCTTGGCGGAACTCGACGGCGTTACCGATCCGAACGCCTACGGTTTTCTGCCGCTGGTCGATCGCGACCCGTCGCGGCCTGCGGTGAATGACGGACCGGACAATGACTATTGGGATCATGTGGATTTCATCGTGGAGAAAGCCAACGCGCGCGGGCTGACCATCGGCTTTCTGCCGACGTGGGGCCGCTACTGGCACGACAAAGATCCGATCTTCACCCGCGAAAATGCGGAGACCTATGGCGAGTGGCTGGGCCGCCGCTACAAGGACGCGGGACTGGTGTGGATTCTCGGCGGCGACCGCGGTCTCGAGAACGACACGCAAAAAGAGATCATCCGCGCGATGGCGCGCGGGCTGCGGAAAGGCGACGGCGGAGCGCATCTCATCACCCTGCATCCGCCCGGCGGCGGGGGTTCCTCGCAGTGGTTTCACGACGACGAGTGGCTCGATTTCAACCTGCGGCAGAACGGTCACGCCGCGGAATTCACCGGCCGCTACGACAACACGCGGAAGGATTACGACCGCGCGCCGCCGAAGCCCGTGATCGACGGCGAGCCGATCTACGAAGGCATTCCGGTTTCCTTCAAAGCAAAGGAACTCGGCCACTCGATCGCGGCGGATGTGCGCCGACCGTTGTATTGGGATTTGTTTAGCGGCGCGTGCGGACACACCTACGGGCATAATTCCGTCTGGCAGATGTGGTCGCCCGGAAAGGGGCCGATAATTAACCCGCTGATGCCTTGGAGCGAAGCCATCAACGAACCCGGCGCGGCTCAGATGCAGCACGCGCGGCACCTTCTCGAATCCCGCCCCTTCCTCACGCGGGTGCCAGACGATTCGGTGATCGTGGAGTCGAACGTGCCGACCGCCATGCCCGGCGCGGGCACGCGGCGTTTCGTGGCGACGCGCGATTCCGCAGGCAGCTACGCGATGGTTTATGCGCCGGTCGGCCGCGCGTTCAAGGTGCGGATGGGCGAGATCACCGGCGCGAAAGTGAAGGCGTGGTGGTTCAACCCGCGCGATGGCAGCGCGACGGCGATCGGCGAGTTTGAAAATGAAGGCGAGCGCGAGTTCGTGCCGCCGACACCGGGTGAAGCGCTCGACTGGGTGCTGGTGCTCGATGATGCGTCGAAAAACTTCCCGACGCCCGGCGCACGCTCATCCAAATGAAAACTTCAACGCGTCGGCTCGCGGCTTTGGTCGGTTGGGCGTTTGCATCCTGCCAGTTGTCGGCGGCGGTTCCCGAGCACACGGTCAAAAGCGGCGCGGTGCATCTGGCAGGCGTGGGCGCGGACAATCCGCTCCTCTACGACAACGACTGGTGGTTCGATGTCTTCGACAACAACTACCTCTGGGCGCAGGTCAGCCTGGGCAAAGCCCGCCTGCGCGGGAATATCGTCGCGCGCGACATGTGGGATTGGCAAGAGGGCTTCCTATACAAGATGGAGGACTCGCTGAAAGACGCGGCTAAGGCGTTGAAACTCGCGCGCGAATCCGGCCTGCGAAACATCCCCGAACTCACCCCCGGCTCGGATCGCGTGCTGGAGCGGCCCGCGAGCGGAGTCATCGAGGACACCGCGCCGCATCCTTCCGAGGGCAGCCGGCTCATGGTGGCGGAGGCGCGGAAGGCATCGCCCGCAAAGCCACTGCTCATCATCTCCGGCGGCCCGCTCACCACGGTGGCGAACGCACTCCTGACCGATCCTGAAATCGCGCCAAACGTCATCGTCTTCAACCTCACCGTCGCCGGCGGCTACAACGGCAAGCATGGCTGGAGCGCGTGGATCGTCGCGAAAAAAGCGCGGCTGGTGGACTGGGGCACGGGCTCGTTTTGGGACAAAAACTCCGTCTTCACCGCGAAGGATTTTGCGGCGCTGCCGAAGAATCCGTTTTGCGAGGACATGCGGCGACTCATTGCGTCCGACCTTGGCCAGGCAAATCAACTCGGCGACGGCGCAGCGCTCGTCTGGCTGTGGCGGCCGGACTGCTGGCACGGCGTCCGGCTGCGCCGCGCGGCTTGGAATGGCAGCGGTCTCCAACTCGACTCCGTGCCGGCGGGCGAGACCGCCGACGTGCTGGAAATTCCCAAAGCCGCCACAGCCTCACCGCCAGCCGCGAGGAATTTTTCCGCGTCATCAGCGATCCCGCCGTCTATTCCAAGCCCTGATGAAACGTCTCGCCCTCCTTTGCCGCAGACACCAATGCCAACTTCGCCGAATTCAACCGCGCCATGCGGGCGGCGGCTGAGCACGAATTCGCGGTGAACGCGCGCGTTGATCGGGCTTTCGCAGGGCGGCGAGCTACGGCGCGGGTTCGACGGCCACGCTTTGCCGCACGGGCGGGGCGCTCTGCACGAGCGGCTCGATGGCGCTGCCGTATTCCGTGGCGACGACGACGATGTTGAGCGGGAATTTTGCGCGGGCGGGGATCTCAGCGAGGCGCAGGGTGTCGCCGTCGATGATCGCCGGGCCGCTCTCGACGTGGAAGCGGACGGGCAGACCGGAATCGCTGGTGGCCGCGAGTTTCAAGGGCGGGCTGTCGCGCTTTAGCGGGGCGATTTCGGGAAAGGTGATGGTTTGCGCGCGGCCGCGTTTCAGCGCTTCAGGGACGTCGATGCGGCCCTGCTGCTCGGCGTGGCGGTAGGTGGCGTCGCCCGGGTGAAAGGCGAGGATGTTCGCGCGCAGCGGCTCGCGGCCGGTCGGCGCGACGCGGAAGGCGTCCCGTGCGATTTGCTCGATCGCGCCGCCGAAGACGCGGAACTGCACCGCACCGGCGGCGTGAACGGCAGGAGCGTCGGGCGAGTTGAGCTTCGGATATTTGTCCGGCGCGTGATCGAGAAAAGTGCCGGCGACTTGGAAAGTATCCGCGCCAATCCAATGCGGCGGCATGCGCAGCCGGAGGTCGTGGCCGACGAACAGCGGCTTGTTGGTCTTCGAATCGGCGAAGGTCACGAACTGCGGCTGCTTTTTCCCGAGGTCGGCGTGAAAGGCGTCGGCGGCGCGCGCGAGTGCGAGATCTAAATGCCAGAACGTGCGCGCCTTTTCTCCGCCAAACTCCGCGAAAGAAGCGGCGCCGTTTTCTCCGCCCGGCAGACCGGTCAATGCGCCATCGGCCACGGCCAGTTCGCGGCATTTCACCGGCGCTTTGGCATCGCGCGGCCAGTCCGGGATGCGCCGCCGCGCGGCCTGGCGGATGAACTCCGCGGTGAAAGGCGCGAGCCGTTCCGACCACGCGAAATGCGTCGCGCCGCTCTCGACGAGGTAGCTGATAAGATTGCGCTCATTGGCGTCGCGGCGCGCCAGGATGCCTTCGCGCATCCCTTTCCACGCCACTTCGCGGTCTTCATTTTCGCGCAGCCCGCCGCTCGGACCGGGGCCGAATTCCTCGAACTGCCCTTTGATGACGAGGATCGGCACGCCGAGCAGCGAGGCCGCCGGATGGTCCGCCGGCACGTCGAGTCCACCTTTGAAAGCGAGCGCGCCAAAGCAGCGATCTCGCGCCCAGCAAACGACGCGGCTGGCGAAAAGCGAGCTGACGGAATGACCGAAGGGGAAGAGCGGCGCGACGGCGATTTCCTCGTAGCCGGACTCGCGCGCGAGATCGTCGAGCGCCTTTTGCAGCCGCGCGCCGCAATCGCTTTTCCAATACTCGAACACTGCCGCGAGCGCCGGCTGGAAATAGACGATCGCCAGCTTTTCCTCCGCGCACACCGCGCGGATCGCCGGGTCGCGCACGAACGCCGGCTCCATCAGCGTCTGCCCGCCCACGAGGACGCCGCGGATGCGATCCGCTCCCGGCGGCACCCACAGGAATGCCGTGATCGCGCGGCCTTTTTCGTCGGTGGAAGGAACGGCGTATTGGTAAACCTCAGCGCGCGCCGTGGCGGTAAGAGCGAGAAAAGCGGCGAGAAGGACGAGCTTCGGAGTCATGGCCCGAATGGTATGGTTGCACCTTACAAATGCTGCAACTCAAAGTCCGCCCTCTGCAACCCTTTCAGGGTTGAGACGGGGCGGCGTGCTATTCCCAAGGTAGCCCGCCTGCCGGACACGCCAAAGACGCGAAAATAATACGAACGGAGTGGAAAGCGCGGACGGAAATCGACCCACCCGAGTTGATCGTTTGCGCGAGGAGCGCGGTAAGCGGGCCGTGAAATGGAGTGAAGCTGCCACTCCTGTCAGCCCACGATATGGACGGGAGTGTCAACGTCACACCCCTGTCCTTGCCCTATGGAAACGGGCTCGCCGCTTAGCAGCCTGTTGAAATACCCACGCACGGCGGTGGAAGACGGGCCTCCGGCCTGTCAGGGCATGCGGGCCTCTGGCCTGCAAACCATGCTCCCGTGCGGCTCTACAGACGGGACGCCTGTCTGCCGTGTCAGCCGGGACGGCTGACTTCCGTCCGCCGCCCGAGTATTTCAACAGGCTGTTAGGGAAGGCTGTGATTAAAAGCGGAACGGCGGAATCCTATAAAGACGATAACTGTACTTTTTTGATCATGTGCTTGGATTGCCGAGTCCATGAAAGAAAAGGACACCGATTCAAACCCAACAGAACGAACCAAACGCCTGGCCGAAGACCTCGGCCAACACCCGCACTTGAGAGATCAAGTGGAAGCTATTTTGCACCTCGTGCGCGGCGATGACGGGCCGATTGCCAAGGCCGACGACGTCGAAGAACGCCTCGTGCAGGAAGTGCGCAAGCTCGGCAAAAACGCCCTGCAAGCATGGACGCGCAACGCCGAGGAGCGCAACGATGATCCGCACCGTCGCCCAAGGACGCAGACGCAAGGACAAGCGAGTGCTCGAGTGGAAAGAAATGCGCCTGAGCGCGGCGTGCGCCCAAGGCCGCAAAAAAGCGCACTACGCCGCCGGCTTCACCGGCATTCGAGATCGGGCAGTCGTGCGCAAAGAAAATAAGCA
>JBBQCM010000121.1:0-19832 GCA_038318725.1 Chthoniobacterales bacterium
TGAGCTGCGTTCGGTTGCGCCTGATGGCAGTCTCCTCGATCCGTGGGGCACGCCATACAAGATTTACTACTCCGGCGACTGGCCTTTGGTTCGTTCCGCTGGCCCGAACAAGCAATTCGACCCGTCCACCAAACGGAAACAAACAGATGACTACTTCGGCGGCTAACTCGCAATCGACCGCAACGCCTAACCCGTATGAAAGGAGTCAAGTGAGTGTGTAAGATTTCTTCTTTTGGTTACATGGTGGGTAGTGGGTGATGATCCCCCCAGAGGAGGGGGTTTGGGGGAACCGGCTCACCCGCCCACCAACCTCCGCTGGTCCCTTCCGCCGCTTCGGTGATTCCCCCATCGTGCGGGCCGGTGCGGCCCAGCGGCGGGTGGGTGGTCGGGATCTTTGGGAACGCTTCCGCTTCGAGGGAGTGGCCGAAGGTCTTCAGCTTCCAAACTCGTATGCGTGCATGACCGGCCACTTCTGGGCAGCACAAGATGACTTATAGGTCGGGTGAAGCGGAACGGCTCGCCCGCTTGCCAGCCTCCCTTGTCCCTTCCGCCTCCTCGGTGGGGGCGGCTCAATCTATGGCGACGGGCCCCGCTCAGGCGACCCAGGTTAGGCTGCGAGCGCGCCCCACGTTCCAAAACGTGGAAATAGTTAGTGCGTAATCGTCAGTGAGTTAGTTTGGGAGTGGGTGGGTAGGTTGGGGTCAGGGTTGGGGTCAGGGTTGCAGTCCGAGTTGCGCGGCGCTGCACTGGCCGGTCTGCCAGCGCCAGAGATCGACCGCGAGTTGCCGGGCGACGGCGACGATGGCTTTCTTGCGCGCCGCCCCGGTGGCCCTGGCGCCTTTGGCCAGGATGGGCAGTCGCTTGTGGATCGGCGGATAGCCGGGCTGGAAGCGCACCAGCCGCCAGGCCAGTTCGACGAGCGCGGCCGCAGGCGCGGGTTGCCATGCTTGGTCACGGCACCGGGCATGCGTTTGCCGCCGCTGCTATATTCGCCGGGGCACAGGCCGGTGAATCGAGCGGAGCGAGATAGCCAAAGGGCGGAGCCTTTGCCCGAAGGGCAGCGCCGGCGGGCGCTGGCAACCTACTGACCTGCCGTCGGTTCTTAAAACGGTGCCAGTCGCAAACTTCGCGGGTGACGATGACCTGGGTCAGCTTGCCCAGGCCCGTGGGCAGTTCCGGGGAGGCGGCCGCTTCCAGCTCGGCCGTCAGCGCGCCGATCTGGGTGTCGAGCACAAGGAGCACGGGCCGGAAGCAGTCCAGTCGCGCCAGCAGCCAGCCCGGCAGGAGCGCGCCGAGGGCCTTCCAGCCTTGCGGCCGCCACCAGCGCGGGAGCGCCGGTTGCCCGTGGGTGAGGAGCAGGGCGCGGCCCTGCGCCTGGAGCTTGGTCCGCGCCCGCACCAGCGAGGAGGCGGAAGGGAACAGGGTGGCCGGTGGGTGGGCGAGCAGCCTCGCGCTGCCGGTGGAGGTGCCGCAACTGCTCTTCCTCCTCGTTCGGGATGCGGATGACCGCGAGTTCCTTGCGGTTGCCGGCCACATAGCGCGAGAGCCGCTGGCAGAGCACCCCGGCGTCCAGCGCATCGGTCTTCACCCCTTTGCGCTGCTCGTCGAGCTTCTGCGGCGCGATCACGTAGCAGGTCGCGCCCGCGGCCGGGAGCTGCCGGCACAGCCCGAAGCCGAAGCCGCACGCTTCATAGACGACGAAGACTTGATGGCCGCGTGCCAGCAACGTCCTGACCCACGGCACGAACTCCGCGGGCCGCAGCCGCCGCGCCGGCTTGGGCGTGGCGTGATCCTCCTGCGCCACGACGACGTAACGCTCCTGGTGAATGTCCAGCCCGAGCTTGATCGTCGGGACCGGAGTCTGATACTGTTGAGCGGTGACTGCCTGCGCGGTCACCCCTGCGGAATGAACAATGTTTTTCTTCATAGTGCCGGTGAGCTTCCACGCTCCCCCGCCTCCTTTCATGCCATCTATCATCTGTAGCGAACGGCTCCAGGCGTCACAGCCCCGGCCTACCGGTCACATTCGCCCATGACGAAATCGAGCGAGCCGAGGATGGCGACGACGTCGCTCATCATGTGGCCGGGCAGGATTTTCGGGAGGATGCTGAGGTTCACAAACGAGGGGCTGCGGATCTTCAGCCGGTGGGGGTGCCGCCGCCTTTGCTGTTGATGTAAAACCGAGTTTTGCCCTCGTTTGTGAACGCATGATTCGGGACCATTTCATGGTCCGGCGGGGCGTCAGGTCTGCCATCGGGAGCGGCACCGCCCTCCCCAATCATGTCCACCATATCGGGACAGGCTCACCCGACTTTGGAACGAGCAAAATATTAATACTTTTGCGCCTAAGAAACATGAACACAAAAGCAAACTAAAATATGAAAACGAATAAAGATCAGACCAACTCTCCTTTATCGCAGGAAATCACCGGCACCCTGACCGAGCTTTCCAGACGCAAGTTTTTGACCCTGGCTGGCGTCGCCGCCGGCAGTGTGGTGCTGGGCGGCCACGCCCTGGCCGAATCGCCGGTCAAACTGAAGAACTGGCAGGGGACGATCGACTTCTCGACAGAGAGAATCTCGCCATTCACGCTCGCTGGAACCGCGTCGCATCTGGGACGCTTCACGGCCTACGGTGAAGTGGACTTTCGTCCCGGTGATGGCAAAGGGCCGCTGGAAGGCCAGGGAGTTGTAGTCTTCACCGCCGCGAATGGTGATCAACTGGCTGGAGTGGTAAAGTGGGACGCTGCCGCCGAGGAAGGTGACCACCGCGCCAGTGGCATCCATTTTTCGTGGCGCGACTCCGTGCAGTTCACTGACGGACGGAACATTTCCAGCACAGGACGTTTCGCAGAATCCAGACCGCCGGGCCTCGTAGTCATCGCCATCATTGCGATTCTCATCGGCCTGCTGCTTCCGGCTGTCCAGAAAGTCAGGTAAGCCGCCCAAGCACAGGCCAAACCAGACGGCGAATGACACCTACCGGTCGCACTCGCCCATGACGAAATCGAGCGCGCCGAGGATGGCGACGACGTCGCTCATCATGTGGCCGGGGAGGATTTTCGGGAGGATGGTGAGGTTGCAGAAGGAGGGGCTGCGGATCTTCAGCCGGTGCCGGGTGCCGCCGCCTTTGCTGTTGACGTAGAAGCCGAGTTCGCCCTTGGGGTTTTCGTGGCCGAAATAGACCTCGCCCGCGGGGGCGCCGATGCCCTCGGTGTGGACGATGAAGTGGTGGATGAGTTCGTCCATTTTCGTGAGCACGGTGTGGTCTTCAGCGGCGGGAAGTTCTTCGCGTCGGTGACGTTGATGGGGGCCGCCGGGGAGGGTGTCGATGACTTGGCGGAGGATGCGCAGGGACTCGCGCATTTCCTCCATGCGGACGGTGTAGCGGTCGTAGCAGTCGCCGACGGAGCCGATGGCACGTCGAACTCATACTGCTCGTAGCCCAGATACGGGCGCTTTTTCCGCAGGTCGTGATCGACGCGAGTGCCTCCAACGCCACTCCTCAGCGATCCAAACAGCAACTCAAGCCCTCCCCTTTGACTACATCGAAACCTTCTACAACCGCGTGCGGCTCCACAGCGCCCTCGGCTATCAGTCACCTGTGGACTTCGAGAAAACCAACCACTAAACAATCCGTGCTTCCCATACCCAAGCACTGTCCGAAAAACCGGAGCAAGCTCACTGGTTATCTCGGTGCGAAGCGTTGGGAAAAGGCGAAAGGTTCATGGGGCACGAGGGAAAGCTATCCCCCTTTACACTGAAGACGAGGACGAACTCGACCCCGCGCTCAATGAGGACGAGGAGCTGCTGCTGCCGCCAGCGGGAGGTTGCGGAACTTCGCCGGTGTCGCGGCGGAGGGTGTAGAGTTGGCGGTCGGTGCCGGAGGCGGCGCCTTCGCTGCATCGCAAAAGTTTCCGGGGTTGCGGGGGCAGAGCGGACGCTGGCATTCTGCAGGGGATCGGCGGGCTGACTGGCCCGATCCGCTCGTTTTCACCATGCACCACGTCTTTTTCCTCCAAGATCTCGCGCTGGTGATGATCGTGGCGGCGGTGGTGACGGTGCTTTTCCGGCAATTGAAGCAGCCGGTGGTGCTGGGGTATATCCTGGCGGGGGTGATCATCGGACCGCATACGCCGCCGGCGGTGCTGATCGCGGATCCCAACACGATCGCCACGCTGTCGGAGCTGGGAGTGGTGTTTCTGATGTTTTCGCTGGGGCTGGAGTTCAGCTTGCGGAAGTTGCGGGCGGTGGGGGCGACGGCGTTTCTGGCGGCGACGCTGGCGATCCTGCTGATGGGGTTCGCGGGTTTTGCGCTGGGGCAGTCTTTTGGCTGGAAGCAGATGGATTGCGTGTTCCTGGGGGCGATTCTGTCGATTTCCTCGACGACGATCGTCGTGAAGACGCTGGAGGAGCAGGGCAAGACGAAGGAGGCGTTTGCGCGGCTGATTTTCGGGATTCTGGTGGTGGAGGACATTTTGGCGATCGTGATGATCGCGCTGCTGTCGGGATTTGCGACGACGGGGTCGCTGGCGGTGGGGGAGATCGGGCGGACGGTGCTGCGGCTGGGGGCGTTTCTGGGGGTGCTGCTGGTGGGCGGGCTGATCGCGGTGCCGCGGCTGCTGGATTATGTGGCGCGGTTTAAGAGCAATGAGATGCTGCTGGTCACGGTGGTGGGGCTGTGTTTCGGGGTGTCGCTGCTGGCGGTGAAGCTGGGCTACAGTGTGGCGCTGGGGGCGTTTCTGATCGGGGCGATCATCGCGGAGGCGCGGCAGATCGCGAAGATCGAGGCGCTGACGCATCCGGTGCGGGATTTGTTTAGCGCGGTGTTTTTTGTGTCGATCGGGCTGCTGATCGATCCGCGGGTGCTGGTGGAGTATGCGGGACCGATTTTGCTGATCAGCGGGGCGGTGATCGTGGGGCAGGTGGTGAGCTGTTCGCTGGGGACTTTCCTGGCGGGGCATGATCAACGGACGGCGCTGCGGGTGGGGATGGGGCTGGCGCAGATCGGGGAGTTTTCGTTCATCATCGCGGCGCTGGGGCTGACGCTGAAGGTGACGAGCGAGTTTCTTTACCCGATCGCGGTGGCGGTTTCGGCGGTGACGACGTTTTGCTCGCCGTATCTGATGCGGTCGTCGGATGCGGTGGTGGGGTGGTTTGACCAAGCGGCGCCGCGGGGACTGGTCAGCGGGCTGGAAGCGTACACGCGCTGGGTGGGACAGGCGGCGGCGGCGCAGCCGGGCCTGGCGGGACGGCTGTTGCGCAAGTGGGCGTGGCAGATCGCGCTGAATCTCTTGCTCATCGCGGGGGTCTTCATCACCGCCGCGGCGCTGCGGACGCGGGTCTTTGCGTGGTGGCCGACGGTGCCGGGCGGGTTCGAGGGGGCGAAGGCGCTGCTCTGGCTGGCCGCGATGCTGCTGAGCCTGCCGCTCTTCATCGCGGGGGTGCGCAAGCTGCAGGCGATGGGCATCCTGATCGCGGAGATCAGCGTGAGGCGGGCGGCGGCGGGGGAAAAGACGGAGGCGTTTCGGGCGATCATCAGTACGACGGTGGTGGTGGCGGGGTGCGCGGGGCTGGTGCCGTTCGTCCTCGGACTGAGCGCGGCGATCCTGCCGTCGCGCAATGTGTTGCTGGTGCTGGTGGCGATCATCGCGGTGGCGGTGGTGCTGTTGCGGCGCACTTTCATCCGCCTCCACTCCCGCGCCCAAGCCGCGCTGCACGAAACCCTCGCCCAGCCGCCCCCCGACCACCGCGAACCCGCGCCCACTCTTCCCGCGCTGCTCCGCGACGCGCAACTCGAGACCGTGCCCCTCCCGGCAGCGTCGCCCGCCGCGGGGAAACTCATCGGCGAGCTGGCGCTGCGCACGGTGACCGGTGCGAGCGTGGTGGGGATCGAGCGGGCGGGCGAGAGCCTCATCAATCCCGGACCCGACGAGGAGCTCCGCGCCGGGGACCGCGTGCTCCTTCTCGGCACCACCGCCCAGCTCGCCGCCGCGGCGGCGCTGCTCGGGGACGGCAAGTGAGTGGCGTCAGTCGTTTTGCTCCCAACCGGTGACGACCCCGTCATCGAGGGTGATTTTGAGGCCGAAGCGGTTGCGCGCGGTGGGGCGATACTTCCAGATTTCCTTGGTCTTGGTCTTGAGGACCTTCTGGTCGGTGTCGGCGGGGTCGCCGAGGGATTCGCGGACTTGCTCCGCGGTTTCGCCCTGCCAAAGGATTCCTTTCATGATGCGCCGGGCGATCTCCGGGTCACCGTAGCGTTCGATGAGATGCCGTCGGCGCCGGCGGTAACCCCAGACGCAGATGACGAGGACGAGGAGAGCCAGTGCGACGACCGCGGCGAGGAGCGATTTCCAACCCAGCATGGCGAGAAAGGCGGTGGCGATGATCACGCGGCGAGGGTGCCGAATGTGCGGACGGAAGCAAGGGGCTTCAGCGGATGCCGGCGGGCGGTGGATTTGGCTTGAGCTTGGGGCCGCGGTTCGCGCTCTTTGCACGCCACCGCCCCCATGACTTCCCGCCTTTCCCTCCGCGACTCGGCCCTCGGCTTCGCGCTGCTCGCCATCACCGTTTATTTTGCGGTGAAAGTGCCGGGCTGGAACTTCCTTTCCGCGCGGAATCTCTCGCTGCTGATGATCGACTTTTCGATCACCGCCACTCTCGCCATCGGCATGCTGCTGGTCATTTTGCCGGGACACATCGACCTGAGCGCGGGGAGCGGCGTGGGGTTGATCGGCGGGATCGCCGCGGTGCTCGTGACCGGCCACGCCTGGCCCGCGCCGCTCGCGCTGGGCGCAGCGCTGCTCGTCGCGCTGGGGCTGTGGTGGGCGATGGGTTCGCTGATCGTCCGGCAGCGCATCCCGGCGTTCATCATCACGCTTGGCGGGTTGCTGCTTTTTAAGGGGCTTTTCCTCCGCGTAATCAACAATCACACGGTGCCGGTAGTGACCGGCGGGCAGACGAATCTTTACTCCGCCCTGACCACTTTTTATCTGCCGCATGCGGCGGGCTACGTGCTGGCCGCGTTGGTCATCGGCGCGCTGGTGGTGGCGCGGTTGAAAGCGCGGGCGCAGCGGGTGGCGCACGGGCTGGCAGTGGAGGAGAGCGAAGTGACTTTTCTCCAGCTTTTCCTGACCGCGCAGGTGGTGCTGCTCTTTGTCATCATCACGAATCAATTCCGCGGCGTGCCGATGCCGGCGCTGATCCTCGGCACAGTGGCGCTGCTCGTGTGGGTGCTCACGCAGCACACGCCGTGGGGGCGCTACCTTTACGCCATCGGTGGGAATGAGGAGGCGGCGGTGATCTCCGGCATTCCCGTAGCGCGGGTGACGATCGGTGCCTTCACCCTGATGGGGGCAATCGTGGCGCTGACCGGCTTCCTGCAAACGGCCTACGGCGGCGCAAGCACGACGACCGTCGGCGATCTCATGGAACTGGACGCCGTAGCGGCGTGCGTGATCGGCGGGGTGTCGTTACGGGGCGGACGCGGCACGGTGCTCGGGGTGCTCTTCGGCGCCCTGATCATGGCCTGCCTGATCAATGGCATGACCCTCCTGTCGGTCGAGCCCGAGCACAAGCTGATGGCGCGCGGATTAGTGCTGATTCTCGCGGTATGGATGGACGTGCGGCTGGGACGCACGGCGGTAAGTGACTAACTGATGGCCCCCTTGGGTTTGCTCAAACGCGGGGCGATGAATTTAAAACGTCGTTGCCGGTCAGAGCACCGTCCCGCGCAGGATCGCCATCGCGGCGGTGAAGTAGATGACCAAGCCTGTGACATCAACCAGTGTCGCCACGAAGGGTGCGGAGGATGTGGCGGGGTCGATGCCGCAACGGTGCAGGATGAGCGGGAGCATGGCCCCTGAGAGCGTTCCCCAAAGCACCACGCCGAGGACGGCGGCGGCGACAGTCGCGCCGATGAGCACGTAGTGAGGGCCGTAGGCGGGCGAGAAGCCGGACCAGACGACGATCCGCAGGAAGCCGAGTGTCGCGAGCAGCGTGCCGAGGATGAGACCGGAGGCAATCTCGCGTTTGAAGACGCGCCACCAGTCGGCGAGCGTGATTTCGCCCAGGGACATCGCGCGAATGATGAGCGTCGAAGCTTGCGAGCCGGAGTTGCCGCCGCTCGAAATGATGAGCGGAATGAAGAGCGCGAGCGTGAGCGCGCTGGCCAGCTCCTTCTCAAAAAAACCCATGACCGTTGCGGTCAGCATCTGGCCGATGAAAAGGACGACCAGCCAGACGGCGCGCTTGCGCACGAGGTCGAGCAGCGGCGCGTCCATGTAGGGTTCGTCGAGCGCGGCCACGCCGCCGAGCTTTTGCATCGCCTCGGTGGTCTCCTCCTCCTGCACGTCGAGCATGTCGTCCACGGTGACGATGCCGAGGAGCTTTTCCTGGCTGTCCACGACGGGGAGCGTGTTGCGGTCATATTTTTTGAAGAGCTCCAGAGCCCGGCTCTGGTCGTCGTTTGCGCGCAGGGCGACGAACGAACTGTCGTGGATGTCAGCGACCTTCGTTTCAACTGGCGCGAGGAGGAACTCGCGGATGCGGACGTCGTCGATCAGGGTGCCGCGCTCGTCGGTCACGTAGATCACGTTGAGCGTCTCCGAGTCCTGGCCGTGAGCACGGATGTGATCGAGCACCTGCTGCACCGTCCAACCCGCGCGGACGCTGATGAACTCAGTGGTCATCAGCCGGCCCACGCTGTCCTCGGGGTAGTTCAGCAGCGATTGCGCAATCGCTTTTTCCTCCGGCGAAAGGAGCTGGAGGAGCTGCACCACCGCCGCACCTGGCAGCTCCTCGAGCAGCGCGGTGCGATCGTCCTCCGACATGTCATTGAGGATGCGCGCGGCTTCGGCGTGGCCCATCGCTTTGAGCACAAACTGCTGTGCCTCGGGCTCGAGATACTCGAAAACCTCCGTGGCCTGCGCGTGCGGCAGCAGCCGGAAAACGACGGCCTGCTCCTCCTCCGCCAGCTCCGTGAGGCACTCCGCGACATCCGCCGGATCCCAATCCAAAAAAGCCTCGCGCAGGGCGGAAAAATTCCGCGCCGCGATCAGCTCCTTGATTTCCGGGCCGATGAGATTGCCGAGCATTGGCGCAGGGAAACACCGGGCCTCGCTGCTTGCCAATCGCGGAGTGTGAAAAACTCGCGCGTGCCGCTTTTCAATCCGGTTTCCGGCATCTAGCGTCAGCTCGTGAGCTACACGGTTTTCGCCCGCAAATATCGTCCGCAGACCTTCGCTGAAGTCGTGGGTCAGGACCACATCGTGCGCACGCTGAAGAACGCCATCGCGCAGGATCGCGTGGCCCAGGCGTATCTTTTTATCGGCCCGCGCGGCACGGGCAAGACGAACACGGCGCGGCTGCTCGCCAAGGCGCTGAACTGCACCGGCGGGCCGAACGCGGACTTCGATCCGAACGACGAGGTGTGCAAGGAAATCGCCGAGGGCCGGTCGATGGACGTGCTCGAATTTGACGCCGCGTCCAACACGCAAGTGGACAAAATCCGCGAGATCATTATCGACAACGTCAAATACCTGCCGACCCGCGGGAAGTACAAGCTCTATATCGTGGACGAGGTCCACATGCTCTCGCCGTCCTCTTTCAACGCGCTGCTCAAAACGCTCGAAGAGCCGCCGCCGCATGTGAAGTTCGTCTTCGCCACGACCAACGTGGAGAAGGTGCCGACGACGATCATCTCGCGCTGCCAGCGCTTCGACCTCCAGCGCATCCCGACCCCGGCGATTGCCAAGCATCTGCTTTACATCGCGGGCTGCGAAAAGATCGCACTCTCGCCCGCCGCGGCGGAGAGCATCGCGCGCGGAGCCGAGGGCGGGTTGCGCGATGCGGAGTCGATGCTCGATCAGCTCGTGGCTTTTTGCGGGACTGAGATCGGCGAACCGCAGGTGCTGGAGGTTTTCGGTTTCACCGCACAGCAGACTGTCGCGGAGCTTTGCGAATACCTCATCGCCGGCGAAGCGGCGAAGGCGCTGGCGATCATTCACACCCAGGCCGAGGCGGGGAAGGATTTGAGCCGCCTGCTCTCCGATCTCATCGGGCACTTTCGCAATCTCCTCGTCGTCCGGCACGATCCGCAGGGCGTGCAGGACGAGTTGAGCGCGGAAGCCGTCGCGGCGCTCGCCGAGCAGAGCGGACGCATCGGCACCGATCGACTGCTGGAACTGATTGAACAGTTTGCCAGCGCGGAAACGCGCATGAAATGGGCGGCGAACAAGAAGATGCACTTTGAGGTCGCGGCGATCCGCGCCATCCAAACCCTCGGGCAGGCGACGCTGACGGAAGTGCTCGATACTTTGACCGCGATTCGCGGGGGCGGGGAGGTGAAAGGTGGAGGGCGGAAGGCGGAAGGCGGAAGTCCGCGGCCGGTCCCGATGCCCGTGGTGAAAGTGGAAACGCCCGCGCCAGCAGCCACACCGCGCGCTTCACTGAGTGTGGCGGTCGCGGCTTCGCTGGGCGAAAAGAAACCCGCGCCCGCGCCGGGGCCCGTCGCCGCGGTGCGCGAAGAACCGCCGGCCAAACCTGTGGCGAAGCCGGCTCCCGCAGTGCCCGCGGCTCCGGCGGTTTCCGCGGCCGAGCTGTGGCCGCAGTTTGTCGCCCGCGTGCGCAAGGAGCGCCCGCTCATCTCCAGTTGGATCGAGGCCGGTCAGCTCACGGACGTGGCCAACGGCGTCGCGACCGTCGCCTTTCCGACCGAGGCCGGCCTGGCCATGGAATCCTGCGAGCGCTCGAACAACCGCCCGCTCATCGAGGCGCTGCTTTCCGAACTCGCCGGCCAGCCGCTCTCGCTGAAATGTGAAAAGCGCGCCGGCCTCACCATCGAAAAAGTTGCGCCGACCGAAACCAAAGCCGAGCCCGCGGCGGACCCGATGGCCGCCTTCAAAGACGACCCGCTCATCCACAAGGCCCTCGAACTTTTCCAAGCCGAAATCCTTCCCACCTAAACCCACCCACCGATTATGAACCTCAAAAAAATGATGCAGCAGGCCGCGAAAATGCAGGAGCAGATGCAGAGCGCGCAGGCCGATCTCGCCGACAAATCCGTGACCGCCACCGCCGGCGGCGGCAAAGTGACCGTGACCGCGAACGGCGCGGGCGAAGTCACAGCAATCAAGATCGACAAGACCGTGGTCGATCCCGAGGACGTGGAGATGCTCGAGGACCTCATCCTCACCGGCGTGCAGAAGGCCATTGCCGAGGCCAAAGCGCTCGCGGAATCCGAGATGGGCAAAGTCACCGCCGGCCTCGGTCTTCCGCCCGGCCTCGGGTTTTAGACCCCGGCTGCTGGCGCGGCGCGGCGGTTCCTTCCCATGATATTTGACGGCGCGCCCTTCCTGCTCGACAAGGCAGATGTTTTTTCGGGATGAACCATCGCGCCGCTTCCATTCTCCGAGCCGTCAGGCTGGCAGGCTGCGTGGTTTCTCTGGCGGCCGAGGCCTGCGCCCAGTTGCCCCCGCCTCCCGAACCGCGGCCGGAGACCAAGCCGCTGACGATCGCCGAGTTCCAAGCCTCCGCTCCTCAGTGGGTGACTACCCCGGCGCGCGTCCGCGGCACGATCACCGGATTCTGGGGCAACGCCTTTTTTCTCCAAGGCCAGTCCGGCGCCATCTTCGTGCAGAACAAACTCCGCAAAGGCGTTCTCCGCATCGGCGACGCCGTGGAAATCAATGGCCTGGCGGTGGTCGGCGGCATGACCGCCCACATCGAGCTGGAGAGCGTCGAGGTGCTCGGGCCCGGCGCGCAGCCCGCCGCCAAACCGCTGACCATCCCCGAGGCGCTGGAAGGAAAGTATGACGCCTATCTCGCCCAATTGCGCGGACGCGTGGCCGCGGCGAAAACTCCGTTTGGCTCTGACCGGTCCGTGCTCTTGCAAGCGGATGGGCTGAATTTCACGGCCGAATTCATCGGCGAACCTGACAGCCTGCCGTGGCCGGCGTTGCTGCCGGGCCAGCTCGTCGAAGCCTCCGGCATCCTCTCGGTGCGCGGCCCGGACGACACCAGCCCCATCCCGCTGCGCCTGCTCCTGCGGTCGCATCGCGATCTCGCGGTGATCGGCCGGCAACCGTGGTGGGTGCCGCCACGCCTCTACCGCGTCTTCGCCTTCGGGCTGCTGATCCTCGCCGTGGGCCTGGCCTGGGGCCTGGCGCTACGGCGACAGGTTCGGGCGCAGGCGGAAAAAATCCGGGAACGTTACGACCGCGAGAGCGCCGTCGAGCAGCGCTACCGCGGACTCTTCGAGAACGCCACCGATCTCATCGTGACCCACGATCTTGAAGGCCGGATCACCTCGCTTAACCCCGCCGGCGAGCGTCTTCTCGGCTGGCGTGCGGACGAGATCAAAGGCCGAAACATCGCCGAAATCCTCGCCCGCGAAGAGCGCGCGACCAGCGGCGGCATCACGGCTCCCACGACCGCGCTCGACGGTGCCAACGGGGTCGTTTTCCAAGTCGATCTCCTGACCCGCGAGGGCCGCCACATCCCCGTCGAAATCAGTTCCTCCATGGAAACGCGCGACGGCCAGCCCGTGGGCCGCCAGGCCATCTGTCGGGACCTCAGCGAGCGGCGCAGCGCCGAAGAGGCGCGCACGCGCCTCGATCGCAAGCTGCAGGAAAGCCAAAAGCTCGAAAGCCTCGGCATTCTCGCGGGCGGCGTCGCCCACGACTTCAATAACCTCCTGACCAGCATCCTCGGCAACGCCAGCCTCGCGCAGATGGACGCGCCCGCAAACTCCCCGGTGCAGCCCTGCCTTCAGCAAATCGAGGTCGCCGCCGAGCGCGCCGCCGGGCTTTGTCAGCAGATGCTCGCCTACTCCGGCCAGGGCCGTTTCGTGGTCAAACGCGCGGAGCTGTCCGCGCTCGTGCGCGAAAACGTCGAACTGCTCCGCGCCTCGGTCAATCGCAAGGCCGCCCTCCATCTCCACCTCGCCGAGACCATGCCGACGACCATCGCCGACATCACCCAGATGCGGCAAATGCTCCTGAACCTCGTCATCAACGCCGGGGAAGCCCTTGGCGACAGCGCCGGCAGCATCACCATCACCACCGGCACCGTCCAGGCCAGCCACACCGAACTCGCCACCTCCCACCTTTCACCCGACCTGCCCGAGGGCGAGTACGTCTTTATCGAAGTGGCGGACACCGGCAGCGGCATGAGCGCCGAGACGCGGGCAAAAATCTTCGATCCGTTTTTCACCACCAAATTCACCGGTCGCGGCCTCGGTCTCGCCGCGGTCCTGGGCATCGTCCGCGGCCATCGTGGCGCGATCAAAGTGGCCACCGAACCGGGTGCCGGCAGCACTTTCCGCGTGCTCCTCCCGAGCACCGGCGCAGCCCCGCTCCAGCCCGAACTCCCCTTCCCCCCAAACGCCCGAAGCGCCGGGCTCATCCTCGTCGTCGATGATGAGGAACCCGTGCGCAAGACCACCCGCCGGATGCTCGAAACACTCGGCTACGAGGTGCTCGCCGCCGTGGATGGGCTCGACGCCGTGGCCCAAGTCCGCCAGACCGGCGCGCGCCTCAGTGCGGTCCTCCTCGACCTGACCATGCCGCGCATGGACGGAGCCGAAGCCTTTCGCGAAATGCGCCAGCTCCAGCCCGATCTGCGCGTGCTGCTAATGAGCGGCTTTGCGGAGCAGCAGGCCCTCGCCCGCTTCGCCGGCGAGGGTCTCACCGGCTTCCTCCAAAAACCCTTCAAAGCCGACCGTCTCCGGGACAAACTCGCCGACGTCCTTCGCACCCCGGTCGAGGTGTAAGCGACGGCCAAAGGCCCCGGCTGGCATCCGCGTCCGGACGGCTTTCCGTGAAAGAAAACGCCAGTGCTCAGAGGCTGTGAAATAATCAGCGGAGAGCCGCGTCCCAGCGGGACGTTTGATCGTAGCCGTGGACTTCAGCCCACGGAAAGGAAGTGCGAGCGCGCCGTCGCGGAGCGACGGTTGAAGCGCTCGGATGTCGCTCCGCGACAAAGGTCTTTTTTCCGGGCTGACCGTGGGCTGAAGCCCACGGCTACGTTCATTCGTCCCGATGGGACGACTTATTTCACAGTCTCTCAGGGCACGCGAGCCAGTTCGTATTTCCGCGGAATGGGCTGGTTGGCTTTGTAAATGTCATCCTCCAGCCCGCCGGCCTTGGCGAGCAGGTCGGCGACTTTGGTCTTCAAGGCAGCATAGTAGATGTCGTATTGCGCCTGTTTGTCGGCGAGGTCGGGGGCGTTGGCGTCCTGGGCCTTCTGCAGATCGCGGCGTTTACCCTTGAGCTGGGCGTATTCGTTGCGAATCGGGTGGTAGGCGGTTTCGTTCCGCTGCTTGTTGAGCAGCGCGACTTTGAGCGCCTGCTGGTACTGCGGAGTCTTGTCGTTTTCCTCCAGCGCGACGCCCGCGGCGAGCTGCCCGGCGGCGTAGGTGCCAACGGGCTGGCCGTCGATCGAGAGCTGCCACTGGCCCGCCTTCAGCCCGCGGACAGTGATTTTTTCATTGCTCAGCTTGTGCCCAGCCTGGGTGAGCTTGTAGCCTTCGGCGGCCTCCGGCGGGAGGACCCACGGGAGGCGGGTGGCGTTGAAGGTAAAGCTGATCTTTTCGCCCGCGGAAAAGCCCTCGATCACTCCGCCGGTGGCGCTGGCGGCGAGCGTACCGTCTTTTTCCTCGATGACGATCTGCGAGACGCTGCTCTTCGGCGCGAGGTCATTGAGCACGGCCACGGCCATGACGCACTGACCGGCCGCGCCGGGATGCACGCCGTCGCCGATCATGGTGAAGGCGGCGTTCTTTTTCCGCTGGGCGAGGGTCAGGTCGTTGAGGGGCGTCCACATGTTCACGTAGCCGAGGCCGCGCTGCTCGGCCTGATCGCGGAGCCACGCGCCGTAGAGGGCGAGGACGCCGTTGTAGAGCGAGTTGCGGGGCTCGGCGTTGTCGTTTTTGGCGCGCTTGGCGCGGGAGTCGAACATCGTCGGCGTCATCGGCACGGCGGTCGCGCCGAGGGCGGCGATCTTGTCGAGGATCGTGGTCATGCCCGCGGAGTAGGTGTCGAAGGTCGCCTGGTCGAAGCCCTTGTAGCCGCCATCGTTCATGCCGAGGAGGATGGTGACGTACTTCGGCTTGTAAGCGGCCACATCCTCGTCGAAGCGCAGCAGCGCATCGCTCGCGCGGTCGCCGCCGACGCCGGCATTGTGAAAGTGCAGCCGGGTCTTCGGGTAACGAGTGTAGAAGAAATCCTCGACGTATTGCGTGTAGAGGCACTGGTGGGTGATCGAGTCGCCGAGGAAAACGAGGGTGTCGCCGTCCTTGAGATCGAGGTGATCGAGCACCGTGGGGAAAACCGGCGCGGGCGGTGCGGCGGGCTTTTCCTGGGCAAAGGCGGTGGCGGCGGTGAGGGCGAGCGGGAGGAGGTGGCGGAGTTTCATGGGTGGAATGTGCGGAGTGAACCGCGGGAGCCTGCGGAGCTTTGGGCAAAAGGCACGGGAATTTCACGGGTGGCGCGCGCTCTGGATGGTGTAATGATTTTCCTGCCTATGAATCTCCGCCGCTGGTTTCCCGCCCTCCTCGCCTTGTGCCTGACCTTTGCCGCCACCGCCCACGGCCAGCTTTCATCGCTCGGCGGCAAACAGCTTGCCGCCTCGCTCATCGCCGACACCGCCTCGGTGGAAGCGGGCAAGCCGTTCACTGCTGGAGTGCGGCTCGTCATCCAGCCGGAGTGGTACATCTACTGGCAGAATGTCGGCGACATCGGCGTGCCCACGACCGTCGCGTGGGAACTGCCCGATGGCTGGAAAGCCGGGCCGTTGCAATGGCCGCTGCCGGTCAGCCACCTCGGCGCGGGCGACTACCTCAACTACATCTACGAACACGAGGTCCTGCTCTTTGCCGAACTCACGCCGCCCGCCACTCTCCCGCCCGGCCCGGTGACGCTCAAAGCGAAGGTCGCCTGGCAGGTTTGCAATCCCAGCCAATGCGTCCCCGGCGGCGCGGACCTCGCCCTCGAACTGCCCACCGGCCCCGCCACCGCGGCCAACGCGGCGCTTTTCGCCGAATGGCGCGCCCAAGTGCCGAAAACCTCCGGCGCACCTTTCGCGGTGAAGTGGGACCGGAGCAAAGCGAATGAGTTTTCGCTGCGCCTCGAAGGTCTGCCGAAGGAATTCGCCGCGGAGTTCTATCCGCTGCCGCCGGAAGGCGTGAAGCCCGCGCACCCCAAGGCCAGCGAGAGCACCGCCGACGGCACGCGCACGATCACGTTTCCCATCGAGGAGGGAGGCGCGCCGAATCTCGCCTGGCGCGGCGTGCTCGCCACCGGCAAACCCGGCGCGCCGCGCGAAGGCTGGCTGCTGGAAGCCGCGGCCGGTGGCACGCCCCCAGCGGCGGCCGCGCCAGCCGCGAGCCGCAGCGCCCCGCCGCAGCGCAATCTCGCGGCCATTTTGTGGAGCGCCTTTCTCGGCGGCCTGATTCTGAACCTGATGCCGTGCGTGCTGCCGGTCATCGCGCTGAAAATCTTCGGTTTCGTGCAGCAGGCCGGGGAGGAACCGCGGCGCGTCTTCCGCCTCGGACTGGCGTTTGTCGCCGGTGTGTTCACGTTTTTCCTCAGCCTCGCCACGCTCATCGCGGTGCTGCGCGCCAATGGCATCGGGCTGAACTGGGGCTTCCAGTTCCAGCACGTCGGCATCTTCGTCACGCTCATCGCACTGGTCTTTGTCTTCGCGCTGAATCTGCTCGGCGTGTTTGAAATCGCGCTCGGCGGCGGGGCGACATCGACGCTCAGCGAAATCTCCAGCCGCGAGGGTTACAGCGGCGCATTTCTGCATGGCATGTTTACGACGCTGCTCGGCACGTCCTGCACGGCGCCGTTTCTCGGCGCGGTCCTCGGCTTCGCGTTCGTCGCGCCGGTGCATGTCATCTTCCTCATCTTCACGGCCATCGCCGCGGGCATGAGCCTGCCGTATTTCCTGCTGACCGCGAACCCGGCGTGGATGCGCTTTTTGCCGAAGCCGGGTGCGTGGATGGAACGGCTGAAACAAGTCATGGGTTTCATCATGCTGGCCGTCGTCGTCTGGCTGCTCGGCGTGCTTGGGCAAAGCCGCGGCGTGGAACCGCTCGTCGCCGTGTGCAGCTTCCTGCTCGTCCTCGGCATGGCCAGTTGGGCCTATGGCGCGTTTGGCGGACGCGTCGTCTCGTGGCTGCTCATCGTCGTGCTAGTCGGCGGCGGCTACTTTGTCTTTCTCGACGGCAACCTGACTGCCGCATCCGCGCGCCCAGCGAGCGGTCCGGCAGGGAAGGACGGCATCGCCTGGCAGCCGTGGAGCGAAGCGCGCGTGGCGGAGGCCACGAAAGCAGGCCAAGCGGTGTTCATCGACTTCACCGCCGACTGGTGTCTGAACTGCAAATACAATGAGAAGTTCGTGCTCGAAACCGAGCCGGTTCGTGCGGCGTTGAAGGCGAAAAACGTGCTGCCGCTCAAGGCCGATTTCACCAATCGCGATCCGGCGATTGCGGCGATCCTCGCGCGATTCAACCGCGCTGGCGTGCCGCTTTACATCCTCTATCCCGGCGGCGCTGCGGAGCCGGTTTTGCTCCCCGAAATCCTCACGCAAAGCTCGCTCCTCGCCGAACTCGGGCGTATCAAGAACTGACGCGCGCATTTTCCCGGAATAAATCCGCGCATCCACCGTCCCAGACTCACCGCATCCTCCCCCGGCCACTTTTGCCAGCTCCTCTCCGAAAGTCTCGGAAGCGGGAGCGGGCAGATATCAGAAACAAACCAGAAAAAACCAAACGAACATGAAACGTCAATCCACCACCAAATCGCTGCTCGCCGGCGCCGCCCTCGCCGGCATCATCTCCGGCGGCTTCCTCGCTCCGGTCAATGCCGCGACCTCGACCCAGGCCAGCAAAACCACCAACGTCGCCGGCGTCCTCGCCGACGAGAAGAAACCCGACGCCGACCATAGCTGCGCCGGCAAGAACACCTGCAAGGGCAAAGGCGGCTGCAAGTCCGGCGACAACAGCTGCGCCGGCAAGAACTCCTGCAAAGGCAAAGGCGGCTGCGCGATCAAGGACGGCAAGCCCGTTCCAACGAAGTAAGCCTCAGCGAAACTCCGGGGCTCCGGTCTTCCAAGGCCGGAGCTCTCGAGGCTGTTTAGGATGGGCGCTTCAAGGCGCGGCGCAGCTTTTCCTTTTCCGCAAGAGCGAGGCTTACCTCCGCGCCGAGAGTCTCGGCCGTGTTCAGCAAAGCGCCCGCCCGCTGGATGGTGGCAAAATGGTCGCGCACGCGGCGGCAATAGCGGCGGTAGAGAAAATGGAGGCGCTTGCGCAGCCGGGTCCGCAGCGGGAGTTCGCGATCCAGCATCGCGGAAATCAGCGCCGACATGTCTTTGCACGTAGGGCTGACGATTCGGCCGCGGGCTGTAAGAAAGACGCGGCTACGGCGACTACCACCCATGAAACCCACCCTGCGCCAGGTCTTCGCCCTCAGCCTCCTCGGTCTGCTCGCGGCTTTGGCGCTGCTTTTTTTCCAAGTCGTCGCAGCCACGCAGCGCACGCTGGTCGAAAGTTCGGACCGGCTGCGCGCGGCGGTCAGCGAACGCATCGGCGAGCGCGTCACCCGCTTTCTCGCCAAAGGCCCCGCCGCTGCGCAGCAGGTGCAGCTCACGCTCAATCGCGGGCTGGTCGATCCGCGCGATCCCGTGGCCCTGGAGGCCGCGCTGCTCGCCCCGCTGCTCGCCGATCCCGATCTCCTTGAAATCACGCTCACCTATGGCCGGCAGACGGGCTTTGACCGCGACGGCATGATCGCGCTGGAGCCCGCGCCACGCGGCCAGCTCAGCGTGGTGCGCACGCTGGAGGCGGATGGCGGTGAGCGCCTGTGGAGTCGGCATGTCCGGGCGGAAGGTGCGGGCTTTGTCGCCGAGCGGCGCGACTTCGGGCCGGTCGAGCGCTTTAGCCAGCAGCCGCTAGTCCGGGAAACGGACATGCAACTTCCCGATCCCACGCTGCACCCCACCTTTACTACTCCAGCCAGTGAAGCTTTCTACGGACGCCTGCTTTGGAGCGATCTGAGCCAGTCGCAACTCGACGCCGAACTCCCCGAGGCGCGGCGCCGGGTGGAAGTCAGCGTGCAGCAGGTGATGACCGACGCGACGGCCAAATTTGCCGGCGTCCTGCGCGTCGGCCTGCTCGCACGGCAGCTTGATCGCGCGGTCAGTCTTGATTCGGCAGACGACCCGCACCTGGTTTTCCTGTGCGACGCCGCAGGCCAGTTGGTGACGCGGGGAAACTCCAGCGACCGTCTGATGGAGACCGAGGACAAAGACCTGCGCATCGACCCAGCCGGCCTGCCGCCCGCGATCACCGCCGCGCTGGCCGATCCCGCGCTGCGCCGCAGCGCGGAGACTGGCCGGACGGAATCGTCGCGGGTGCGCGTGCAGGGCGAGGAATTCCTGACCACTTTCCAACCGCTGCCCGCCGGGCAGACGCAGGACTGGATCGTGGGTGTGATCGTGCCGCGCGCCTTTTATTTCGGGCCGCTGGCCGCGGTGCGGCAGCGGCTGCTGCTGATTTCAGCGGGCATCATCGTGGGGCTCGTGGCAGGTGGCGGGCTGATCCTGCGCAGCGTGCGGCGGGCGCAGACGCAGATCAGCGTGGAGGCGGGAAAGATGAACGCCTTCGACTTTACCGCGGTCCCGGTGCAGGCGCCGTTCCGCGATGTCGCCGCCGTGCTCGCCAGCCTGGAGCGCGCGAAGACGGCGATGCGCGCGATGAGCAAATACGTGCCCGTGGATCTCGTGCGCCGCCTGTACCACGAGGGCCGCGAGCCGCAGCCGGGCGGCACGCCG
>JBBQCM010000122.1:0-19814 GCA_038318725.1 Chthoniobacterales bacterium
AAAAAGAAGGGTGGGGGGGGGGGTTGAGAAAGGGCCGTTACTTTCTACGGGGCGGAAGTCTGCTCAAGCGGATATTTGCGCAGCCCGCTGAGTTGGCCGGCAATGCGCCAGAGGAAGAGCGGGTTGTTCACAAGATAGCGGCGCGCGAGGCGGCGCGGCTCGCAGCTCATGCGGTAGAGCCACTCAAAGCCGCTCCGCTGAATCCAGCGCGGTGCCTGACGCACGCGGCCCGCGTGGAAGTCGAAGGCCGCGCCCACGCCGAACATCAGCGTGGTTTCGAGCCGCGGCAGCCACGCGGCCATGAAGCGCTCCTGCTTCGGCGTGCTCAGCCCGACCCAGATCACGTCCGGCCTTGTTTCCGCGACGAGCGCGGTCAGCTCGGCCTCCTCCGCGGCGTTGAGCGGGCGAAAGGGCGGGCAGTAGGTGCCGCAGATGCTCACGCCGGGGAAGCGCGCTTCGAGTTTCGCTTTCAACTCCTCCGCCACGCCCGGCGCGCCGCCGTAGAAAAAATGCCGGAACGGCGTGGCCTGCGTGGCCGCGAAAATCTCGAGCATGAGGTCGGGGCCATAGACGCGGTCCACCTCACCGCCGACATAATGTTTGCCGAGCCAGACGAGCGGCATGCCGTCGGTGGTGTTGAGAAAGGAGGCATTCAGGATGCGGCGAAACTCTGGGTCGTTCTGTGCCTCGGTCACGCCGTGGACGCCGGTCACGCAGACGTAGCCCTTGCGCCGTGTGCGCAGAGCTTCGAGCACGGCCTCGGTGGCGAGGCGGAGGTTCATCGCGCTGACGGAGACGCCGAGGACATTGAAACGCGGGATGGTCATGGGAGAGTTTTCGCGCGGGCGAGAAAAGTGCGGCCGGTGCCACGGCCGGCGGGTTCAGCGAGAATTACACCGCGCCAAAGCGCGCGGAACGCGTCGGGCAAAACGCGCGGTCCCCAGGCGCGGAGGAAGCGCCAGACATTGGCCGGGAGCGTCCAGGCGATGCGGCGTCCGTGGGCGAGTCGCAGACTCAGATACGCGATATTTTGCAGCATGGCGGCGTGCTTGAGGTAGTCGGCTTGGTGAGAAACCGCGCCGCTGGCCGTCGGCGGAAGATGCTCCACGACCGCGGCGGGAACGACGACGAGACGATGACTGGCGCTAAGGCGGAGGCTGAATTCCAAATCTTCTCCGCGCACCCAGAAGTCCGGGCGATGCAACCCCGCTTCCGTGATCGCGTGGCGCGCGACGAGCAGGCAGATGCCTTGCGTCCAGACCAGCGGCTGCGGCGCGGTGCCGAGTTGCGCGCGAAAGTCCGCGACGCTTGCCAGCGATTCTGCGAGGTGATGCGCGCGCCGATCCGCGAGCCCCGGCGGCCAGCCGAGCGCGCTGCCGGGGCCGGTGACGAGCGGGCAGGCGGCATCGGCGTTTGCGGCGGCCAGCAGGTCGAGCGTGTCCGGTGCGAGCACGGCGTCGTCGTCGAGGATGAGCAGGTGCGTGCAGTTTTTACCCGCCAGCCGCAGTGCCGTTTCCTCCGCCAGCCGGAGCCCGCCACCGCAGCCGAGATTATCGCCTGGCGTGACGAGGTGGACGCCTGTTCCCGCCGCGGCCGCGACTGCGCGCGTTTCCGCACAGCCCGCATTGTCCACCACGACGGTGAGCGCCAACCCGCGCCCGATATTCCCCAGCGACGCGAGCAGTCGCGCCAGCTCGCGCGGCCGCCGGTAGGTGGCGATGCAGGCGGCGACGGCGAGGTCCATCACGCTGCGGAGAGGACGGGCTGAGCGAGCGCTGGGGGCAGCGCGCCGCTTGCAATCAGCGACCGGAGATGCTCGATGATTTCGCCCGCGGCGCGCTCGGGGAGGAGCTTCGTCATGCAATGTGGCTCGGAAAATTTGCAGTAGTCGAAGCACGGCCGCCACGGGCAGATGTCGCGGATGACGATGTGGTGCAGCGGGCCCCACGGCCCGAACCAGTCGGGATCGGTCGGGCCGAAAATGGGGATGACCGGGCGGCCGCACGACGCGGCGATGTGGCCGGGGCCGCTGTCATTGCAGAGCAGCAAATCGACGCGGCCGAGCACGTCCACGAGTTCGGGCACGGTGAGCGGGCGGAGGATGGTGTCCGCATGCCGCACGAGGCCCTCGCCGTAGCCATCCGGGTCCGGCACGAGGACGAGGTGGAAGTCGAAGTGGCGGCGCAGCCTTTCCAAAACATGGCCGAAATAACTCTCCGGCCAGCGTCGCACGGCGATGCGTGCGCCGGGGTGCAGGCAGATGATCGGCTTGGTGATCCCGGCGAGCATTTCATCCACGCTCGGCGTGCGGTACTGCGGGTGGTCGAGGTGCGGGTCGGCAGTGTCCATACCCGGCAGGTGGAGCGCGCGGCCGATGTCGCGCCAGTCCTCGACCTTGTGCTGGCGCTCGCGGCTGCGGAGGAGCGGGTGGGTGAGAAAGTGGCTGCTGCCCCGAAGCGGAAAGCCGTAGCGGGTGCCGGCACCGATCAGCCACATGAGCAGGTGGTCGCGCGGATCGTTGCGCACCGAGATGGCGGCGTCGAAGCGCTTGGCACGCAGCCGGGCGATGAGCGAGATGAGATCATCCCAGCGCCATTTCCAGAGCGCGTATTTGTCGCGGTAGGCGGACCACGGCGCGTCATAGGCGATGAAGCGCAGGCCGGGAAAGGTCGGCGCGAGCAGCGGCGCAGCGTGTTCCTTGCCCACGAGCGTGATGTCGTAGTGCGCGCTGGCCGCGCGGAGCAAGGGCGTGGAAAAGGTCAGGTCGCCAAGACCCCAGAATTCGAGGATGAGGAGTTTCGGGCGGGCCGCGGCGGGCGATGGAGTTTCGGCGGACAAAGTCGCCGGAGAGTACGGAGCGGGCCGGGAAGAGGCAAGGCGCGGTGCGGATTGCAAAGCGCCCGGTGCCGCCTAGATTCGCCGGGACATGCCCGAAAACCCGTATCCTCCCCCCGTCCCGCCGCTGGAATTTGGCGATGCCTTTGCCCGCCTTCTTCGCTGGAGCGGAGCCAATGCCGGCGCGGCGGCGCTGCTCGCCGGATGTGCCGGCGTGCTGATCTATTTTTTCGGTTTTTTCAAAGTCTTCACCAACGGTGCCCTAACCGCTGCTCAGTGGGCTTCGCAGGCGTGGAATGAGGAGAACAATCAGGAACATTCCTGGTTCATCCTGCCGATTTCGATCTACCTCATCTGGCATCACCGCGCGGAACTTCAGAAGGCCCGCAAGCAGCCGTCGAATGCCGGGCTCGCGTGGGTCGCCGCCGGTGTTTTCGCCTTTCTGCTCGCGGTGCGCACACTCCAGCCGCGCATCGCCATCGTCGCCCTGCCGCTGCTCATCTACGGCGGCGTGCGGTTTCTGTGGGGACGCGAAGTCGGGCGCGTCTTCCTCTTTCCCTGCCTCTTCCTGCTTTTCATGATTCCCATCGGCGGGATCGTTCAGGGGACAGTTTCACTCCAGTTGCTCGTCTCCTCGTCGGTGAAGTGGCTCTCCTCGCTCATCGGCGTGCAAGTCGCGACCCTCGGCACCGGGCTGCGTGCGGTCGATGGCACCTTCAATTTCGACATCGCCGAGGGCTGCAGCGGCATTCGCTCGCTCATGGCCATGACCACACTCAGCGCGCTCTACGTCCACTTCACCCAGCGCGAGACGTGGAAGCAGTGGGTCATCTTTGGCGGCTCGATCGTCTTTGCGCTCATCGGCAATGTCGGACGCGTTTTTAGTGTGGTCGTCATCGCCCGTTTTGTGAATGAGCGCATCGCTGGCGGGCTTTACCACGATTACTCCGGCTTCGTCTTCTTCCCCATCGCCGTCGGCGCGCTGGTCGGTTTCAGCAAGCTGCTGAATCTCGACTGGCGGCACGTCGCCACCGATGCGCTCAAGCCCGAGCCCGTGAACGCCGCGAAAAAATCCGCCGGCCCCGTTTCCTATGACTACTAGCCGCCTCACCCTCCTGCTCGCCACTCTGCTCACGCTGAGCACGGTTTTTTTGTTGCCGAAACAGCTCAAGTTTCAACCCGTGGGCGTGAAGCTCGAACTTCCGGAAAAGGTCGGCGACTGGACCGGCCAGGACATGAAGATCACCGATCTGGAGATCAGCACGCTGGGCAAGGAAACGGGCTTTGCGCGCAAGCTTTACACGAACAGGAGGGGCGACAAACTGCAGGCCACCATCGTCCTCGCCGGGCAGGACATGAACACGAGCATCCACCGCCCCGAACGCTGCCTGAAAGCGCAGGGCTGGTCGCTGACCAGCGCGCCGAAAGTGATGATCCCGATACCCGACCGCGGGATGCTCGAAACGACGCGGCTCGAGGCTTTCCAGATGCTGAAAGCCGACGACGGGAAAATAATTCCGGTCTCAAACCTGAACTACTACTGGTTTGTCGGTTGCGAGGACATCACCGCCTCGCATTTCGCGCGCACGCGGATCGACATCAGCGACCGCCTGCTGCACGGCTACAACCAGCGCTGGGCCTACTTCACCGTCGCCGCTACCCTCGCCAAAGGCTATGGCCGCACTGCCGAGCAGGCCGATGTGATGATCCAGGATTTCATCAAACTTGTGGTTCCGGAGACCCATCTCCCGTCGGTCAAATTCGGCTCATAGAGTAAGGAGCGCGCGCCGGCAGCGCCGGGCGCTCTACTTCTCTGGGGCTGGCATCTCCACGATCTCGGCGGTAACCGTCTGTTCGTGCCCGTCGCGGAGGATCCCGAGTTGCACCCGCGTGCGCAGATCGCTTTCCGCGACGCGGGCGCGCAGAGCGTGGATGTCCGTGATCACGCGTCCGTCGAAACTGCGGATGACGTCGCCTGGACGGAGTCCGGCCCGGTTGGCAGGCGATTCGGGCAGAACTTCCAAAACCAGCGCGCCGCGGGCATCAGGCAGGGCGAGTTCCCGGACCACCTCAGGAGTCAAACCGCTCATGTTCACGCCGAGGTAGCCGCGGACGATACGCCCGGTTTTCAAAACGCTCTCCAAGGCCCGGCGTGCGACATTGGCCGGAATGGCGAAGCTGATGCCCAGCCACGCGCCCTCGGGAGAGGTGGAAAAAATGGCGCTGTTGATGCCGATGATTTCGCCGCGCAGGTTGAGCAGCGGGCCGCCGGAATTGCCAGAGTTCACCGCGGCGTCGGTCTGCAAGAACTCGACGCCGCTGTCCGCCACCGCCCGCCGGCCTTTGGCGCTAATGATGCCCTGAGTCACGGTTTCCTGGAGTCCAAAGGGATTGCCGACGGCGAAGACCATCTGCCCCGGGCGGACCGTGTCGCTGTCGCCGAGCGGAAGCGGCATGATGTTGGGCGCGTCGATTTTCAAGACAGCGATGTCCGTGACCTCATCGGTGCCGATGAGCTGCGCGGCGATCTGGCGGCCATCGCTCAGTTGCACGGCGATTTTCTCCATGCCCGCGACGACGTGGTGATTCGTGAGGATGTGGCCCTCCTGCGAAACGATTACGCCCGAACCCATCGCCTGCCTTTCGCGCGCCGTCCGCTGGCCGAAGAGCAATTTGAAAGGATCCGGCGGCGCGGCGCGGGAGCTGGTAATGGCGACGACCGCAGGAGTGACGACGGCGACGAGCCGCGTGTATTCGGCGTCGAGCGCGGTGAGCACCTGCACGTCTTTCGGGTCGATGCGAGGGCCTTCCGCCGGCGTGTATTTTTTCGCGCCGGACACGCCGCGCTGTTCGCGGGAATGAAGTTGCTGCCAGCGGTAAATGCCAAACGCCACGAGGGCGGTGATGAGGACGAGGAAGAGCGTGCGGCGCATTTAGCTGACCTGTGAAAGCATGAGTTTGCGCCCTTCGGCAAGCACGCGGCGGTAGCGGGCGTGCTCCGGCGCGGCGAGCTGGGGGTCGCGTTCGAAGAGGAGAAAGGCGGCGTTGCGTGCGAGGCGCATGAGTTCGTGATCGGCGAGGAGGTCGCCGAGCTTGAGCGGTGGCAGGCCGCTCTGGGCGGTGCCGAGCATGTCGCCGGGGCCACGGATTTTCAGGTCGGCTTCGGCGATTTGGAAGCCATCGGACGTTTCCTCGAGGATGCGCAGTTTCTCCAGCGCCTCGGTCTCCGCCTTTGCCGCATGGAGCAGGATGCAGTAGCTCTTGTGCTCTCCCCGGCCGATGCGTCCGCGGAGCTGATGGAGCTGCGCGAGGCCGAAACGCTCGGCGTTTTCGACGAGCATGAGCGTCGCGTTCGGCACGTCGATGCCGACCTCGATGACTGTGGTAGCGATGAGCGCCTGCGTCTCGCCACGCCGGAAGCGCTCCATAATCGCGTCCTTTTCCTCCGGTGCGATGCGTCCGTGGAGCAGCGCGCACTTCATCGGCGCGAGCAGCGCCTGCCATTTCTTGAACTCGTCCGCTGCGGCCTTCGCCTCCAGCTTTTCCGACTCGTCGATCAGCGGATAAACGATGTAAGCCTGCCGCCCCGCCTCGAGATGTTCGCGCAGAAATTTCACTGCCTCCGGCAGTTTCGCCGTGGCGCGCACGGCGGTGACGATCTTGCCGCGATTCTTCGGCAGCTCATCGAGCGTGCTTACATCGAGATCGCCATAGAGCGTCATCGTCAGCGTGCGCGGGATGGGCGTCGCCGTCATCACCAGCACATCCGGCGCGCTGCCCTGATCTCGCAACTTCGCCCGCTGGAGCACGCCGAATTTGTGCTGCTCATCAATCACCGCCAGCCCCAGCCGCGAAAACCCCGCGCCCTCGTAGAGCAGGGCGTGGGTGCCGGCGAGGATGTGCGGCTCGTCGCCACTTTCACCGGCATCGAAGAGCGGGAGCGCGCTCGTTTGTTCCGACCGGGCGGCGGTGCGGAGGGCCACGCGGAGACCGAGCGGTTCGCAGAGGTGGCGGAGGGTGAGGTAGTGCTGTTCGGCGAGGATTTGCGTGGGGGCCATGAGCGCGGCCTGATAGCCGGCTTCGACGGCGAGGAGCATGGCGCTGAGGGCGACGAGCGTTTTACCGCTGCCGACATCGCCGTGCAGGAGGCGGTTCATCGGGCGCGGCGTGGCGAGGTCGGCGCGGATTTCGGCGATCGAGCGGAGCTGCGCGCCGGTTAGCGGAAAGGGCAGCGCGGCGTGCAGGCGTCGCATCAGCGAATCCCCGGTGCAATGCACCGCGCCGGGCTGCGCGGTCTGCTCGGCGCGCTTGGCGGCGATGCTGACCTGCATGGCAAAGAACTCGCCGAGCACGAGATGGCGGCGGGCTTTGTCCCGCGCCGTCCACGAGTCGGGGAAATGAATCTGCCGCAGCGCCCACGCGGGCGGCGTGGCGTCGAGCTTCGGCGGGAGGAAATCCTCGATTTCGTCGTCGCAGAGTTTTTCCAGTACGTCCCAGATCAGCCGCCGAAGCACGCGCGGCGAGAGCCCTTCGGTGGCGCGATGAATGGGCACAATCCTTTTCAAATGGATCGACGCCTCCGCGTCCTCCTCCACGACCTCAAACTCGGGATGCGTGATGACCACCCCCGTCCCGCTCGGCTTCGGCTTGCCGTAAACGACCAGCCGCTGGCCATTGACGATCATTTTTTCGACCCAGTGAGCATTGAACCATCGGCAGAGCAGCGGCTGGCTCAGCGCGTGAGCGGCTTCCTCTTCGAGCACCACGTCGAACATCTTCTGCGAGCCGCGAATTCGGCGGACGCTGGTTTTTCTCACCAGCCCGCAGACGCAGACCGGCTCGGCAGTGTCTCCGGTCGGAAAGCGGTCGAACTGGGTGCGGTCCTCGTAGCGCTTCGGAAAATGCGTGAGCAGCGCCTCGACCGTGGCCAGCCCGAAACGGTCGAGCTGCCGCTGCCGCTGCGGCGGAATCCACTCCAGATCGGTCAGCGGCGTGTCGAAATTCACGTGGGCTACTTAGCCGGGCGGCGGCCCGCGCAGGCAAAGCAAATCCGCCCCCCGCGGGCGGGCTTCCTGCTTAAAGGCAGGGATGCCCGGGCGGGAAAAGTCGTTTGACCGGCACCGTTTCGCCGCTAACCTGCGCGCCTTCGCCAGCCTTCGCATGACTGTATTCCTCCGTATCTGCCTGATTTTCGCCGCCCTTACGCTCTTCGCACCCACTGTGCGGGCCGCCTCCAAGGAATCCCTCTACGACTCGAAAGCCGCGCAGAAACTCGATGTCAGCAAGCTGTCGCTCTTTGGCCCACAGGCCGGGAAGTTCAAGTACGACAAGCGGATGATCCACGCCGCCGAGATCGCCTCCGCCCGCGCGCGCGCCCATTCCACGAGCCGCTGCTGGCGCTACGTGAAAGACGCGCTCCTCGCGGCGAAGATCATCGAGACCCGTCCGACGACCGGTTACGCGAAGCAAGCGGCATCCGAGCTGACCACCAGCTTCGGTTTCCGTCGGATCAAGGAAAGCAACCCGTACAAGGCCCCCGTCGGCTCGGTCCTCGTTTATGGCGGAAGCGGGGCCGGACATGTCGAGTTTCGCACTCCGCGCGGCTTCGTCAGCGATTTCGTCTCGCTCAAGCCCTCGCCGCGGCCCCTCATCGGCATCTACGTCAAACCGCGCGCGTAAGCACGGTGCCACCCGTGTCATAAGGCGAATCCGCACTTGCGGCCCCCCGCGGTCCCGTTACCTTCCGCGCAGTTCTTTTCAAAACCGCAACTGCATCACGAGTGCCCCGGCGACTTCCGTCGGGGCTGCCAACCTGGTTGGAGAAACCAAGGTGGAACCGAGCGACCGAGTGGGTCGCCCGCGATGTGCGCACCGGCCTTCTGCCGGGAGCGAACCAAAATCTCCCGCGATGCTCCCTGCCAACCCAACTCTGCATCATGTTCGCATTCTCGCTCCGGGTGAACCCGGCGAATCCCAACCATCATCTCTGGAATAACAACGGCACTTGGTTCATCCACTACGTCGTCCATCCCACGCCCTTCACCAAAGAGCGCATCCGCCGCTCCCTCGGCACCAAATCGCTCGCCGAGGCCCGTGCCCGCCGCGACACCATCCTCGCCGCCGCCGAGCAGCCGGAGCCACTCGCGCTCGCCGCTTAACCGCGCACCGCGAGCAGCCGCTCAATGTATTTCGCCAGGAGGTCGAATTCGAGGTTTACGAAAGCGCTCGCGCCCTTCGCCCGCAGGTTGGTCATCGCCAGCGTGTGGGGAATGATCCAGACGGTGAAACTCGCCGCGCCCACTTCCGCGACCGTCAGGCTAATGCCGTCGATGGCGATCGAGCCTTTGAACGCCACGTAACCCGCAAACTCCGCCGGCAGCGCGATCTCCAGCCGGTGGTCGGCCTTCACTTTCTCAAAGCTGAGCACGCGGCTCGTCGTATCGATGTGCCCCTGGACGAAGTGCCCGCCGAGCCGGGAGTGAGCGGCAAGCGCGCGTTCGAGATTCACCGGTGCTCCGGGCGCGAGCCCGCCGAGGTTGGTGCGGTCGAGCGTTTCGGCGAGCAGATCGAAAGCGAGGGTTTCGCCGTTCCGCGCCGTCACTGTGAGGCAGCAGCCGTTCACCGCGATGCTGTCGCCGAGCCGCGCGTCGGTGCCGACGAGCGGAGCGCGCACGGTGAGCAGCGCGCCGGCGGCGGAGCGTTCGAGGGCGAGGAGTTCGCCCGTTTCTTCGACAAGTCCCGTGAACATGCGGCCGAATCTAGCGGGCAAGCCCCGGCTTACCAGCAGCCCGCGCGGAGATTTTTGCACGCCTCGCCCAGCCGCCTGATGACCTGCGTAGCGACGAGCGATTCCTCGGATTCCCCGCCGCCGAAGACCGCCAGCTCCGCGGCCCGTCCGCACAGCCACGCGCCGAGCCGCGCGGCGTCGTAGAGCCCGAGCCCCTGCCCGGCGAGCGCCGCGCAGACGCCGGTGAGGACGTCGCCCATACCGCCGGTCGCCATGCCAGGGGAACCGGTGGCATTGTAGCTGGGTGCGCGACCATGTTCGCCGATGAGCGTCCGCGCGCCTTTGAAGAGCAGCGTCGAGGGGTGGTGCGCGGTGAAGCGCGCCACCGTCTCGCTCCGCGGACGCTTTGCCGACCCCTCATCCAGGCGCTTCATCTCCCCGGCATGCGGCGTGAGCAGGCGCGGGCCGGCACTGCGCCCGAGCAGGTCGAGGCGGGGCGCGAGCATGGTCAGGGCATCGGCATCGATGACCATCGGTTGCGGGGCGCGCTGGAGCAGCTTGAGCACCTCTCCGGCGCGCTGCGTGCCCAGACCCGGACCGAGGGCGAGGACATCCAGCCGCTCGTCGAGCACGGAAAGACAGGAGGCGGTGGCTTTCACCATCACCTCCGGCGCGATCCGCGCCGCCACGAGCGGATAAATGTCCGGCGTCACATACAGCGTCACCAGCCCCGCGCCCGCGTGCACACAGGCTTCCGCGCAGAGCACCGCAGCCCCGGTCAGGCCCGCCGAGCCAGCCACGATCCCCACGCGCCCGCACTGGCCTTTGTGCAGGTCGAAAGGCCGCCGCGGCAGCAACAGTGCGATGGACTGTGCCGTGGCGACCGTTGCGCGGGTGCCGGCTTCATCCGCCCGCGCGCTCAGCTCCGCGAGCGGCACCACCGCCAGCCGCCCGACGCAGCGCGTCGCCCCGTCCGCCAGGAGCCCGCGCTTGGCAAAGCCGACGGTCAGTGTAAAATCCGCGAGCACGCAGTCGGCGTCGGCGGTGCCGCTGTCGCCGTCCAGCCCGGTGGGCAGATCGAGCGCGAAAACGTGTGCGCTTTCCTCCGCACGGCGCCGGTTGATTTCCCGCGCCGCTCCGCGGACCGGTTCGCGCAAGGTGCCACCCGCGCCGATTCCGAGCAGGCCGTCGAGCACGAGGAGCGGGCCGCTTTCCCGCGGGCCTGAGCCCGCGCCTTTCCTGCGCCGTACCGCTTTGAGTTCACGCGCTTTCTCAGCGGTGAGCGGATTCCACGCAGAGGGGGGAAACGCCGGCCGCAGTTCCAACTCCCAGCCGCGCGACGCCAGATGCCGTGCAGCCACGAGCGCATCGCCTCCGTTGTGGCCTTTGCCGAAAAAGACCGCGCACTTTCCGGGCTGCGGGAAAAACTGCGTCACCGCCGCTGCGATCTGCGCGCCGGCTTCCTCCATGAGATCATCTGCCGCGATGCCGTCGGCAAACGCACACTCTTCGAGGGCTCTCATCTCCGCGCAGGTCAGGATCATGGCTGGGGACTATTCGCGCGCTTTGGTGTCGATGACCAGCGTGACGGGGCCGTCGTTGACCAGCGTAACTTGCATCATGGCACCGAAGCGCCCGCAGGCGACCGGCCGGCCAAGCAACTCACCCAGCCGCCGCGTCAGGGTTTCATAAAGCGGCTGCGCGCGCGCCGGTTTGGCCGCACGGTGCCAGCTCGGACGCGGGCCTTTTTTCGTGCTCGCGAAAAGCGTGAACTGGCTGACGAGGAGGATCCCGCCCGCGATGTCGAGCACGCTGCGGTTCATCGCGCCGGTGTCGTCGGCGAAAAGGCGAAGGTTCACGATCTTGCCGGCCAGCCACTCGAGGTCGTCGGCTGTGTCGCTTTCCTCCGCGCCGACCAGCGCCACATAGCCGCGCGCGATCTCGCCGATGACCGCCGTCTCGACAGTCACCGAAGCGGAGCTGACACGCTGAAGCACGGTGCGCATCGCCCGCAATTAGCGGAGCTTGGCGGGGTCGTCACGTCGGAAAGGAAATGGGCGCTGTCGGGAAAGAGTTGGCCACGCTCACAGGTCATGGGAGCGTTGTCTCCAATGCACCGTTCAGTCGGGCTGGCGAACAGATCGTAACCGCCTCAGATGACAAGACCGCGCGGGTGTGGACGACCCTCCCCCCGGACGCCGGCCCGTCTCCGGAATGGTTCGCCGATTTACTCCGCTACATCGCCCAACGACGTTTTATACCAAACTCAGTTGAAGACTGGACGATACGAATCGGTGCGTTGCGCGATTTCCTTCGGTTCTCGGACTTTGGAAGGTGTCGGTTTTCAACTGTGTTTGGTATTAATAACGACAGCAAGATAGTGAAACTCTCGAGTGCCGAGAGCTCGGCCCTACGGGAATGGTTGCGCGCTGGTGGGGCGCCCAGGTGCGGGGCAGGACACGCCTTACCTGCAAATCCTCCGCCGCTACATACAGGAAGCGGCCCTGTTCGATTCCACTAACGACAGCAGTTGCGGAGTTCGAGGACCGGATGCCGAAGGCGTTTCGCTATTACTTTGCGAGCGAGTTGGGCTATCTCATGGGGTCGCGCTCAGGGGATGCGTGGGAGGAAAAGCATCCATCGGGAGAGATTAAGCGCTTTCAAACTTTCGGGCTACCCGTCCCCCGCAAACTCCCCGACGCGGCGGAATTTTTCGTAGCGTTGGGCGAGAAGTTCGTCGTGGGGGAGTTTGGTCAGCGCATCAAGCTGGCGGCTGATGGCACTCTTGAGATTGGCGATGGCGGCGGTGTGGTTCTGGTGCGCGCCGCCGAGCGGCTCGGGGATGATGTCGTCGATGAGCCGCATGGCGAGCAGGTCGCGGGCGGTGAGTTTGAGGGCGGCGGCGGCTTCGGGGGCGTGCTTGCGGTGCTTCCACAAAATGGCCGCGCAGCCTTCGGGCGAGATCACGGAGTAGTAGGCGTTTTCGAGCATGAGCACGCGGTCGGCGACGGCGATGCCGAGCGCGCCGCCGCTGCCGCCTTCGCCGATGACCACGGCGACGGTCGGGGTGCGCAGGATCATCATTTCGCGGAGATTCACGGCGATGGCTTCGGAGATGTGCCGCTCCTCGGCACCGAGGCCGGGATAGGCACCCGGGGTGTCGATGAGCGAGACGAAGGGCAGCGCGAATTTTTCCGCGAGCCGCATGAGCCGGAGCGCCTTGCGGTAGCCCTCGGGGTTGGCGCAGCCGAAGTTGCGTTTGATGTTTTCCTTCAGTTCGCGGCCTTTCTGGTGGCCGATGACCACGCATTTCCGCCCGGCGATGGTGGCGAAGCCGCCGGGCATCGCGCGGTCTTCGGCAAAGAGCCGGTCGCCGTGCAGCTCGATGAAATTGCTGAAGGAAAGCTGGAGGTAGTCGAGGGTGAAGGGCCGCGCGGTGTGGCGGGCAATCTGCACGCGCTGCCAGGCGGTGAGATTCTCGTAGATGGCGCGCTTGGTGTCCTCGAGCTTGCCTTCCATGCGCCGCACTTCGGTGTCGAAGTTGATGTCGTTGGCGCGCGAGTGCCGTTTCAGATCGGCGAGCTTTTCCTCGAGTTCGACGATGGGTTTCTCAAATTCCAGCGGCTGAAGTTTCATGGGAATTTATTCGAGGGTGACGGGGTCTTCCTTGCTCAGCAGGGCGCCGAGTTCGGTGAGCGCGGCGGGGTCGAGAGTGATGCCGCCCTGCGGGGGCTTGGAGTTGGGCGCGTTGGGGGCGTTGGGGTCGGGTTCACCGTAGAGGGTGCAGCCGGAAATGTTGATGTTGATCCAAAATTTGGCGTTCCAGAATCCTTTGTCAGTGAAGGCCACGGACTGGCCGTCGAGCCAGGCATTTTTATGCGTGACCTTGCCGGCGAGCTTCACCAGCGGCGGGGCCTTCTGACCGGGAGGCAGCACCTTTTTGGCATGCTGAGGCGGCCAGGAGCGGATGGCGTACTGTTTGAAAAAGCGGCCTTTGTTGAGCACGGTGACTTTGTCCCGCTTCCGGCTGATGACGACGGAGAAATCCGCCGGGGCGTAGGTCAGCTTTTGGCCGATCATGAGCATCGAACCCTTGAGGTTGTTCGACCGCATGAGCAGCTCGGGGCCGACTTTGAGTTTGTGGGCGACGCGGGTGATGACGTCGCCCGGCTTGACGACGTAGATCTGCTTTTCCGGCGTGGGCACGGGGGAGAGAAAGAGGCTGAGATTGATCTCGCCGAGCAGATCCTTGGCCTCTTCGATCTTGCTCGATTCCGGGTAGCGCTCGACGAAGCCGGCGAGGGCTTCGCGGGCCTCGATGGTTTTGCCGGCCTTGCGCACGGCCTTCGCCTTTTCAAACTCCGGCACCGTGGGATCGGGCGGCGGCGGCGGCGGTGGCAGCGCCTTCTCGGCCTTCAGCTCCTGCTGCGGGCGGATGAACATCTCGTAGGTGAAGTATGCTCCGCCGCCAAAAATGGCGATGGCGAGGACGATGATGAAGAGGGCTTTCACGGGCAGGGCAGAGTGAAAGTGAAAGTGGAAAGTGAGTCAACGCGCGCCCACTTTCCACTTTCACCCCCGCTCCTCACGTCACAGCAGTCCGCGCTTCTTGAAGTCGCCGAGGTTGCCGCTGGCTGATTCCTGAATGAGGTCGGCGGCGAATTTCAGGAGGCAGATTTCCCAGCCCTCATCGACGCCATGGATGACCGTGCTGAGCGGGTCTTCCGTCCGTTCCACCTCCTCGCGCAGGCGACTGAGCACTTCGTCGAGGGTGCCGTGGAGGAGATTGTCGGAGACGTCGGTCTTGCGAAACTGGAAGCCGTATTTCAGCGCGGCGAGCTGCGGGGCGTGCTCGCGCAGCCAGTCGGCAAAGGCTTCGGCGCGCTCGCCGAAACCTTCGAGGATCATGCGTTGGATCTGCCCTGGCGTGATGATCTGCGGACGCATGGCGTGCAACCGCCCGTCGCGCACGCGCACCTGGCCGACGCTGTCCATGAGCTCGGTAACGAGGTAAAAGCGGAAGCTCGTATCGCCAAAAGTCGCGATGCGCCGCTGCGGCGCGACGATGACCTGGGTGTTCTCGATCGCATATTGGATCGTGTCCTCATTGAGCATAAAGGCGGGGAAGCTACGGGTGCGCCCGGTGGGCGCAATGAATCTTTTCCCTCCTCCTAGACCTCCGCGAGCAACTCGCGGATCGTGGCGAGGAGGACATCGAAATCGAGGGGTTTGGTGTGGTGCCGGGCGAAGCCGGCCTCAAGCGCGCCCTGCACGTCGTCCTCCATGCCGAATCCGCTGAGGGCGATGCCGCGCAGCCGGTGCCGGTCCGCGAGTTCGCGCATCAACTCGGTGCCGTTGCCGTCGGGCAGACCGAGGTCGCTGAGCACGAGTTGGATGGGGTGAAAGCGCCCGCTGGCATCCACGGCTTTGGCCGCCACCTCGGTTTCTGCCAAGCCCTGCGCAATGCTCGTGGCCACGGTGACGTGGAAGCCCGCACGGCGCAGCAGACGGGCGAGGACGGCCGCCGTGTCCGCGTGGTCTTCGACGAGCAGCAGATGTGCGCCCGGCAATCCGCTGAAGTCCCGCGTCCCCGTCTTTGACGGCTCGACGGACGGCATCTCGACGGTCGCAGTCGCCTCCGTGGAGAGCGGGAGCCAGATGGTGAAGACGGCACCCTGGCCCTCGCCGGGGCTCACCGCGGTAATGGTGCCACCGTGCGATTCCATGATCGCGCGGCTGATTGCCAAGCCGAGCCCGAGTCCCCCGTATTGCCGGGTAATCGAGCGACCTCCCTGCTCGAAGGCGCCGAAAATTCGCGGCATCTGCTCCGGGGGAATGCCGATGCCGGTGTCTTCGATTTCGATAGCCAGCCACGCCTGCCCGTCTTTGTTTACATGCCGCGAGCGCAAGTAGGTTTGCCCGCCAACCGGCGTGAACTTGATGGCGTTTTTCAAGACGTTCCAAAAGACTTGCGTCAGCCGGGCCGAATCGACGCGCACGATGTGGCAGCAGTCGTCTAGCTGTTCGTGACAGACGATCATCTTCTCCGCCGCCTCGTGCGCGCAGCACGTTTTCACCGCATGCTCGATGATTGGGCGGATATCGACCGTCTCCATTTTCAATTCCAGCTTGCCGCGCACGATACGCGTGATGTCGAGCAGGTCGTCGATGAGCCGCGATTCAAGCTCGATGTTGCGGGCGATGGTGGCGATGTCCTCCTGCACGTCCTGCGGGAGGCGCGGATCGCGCTGGAGGACGGAAACCAGGGCGAGCACGGGAGTGAGCGGGGTGCGCAGTTCATGGCTGAGCGTGGCGAGGAAATGATCCTTCGCGCGGCTCGCCGCTTCGGTTTCGAGCAACTGCCGCTCGGCGCGCACCTGCTTCATCACGCGCTCCACGGTGGGGGCGACGAGCTCAACGAAATTGGGTGTCTTTGGGATAAAATCGCGCATCCCGGCCCGCATCGCCTCAAGCATGCGGGTCTCGTCGCCAAAGCCGGTGACGAGAATCGCCGGCACGTCACACCCTTCGGTTTGCAAAGTGCGATAAAAGTCGAGGCCGGTCACCGGCTCTTCCAGCTGGTAGTCGAGCAGGAGGAGATCGATACATGCGGAGGCGAGGGCCGCTCGCGCCGCCGCCGTCCCGGAGGCCACTTCCACCCGATAGCCGGCGCGCTCGAGATTCCGCCGCTGGAGCTGCCCGATCCCCGGGTCATCCTCAACCACCAGCACGGTGCCGCGGCTGCGCGGGTTGGTCATGCCTGGGCGTGCCCGCTACGCGGACGCTGGACGATTTGCAGGAAAAGCCCCAGCCGCCGGATGGCGTCGATGAAGGCCTCATACGCAACCGGCTTGGTGATATAGACATTGCATCCCAGTTCATAGCAGCGGTCGATCTCGCGCGGGTCGTCCGTGGTGGTCAGCATGATCACCGGGATCCGGCGCAGCGCGGGGTCCGCCTTGATCTGGCTCAGAGCTTCGATGCCTCCGATGCGCGGCATATTGATATCGAGGAGGACGACGACGGCTTCGTCGAGCACCTGCCCCTGAGTCACTCCGCCGGAGCGCAGGCAGTCGAGCAGTTCCTGGCCGTCCCGCACGCGGAATACGCCGTTGATTACGCCGGCGCGTTCAAGGTTGCGCTGCACGAGACTGGCATGGCCGTCGTCGTCTTCGGCGAGGAGAATGGTCACGGATTGATTCGACATGAAGATTGGGGGCGCAGGCTAATGGATTCCTTGCGCGGAGCAACCCCGGGCAGGGGCGAAGTTTCCCGACTGCCGGGGAGCGCGACGAAAAAGGTGGAGCCCTGGCCTTCAACCGACTCCACCCAGACGCGCCCGCCGTGCCGCTCGACCATGCGCCGGACGAGCGCGAGGCCCACGCCTTCGCCGGTCACGGAGTTGTCGTGCAGTCGTTGGAAAATGGCGAACACTTTCGCCGACCAGGCCGCCGCGATGCCTAGGCCATTGTCTTTGACATAGAAGGTGCGCGGATTTTCCAGCCCCTCGACGGCCCGCTCGACGGTGCCAATCTCGATTTTGCCCGGCCGCGCGGGGTCGAGATAGTTTAAGGCGTTGCCGATGAGATTGGCGAGGATCTGCTCGAGCGACGTTGGATCGGCCCAGACCGGCGGAAGGCTGTGAATGGTCACTTGCGCGCCGCATTTGACGATGCTGCCGCGCATCGCACCGACGATCCGCGCGACCACGGGGGCGGTCTCGACCATCACGGGGCGATACTCCACGCGCCCCGCGCGGGAAAGGCGGAGGAGCGCATCAATGATGCTCGAAAGGCGGGTCACAGCTGTCTGGATGTAGTGGATGGATTCCGCGACATCGCGCTCGACGAGCGCCTGGGCGCGCTCGCGACTGGTGTCCTCCAGACCGTTGGCGATGACCCGCCGCAGCTCTTCGCTGGCCAGCCCGAGCTCCTGCGAAAACCCCTGGAGATTGACAAGCGGCGAGCGCAGGTCGTGCGAGACGCTATAGACGAACATCTCGATCTCCTGATTCTTCTGGTCGAGGTCGCGGTTGGCGCGCTGGAGTTCGGCGGCCCGCCGTTCGAGCGTCTCCTGGTACACGCGTTCGCGTCGCTGGGCGCCCGCGAGGTTCCCGGCCATCGTGTGGAATTCCTGATCGAGGTGGGTGATTTCATCACTTCCCGCCACGACCGGCGGCAGGGTCTCGCCGCGGGCGATGCGCCGCGTGTTTTCCGCCACCAGTCCGATGCGCCGACCGATCTCGCGGCTGAACATAGCGGCGGCGAGCGCGCCGACGGCGAGATTGAATAAGAGGCCGCCGATGAGGAGCCAGTTTTGCACGATGCTGGACTGGTGCAGCTCAGCGAGCCGCTTGGTGCCGACTTCTTGCTCGACTCGGCGAAAAGCTTCAATCTCCCGGCTGAGTGCGTCCATCAAAGTCTTGCCCTTGAGGTTCCGCACCTCGGCAATCACCGCCTCCCGCCCCTCGCTCTTCATTTTCGCGCGGATGTCCTGCTGATAATCCAACCGCGCTTGGATCAACGGCAGAATCCGTCTGAAGTGCTGCTGCTGATCGGGATTGTAACGAATGAGCGCTTCGAGCGTCTTGATTTGCCGGCCGACTTCCGTCTCTCCATTGAGCATCTCCTCGGCGAAAATTTCGTTCCCGATCAAGACGAACGCCAGCTGATTACGCTGCGTCGTGAGGAGGAGGCGATGGACGAGGTCGGTCTGCAGGAGCACGTCTTTGGTCCGCACCGCCCGGAGCTGGGCTTCATTATGCTCGTACTGACGCCTGAGCAGCAAACCGAGGAAGAGCGCCTGGTAGAGCAGCGGCAGCGCGAGCACCATCAGCCCTTTGCGGAGGATGGTGACGCGGCGGGGTTTCATCTTCGTCAGCAATCGTTTATCCGCATCCCGACAGGCGCATCAAACCAAAGCTGCCTGAGCTTCAGCCCTAACTGGCGCAGGTATTTGGGCTGAAGCCCAGGCAACTCTGCCGGAAAATCAGCCCGCGATTTCTTCGCCCACCATGTAGCGGAGGAAACGGCGGATCACCAGATTGTCGCCGAGTTCCTTGCTTTTGGCGGCGATGAGTTGGGCGATGGTCTGGTCGGGGTTCTTGATGAAGGCCTGATCCACGAGGCACGCGCCGCTGTAAAACTTGTCCATTTTCCCATCGATGATCTTCTCGATGATGTTCGCCGGCTTGCCGGGTGGCACCTGGTCGCGATAAATCGCGCGCTCACGCTCGGCGAGGGCGGTGGGAACCTGGCTCCGATCGACGCACACGGGATTCGCGGCGGCGATTTGCAGGGTGATGTCGCGGACGAGCTGTTTGAACTCCTCTTTGTTCGCGGTGTCGTCCTTGTCGGCACCGACTTCGACGAGCACGCCGACCTTGCCGCCGGTGTGGATGTAGGCGGCGAGGGAGCCGTGGCCGGTCACTTCCACGCGCTCACTGCGGCGGATGCGGACGTTTTCGCCGATCTTCTGCACGGCGGTGACGCGGTCGCTTTCGAGATCGACGTCCGGCTGGCTGGCGATCTTCTTCGCGACATCATCGGTGAAGGCTTTGAAGCTGTCGTTCTTTGCGACGAAATCGGTCTCGCAATTGATCTCCACGAGTACACCGACTTTGGCACCCGGCAGGATCGCCTGGGCGATGACGCCTTCATTGGCATCGCGGTCGGCTTTCTTCGCGGCACTGGCCGCGCCTTTTTTGCGCAGTACGTCGATGGCCGCTTCGAGGTCGCCGTTGGTTTCGCCGAGGGCGCGCTTGCATTCCATCAGACCGGCGTTGGTCTTTTCGCGGAGGGTCTTGACGAGTTGGGCGTCGATGACGATGGCGGTGCTCATGGGAAGTTGAGATTCGAGGGTTGAGATTGGAGACTTTGCAAGAAGGCCGAGCTGCGGTGGAGACAATGGAAAATCGCGTGAATGGGAAGAGAGCCGATCAGTTAAGAAACCCCTCACTCGACAAACCACTTCTACCCGCTTGGTGCGCTATTCGACGCCGGCGAGTGCTTCCTGATCCTTCTTCGTGCGACCGGTGCTCGTCGAGACAATGGCGTCCACGAGTTTCTGGAGGACGATGCGGATTGCGCGGATGGCGTCGTCGTTGCCGGCGATGGGATACTTGATCAGTTCGGGGTCGGCGTTGGTATCGACGATGGCAACGATCGGGATTTTGAGGCGGTTGGCTTCAGCCACGGCGATGCTTTCGCGCATCGTGTCGATGATGACGATGGCGTCGGGATGCTTCTCCATG
>JBBQCM010000123.1:0-19425 GCA_038318725.1 Chthoniobacterales bacterium
GCCCGCGAGCACACTGCCTCGACCTCCTCAAGGATGTGCGTCGAAAAGATGATCGCCTTTTTCTCGCCCATCCGCCGGATCAGCGTGCGGACTTCATGCTTCTGATTCGGGTCGAGACCATCCGTGGGCTCGTCAAGAATCAGCACCTCCGGATCGTGAATGATCGACTGCGCGAAACACGTCCGGTGCCGGTAACCTTTCGAGAGCGTCTCGATGCTTTGGTGCCGGACCGGATCCAAGAAGCACATCTCCACCACGCGCTCCACGGCCTTCCGCACCGCATCGCCGCTCATCCCACGCAACTCCGCGGTGAAGCCGAGGAATCCCGCCACCGACATGTCAGCATACGATGGCGCATTCTCCGGCAGATAGCCGATCAACCGTTTCGCCGGCAACGGCTGGTCCTGCATGTCGAAGCCGCCCACGGAGATTTCGCCGCTCGTCGGCGGGATGAAGCCGGTGATCATCCGCATGGTCGTCGATTTGCCCGCGCCGTTCGGGCCGAGGAACCCGAGCACCTCGCCCTTTTCGACGGTGAACGACACACCGTTCACGGCGATCTTGGAACCGAACGCCTTTTTTAGATTACGAACTTTGATCATTGGAATTTCCGATAAAAAATCTGTGAAGGGTTTCAAGCGAAATGTGCGGCGGTGTCGAGCTTTGTGTTGCCGCGGATTGACTTCCACGGATCTTCCGGGTCGGTTGGTGCGCCATGAAGACGCTCGCCCTGCTGCTCCTCGCCCTCACCGCCGCCGGTACGCTTTTCGCCGAAGCGCCGAAAGTGGCAACGCTCGCCATCGGGGCCGCGGCGCCGGATTTCAAGCTGCCCCGGCGTGAATGGCAAGGACTGGGCGCTCGCGGATTTTGCGGAGGCGAAGGCGCTGGTCGTGGTCTTTACCTGCAACCACTGCCCGACGGCGCAGGCCTACGAGGAGCGGCTGAAGAAGATCGTGGAGGACTACAAGGCGAAGGGCGTGGCGGTGGTGGCGATTTCGCCGAACGATCCGAAGTCCGTGCGGCTCGACGAGCTGGGTTACACAGAGCTGGGCGACAGTTTCGACGACATGAAGGTGCGTGCGCAGGCCGCGGCATTCAATTTCCCCTACCTCTACGACGGCGACAGCGAGGCCGTGTCGCGCGCCTACGGGCCGACAGTCACGCCGCACACCTTCGTCTTCGATGCCGCACGCCAACTCCGCTACGTGGGTCGCATCGACGACAGCGAACGCGAACCACTCGTGAAAACGCAGGATCTCCGCGCCGCGCTCGACGCGGTGCTCGCGGGGCGCACGCCTGAGCCCGCGCACACGCCGGCCTTTGGCTGCTCGGTGAAATGGGCGGGCAAGCAGGAGCAGGCGACGGCCTTTCTGGACAAGCTCGCGAAGGAGCCGGTGACGGTCGATCTCGTGGACGCCGCCGGTCTCGCCGCGCTGCGGGCGGGCGAGGGGACGAAAGTGCGGCTGGTGAACTTCTGGGCGACGTGGTGCGGGCCGTGCGTGACCGAGTTTCCCGATCTCGTGGAAATCAACCGCATGTATCGGAACCGCGAATTCGAGTTCGTCTCGGTGGCGGCAAATTTCCCCGACGAGAAAAACGAGGTGCTCAAGTTTCTAACCAAACAGCAGGCGTCGAATCGCAACCTGCTTTTCGGCAGCACGGACAAATACGCGCTGATGGCCGCCTTTGACAAAAAGTGGAGCGGCGCGCTGCCCTACACCGTGCTCCTCGGCGCGAAAGGCGACGCCCTTTACCTGCAGGAAGGCCCGATCGAGGCCATCGCGCTGAAACGCGAAATCCTCAAGGCCCTCGGCCGCGAGATGAAAAAGTAAACCGCCGACTCCTTTTTATCGTTCATGGATAGTGGCACAAATTCCGGAGTATTTCGCTTGTCATCTCGCGGCTTTTTAGAAGAGCCTCCGCCAATGACTCCCCACAGCAGCGTCTCCGAATTCTCCCTCAATAGACGAGTCCTAAATATGAAGATGAAACTCATCGCCGGATTGTCACTCAGCGGCATGGCTCTCGCCATAACTGCGCATGCCGTCCCGATCATTGTGACTGATAGCCAGACAAACGGCACCAACAGTTTGCCGCATACCTACGTGCCGAGTTCCACTGACTTGATCGCGGGATTGGGGACGTCGGCACAGACGGGCAATTTCACGCAAGAGGGTACGGGAGGCACAGCCGTCCTCACCGACGGCCTCTTCCCGTCGCCGATCACTCGAGACGGCGGGGGCGCTTTCCAGTTCGGCGCATTCGCCACCGGTGGCGACGGTGGCGGGACGTCCCTTACGTTTACGCTGTCCCTAGCGAGCGACATTGCCCTCATCGACGTCTTCGGCGGCTGGCAGGACGGCGGCCGCGACCAGCAAAGTTACAGCATCTTTTATTCGACGGCGCTCGCCCCGGCCACATTCCTGCCGCTCACGACGGTCAATTTTAACCCGCCCGACCCCGCCGGAAATCCCCAAGTGACTCGAGTAACAATTAGCGACACGACGGGCACTCTCGCCGCGAATGTTGCGGCAATTCGTTTCGATTTCAACGCCACGGAAAACGGTTATTCCGGCTATTCCGAAATCGACGTTGTCGCCACTCCGGAGCCAAGTGCGCTCGCGTTGCTAGGCCTCGGCACTTTGGGCGCGGCGGCTTGGCGGCGACGGCGGTAACACTCTTATTCACCCTCGAACCTCGGGCGGCAGAAACCCGGACGCCTAAGGCTCGCCGCCGATGCTGTAGCTCAGTTTCACCGCACCGGTCTTGCCGCCTTTGCCGGGTTTGATCTCGAGTTCGACCTTGTGTTCGAGCTGCTCTTCGTTGAGGTAGGTGGCGAAGATGGTCATGGTCAGCGCGCCGTTGACCGTTACGGCGTTAGTGGTCACGCCGCGGAAATGTTCTTTCGCAGCCTTCGCCCAGCTCTCCGCCACCTCGCGCGCCGCGCCCGGCACCGAGCCGCTGATCTCGCCTTTTTCCACATCGGACTCGGTCCACTTTTTACCGCCTGGCGCAGGCTTGAAACCGGGGAGCGGCGTAATCCACGCGGGCAGCACCTTCAGCGCTTCCTGGTTGGCCGCGGCGTTCGCCCCGCCGGCCTTGTCTTTGGCGGCAGGCTTGTCCTTGCCCCCCGGTTTTTTGTCCACCGCATCCTCGGCGTCGGCCTCTTCCATGAGCTTCTTGAGGTCGGGCAATTGCACGCCCGCCTTCCGCGCGGCCTCCAGCGCGGCCTTCGTTTCCGCATCCAAGTCCGCCGCTTGTATGGAAAAAGCGGCGAATATCGCCGCGCAAAGGCCGAGGGTGAAAATGCCGGGGAGAGTTTTCATGGTCCCGCGAGTATCCTCATCTCACGGGTTTGCACAAGCGCACGGGCTCGACCGGCTCACGCGCCGAAGAGGTCGCCGTCGCGCTTCGGTGCGGCGACGCCGAGCTTTTTATAGGCGAGGGGCATGGCGACGCGGCCTTGCGGGGTGCGTTTGATATAGCCCTGCATGATGAGATACGGCTCATGCACGTCTTCCAGCGTGCCGGCGTCGTCGCCGACGGCCACGGCGAGGGAATTCAGGCCGACGGGACCGCCGCTGAATTTGTGGATGAGCGCTTCGAGGAGGCGCTTGTCCATTTCGTCGAAACCGTCGGCGTCGATGTCGAGCATGGTCAGCGCCTGGTCGGCGACCTCGCGGTTGACGCGGTTGCCAGCGCGAACCTGGGCAAAGTCGCGCACCCAGCGCAGCAGGTTGTTGGCGATGCGCGGGGTGCCGCGGCTGCGGGCGGCGACTTCGAGTGCGCCGGCGTCGTCGATGGGCAGGCCGATGAGCCCGGCGCTGCGCTGGACGATTTTTTGCAGCTCGTCGGCGGTGTAGTAGTCGAGCCGGCAATTCATTCCGAAGCGCGTGCGCAGCGGCGCGCTGAGCATGCCGGCGCGGGTGGTCGCACCGATGAGGGTGAAGCGCGGGAGATTGAGCGGGATGCTGCGCGCGTTCGGACCCTGATCGATGATGATGTCGAGTTTGTAATCTTCCATTGCGGGGTAGAGGTATTCCTCGATGGCCGGCTGGAGGCGGTGGATTTCGTCGATGAACAGGACGTCGCCGCGCTCCAATGTGGTCAGCAGTCCCGCGAGGTCGCCGGCCTTTTCGATCGTCGGGCCACTCGTGTTCTTGATGTTCACGCCCATGGCGTGCGCGAGGATGTAGGCGAGCGTGGTTTTGCCGAGGCCGGGCGGGCCACTGAGGAGGATGTGCTCCAGTACGTCGCCGCGCTGCTGCGCCGCCTGCACCATGAGTTCCAGCCGGTCGCAGACTTTCTCCTGCCCCGCGAACTCGCTGAACATCGGCGGTCGCAGCGAGATGTCGAAAGGGGTCGCGGGGGCGTCGAGGGTTTTGCTGATGAAGTCGTCCGGCACGCGGCTAGTGAAAGCAGATCGGCGGGCGGCGGGGAAGGGGAGATGTTTGGGGGAAAATAAACGCCGCACGCTTAACGCCCGAATTTCCACGCCGAAGTGCCGAAGGCACCGGTGATCGTTGTCTGGAATCGGCGTTGGACGTTTTCCTCAGCCTTCCTCTTGCTCGTCCTCGTCCTCTTCCTCCCGCGCCGCGAGCATCTGCTCATGCACTGCCTCGTCCATGCCTTCGGCGATCAATTCCTCGGCCATGTTTTCCTGATCGTCGAGCCCCACATTCGCGACGTGATGCCCGAGCGAACTGGCGACCATGTCGTGCCCGGAAATCACCTCGGAAATGTCCATTTCACCGTTGGTGTCATTCGTCTCGTGACCGCCGTGGAGTTCGCGCTTCGCTTCGAGCCAGTCCCGCTCGTTATGCTCGTCGCGACCGTCGATCCGCGCCAACTCCAGCGCCCTCTGGCGGACGGTATCCGCACAGGGCATCCCCATGCCTTCGGAGTGATGAATGATCTTCGCTGACTGCGGTTTCATCGTGCTCATGCGCTACTGCTACGACCGTCCGCGCGATGAGCAAGGGCGAGTTCTGCGCGCTGCAAAATTTGCGCTGGAGCCGATTCCGGCCTATCGCGGAAAAAGCAGCCCGACTTTTTCCTCCATGAAGCACATCAAACTCAGCGGCCGCGAACAGGCCGTCCTCCGGGCCATCGACTACGCCAGCGGCAGCACCGGCGACGAAATCCAACAGACCACCCACATCGACGCCGACGAACTCGCCGACATCCTCAATGGGCTTTGCGACGTGGGTTACGTAGAGGTTTTTCCCTACGCGGAAAAGGTGACTTTCCTGACCTACGCGACATCGCGCTTCGAGCAGAACCCGTCCTACGCGCTCGAGCTGAAAGAAGCGCTGCGGCGGCGCTAATCCGGAGCGCTGCATTTGGCAAAAGTGTGGGCTGGAGGCCCGCGCTCGCCAATCACCCGTTGCATCGATCCGGCGGGCGAAGCGGCCTTCTTCCTCGTCTGCTCGTGGAAACGCTGGCGGATCATCTTCATGGAGGTGGGAACGTCATGGATTTTTTACACCGGCGGCACGGGAATGGCGCAACGCCGTGAAAGCATCTGGCTGTTCCGCAGGAGTTCCCGCGGACGATCAAAAACAAACCATCCAAAACAAACCATCCATCATGCCAACCCTTCCGAACCATCATAAGCCGATGGCAGCCATCGTCACTGCGCTCATAGCTGCCGGCGTCATCTTGCAACCAGTTCGCGCCGACGAGCGCGAGCGGGATGACGACCGCGACCGCGACCGCGATCCAGTCATCCTGTCGTTTTCGACCGTTGGTGATTCCCGCCAGGATTCCGATCCTGCCAGCGTGGATCCGACAAACCTGCCGCTGTCCGGCCAGGACGCCATCTGGCTGCAAAACACGAAGGCGTGGTCCCGGATCATCGACTCGATCAACGAGCAGGAATCTCACCTGCTGTTTTTCAACGGCGACATGATCATGGGGTATGGCTATGCGGGTCCGACAAAGACCAACTCCGTGAGCGATGTCGTGAATTCGGATCTCATGAAATTTTACCGCCAGTACGGATTCTGGCGCGGCACGGTGGCGGGCCTCATGGAAAAAGGCACCTACGTCGTTCCGGTCGCGGGAAACCATGAAGTGCAGTGGAAGAAAACCCCGGTATCCGGTGGAACGGCCAAACTCGCCCATCAAGTCAATGAAGACGCCTGGCGCGCCAACATGGCGGACCTGATCCTTGATGACACGCGCTTCCAGAGTCTGTTCGGTGAATTGCCGACGAACAAAAGCGTCGGGGACAACCGCGCTCCCGGAGACGGCAAGGCCGGTCCGCTGCTCGACACCGACCAAAGCAAGCTGACGTATAGCTTCGACTTTCACGGCTCGCACTTCGTCGTCATCAACACCGATCCCGTAGGCAACGATACCCATGCGCCCGTCAACTGGCTGCGGAGCGACCTTCTGGCGGCCCAGGCTCGTGGCGTGCAACATACCTTCGTCTTCGGTCACAAGCCGGCGTTCACCTACTTTTACGGATCGGTGATTCCGACGCCACCCGCGCTTCCGCTGCCTTCGAAACCTGCCGGCTTGGACGCCGACATGCCTGCCCGCGACGCTTTCTGGGACGTGATCGAGCAGTTTGGCACCACCTACTTCTGCGGCCACGAGCACATCTTCAACATGATGCAGCCACGCGGAAAAGCCTGGCAGGTTCTCGTCGGCTCGGGCGGTTCGCCCTTCGAAGCTGGTCCCGATGACGCTACCACCCATCCGAAGACCGACCGGACCTATGCGTGGGCCACGGTGAGCATTTACAAGAGTGGAAAGGTCAAGGTCCGCGCCTACGGGTTCGACGACCACTTTGGCCCAACGCGCCTGCTCCAATCGGTTACGGTTCCTAAGTAATACCAAACTCAGTTGAAGACTGGACGATACGAATCGGTGCGTTGCGCGATTTCCTTCGGTTCTCGGACTTTGGAAGGTGTCGGTTTTCAACTGTGTTTGGTATAAGTCACGACGAGGATCAGGGCTTCCCATGCCGCTGACAAAGTCGGCGCGGTGAGGTTCGCGCCGCCTCTATTTGCCGCGGCGGGTCCGCAATGGACCCGCCGCGGTTTTCGTTCATGGAAAGGGCGTCAGGGTTCGCGGGTTGGCCCAGAAGTGGGGCGCGCACTCTTTTCCTCCGTTTGCTCGTGAAAAAGCTGGCGGATGACCTCCTCGACCGGCGGCTCCTGCACGCTGATGTCTGTGACTTTGCAGGTCCCTAAAATCTCGCGGCACACCTCGGTCACCCGCGCCCGCGGCACCTTTAGTCGCACGCTCGCCGGGGTGCGCTCGACGATTTCCCCAAACCCCGTGAAATCGCATGCCGAGCCGTCGGCAAATGTCAGCCCAACGATCTTGTGCGTGGCGAAACGGTCGATGATCGAACTCAGCGGACCATCGAAGAACAGCTTTCCGCTGTCGATGATGATGACCCGTTTGCACAGCTCCTCGATGTCCTGCATGTAGTGGCTCGTGAGCATGGTCACGATCTTGTTCCCCTCGTTGTAGGTGCGGAGAAACTCGCGGACCTTTTTCTGCGAAGTCACGTCGAGCCCGATGGTCGGCTCATCGAGGAAAAGCACGCGCGGCGAGTGCAGCAGCGCCGCGATAAGTTCCATCTTCATGCGCTCGCCGAGCGAAAGTTCGCGCACCATCACATCGAGCTTGTCCGCGCAATCGAGCAACTCCGTCAGCTCGCCCACGATCTTCGTGTAGCGGGCCTTTTCGATGCCGTAGATCGCGCGGTTCAGCTCCAGCGATTCGCGCGCCGGCAGATCCCACCAAAGCGCGTTCTTCTGCCCCATGAGCAGCGAAAACTGCCGCTTCATTTCATCCCGCCGCTCCCACGGCACAAAGCCCAGCACCCGCGCCGTGCCCGACGTGGGATTGAGCAGCCCGGAGAGCATCTTCAGCACCGTCGTCTTCCCCGCGCCATTCGGCCCGAGAAAGCCCACGAACTCGCCCTCCTCGATGGAAAACGTCACGCCATCCGCCGCCCGCGTGTCCTCATACTCGCGCCGCCCCAGTCCCTTCACCGCGCCCCACAGCCCGGGGGCTTTTTTGTAGGTGCGATAGACTTTCGTCAGTCCGCTGGTTTCGATGGCGCTCATGTGCCGGGCACCTCGTTGCGCCGGGAAATCCAGTAGTGCGGCTTGCGGCTGCCATGAGCCGCGGCGAGAACCCACAGCGTTTGCTCCCTGATCACGTAAGCGATGTAGTAGAGTTCCGGGTGATCGGCGATCCACAAAACACAACTTTCCACCTCATCCTTGAATCGCCGTCCCAAGCCGCCACGCGCCTCTTCATAGTAAGAAATCGCCTCGAAAATCTCCCGCTGAGCTTCTTCGACAAAGCGGATCGTCACGGAGCCAAACGCCCCTCAGCCGTGCGCATCACGTCCTCGGACGAAACGCCGATCACGCGACGTTCGTCGATGGCCCGCACGCGGTCGCGAATCTCGGCAACCCACGCCGCCTCCGCGTCGGGATCGGCGGCGGCCTCCGCGCTCTCCAGCAGGAACTCCGCGAGCGGGAGTCTCTGACGCGGCGGAAGGTCCATCGCATCTTTGGTGATTTGTTCGAGCGTCCCTAGCATCTGTCAGAAATCGCAGGTGTTTCGCTACCGGTCAAGCCGCTCCCAGCCCGGCTGCGGCAGAAAACGCCTCGCCGATTTTCACCGGAGAGTTGAGTATCGGGTGGACAAGGAGTTCGCAGAGCTACTTGACGCGGTTCGGGCGGAACGTCACGGCCTCTCCCATGTGCAAGTTCGATCCCGGTATTTCAAGTGTCGTGCGGAATAACTTACAACGCGGTGCAGTAAAGTGTGTCAGCGAAAAAGGCCCCTGCCGTATAACTGTGCGGTGCGAGAATCTATCTCGCTGAGTTCCCATAAGATAGTCTTCCCAAATCGGGACTTGAGTCGAAGTCACCGAATCGGCCTTGAGTAAAGCCGCGCCGGGGGATGGGAGCCGCAGAGTGACGAGAATGCGAGTGCCTGCCTGCTTTCAGACAGAAACTTCGGCGGAATGGAAATAAATGGCTGAGCTTCTTAATGAATGCTCAAGATGCAGGGAATCATGCGACGTATTTTGTTTCTCGTCATCTCTGCCCTGGCGCTCCGCACGCCAGAACTGTTTGCGGCGGCCCTGCCCACGGACGCCTCGGCATTTCCCTTGCCTCTGCACGCCTATGCCGATGCCGACCGGGCCAGTGTCTTCAAAATCCTGCAGCATCGCGTCGCGGTCGATCCGTTCAATCTGGTGGCGACGATCATTTTCCTGCTCGCGATCGTGCATACCTTTCTCGCGACGAAGTTCATGCACATTGCTCACGGGTGGCGCGATGAGCACGCGGCGAAGCTCCGCGCACAACACACCACGGAGGATTCGAGCGGGCGGGAAGGGGTGACGCCTGCGGTATCGTTCAAGGCCGAAATCATGCACTTCCTCGGCGAGGTCGAAGCCATCTTCGGCATCTGGGTCGTGCCGTTGCTCGTGGCCATTACTGTATTCAAAGGCTGGCCGGTGGCGGAGCACTACGTGAGCCACGGGGTCGTTTTCACCGAGCCAATGTTCGTCGTCGTCATCATGTGCATCGCGGCGACGCGGCCCGTGCTGCGCTTTGCCGAGCAAGGTTTGCGGATCTTCGCGCGCCTCGGCAAAGGCCGGCCGGCGGCGTGGTGGCTCTCGATTCTCACCGTTGGGCCGCTGCTCGGCTCCTTCATCACCGAGCCGGCGGCGATGACCATTTGCGCGCTGCTGCTCTCCCGGCAGTTTTACGATCTCCATCCGAGCGTGAAGTTTCGCTATGCCACGCTCGGATTGCTTTTTGTGAACGTCTCGGTCGGCGGCACGCTCACGCATTTTGCCGCGCCGCCTGTGCTCATGGTCGCCGCCAAGTGGAACTGGAACACGCCCTTCATGTTCACCCATTTCGGTTGGAAGGCGATTGTCGGGATCCTGCTCGCGAACCTGCTTTACTTCGCCGCGTTCCGTCGCGAGTTCGCGAACCTGTGCCCTTCGAGCGAGGCGAATGAACAGCCTGAGCAGTGGAGCGACCGCACTGATGCGGTGCCCGCGTGGGTCACCGCGGTGCACCTCCTGTTTCTCGGCTGGACGGTTTTCACCGCGCATTACCCGGCGCTTTTCATCGGCGGCTTTCTCTTCTTTCTCGCCTTCACCGCCGCCACGGAGCACCACCAGAATCCGCTCAGCCTTAAGCCGGCGCTGCTCGTCGGCTTCTTCCTTGGCGGGCTGGTCGTCCACGGCGGTTTGCAGAGCTGGTGGATTGGGCCAGTGCTGGGGCGGCTCAGCGAGACGCCGCTGCTGCTCGGCGCGACTGTCCTGACCGCGTTCAACGACAACGCCGCCATCACCTACCTCGCCACCCTCGTGCCAAATTTCTCGGAGGGGCTGAAACACGCCGTCGTCTCCGGTGCGGTGGTCGGCGGTGGCCTCACCGTCATCGCCAATGCGCCCAACCCCGCCGGGCAGTCGATCCTCTCGTGTTACTTCCGCGACGGCGTCGCCCCGCTCGGCCTCGCCCTTGGCGCGCTGATTCCGACGGCGATCATGGCTGCGTGCTTCCTGCTGCTCTAGATCGAGCCCGAGAGGGCGCGCTGGCAATGAACTGGCGTAAGCTACCCGCAACCGCGTCCGTCACCCTTCATGGGCACCGTTCCGCGCATCTCCCTCTCGACCGTAGGTCTCGTGGACGATCCCGGCATAGCGGCTATGACGGTGGCAACGCTGAGTGCTACGCGATTACTCGCCGTTAGAGTTGTGGCTCAAAGAGCAATTGAAACCAATGAACGGGCAGTTCGCTGACGCTTGCGGAAAGAGGTCTCTTCAATGTCACCGGACGGGAACGCCGAAGGTCTCCTTGGAAGATATACGTCTGCTCTTGTGCAAAGGCTCGGTCGAGGACGATAAGGTTCGCCTCATCGTTGATGGCCAAAGAGCGAGGATCGAAATTGGCGGAGCCGACGGAGACAAACAGGCCATCGGCCACAAGAAGTTTCGAGTGCAGCATCGTCCCGCGGAACTCGTAGAGTTCGACCCCGGCGGCGCAAAGACGCGGCCAGCGTTTGCGGGAGGCCAGGCGGATGGGCAAAAAATCAATGTGCCGGTCGGGCATGATCACCTGGACCTTCACTCCGCGCCGGGCCGCGGCGCAGAGCGCATCCGTGAGCGCTCTGTCCGGCACGAAATAAGGGTTCTCGATGAGCAGTGATTCTCGCGCTCCGGCGATGGCGAGGTGATACATGAGACCGACGGCGTAACGCCCCCGTTGCGGTGCGCTGAAGAAAACACCAGCGCGGGCCTTGCCGGCTTTCGGGAGCGCGGGAAAGTAGCCGGGGCCGAGAATGACTTCGCGATGGGCCGCAAACCAGTTCGCGTGAAAGGTGGCTTGCAACTGCGCGACGACCGGCCCTTCGATTCGATAGTGCAGCTCCCGCCATTCCCCGGAGCGGGCCGAGCGTCCGCGCCATTCTTCGCCGATGCCCACCCCGCCGATGAAGCCGATCTTGCCGTCTATGACGAGGAGCTTGCGATGTGTTCGGTAGTTGATCCGAATCAAGTCGGAGAAGATCGGGTGAAAGACCTCAAGCTGTACACCCGCAGCTCGCAGCGGCGCGAAGTAAACATCCGCCCCAAGTGAGCCCAAGGCATCGACAATCATTTTCACTTCGACTCCAGCGCGGGCGCGCTCCGCAAGCGCATCCACGAATTGCTGCGCGATTTCGCTACGGTGAAACACGAATGTCTCGAACGTAATGGTGAGCCGTGCGCGACGAATCGAACTGAGCATTGCGGGGAAGATCTCGTCACCATCGTTCAGCGTGGTGATGCGATTTCCGGGAAGAAAACTCGCGCCGAGCATTGAGCCGGTGGCCTGCGCGAAGTCCGGGCTGTTGATGGCGCTAATCGCCGGCAACGGCTGCTGCAAACGTCGGACGGAGGAGCATCCCGCGAGCATGAGTGCGGCGCAAAGTAGTGCAAGGAGCTGGAAAGGCGTGCGCTTCGCCGGGAGTCCACGCTGGCCGATCATCGTGCCTTCATCGGTGACTTCTGATCCGGGAACGGATGCGAAGCTTCTGCTTCAGGCACCGGCAGCGTGATGCTGGCCGTAGTGCCGCGGTCGAGTTGGCTGGTGACAGTGGCTCCGCCGCCGTGCGATTCGACGATGGCGCGGACGAAGCTGAGCCCGAGACCGAGGCCGCGCTTGGATCGGCTTTTGTCGCCCCGGAAGAGTCGATCCCAAATTCGCGGGAGGTCTTCCGTCGGAATGCCGCAGCCGGTATCGGCAACGTGAACAGCGATGAACTCTCCGGTATGGTCAGCGGTGACGCGGATGTGCCCCCCAGCGGGGGTATATTTGATCGCGTTGTCGAGCAGGTTGGCGAAGACGCGGCGGAGGGCGCCGGCGTCGCCATTCACACACCAGCCTGCCGGCACTTCGTTCGTAACGGTAACGCGTTTCTCCTCCGCGACCTCCGCGTAGCAATCGACTGCGGCGTGAACCAAGCCGACGACCTCCACAGAACGATGCTGGCATGGAACCAGGCCAGATTCGGCTTCCGCGATGTCCATGAGCGTATTGAGAAGCGTCATCGCGCGCTCGGCTTCCTCGACACAATCGGCCAGCGCATCGCGGCGCGTTTCGGGATCGGCGTCGGCCTCCAGTGCGGCTTCCGCTTTCTGCCGGAGCCGCGTCATCGGCGTACGAAGATCGTGAGCGACGTTGTCCAGCGACTCACTCATTCCGCGAAGCAATCGCTCGATGCGGTTGAGCATCTTGTTGAAGAGGTGGACGAGCGCATCGAGTTCATCTCCCGAACCGCCCGAGGGCACGCGGGCATCGAAGCTTGCGGTCGCGACGATCTGCTCCGCCGCGGCCGTGAGATGCTGCACAGGACGCAATACCCGCGACGCGAGAAACGAACCGCCGACGATGCTTGCTGGCAGAAAGACGAGCAGCACGACAAGGGTGGCGGTGCGAAATCCGGCGAGGAGATCCTGCAGACCCTCGGTCGATTTGCCGACGTGGAGGAGCGAGCCATCCGAAAGTTGCATGAAGCCGAGCAACAGTTTCGTGCCGTTCGGCGAGTGCAGAATCCGCCAGCCGCGAGGAGCGTTGCGTTCGGGCGTTTTGGTTTCAAGTTGCGCCGGTGTGAACTCCGCCCAATCGTCCGCGTCGCGGAGGAAGAGGGTCCGGTTTTGCGGATCGGCGAGACGGACGAAAAACGCCTTTTGCTGACGACCTTTGCGGAGTGCGGCCAGAACTCGCACCGCGTCCAGGCCACCGCGTTCATATTCGCCCGCATATTGGTTCAACCGCAATTCGACCACATCGCGCTCTTGAAAATCGAGCCGCTCCTTGACCACGAAATAAGTCAGGCTGAGCACCGTCAACGCAGCGGCGAGGAAGAGCAGCGCATGCCAAAGTGTGAGCCGGATACTAATCCGGCCCCATTGCTTATGAAGGCCGGAAAACATAACCAACGGCGGGAACGGTTTGAATCAACTTCACCGGGAAATCGCGGTCGAGGCGATCACGCAAGCGGCAGACGACCACATCGACGACGTTAGTCTGTGGCTGGACGTTGAAGTCCCAAAGGCGGTCCAGAAGATAGGACTTTGAAAGCGGCCGGCCGACATTGCGCAGAAAGAGTTCGAGCAGGGAAAACTCGCGGGGCGGCAGTTCGATTCGCTGCCCGTCGCGCCGGACGGTCCGGCCGACGAGATCGACGACGACTCCTGAGTTTTCCAAACGCTCGGATTTCGGCGTCTTGTCAGTGCGCCGCAGCACCGCCTCGATGCGTGCCAGCAGTTCGGGCAGCTCGAAGGGCTTCGCGAGATAATCGTCGGCGCCGCGGCGGAGACAGGCGACCTTGTCAGCCGAAGAGCGCTTTGCGCTCAAAACGACGATGGGCGTCGTCAGCTTTGATTCGCGAAGATGTTCGATGAGCGTCAGGCCGTCCTGGTCCGGAAGCATGAGATCGACGATCGCCACATCGTAGATCGCGGACCGCGCCATCTTCTCGCCCGACAGGCCGCCATTTGCACAATCCACGGTGTGGCCGGCACGGCGCAAGCCACGGGAAACCAGCGCTGATATCTCCGCATCATCTTCGACGACTAGAATATTCATCGGTCGCAACCTAACGCCGGGAAAACGCCAGGCGCCAGCGCCGGCATGACCCCACCCGCGACATTTCGTGAATGTAATGACCAAATCCGCGACAGATGTGCGCGGGTGTCCCAGTTTTCCGGCAATGAGCCACCTCGTCGCAATATCGAATCCGGCATCCGTCAGAGTTGACGTTGGGAGCGAACGCCTTGATCCGCCGGTTCCCACCCAACAGTGGCGTCACGAGGGCAACGAGGCCGTTCCTTCCAGTGCTGGTCTGCCCGAAGGTCGCGACTGGATGCAATGCTGGCCCGAGATTCAGGCGAAGATCGCCGCGCGTCCGCGATTGCTCGTGGCGCTTGGTTTTGATGGCATCCTTTCCCCCACGGTGCCGCGGCCGAGCGAGGCTGCCGTGCCAGAAGACACGCGAGCGCTGCTGTCAAAACTCGGTTCGTCACCACGAATCACCCTTTCCTTTCTCTCGGGGCGCTCATTATACGACATTCAAAATCGGGTCGGGATGCAGGATGCTTTCTACGCTGGCAACCACGGCATGGAAATTCGCGGTCCCGGCCTTGAGTCTTCTGACGGGCTCGCAGTCAGTTGCCGGTCCGACTTGGTCGATGCGCTCACTTCCCTCGCGAAATGCACGAAGCTTCATCGCGGAGTTTTTATCGAGGACAAAGGGATGACCGTGACCGTGCATTGGCGGCAGGCAGATTCGGGTGAACGCGCGCGGCTGCGGGAGTTGTTGGAAGTCATCGTCCGAAGCCATCCGCGGCTCAAGATCTTCGCGGGCGAGGCCTGCTGGGAACTGCGCGCGCGGGCCTCCTGGAATAAAGGCGATGCTCTGCGACAAATCCTCGCGCACCTCCAGTTGAAGCCCGCCGACACGATTTACCTCGGCGAGGAGTTCACCGATGAAGATGCCTTCGCGCAACTTCCCGATGGGCTCAGCTTTTGCGTGGGGGGCACCGCCGCTACCGCCGCCCGCTACCGTCTGCCCAAAGCCGCGGACGCGGCGCAATTTCTCTTCTGCGTCTTGTGCGCCGCGAATGGCCGGCTGCTCAAATAACCCGCCTTCCCGCCTATGCCTCGCGCCATTCAATCGACATTTTTCGCGCCACTCATCCTCGGCTTGGAGGTAATGCTGGCGAAGGCTGAACGAGTGTTGGTGCGGGAGCGGGCGAATCTTGGTTTGGATGCGGGCGCGGCCAGCCACCACCACGACCTCGTAAACCCGCCCTTGCAGGGCTTGCCCCGCGGGGCCGGGAACCTGCGTTCGCGTTGCGAACTTGACCTGGGCCTTGGTGTGCGGCCTCGTTCGGGGCTAAACAGATACGCCGTGCGCCACGGCAGGCGGGACGCCCACCCTCCCCGAACAGCTTGCCACGCCTCAACCGTCCCGGCGCTTTTGTTTTCATGGTCATCTATTTTTTGCGTTCAGGTTTTCATTTGCGGGCCGGCGGCAGGCGCGAGCCGAATGACATCGAGCATCCCCGGCCCGGAGAGGAAGCCCGCAACCAGAACCAGCACCGCCATTGAAAGCACGCTGCGATTCGCCAACTCCGAGAGGAGCACGGCGGCAAGGAGCGCGATGGAGAAAATGAGGAGCTCCGTCATAAGGCCAACATAGAGCTTTGCCGCCGATAAGTCCCGGCCGCAAGGCCGCGTGACACCCCGCCCGCGATACTGTCAGTCTCGCCCTTTCATGTTGCGCAAACTCTGGATCGAACTTCGCCCCAAACAGCTTTCGAGCAATCTGCGGTCGAGTCTCTGGTTCCTGCGTTTACTGGTGCGACGGGGGACTTGCCACCACCCCGGAGTTTTGCGTGCGGCATTGTCAGGCTTCCTCTGGTGGATTGCGTTAACTACGCCCGTTATGGCACAGGGAGACGCGGCCGGGCCGCAGAATCCACCTGCGCCCAAGAAAGAGGAGCTTTCTCTTGCGCCGGCAAAGGTGGCGGTGCAGCCAATCGCCCACGACGAGGAGATTCGCCAGCGCCTCCAGAGCGTCATGGAGGCCACAGGTTGGTTCAATGCTCCGGAAGTCAAAGTCGTGGACGGCGTGGTTTTTCTTAGTGGCCGTGCCGACAGCGATGAGATCAAAAAGTGGGCAGGCGACCTAGCGCGCAACACCCAGGACGTGGTCGCCGTGGCCAATCGGATTGAAGTGTCCCTGCCATCCGCTTGGGACTTCCGCGGGGCGCGGAGCGGGCTGTCGGGACTGTCGCGCGACGTCATCCGCTCCCTCCCGTTCCTCCTCGTCGCGCTGTTGATCCTGGCCTTGTCGGCGGGGGCTGGGTGGTTGACAGCGCGCAGCGCTCGACACTTTCTCGGCGCGCGTATCCGGGCGAAACTGCTGCGCGGCGTCCTTGCGGGTGGCCTGGGCGTGATCGTGTTTCTTGCGGGCACCTATATCGTCCTGCGGGTCTCCGGTTTGACCCAACTGGCTTTGACGATCGTCGGCGGCACCGGCCTGGTTGGCCTGGCGGTCGGCATCGCCTTCCGGGACATCACGGAGAACTTCCTGGCCAGCATCTTCCTGAGCATGCAGCAGCCGTTCGAGAAGGGCGACCTGATCGAAGTCGTCGGAGTCACCGGCTATGTCCAGCAATTGAACGTCCGCACGACGGTGCTGATGACTCTCGACGGCAATCTCGTGCAAGTCCCCAACGCCGCAGTTTACAAAACCACCGTGCGAAACTTCACCGCCAACCCCAACCGGCGCGAGAACTTCGTCGTCGGCATCGGTTACGATGACGCGATAGATGAAGCCCAGGAAATCGCCCTGAAGGTGCTGGTGAATCATCCAGCGGTCTTGAAAGAGCCAGAGCCTTGGGTGCTGGCAGACGACCTGGGCAAAGCGACCGTCAATTTAAAAATCTACTTTTGGATCAATGGCCATGAACACAGTTGGCTCAAGGTGCGGTCTTCCGTCATACGGCTCGTGAAACGCGCCTTTCAGCAACACGGCATCAGCATGCCGGATGAAGCACGGGAAGTCGTGTTCCCGCGCGGCGTTCCCGTTACGATCCTCGACGCGAAGCAGGAGCCGACTCGGGAAGCGGAAGCGCTCAAATCATCCGGCGAGTTGCCACGTTCGGAAGGATTGGATGCGGTGTCCACGAAGGCGGAAGCGGGGTTGTCCAACGAGGCTGGCATCCTTGAGGAGCAGGCCCGGCAAGCCAAGGTGGTGGACGAGGGGGAGAATCTCTTGAGGACCACCACCAGCGTTCGCCCCGCCAAGGCCGATTTGGCCGCCGACAATAAGAACTGAAGCGATGAACAAACTCCAACTTCTCTGGAGCAATCTGCGGGCGAGCCTTTGGTTCCTGCCTTCGCTGATTGTCGCGGCCAGCGTTCTGCTTGCAGTGGCCTTGATCGAGGCTGATTCTTCCGTGAGTGACCTCTGGCTGGCTCAATGGCCGCGCTTATTCGGGGCGGGAGCGGAGGGAGCGCGCGGGATGTTATCCACGATTGCCGGTTCGATGATGTCGGTCGTGGGAGTTACCTTCTCCATGACCTTGGTGGCGCTGGCGATGGCTTCGAGCCAATACACCTCGCGCATTCTTCGTAACTTCATGAGCAGCCGTCTCACGCAGGCGGTGCTCGGAATCTTCGCCGGCATTTTTACGTATTGTTTGATCGTGTTGCGCACCATTCGTGGGGGGGACGAGGGTGCCTTTGTTCCAAACCTCGCGGTCTTCTTCGGCTTCGTGCTGGCGGTCGGCGGCGTGGGCTTGCTCATCTTCTTTATCCATCACGTCGCCTCTTCCATTCAGGCTTCCAGTATCATCGCTTCCGTTGCCGACGAAACCGTCCGGGCGATTGAGCGGCTCTTTCCGAAGCACCTGGGACATCCGCTCGGCGAAGCCGATGATGACCCATCACCACGCGATCTGAGCGGGTGGAAGTGGCAGGCTGTGCTGGCCGGGCAGAGCGGTTACATTCAGCTAGTGGATAACGCCGCACTCCTGCGCCTGGCGCGCGAGCACAAAACCGCGGTGCGGATGGAACGAGGCATCGGCGAATTCGTGGTGCAAAACACCCCGCTGGTTTCGCTTGGTCTCGAAAATCCGCCGGACCCCGAGACGACGTCCACACTACAGTCCGCTTTCAGTCTCAGCCGCTATCGCACCCTGGAACAGGACGCGGCCTTTGGCATCCGGCAGCTTGTGGATGTGGCGTTGAAAGCGCTCTCGCCTGGCGTCAACGACACTACGACGGCGGTGACCTGTGTGGATTATCTGACGATGATTCTGGCACGACTGGCACCCCAGCATATTCCCGCCTCGCACCGCTACGAGGATGGGGAACTGCGAGTGATCGCCATCGGACCCAGCTTTCAAAGCCTGCTGTCCGAAGCCTTCGATCAAATCCGGGAAAGCGCCAAGGGCAATCTCGGCATCATGCTGCGGATGTTGGGCGCGCTGCAAACCATCGCCAGTCTGGCAGCCAGCCCGAGCCGGCGGCAGGCGCTCCATGAACAACTGGAATGCATTGCCGAGTTGGCCAAACGCACCATCGAGTCTCCGCACGACCGAACCCGGTTTGAGAGTCGCTTGGTGCAAGCGCGTGAAGCACTCAATGCGGAGCCGGTTTTATCAAAGCCCGAGCAACCCACTAAAGCATGTAGAATGTGAATCCTAAGGCGAGCTGCGTGTGATCACCGCTGCTCTCACCTTTGCGATGTTCGGGGCGAAGAGCTTCGACGAAATCCAACTCTCCGTTGCGGGGAACGCGACGATCCTCGGGCAAATCCTGCGCGTCGTCGGCAGAGTGGCCGCGGAAACCCGCGCCGCCCCCCGCCGGGAAGTGCTCGTCACCCCTGTGCGGCTTGTCCTAGGAGCAATGCACGGGCTCAATCGCGTCCCCGTAACCCTTGCGACCGTGGTGATCGAAAAGGCGTTGCTCAAAGGCGCGGCTGAGCGGCATCTTTGAATCGTATTCGGGCGCATCTTTGATGGCCGCGCGCGGGAGGTTCACGAAGATCTCCGCGCCCTCGGAGGAAATACGCTCAATCCAACTGGGAGCGAGCAGCGGGCTCTCGATGACGCGCAGCGGGGCGACGAAGTGCGCGGCATACGCCGTGTAGTAGAAAGTGGCGGCGCCTCCGGCGAGGAGCACACGGGCGTAATTGCGCATCGACTCGTGCCCGCGTTCCAGCCATATGCCCGCGCCGCTCAGTGCCGCACCTGCGAGGCCGAGCAGCGCGAGCTTTTCCCACGCGCCGAGGTGCGGGACGATGTGGTGGTAGGCGTAGTTGCCTAGAAAGACGAAGCCCGTGAGCAGAATGACGATGCCGATGCGC
>JBBQCM010000124.1:0-19393 GCA_038318725.1 Chthoniobacterales bacterium
ATGCTGCCCGGCCCGGTGACCAGCCGGACCTTCCTGCGCATCGACTCCTCGCTCACGAACTACAACGGCAGCGGCCAGGTCTTCAGCTCCAGCCTCCCCATCATCGTCCTCGAAAGCTTCGGCGTCCCCGTGGACAGCTACAATGGGACGACACAGCGCGAATACCGCTACACCTACGCCGTCGTCATCGCACCGAATCCCGCGACCGGTCGCGCGACCATCACCGACCCGCCGGATTTCCAGGGCCGCTGCGGCACCCACGTCCGTGGCGAAAGCTCGGCCGGCTTTCCGCAGAAGCAGTACGCGTGGGAGCTGTGGGACAATGAGAACAATGACAAGGATGCGCCCATCCTCGGGCTGCCCTCCGAATCCGACTGGATTCTCTACGCGCCGTGGAGCGAAAAAACACTGATGCGCGATGTGCTCACCTTCGAGACGATGCGCAAGCTGCGCAGCGACTACCCGGCGGCGCGGACGAAGTTCTGCGAGGTGATCTTTAACCAGACCACCGGTGCCCCCGTCGGCTACAACGCGAGCTACAAGGGCATTTATGTCCTTAAGGAAAAGCTCAAGATCGACAAAAACCGCGTCGATCTCTCGAAGCTCAACAATCTCACCACGCAATCGCCCGCCGTCACCGGCGGCTACATTTTTCGCAAGGACAAGGTCGATGCGGACAGTACCTCCTGGACGAGTTCCACCTTTTCCGTGCCGCTGATGAGTTACGACCCCGATTTGCTCAACAGCGCGCAACTCGGGTCGCTCTCAGGCTACGTCAACAGCATGGAAGCGGTGCTCAACGGCGGAAACTTCGCCAATCTTACCACGGGCTACGCGGCGTGGATCGATACCGCCACGTTCATCGACGCGCAGTGGTTCGTCGAGTGGACCAAGCAGGTCGATGGCTACGTCTTCAGCACCTATTTCCACAAGGATCGCAGTGGAAAAATGCGTTGCGGGCCGCTCTGGGATTTCAACATCGCCATCGGCAATGCCGACTACGCGACCGGCGATTCGCCCACCGGCTGGCTTTACGACACGGGCGGCACCGGTACCGGCAGCCTGTGGTGGCCGCGGTTGCACGCGGATCCGTGGTACCGGCTGCGGCACTTTGACCGCTGGTGGGAAATGCGCCGCAGCGTGCTCGCCACCGCCACGATCCTCGGTGAGATCGACGCCTACCGTGCGACGCTGCTCAACGGCAGCGCCACCGCCGTCACCAATAACATGGCCCCGCTCCCGCCCGCGCAGGAAAACGGCGTCATGCGCCACTACCGGAAATATCAGCGCCTCGGCCAGTACGACTGGCCAAATCCGCCGGGCTACGCAGCGCGCACCACCTATCAGAGCGAAGTGGATTACATGAAAACGTGGCTCACCACACGCCTCGCGTGGCTTGATGACCAGAACTTCACCAGCAACGTCATCTTCCGTCCGCCAAACTTCAGCCAAAACGGCGGCAGCGCTCCCGCGAACTACCCGCTAACCATGAGCGCCTACAGCGGCACTCCGCCCAGCGGCAAAACCTACGCCACCGGCGGCACCATCTACTACACCCTCGACGGCACCGATCCGCGCAACTCCGCCAGCAACGTCGCCGCGACCGCCACCGCCTACTCCAGCGCGGTCCTGCTCAACAGCTCAAAGTTCGTCCGGGCACGCTACAAACTTGGGACCGTCTGGTCGCCCCTCAACAGCGCCACCTTCATCGTCAACGCCGTCCCCGCGAGCGCCGCGAACCTGGTCATCTCCGAACTGCACTACAACCCCGCCGGCCCCAGTGCCCCGGAACAGACCGCCGGCTACACTTCCGGCAACGACTTCGAGTACATCGAACTCCTCAACGTCGGCGCACAGAACATCGACCTGACCGATTGTGCCTTTACTACCGGCATCACCTTCAACTTTGCCAACGCCGATCCCACCACGCTCACGCTCGCCCCCGGCGGACGCGTCATCGTCGTCGGCCACAAAAGCGCGTTCCTCTTCCGCAACGGCACCAATCCCGCCGTCAAAATAGCGGGCGAATTCTCCGGCAACCTTAGCAGCAGCGGTGAACTCCTCACCCTGCTGGCGGCCAACGGCACGATCATCGCCAGCTTTACTTACGTGACCACCGAACCTTGGCCCGCCGATGCCAACGGCCCCGGCTACAGCCTCGTCCTGAACAATCCCATCGCCGGTATCAATTACGCTGACGGCACCAATTGGCGCTCCAGCGCCGCTCTCGGCGGCAGCCCCGGCCTGGCCAATAGCACCGCCTTCGCCGGCTCCCCCACTGGCGACACCGACGGCGACGGCCTCAGCGATTACTTTGAATACGCCACCGGCTCCAATATGGGCAGCGCCACCTCCCTCAGCCTTCCCGTCACGACGCTCGCCCCCTTCACCGTCGCCGCTGTCACCCAAAACTACTTCAAATTTGAATTCCGCCGCAATCTCGCCGCCGACGGCGTGAAGTATTCTGTCCTCTACACCTCCGACCTCCTCGCCTGGCCCGGCGACCCCTCCGTCGTCACCTATATCAGCACGCACAATAACGGCGACGGCACTGCCACCGTCACCTACCGATCCGCCCAACCCTGCGACGCCGCCCATCCCCGCATGTTCATGCGCCTCTCGATCAGCCCGTAGAGACTGTGAAATAAGTCGTCCCATCGGGACGAACGAGCGTAGCCGTGGGCTTCAGCCCACGGTCCGCCCGGCAGGAATGGCCCTGTCGCGTAGCGACATTTGAAGGCTGCTCAAACGTCGCGTCGAGACGGCGCTGCGGTTCACCCTCATCCGTGGGCTGAAGCCCACGGATACCATCTCGCGTCCCGATGGGATGCGGCTCCCCGCCGTCTTTCGACACACTCTCGTAGAGAGATCAGGCACTTTCGCGAGAGGCACAGCGGGGTGTGAAAGGCGGTGGTTAAGGTCACTCCTTCGGCCAGTCGCGCCAGAGCCAGCGGAGGGTTTCGGGAAAAAGCGATGCGCCGTGTTTGCCGGAGTGGCCGCCGTCGCCAAACTCGAACTGATAATCGTAGCCGGCGAATTTCAGCGCGGCGGCCATGTCCTGATTGGAGAGGGGCCAGTTGCCGTGGAGATTGTCGAGATCGTTGGAGCCGTCCTGGAGAAAGACGCGCAACGGTTTCGGCTCCTTCTTCATTTTGCGGATGAGCGCGGGATAAACGTAGCCGCCGCGGATGTTGGTAAAGCTGCCAATCCAGCTCACCACTTTGCGGAAGGCCTCGGGCCGTTCCCAAGCGACGGTGAAGGCAGCGATGCCGCCGCTGCTCGCGCCGGCGATGGCGTGCCCGGCGGGATCTTTGGTAATGTTCAAGCCCTTGGTGGCCTCGGGGAGCAATTCCTCGAGGACGAAGCGCGCATTGGCGTCGCCGAGCGAGTCGTACTCGAAGCTGCGGTTGCTCACGTCTTTCGCGCCGGGCTGGGCGGCCTTGATGGTGCCGGGATTGACGAAGACGGCGACAGTCACCGGTATTTCTTTTTTCGCGATGAGGTTGTCGAAGACCACCGGGACGCGGGTGCCGCCGTCGGGCTTGGCGTAGCCGCCGCCGTCGAAGAAAACCATGAGACACGCGGGCTTGGCAGGGTCGTATTGCTTTGGCACATAGACTTGGTAGTCGTGGGTGGTGCCGGGAAAGACTTTGCTGTCCGTGAGCGTCCCCTTTTTCAATTCACCGCGCGGCACCTCTTGCGGCTGGGAATCGGGGCCGAGTTTGTAGTCATCCGCAGCGAACGCGGCGGCGGAGAAGAACGCGAGGACGAGGGCGTGGGGGAAGCGAAGCATTGCGGAAGATGCACAAAATTCCGTCGAGCGGACAATGACGGAGTTTCTCCGCCGGTGCTCTCAGCCGGGCTACGCCGTGACCAGCCGCCGGATCAAATCCTCCCACGCGACGATGCCGACCTGCTTCCCGTCCGCATCACTGACGACGGCGAGGGTGATCCGCGCCGCGCGCAGCTTGCGCAGGACGCTGTAGGCCGGTTCGTTTTCGGCCACCTTCACGATGCGGCGCTGATACGCCTCCAGCGGCCCGCGCGTCCGCCCATCGAGCGCCACGTCGAAGACCTGCACCAGCCCCGTCATTTCCCCCGTGTCCGTCACCACCGGCCAGCGCTCGAAGCCCGTCTCCCCGCTTGCCATGAGCAGCTCCGCCACATCCGCTTGCGCGCGGATCGTGCGCACTTCCGCCAGCGGCGTCATCACGTCCTTCACCTTCACCCCGCGGAAATCGACGACGTTGTGAATCATCTGCCGCTCGTCCTTGCCAAGCGCGCCGGTGCGCTCGCTTTCAATGGTCAGGTATTTGAAATCCTCGCGCCCCACGAAAAGTTTGCGCTCCGGCGCCGGGCGTTTTTTGAAAAGTCCCTGCGACACCGCCGCGCCCGCCGCGTGCATCGGCGAAAGCAGCAGGTCGGCGACCCGCAGCGGCCCGCTCAGCGCGGCCAGCGCGCGATAGGGGAAGCGGCGGAAGAGCGACTTCGGCAGCAGCTCCAGCCCGAAAAAATAAACCGGCGCGAACGCCGCCAGCGCCGCCGGATAGCCCCATACGCCCAACCCCGCCACGAACTCCTGCGTGATCAGGGTGATGGCAAAGATGTTCATCAGGTTCGTCACCACGAGCACGGTCACGAGCAGCCGCTCGGGCTGGGCGAGCAGCCGGTTCAACCGGAACGCCGCGCGGTCGCGCAGCTTCAGGCGATGCTTCAGCCGCACGCGGTTGACCGACAGAATCCCCGCCTCGATGCCCGAGAAAACAAAGGACACCAGCAGACACAGCGCGACGGCGAGCCACGTCATATCGCTTCGCCCTCCGCGAGCCCCGGAGCCTCCGGCTGGATGATGAGCACCTCCTCCACGCGCTTCCGCGAAGTCCGCCGCACGGTCAGCGTCAGCCCATCGATTTCCAACTGCGCGCCCGGCTTCGGCAGCGCGCCCAGCCGGTTGAAAATCAGCCCGCCGATCGTGTCGATGCCTTCCTCCTCCAGCTTCACGCTCAGCAGTTCGTTGAGGTCATCGAGCCGCGCACTGCCGTTCACGATGAGCCGCCCGTCGGCCACGCTCTCGATGTAAAGGCCCTGCTCCGCCTGCGGCACGGCGTCGCTGATGATCTCCTCGATGATGTCCGCCAGCGTCACGATGCCCTCGGTGCCACCGTGCTCATCCACCACGATGGCCAGCCCCTGCGGATGCTTGAGAAAGCTGCGCAGCAGGTCGATCGCGTTCATCGTCTCCGGCACAAACGACGGCGCGACGAGCTGCTCCGCGTACGGCGTATCCACATTGAGCAGAAAAGCCCGCACATCGAGCACGCCCTCGATGTCATCCGGCGTCTCACCATAGACCGGCACCCGCCGGTAGCGCTTGGCGCGGAGCTTCGGGATCAGCTCATCGTGCGTGAGATCGTCCGGCACCGCAAAGGCATCCACCCGCGGCGTCATGCAGTCCTTCGCGGTCTTGTCTCCGAGCTTGATGATCTCCTGGATCATCTCGCTTTCCGTCTCATGCAGCGCCCCTTCCTCCGCGCTGAGTTCGATCAGCGTTTCGAGTTCCTCTTCGCTGAGAAAATGTCCGGTCTTGAGCCCGGCTGGCGTCACCGCATCGGCGATGCTTTCGCTGACCTGCTGCAGCACCCGCGCGAGCGGATCGAAGACCGGCGCGAGCACTCGCAACACCCGCACCCCGATCCGGGCAAAGCGATCGGGATTCGCCAGCGCCGCGAGCTTCGGCACGAGATCGCAGACAAAAACGATCAGCGTGAAAATGAGCAGCGCCTCCGCCCAAAAAGGCGTGCCCGGCCCTTTCAAAGTCCGCAGCAGGTAGAGGCATAGAATGATCAGCGGCAGATTGATGAGCGCATCGGCGAGCAGGATGACGCTCAACAGCCGCCGCGGATTCTCCATCAGTTTGGCCAGCGCCGCGGCGAAGTCCGCCCGCCGCGCCTTCAGCCGCTCGATGTGCAGAGGCTGGAGCGAAAACAGCGCCGTCTCCGTCGCCGACAATAGCGCCGAGCAGACGGCGAGCGCGACGATAATGAACACGATGAGCGAGAGCGCGCCGGGAGACATCACGGCGCGCCCGCTGCGGACGCTTCTAAATCCAATCGCTTCTGATCAGGCACGCCGCCGAGCATAGTTTTCCCGCCTTCCGCCGCGCGATGAAAAAAAAGCGGCCACGTTTGGGGGTAGTGGGGCAACCGCTCCGGTTGCCTCGGCAGGCGAGGCGCCCGCCCTACAATTTTTCCCCAAACTGAGCCACTACCCATTTTGGTCATTTTCGCCCCCGTCGTGTGTTCGGAAGATTTTTAGATAAATTATTTTGACACAATTGTAGCATTTCGCTTTTCTCGTCACATGATCCTCCCCCGATATACCCTCGTCCTCGTCGCCGCGACCGCGCTTCTTCCGCTTTCCGTTTCCGCCGCACCCATCCTTTTCGATAACTTCGATTCCTATGCGACGGGACCGCTCAATGGCCAGGGGCCGGCGGGAAACCTCTGGACCGCACAGGCGGGCGCGACCGTCGCGGACAGCGGTGGCGGGGACAACGTGGCTAATCTGGCGGTCGCATCCAATGCCATCCCCAACTACCGTTCCCTCACTCCGGCCGGTCTTGATATTCCGAACAGCAGCACCGCGGCCACGGTTTATTGGAACTTCACGATCAGCGCCATCGGGGGCGGAGCCGGTTCCCCGAACAACTGGAACTTCGTCATCACCGACGTTGCCGCTCCGCCCGATACCGCCGGGTCGAGCGAGGTGCAGTTCAACTACGACAGCACGGCCAGCCCGACCGGACTCTTCCGGGCGCGCCAGGGCGCGGTCGGGTTCAAGCTACTTTCCACCACCGGCAGCGCCGCCGGCGACGTCCTTCCGGTGGCCAATTCCCAGTACAACGTTTGGTTCCTCATCAACAATTCCACGGACTTCTATCAGGTCTATATGCAGTCCGACAGCACTCCGGCGCTGGCCACGCCGACTCAGCTCTTCGCCAATGACGGCAGCGGCGGAGACTTCACCTTTCGCAACGGTGCGGCGGCCAATGCCCTGACCACGGTAAATATGGGCTCGAACAGTCCCGGCAGTCTGGTGCGGATCGACGACATCTACGTGGACACCGCGGCGTTCAACCTGACCAATCCGGTCGTTCCTGAACCAAGTGCCTTGGGCTTGGTCGCACTGGGCGTGGCCGGCTTGGTGGCCCGCCGGCGGTTGCGGTAGATCGGCGAGACCTGCTGGCAAAGGGCCGTCGCACAACGAGCGTCCGGGACGAGTGCGTGACTAAGAGACTGTGAAATAAGTCGTCCCAGCGGGACGAAAGATCGTAGCCGTGGGCTTCAGCCCACGGTCCGCGCGAGAGGATGGCCTGTCGCGTAGCGACATTTCCGGCTTTTCAAACGTCGCTACGCGACGGCGGTGCGCGCCACCAAATCCGTGGGCTGAAGTCCACGGTTACGATCGAACGTCCCGATGGGACGCGGCTCACCGCCGACTTATTTCACCGTCTCTAGAGCATATTAAATAATAGTGTAGCCGTTTCTGATCGATCGGATTAGGATCGGGTGATGAAGACACTCTCACTGGATCTGCGGGAACGGATACTGGCTTCGTATGACGGCGGGGAATGGAACCCGCGCGGAGATCGCCCATGGTTTCCGGGTGTCGCTGGGCATGGTGAAGAAGCTCCTGGCGCAGCGGCGGCATACGGGGGACAGCGGGCCGCGCCACCATCCAGAGTCGCCGCCCCTTGCCTACGGATCCTCTGTTTTGGCTCAAAACCTCGGACTTCCGATCTTCGGCGGCGACACTCCACTCACTGTCTACGGCGATCTGTACGGGATCGCCCCCTCGACCGCTTACCACTACCGCCTCAAACTCGCGGACGGCTACGGCAATTGTTACTACGCTGGTGACGCCACTTTCCATATCATTGCCGAGATAGCCACCACCGGAGAACAGCCCCATCACGACGCGATAGTGATAGGTCGTATCTGGCAACAGGCTCGGCGGATTTGCGGCAACTGCAATGGGCGAGGTACCGATCACGCTGAAGATATCGGCAGTCACGGTTTGGCCATAGCTGGCGTCGGTGCCATACTCGAAAGTGCAGTAGGAAGAAGCCGAGTCGGAGGCCGGATTGACCACCCCGCGCAGCGTCGCGGCAATGTCCGTCACGCCTGTTGGCGCCTGGGTGGTGGCGGTCTGAGATCTAGCAGCAACGGTGATCAGCCAGAGCATACACAGAGCGCTCACGATGCCACGACGGGGATAATTCATATGCCGCTCTACCGGTCGCACTCACCCATGACGAAATCGAGCGAGCCGAGGATGGCGACGACGTCGCTCATCATGTGGCCGGGGAGGATTTTCGGGAGGATGCTGAGGTTCACGAACGAGGGGCTGCGGATCTTCAGCCGGTGCGGGGTGCCGCCGCCTTTGCTGTTGATGTAGAAGCCGAGTTCGCCCTTGGGGTTTTCGTGGCCGAAATAGACTTCGCCCGCCGGGGCGTCGATGCCTTCGGTGTGGACGATGAAGTGGTGGATGAGTTCCTCCATTTTCGTCATCACCGTGGTCTTCATCGGCGGGAAGTTTTTCGCGTCGGTGACGTTGATGGGGCCGCCGGGGAGGGTGTCGATGACCTGGCGGAGGATGCGCAGGGACTCGCGCATCTCGGCCATGCGGACGGTGTAGCGGTCGTAGCAGTCGCCGACGGAGCCGATGGGCACGTCGAACTCATACTGCTCGTAACCCAGATACGGGCGCTTTTTCCGCAGGTCGTGATCGACGCCCGAGGCGCGCAGGTTCGGGCCGGTGAGGCCGTAGCCGATGGCGTCCGCTTTCGAGATGGTGCCGATATCTTTGGTGCGATCGACGAAGATGCGGTTGCGGGAAAGCAGATTGTCGGTCTCGTCGAGCACCGCCGGCAGCTCGGCGAGAAATTTCTCCAGCAGCGGGAGGAAGGCCTCCGGCAGATCACGCGTCTGGCCGCCGACGCGCGTGTAGCTGGTGGTGAAACGCGCGCCGGTGAGGAGTTCTACGAGGTTATAGACCTTCTCGCGCTCGGTGAAGGTGTAGAGGAAGACGGTCATCGCGCCGCAATCCATGCCGAAGCAGCCGACGCCGAGCAGGTGCGAGGAGATGCGCGCGATCTCGCAGCAGATGACGCGGATGGCCTGCCCGCGCGGCGGCAGAGTCCAGCCCATGAGCTTTTCCACGGCGAGGGCGTAGGCGACGTTGTTCGCGATCGGGGCGAGGTAATCCAGCCGATCCGTGTAGGGGATGAACTGGTTGTAGTGCATGTTCTCGGCGATCTTTTCGTCGCCGCGATGCAGGAAGCCGATGTCCGGTGTGGCCTTGGTGATGATCTCGCCGTCGAGTTCGAGAATCAGCCGGAGCACGCCGTGCGTCGCGGGATGCGACGGACCCATGTTGAGGATGAGTTTCTCGCCGAGGATGTCCTGGACTTCGCCGCTCTGCTGGACACGGGCGGCGGCATCGGGAAGTTCGAGTTCGGTGGTAGTGAGAGCCATGGCGAAAGTGCGGTGCGGACTGCGGCGGGAAAGGTGGTTCGCCGCTCCGGGAGCGGCAAGCGGATTGTGTGAAAGTTTTCACAAGGCGCACCGCGACAGTGCTGAACAGCAACAGGCTCACGGGAATCCCGTGAGCCTGTGTCTGCGTTAAAATTACGTGTCTGTGTTACTTGCCGTCGCCGTCGGCATCGCCGGGGATGGCCCGCTCGACGCGATCCCAAGCCGCGCGCGTAGCGTGCTTGGCTTTTTCCCAACCGACGCGGGTGTTGCCTTTGGCAGCTTCATAGCTCTGACGGATGTCGGATTCGGCGTCGTCAAACTTCCGCCCAGCTGCACCGTGAGTGGCGTAGCTCTGGTAGCCCGTTCGATAAGCCGGACCGTAGTCGGCGTATTCTGACCCGGCCTCGTAGTAGGATTGGTTGCGGTGATTCTTTTCCCAGTAAGCGTCTTCTGCTGTGGGATCGACCAGTTCCGCGACGCCTTTACCGCCAAGCCCACCAGCGACCGCGCCAATGACTGCGCCGACGGCCATTCCGACAGGGCCACCAACAGCACCGATGGCAGCACCGGCAGCGCCGCCGCCTGCGGCGCCCAAGCCAGTGCCAATGGGATGTGACCCGGGTTCGCCAGTGAGGGGATCGCGATTACTATCGTTTTGGGAGTCTGGATGTGAATTCATATCACCTTATCGCGCTCACTTTCCGGGGCGGTTGTGCAGGAGCTCACAAATTTTGCGCGTTCCGCCGGACCAGGCGGCAGAACGGCGTTGAAAGGCGGCAACGGTGTCTGCACGTTGAACCCCACCTCCCTCTTGATGCTTAAAGCCCTCGACATCTGGCTGCCTGCTTGGTGGCGACGTCACCAAGCCCCCGAACCCGTTCTCGGCACCCGGCATGTGATAATCGCGGTGTGCGATCATTTCGAGCCGTTTCACGGCGTGGGGAAAGACGAGGCGCTGGCGCGGGTCGCAACGTGGCGGCGGGATTTCGCGCAGCTCGCGGGCGAATTCCGGGACGCCGACGGCCAGCCGCCGAAGCACACTTTTTTCTATCCGATCGAGCAGTACGACGCGGACGTGCTGGGCGCGCTTGCCGAGTTGTGCCACGCCACGGGCAGCGAGACGGAGGTGCATTTGCATCACGAGCGCGACAACGCCGAGAACTTGCGACGGACGCTAGAGCAAGGCCGGGAGCGGCTCGCCGGGCACGGGCTGCTTTCGCGCGATGAAAGCGGCGGGCTGCGCTACGGTTTCGTCCACGGGAACTGGGCACTCGACAATTCGCACCCCGAGGGCCGCCACTGCGGCGTGCGCGGCGAACTGCGCGTGCTCCGCGACACCGGCTGCTACGCGGATTTCACGCTGCCCTCCGCGCCGAACCGCACGCAGACGCGCACGATCAATACGCTCTACTACGCCCGCGCCACCGACGCGCCGAAATCGCACGACCGCGGCCGCCACATCCGTGCGGATCGCGCGCCACAGCGGGCCGCCGAGGATGAACTGGCCATCGTGCAAGGCCCGCTCGCACTGAATTGGGAACGCCGGAAATTCGGCGTGCTCCCGCGCATCGAAAACAGCGATCTCACCGCAGCGAACCCGCCCACGCGCGAGCGCCTGCGGCTGTGGATGGATTGCCACATCGCCGTCGAGGGCCGGCCCAACTGGCTTTTCATCAAACTTCATACCCATGGCGCGAAACCCGAGAACACCCGCATGCTCCTCGGCGCACCGATGCGCGCCTTTCACCGCGCCCTCGTGGAAATGGCCGCCGGGGACCCCGCGCTGTGTTTCCACTACGTCACGGCGCGGGAAATGGTGAACATCGTCCACGCCGCCGAAGACGGGCACTCCGGCGAACCGGGAATTTTCCGCGATCATTGCTATCGGAAAACAGGCGCGGCAATCTCGGCGTGATGCGGCTCCTCTTCGTCTCCAATCTTTTTCCCGACACTCGCGAACCTTACCGCGGCCTCGACAACGCAAGTGTGCTCCACCAACTCAACGCGCAGTGGGACATCCGCGCCCTGGCGCTCCGGCCCATGCTGCCGTTGCGTTCCGGCGCGTGGACGCCGCGCTCCGAAGACAGCCGGCTCCAGCCGCAGTTCCTCGCCACGCCCTACCTGCCGAAGATCGGCAGCCGTTGGAACCACCGACTCATGGCCCGCGCCCTCCGCGCTCCGCTGCGCGAGATTCACGCCCGCTTCCCTTTCGACGCGGTGCTCAGCTCGTGGATCTATCCCGATTCCTGCGCCGTCGCCCAACTCTCCGGGGAACTCGGTTTCCCGTTCGTCGCCATCGCCCAGGGCTCCGATGTGCATCAGTACCTGCGGCATCCGGTACGGCGGAAAATCATCGCGCAGGCGCTGCCCGGCGCCTCGGCCGTGATCACACGCAGCGCGGAACTCGCGCGCCTGCTCGGCGAAGCCGGCGTCGAGCGCGAAATGCTGCATCCCATTTACAACGGCGTGGATCGCGCGTGCTTTCGCCCGGCCGAACGCGCCGCCGCCCGTCAGGCGCTCAATCTTCAGCAGGACGTGCAGATCATTCTTTTCGTCGGCAATTTCTACCCGATCAAAAACCCGCTCCTGCTCATCGAGGCGCACTCCCAAGTCTGCGAGGACAACACCCTCTCGCGCACCAAACTCATCATGCTCGGCGACGGCCCGCTCGCCGGCCATGCGCGGGCGCTCGGCGACCAGTTGCACTTCGGACCCAATGTCGTCCTGGGCGGACGCAAGTCTGCCGCCGAAGTCGCCCGCTACATGCAAGCCGCCGACGTCCTGTGCGTCCCGAGCGTCAATGAGGGCGTGCCCAACGTCATCCTCGAAGCCTTCGCCTGCGGGCTGCCCGTCGTGGCCAGCCGCGTCGGCGGCATCCCCGAGGTTCATCCCGGTGAAACGTGCGGCCGTCTCGTGGAGCCGCGCCTCGCGACCGTCGCCGCCGCGCTTCGCGCCGTCCTGCGAGAACCTCCGCCGTCTGAGCCCATCGCCGCGCACGGCGCGCAATTTACATGGGAGCGCACCGCGGCGGAATACCACGCGCTGCTGATGGCCGCCGCGGGGCAATGAACATCCTCTATCACTTCCGCACCCAGGGCAGCGGCGCGGAAGGCGTTCACATCGCAGGCATCGCCACCGCCTTCGAGCGCCTTGGCCACCGAGTCATTTTCTCCAGCCCCACCGGCATCGATCCGCGCGCCACCGCCGGCGAAAACCCTTTCGCAAAAAAGGACCGGCGCGGTTTTCTCGCCCGCGTTGCAGCATCTGCACCGGCCTTCGTTTTCGAGCTCCTCGAAATCGCCTACAACGCCGCCGCTTACGTCCGCAACCGTGCCGCGCTCACGCGCGAGAACTGCACGCTCATCTACGAGCGCCATGCCTTCTTTCTTTGCGCCACCGCCTTTCTCGCCCAGCACCGCCGCATCCCGCTCGTCGTTGAGGTGAATGAACTCGCCGGCGACGAGCGCGTCCGCGCCGCTCCGTGGCTGCTCCCGCTCGCCCGTCTCGCCGACCGCTTCACCTTCCGACGCGCCAGCCTGATCGTCGTCGTTTCACCGCACCTCCAGCGCCGCATCGCCGCGCTCGGCATCGCGTCGGGAAAAATCCTCGTTCTGCCCAACGCCGTCAGCGCCGCGTCGCTCGACACACCCGCCGACGGCGTCCCGGTTCGCGCGCGGCATGGCTGCGCGGATACTGTCGTCATCGGCTTCGTCGGCTGGTTTGTCGCCTGGCATCGCCTCGACAATCTTCTCACTCAATTCGCGACGCTCGCCACTCAACATCCAAACGTGCGCCTTCTCCTCGTCGGCGACGGCCCGCTTCGCGAAGCGCTCGCCGCGCAGTCCGCCACGCTCGGCATCGGCAAACGCGTGATTTTCACCGGCTCCGTCCCGCACGCGGAAATCCCCGCGCACTTCGCGGCGATGGATATCTGCGTGGTCCCGCACAGCAACGAGTACCGCTCCCCGATCAAGCTCTTCGAGTCCATGGCCGGTGCCCGCGCCGTGGTCGCCCCGCGCACCGAACCCATCGCCCAGGTCATCACCGACGGCGTCAACGGCCTCCTCTTCGACCCGCACAATCCCGAATCCCTTCGCGAAGTCCTCCTGCGCTTGATTGCCAGCCCGTCGCTTTGCGCTCAACTCGGCGCAGCCGCCCTCGCCACCATCTGCGAAAAGCACACTTGGGACCGCAACGCGGACGCAATGATCGAGTGGATTAATAAACTCACCGTCAGAACTACGGCAGTTCTTTGATCTGGATGTGCCGGTATTCCATCGTCCCGCGGTCCGCTTCGAGGCCGATGGGGCCGGTGGCGGGGAGCTTGAGCGCGGCTTCGAGGACTTCGCCGTTGCAGGTGCAACTGGCCACGCCGTCTTTCACGGTGACTTCGATGACGTTCCACTCCTGCGGCTTGTAGGCTTTCAGTTGCTTATAGGGACCGGCGACGAGGTAGTCACGGCACTGGAGTTGCGGGGCGCGGAGGAAGATGCCGCTGTCGGCGTCCACCGCGGCGCGGAACTCCAGTTTGAGCGTGAAGTCTTTCGGAAACTCCCGGAGCGTCCAGAACTGACGGAGATGCGGGCCTTTGGCGTCGTCGCGAGGGTTCACGATAAGCACGCCGTCCTTGGCGGTGTAGCGTCCGTCGGTGGCGTCGGTTTTAGTCCCGAGGTCGGGCTCGTTTTTATAATGCCAGCCGCTGAAATCCTTCCCGTTGAAGAGGCTGGTGAACCCCTCTTCGGGCTTCCAGTCGTCGGCGCGGGCGCTGGAGAAAATGGTGACGAGGAGGAGGGCGAGGAGTTTGGGGAGCTTCATGATTTTGGATGGATGAAATGGACGCGCAGCTTTTCCCCACGAGCGCTCGCGGGCAAGCGCGAAAAACCGGACGGATGGCGCACCGTTGAGCCGCGCCTTGCCTCCCGGTTCGCGCGCTCTAACTTCGGACTCATGCCGTCGCTGCTTCCGCGCACCTGCCTCGTCCTGCTGGCGCTCGCCGATCTGCGGCTGGGGGCCGCCGACGATCTGCCCAAGCGCTCGCCCGGCGAAGTTCCAGACCTCGAGCCGAAGCTCATGCTCGACGATCTGCCGGACCTGACCCGCTTCGAGACCGCCGCAGAATTCGCCGAAGCCCTCCCCTTCGTGAACGTCGAACGTGCCAAGGCCGAACTCGAACGCGCCCGCAGCAAGCAACAGCGCTGGCAGAAGCTCGCCAAGGCCGGCGTGCTTTCCCAAGTCGAGGCAGAAAGCACGGCGATCCAAGTCGCGCGGGCACTCGTCAAATATCAGACCGCCCTTGCCGCCCAAGCCAAGGCGCAGGTCGGGCAACTCCAGGCACGGCGGATCAAGGGCGAAGGCTCTGCGGAAGAACTCGCCAGCGCCGAAGCCGCCGAACGGTCCTCAGCCGCCCTTGCCGCCGATGCCGCCGTCCAGCTCCAGCGTCAGCAGCGTCTCTCCGCCGAGGCCAATCTCGACCGCCAGCGCCGCCTTTTCGCCCTCGGCGCTACGACGAAAAGCCAGGTCAAACGCGCCGAGGAAAAACTCGCCACCCTGCCACCGCGCTGACGCTACGGCGAGAGCCGCTCGATTTTCCATGCGTCATCGGGCTGGCGGGTGTAGCGGAGACGGTCGTGCAGGCGGCTGCGGCGCCCCTGCCAGAATTCGATGGTCTGCGGTGCGAGGCGGAAGCCGCCCCAGTGCGGCGGGAGGGGGATGTCGGTCTCACCGTATTTCTCCAGGGCCGCAGCATACTGCGCTTCGAGTTGCGCGCGGTCGGCCACGACTTCGCTCTGCGCCGAGGCCCACGCGCCGAGCTGGCTGCTGGCGGGCCGCGATTGGAAATACGCGGTGCTTTCCTCGCGCGACGTCTTTCCGACCGTCCCAGTCACATTGACCTGCCGCTCCAGCGCGCCCCACCAAAAGGTCAGCGCCGCCCGCGGATTGCCGGCGAGCTGCCGCGCCTTCGCCCCGTCGTAGTTCGTGAAAAAGGTGAACCCGCGCGCATCGCAAATTTTTAAAAGCACCGTGCGCGTCCACGGCTGGCCGTCAGCATCCACGGTCGCGAACGTCATCGAATTCGGCTCCAGTATCTGCAGCGCCTGCGCTTCGGCCAACCAGGCGTTGAACTGGGCGATCGGATCGGGATCGAGTTCGCTGCGGCGGAGTCCGCGTCGGGAGTAATCCTGACGGAGGGCGGCGAGGTCAGCGGGAGTTAGCAACTTCCTGGTTCCTAAACGTGCCTACTCTTTCACCGGCGGCAACTCCACGATCTCGAACCAGTACTTTTCCAGCGTCTGCAAAATGTCCACCAGCGCCTCGAAGGTCACCGGCTTCACGATGTAGCTGTTCACCCCGAGATCGTAGCTCTTGTAAATGTCCTCGTCGGCCTTCGACGTGGTCAGCACCACCACGGGAATCTGCCGCAGCTCGGGGTCGCCCTTCAGCTCTTTGAGCACGGTGCGCCCGTCTTTGCGCGGCATGTTCAGGTCGAGCAGGATCAGGCCGGGGCGTGGGGCCTCGGCAGGCGGGGCGTATTTGCCCTGCTTGCGGAGGTAATCTATCAACTCCTCGCCGTGCTCCACGAAGCGCATGTCATTGATCAGGCGACCCTCTTCAAAGGCCTCCTGAGTCAGGCGGCGATCATCCGCATCATCATCGGCCATCAAAATTGTGATTGGCATGGCTGCTCTATTCATGGGCTGCATCGGAGGGTTGTTTCAGCGGGAGCGTGACGCTGAACGTCGCGCCCTCCCCTTCTGTACTTTTTGCCACAATCGTCCCGCCGTGCCTATCAGTAATTTTCCGGCAGACCGCGAGCCCGATGCCCGTGCCCTCGTATTCACTGCGCGTGTGCAGGCGCTGGAAGACGACGAAGATCTGCTCCGCAAAGCGCCCGTCGAAACCGATGCCATTGTCTCTCACACTGATCTCGCAGACCTCCTCGCCTGGAGCCGCGCCCGCGATGATGCGTTCCTGGGCGGTGAAAACTTTCGCGGCAATGCGGACCAGCGGGCTTTTGTTCGGGTGCTGAAACTTCAGGGCATTGCTGATCAGGTTTTGGAAAAGCTGCCGCATCTGCATCGGGTCACCCGTCACCGTGGGCAGCACGCCGATCTCCAACCGCGCATTCTTCTCCGCGATCGCCACCTCCAGATCATTGACCACAGCGACCACGATCTCCCCAAGCACGCACGTCTCAAAGGGCAGCGCCCGGCTGGTCACGCGCGAAAGCTTCAGCAGATCCTGAATGAGCACTCGCATGCGCTCCGCCGCGCCCTCCATGCGCGCCAGATAATCCAGCCCCTGCGCACCAAGCGCCTCCCCGCACTTCGTCCGCAGCCTTCCGCCAAAAGCCTGGATCTTGCGCAGCGGCTCCTGCAGGTCGTGCGAGGCGACCGACGCGAAATTCTGCAGCTCCGCATTGCTCTGCTCGAGCTGCATGGCGAAGCGCCGCAGTTTTTCCTCCGCCGCCTTCCGCTCCGTGATGTCCGCCGCGATCCCGACCAGCCCGATGATCCGCCCGCTCGCCGCGCGCAGCGGCACCTTCGTCGTCTGCATCCAAACCTCGCGCCCCTCCCCACCCGGCACCGGGGCCTCCCGGTTGATGATATGCTCGCCCGTCTCGAGGACATAGCGGTCGTCATCGCTATAGCGCGCCGCGTCCTCCGGCGGGAAATAATCGAACACCGTGCGCCCCTCGATCACCGCGTCCTCCGTCTTCGTCAGCAGTTGCCGGTGCGATGCGTTGTCGAGCATGTAGCGCCCCCGCGTGTCCTTTACCCAAACATGATCCGGGATCGTGTCGATGATGCGCCGCAGGAGATTGTGCTCCGCCGCCAGCGCCTCCTCCGCCCGGTGCCGCGCGGCGATGTCGCGGAGGATGAGCACCCCCGCCCAGACCAGCGCAGCAAACGTGAACAGACTCCCAAAGAGGACCGTCCCCGTCGTCGCCCGCCCGACCAGCTCCGTGAAATCCTCGCGTTCCTTGAGCAGCGCCCGCTGCTCCCGGTGAAAATCCGCGAGCAGCTTGCGGATTTCCACCGTCGTCTGCTCCGTCTCTCCTCGGGCGAAAAGCGCCGTCGCCACCGCCACGCCCTCCGTCCGCCTCACCTCAATCTCCGTGCGCTGCAGCGCAAAGCTGCGCTGAATGAGCTGGAGCAGCCGATCGAGTTTCAACGTCTGCTGCGGAGTGTCCGCCGTGTAGGCCTTGAGGGAATTAAAACTCTCGATGATCTGCCCCTGCGCCTCCTCGTAGCCGCTGAGCAGCCGCTCATCGCCGGTAATCAGGAAACCTTGGCGGCCCGCCGCCATTTCCATGAAATGCCGCTGCGTGCGCTCCCCGATCTCCATCACCTCGCGAGTGTGCGTCACCCACTCTGCGTTCTTGATGAAAGCCCGCGTGCTCCGGTAGCTGAGCAGCGCGACGATCCCGAGCATCGCCAGCACCACGCCAAAGCTGAGCACCACCTTGCGCCGGATGGAAAGGCGGGATCGCGCGGGAGTGGTCGAGGGCATCGGCGAGGAGTGGGATGGGTCGATGATAAATGGAGGCGAAAGCGTTAATGCACAGCAACTCATTCCACCATCCATTCATTCACTCCACTGCTGGCGGAGGGGGTGGGATTCGAACCCACGGAGCCTTGCGGCTCTCCGGTTTTCAAGACCGGCGCATTAGACCACTCTGCCACCCCTCCATGTTGCTTCTGTTGAGGTACTTACGACTAATTTTTGGATCAGTGTTTTTTGGTTTGTAACCCGATTAAGTAACCCGCTACTCTTTGGAATGAGTCAGATGCCAAAAAAGTCTCAGGAATTCAAAAAGGTCGCCGAATGCCTCTACAGGAACGGAAATAGAATCTACTACGGACTCGTCAAGGTCAACGGCAAGCAGATCAGACGCTCACTCAAAACTACCGATTTGGCGATTGCCAAACGCCGGTTGGTGGAATTTCGGGCTAAAGCAGAGCGGCTGGAGGGTGACGAAAACCGGAATATTTGCTTCGAAGAACTGGCTGTTGAATGGATGGCCTCAGTCAAATCCGGCCTCAAGCCGAAGTCCCATGATCGTCGACGTGTCGCCGTCGTCGGGCTGACGCCGTTTTTTCGCGGGATGGCGGTGAAGTCGATCGGCTTCGCCGAAATCGACGCGTGGAAGCGGAAGCGCGGAGCGATGATTTCTGCGCGAAGTCACAACATCGAGCTTGAGACGTTGAAACTCATTCTCCGTTATGCCGTGGATCGCGGGATCGTGCTGGGGAATGCCGCCGAAAAACTCAAACGCCGCAAACAGCCGAAATCGATCATCGAACTCCCGAACCACGCGGAGTTTAGGGCATTGGCAAAAGCGCTCCGTGGGGCTCCCTTGGCCGTTGCGTCTGGATCGGCGGCGATGGTGGAATTTCTTGCCTACAGCGGAATGCGCGTTGGCGAGGCTCGTGAGGTGCGGTTCGAGGACGTGAACATTGGAATTGGGAGCGTGCTGATCACCGGGGGTGAGATCGCAACGAAAAATCACGAAGAACGTGTCATCCCGCTTTTCCCGAACCTGCGTAATCTCCTGATGCGATTGATTGCAGAGCATGGCTCGGATGATGTGAGCCGCCGCATTTTCGAAATCGCCTCCCCTCGTGGCGCGATGAAACTGGCGTGCAAACGTGCCGGACTGAAGCAGTTCTCCGTGCATTCCTTGCGTCATTTTTTCGCCTCCAACGCCATCGAGAACGGGATCAATTTCAAAGTCATCTCCGAATGGCTCGGGCATTCGGACGGCGGAATTCTGGTGGCCAAAACTTATGGACATCTACGCGCCGAGTATAGCGCGGCGATGGCCGAAAAGATGTCGTTTGAGGCTGTCGATGGTC
>JBBQCM010000125.1:0-19379 GCA_038318725.1 Chthoniobacterales bacterium
ATGGGCGATCTCCGCGCGGGTTCCATCCCCGCCGTCATACGAAGCCAGTATCCGTTCCCGCAGATCCAGTGAGAGTGTCTTCATCACCCGATCCTAATCCGATCGATCAGAAACGGCTACACTATTATTTAATATGCTCTAGCGGCTCAACGGCAGCGCATTCACTCCCGTGCAAGGCAGTAATCCCAACCCGGCACAGCGCCCAGTCGGCCATGCAGTCGGCACGATTGCGGCTAACAAAAGCGATTGGCTTCTTGACGAATCGCCTGTGTCGATAAGGTCAGGAACACACAATGTACGCCGTTCGCGCAATCCTGTCTGTTATCTCAATTAATGCCAGGCCCGGTGGTAGAGCTAGGGCAGCAGCCGCACCCGATAGAACGCTCTGCCGAGATTGACGGTGCCGGTATCGGGGATCAGAGCCGGTCCGGTTTCGCCCCGGACTGAATCATCGACCCCAGCGATGCTTTCTCAAGGCTGCTCTGATAGCGAGCTTGCGTTCGAGCCGAAATCTCCTTCTGGCGACGGTCTCCAGGTGATCTCGATATCGGCGCCGTTGCGGGCGATGCTGATGATGCGGAATGGAATGCCATCGGATTCCAAGGGAGCCTCGATCACTCAGCGCCGCTTGCAGGTAACCGCGTTGATCTGTCGGTGAGGCGAGAAAATCGTCGCCGGATTCAATTGCGGAACTGCCAGAAAATACGGAGACTGTCGGACTTTGGCCGAGCGGGAAGGTGGATACATTGCGCCAATAGCTGATGGGTTTGGGTGTGATTGAAGTTGGTGCAAGAGTTCAGGCGGCGCGCTGGGCGATCCAGTAGTCGTCCCACTGTTAGTTGGCTCTGAGAACGCGGAGTTGGGCCATGGCGTCTGCGTGGGCGGGCAGCCACGCGCAGACAGCTTTTTTGTGCCGGGCTTGGAGGACGTGCTTGTGGCCGCTTTCGATGAGGCCGCTGCCGATCGGCAGGTCACGGGAGAGCGCTTTGGGATAATCGAGACATTGGAGTCGGTTGCGCAGGTAGCGGATGGCGGCGCGGACTGGTGGATCGGCGTCGGCATCGCTCTGGGGTTCGGCGAAGGGCTCCATCGCCTCGATCACCCGCAGGGGCGCTCCGCGCCGCAGGCGCTTCTGCTGGGTATGGAGCCAGCTCCGCGGCGACTTCGGTCGGCACACTTCGGCGTCGGCGGCGAGGTATTCGCTGACATGGTAGAAGTCCACCAGCAGGTCGGCCAGGTCGCCAAAGACTTCGCGGCTCTGGAGAGCGATCCGCTCGGCCCCATCGGCGACGACATGGATGCGGCTTTCCAGCGCCCAGCCAGCGTCGCGCGCCAGCGTCGCCCGGTCTCCGCCACCGAGTGGAACCCGGCGGCGTAGCAGGCGTCGGCGGCGCCCTGCGCGCGGGCCGCGCCCAGGCGGATCTCCTTCCACTCGCGGGGGCGCGGCCCCTTGCGCCGCCCCGAACCGACACGAAGCTCCCGTCTGTCCCCGCGACCCCCTGCGCGGGGCCTTCGCGCGGAAGCGTTCGGAAGGTTCCGCTGTAGTGTCGCTCCAGCTCCTGGGAGACTCGCCCGGCATGCCGGAGAGTTGCCTCGCGCACGGCCGAGGCATTGAGTTCGAAGCCGTAGTGCTCTCGCAGCCGCCGGTGGCCCTGCGCGAAAGAGTCTTTCGCCCCAAAATCGCAGAGCGCTCGCTGGAGCCGGCGCGACTTGCCGCGCGCACTCACCCCGCCCGCCGCCGGGAACGGCCGCAAATAGCTTTGCCGGAAGTCCGCCAGATTTCTCTCCGAAACGCTCACCGCTCCAAAGACGCACCACCAGCTCAGGGCTTTTTTTTCGCAGCCCCGCTCGCGGATGCTCCTTTCTGAGCTCGCGCGCCGCTCGCTCTTCGGCCCCCTGCGCCCACTGGTGCATCGCACGGCTGCCGAGCCGGCGCACTTCCTCCACCAGGAGTTCCTCGATCTCGTCGGCGCAGCGCAACTCTCCCTCCTGCGAGTCGGTCAGCGCCAGAATCGCCTCGAAAATGTTCCAGCAGTTCGGGTCGCTCCCGCAGCGTCTCCACCAGGCGTGCTTCACGGGTGCGTGGGTCGGTTCTGCCAGGTCGGTTGTTCATGGCAGGGAAAGCTAAACACATCCCCCAAAAAGTACAAATTATAGTAATTATAACATCCCGCCGCCGCTTCTCTGCACCAACTTCAATCACACCCGATGGGTTTTGGCTCTTCCGAAAGGGTGTGGGGAAGTCGTGGTCAGTGATGACGGGTGAGGATGGCGCGGTTGGCCTGAGAGGGGGCGAATGGGGGTGAACTTTGGCATGGCGCGAGCTTGCAGGCGATGGCGGGGCGGCGCGACACTGCGCTGCATGACCCCCCACATCCTTCCCCCGCACTTAACCCGCCGCGAATTCATCAGGACAGGGGCTGCCGCAGTAGCGGTGCTCGGTTTTCCGGCGATCCTGCGCTGTCAGGCTCCGGGCAGCCGGTTGAACATCGCGATCATCGGGGCGGGCGGACGCGGGGCCGGCAATATGGGAGAGATGGCAGGCGAGAACATCGTGGCGTTGTGCGATGTGAACGAACGCAATCTCAACGCGGCGGCGAGCAAGTTTCCCGGGGCGAAAATGTTCCGTGATTTTCGCGCGATGTACGACGGGTTGAAGGATTCAGAGTTCGATGCGGTGGTGGTGAGCACCACGGAGCACACACACGCCTTCGCGACGCTGCCGGCGTTGAAGCGTAAGAAACATGTGTATTGCGAAAAGCCGCTGACGCGCGATGTGCGCGAGGCCCGAATCATCACGGAAGCGGCGAAAGCAGCGGGTGTCGCGACGCAGATGGGGACGCAGATTCACGCGACCGCCAACTACCGGCGCGTGGTCGAGCTCGTGCGAAGCGGGGCGATCGGGCCGGTGCGCGAGGCGCATGTATGGGTGGGCCGCACATGGGGCTGGCAGTCACCCGAGGACGCGATCGCCAACAAGGACGTGGCGAGCACGCAGGAGCGGCCCACGGAGGAGATGACGGTGCCGCCGGAACTCGACTGGGACTTGTGGATCGGACCGGCGCCGATGCGCCCGTTTCACAGCGTCTATTTTCCCGGACCGAAGTGGTATCGCTGGTGGGATTTCGGCAACGGCACGATGAGCGATCTCGGCTCGCACTGGAACGATCTGCCATTTTGGGCGCTCAACCTTGACGCACCGCTGACCATCGAGGCGAGCGGTCCGCCGCCACACCTGGAGATCGCGCCTGCCTCGATGAGCGCGACCTACGAATACGGCCCGCGCGGCCCGATGCCGCCGGTGAAAATGACGTGGTATCAAGGCGCGCCGAAGCCGCCGCAATGGACGGAAAAGCTGATCCCGCAATGGCCGAGTGGGGTGCTGTTCGTCGGCGACAAAGGGATGCTGCTGGCCGATTACGAAAAGTGCGTGCTGCTGCCGGAAAAACAGTTCGAGGCTTTTGAACGCCCGCCAAAGACGATTCCGGATTCGATCGGGCATCACAAGGAATGGCTGCACGCCTGCAAGGCAGGCGTACCGACGACATGCCACTTCGGCTACAGCGGCCCGCTGACGGAGGCGAATCATCTTGGCAATGTCGCCTTTCGTTCCGGGAAGAAGATCGAGTGGGATGCGCAGCGAATGCGCATTCCAAACGCGCCGGACGCCGAGCGTTTCCTCGGGCGCGAATACCGCAAAGGCTGGACGCTTGCGTAAATCGGGCGAGTGCGTTCCGAGGCAGTCGGAAGAGTGCCTCCTCACGTATCGCCTCGATTGCATCATCTCCCTCGCGACCGAGCTTCAGCATGGTTGCGAGAGAAAAAAACGGTGAGCGGCAGCGCTCGAAGCATTTCGCCTGCTACTCCTCGTCACCCGCGCCTTTCTCGCGCTTACGACCGCGGAGTTTGCCGTGGATGAAGGCGTCGATGTCGCCGTCCATCATCGCGTCGATGTTGCTGGTCTCGACGCCGGTGCGGAGGTCGATGATTTTTTGGTAAGGCTGGAAGACATAGCTGCGGATCTGGCTGCCAAAAGCGACGTCGCTTTTCTCGCCGTAGGCGGCGGAGATGTCGGCGGCGGCTTTGTCGGTTTCGATCTGCTGGAGCTTCGCCTGGAGCATGCGCATGGCGGTGACTTTGTTTTTCTGCTGGCTGCGCTCGTTCTGACAGGCGGCGACAAGGCCGCTGGGGAGGTGGCGGATGCGGACGGCGGTCTCGACCTTGTTGACGTTCTGCCCACCTTTGCCACCGCTGCGGTAGGTATCGACCTCGATGTCGGCTTCGTTGATTTCGATGGGGGCGCTTTCTGGGAGCTCGGGGACGACATCGACACCGGCGAAGGAGGTGTGGCGGCGCTTGTTTGAGTCGAAAGGCGAGATGCGGACGAGGCGATGGACGCCGCGTTCGGTGGCGAGGTAGCCGAAGGCGTATTCGCCGGTGACTTGGAGGGTGCAAGATTTGATGCCGGCTTCGTCGCCGAGTTGGATATCCACGATCTGGCTTTTGAAGTCGTGGCGCTCCATCCAGCGCTGGTACATGCGCCGGAGCATGTCGGCCCAATCGCAACTCTCGGTGCCCCCGGCGCCGGAGTTGATCGTGAGGAAGGCGTTGCAGCGGTCGTTCGGGCCGGCGAGGAGCATTTTCAGCTCGAAATCCGAGAGCCCGCGCAAGACGAGTGCGTGCTCCTTTTCCACCTCGGCTGCGCTGTCGGTGTCTTTCGCCTCGAGGGCGAGTTCGATGAGAACAGGCAGGTCGTCGATCTGCTGTTCGAGGGCTAGGAGAGGAGTGATCTTGCCGCGCAGGGTGGAGACTTCCTCCACGTTCTTTTGCGCGCGTTCCTTATTCGCCCAGAAATCGGGCTCGGCCATCTGGCCTTCGAGTTCAGACAGGCGGGTTTGCAGTTTGGCGAAGTCAAAGATACCTCCGCAGTTCGCCTACGCGGGCTTTGAGTTCGTCGGTCTGAATAGTTTGTGGATCGAAGGACATGGGAAGGCGATTTGTTGGAAATTTTATGGGATAGAGCGATAGAGCGCCGTCGGTGAGGACAAAGGCAGTAATCAAAAGGCGCAGCCCATTCGCTCTGACCAGAGGCCTGACCTCAAATGCGCTCAGCGATTCATCCGCATCTTCGACTTGTCCACGCGTGGCAGGTCGAGGCGGTAGATGATCTCGCCTTCCCTCATCAGGTCGAGCCGGTCGCGGGCGATGATGCCGAGGAATTCAGGATCGTACTTGAGAAACTCCTCTTCGCGCAGGTTCTTCGCGAGCAGTTGGCGCTCACTCTCGACGGCGGCATTGAGCTGCTCAAGGCGGGCCTGCTGGTCGCGTCGCTTGGAGAGTTCTGGATTGAACCGGTAGGCGACGAGCGCGGCGCAGGCGAGAAGGATGAGCGCGATGAGCAGCCGGTTGAGGGAATGCCAGATTCCCGCGCTCGGGGTGGAGGTTTGGAAGTGGCTGTGCGCCGCGCTCACTTAACGCATCTTACCGCCGTAAACGGCATTGTCACCAAGTTCCTCCTCTATCCGCAAAAGCTGGTTGTACTTGGCCACGCGGTCTGTGCGGCTTAGCGAGCCGGTCTTGATTTGGCCGGCGTTCGTGGCCACGGCAATGTCGGCGATGGTGGTGTCCTCGCTCTCGCCGGAGCGGTGCGAGATGACCGCCGTGTATTTGTTTTCCTTGGCGAGTTCGATGGCGTCGAGCGTCTCGGTCAGCGAGCCGATTTGGTTCACTTTCACCAGGATCGAATTGGCAGTGCCGGTGTCGATGCCCTTGCGGAGGAACGCCACGTTCGTGACGAAAAGATCGTCGCCGACGAGCTGTGTGTTCGAGCCCATCGCTTCGGTGAGTTTCTTCCAGCCCGCCCAGTCGTTTTCGGCGCAACCGTCCTCAATCGAGATGATCGGGAACTTCTTCTGCAAGTCCACATAGTAGGCCACGAGTTCCTCGGCGCTGCGCTTCGAGCCGTCGGATTTTTTGAAGACGTACTGGTTTTTCGTCTTGTCATAAAACTCGCTGGAGGCCACATCGAGCGCGATGAAGATGTCCTTGCCGAATTTGTAGCCGGCCTTTTTCACCGCCGCGGCAATGGATTCGAGCGCGTCCTCGGCGCTCTCAAAGTTCGGCGCAAAGCCGCCTTCATCGCCCACCGCCGTCGAGAGGCTGCGGCCCTTGAGCACGCCTTTCAGCGCGTGGAAAATCTCGCACCCGGCGCGGATCGCCTCGCTGAAAGACGGCACGCCTTTCGGCACGATCATGAACTCCTGAAAATCCACCGGCGCGTCCGAGTGCGCGCCGCCATTGACGATGTTCATCATCGGCACGGGGAGCACCTTGGCGTTCGGTCCGCCGAGATATTTGTAAAGCGGCTGCCCGAGCTGGCTGGCAGCGGCTTTGGCTGTGGCGAGGGAGACGGCGAGGATGGCGTTCGCGCCGAGCTTGGCTTTGTTCTTCGTGCCATCGAGGGCGATCATCGCCTTGTCGATACCGACCTGGTCGAGCGCGTCCTGGCCTTCGATGATTTTGGCGATGGACTTGTTGACGTTCGCCACGGCCTTGGTCACGCCCTTGCCGAGATAGCGGTCTTTGACGCTGTCGCGCAGCTCCCACGCCTCGTGCTCGCCTGTGCTCGCGCCGCTCGGCACGATGGCGCTCCCGACCGCGCCGCCGATGAGCGTGACCTCGGCTTCGACGGTCGGATTTCCGCGCGAATCAATGACTTGGCGGGCGTGGACGGAGACAATTTCGGTAATAGCCATGGAATTTAAGAAAGTAGGATTTGGGTTTTTAGGAAGCGCTGACGGCGCGCGGGGAGCGTTGCGGGCGGTGGTGAAAACCGCGCGTGAGATAGAGGTCCACGCGTTGCTTGGCAAGCGCAATTCCCATCGGTGTCGCGCTGTTTCGACCTGCTGGCCAAAACGAACGGCACGCCGTAGTCCGGCAGCGCCGGCTCAGACTTTGCGGTAGGCTTCGATCTTCACGATCTCGATGGTTCGTTCGCCGTGCTCGGTGGGGACGCTGATTTGCTCGCCGGGCTTGTGCCCGAGCAGCGCCTGGGCGAGGGCGGATTGGTAGCTGATGAGGCCCTTTTCGGGAACGCCGTCCCAAGCCCCGAGGATGGTAAAACTTTCGACGCGGCTGTCGGCGACATCGCGCAGGGAGACGATGGTGCCGATGGAGACAAGGGTGGTGTCGGGGTTGGCAAAGTCGGTGCCGCGGGCGAGTGAGAGGTCGCGCTCCATTTCGCTGCGGCGGCGGCCGAGGACGCGCTGCATTTCCTTCGCCGCCTTAAACTCGAAGTTCTCGCGCAGGTCGCCATAGCTGCGGGCGACGCTGATCTCCTTCACGTTCTCGGGGATGGTTTTGTTCACGATTTCGTCGAAGTCGGCCTTCTTTTTTTCGAGGCTTTCCCAGGAGACGACGAGAGTCTCCTGCTTCGCGTCGCTGTCGCCGGAGACGAGCGCCTGCATTTCGGGGAAAAGGCGGATGATGCGGCCGAGCAGGGAGCGTTTGTTCAGCTCCTCGAAGACCGGGGTGCGCATGAGCTTTTGCATGATGTTGCGCATGTCCTCATGGGTGGCGGAGGCAATGAGATCGTTGAGGAGTTCCTTGTCGTTGAGCAGCAGATCGTGCAGGCGGCGGTCGCGCTTGGTTTCATCAAACTGATCGCGCTCAAGCGCGCTGATGATGGAGCTGAGAAGGCGCGGGTTGACGAGGTCGGCAAATGCGCCATCGCGCTCTTTGCACAGCCAGATCAGGGTTTCCGAGGTGATCGAGTGGTCGCGGATTTCGCGATCGATGCCTTTGAGCAGCGTCTCGACATGACCTTTCTCTTCGAGCAAGCGGGCGGCCTCGGTGACGATGCGCGTGCTGCCGCGGGTGGCAAGGTCGAGCGCGATGGCGGGCCATTCTTCGCCAAAAGCAGCGGGGATTTCCGCAAGCACCCGCTTGTGTTTCGCGGCGGGCAGGCCGGCGATGAGGGTGACGAGCCGGCGCTTTTCGTCGCGCAGAACCTGATCGACGCCGAGGGCTTCGGCGTTCCGGGCGAGGCCCGTTTTCTCGGCGATCTCGTCGCGAGTGATGAGAAGTTCGAGCGCCTGCGCGGTGTTCAGGCGCTGGTTTTTGCGCGCCTGGCTGTCCGCCGTGGCGAGCGCTGGCGCGAGCTGCGCGGCGGCGTCGGTGAATTCGCCGAGGTTTTTCAGGATCTGATCGAGCGCGGTGAGTTGTTCCTTGAGCTGGCGCGCATTGGTGAAGGCCGAGAGGAATTGCTCGGCATGCGAGATGGGCGCGCCGCGCAGTTCATAAGGCCCGGTCTTTTTCGCCGGCACGGCGAAGTGCCCGTCCTTTTTCAAGGCCTTTTTTGTCGCCTCCCACCATTTTTTAAATTCGCCCTCAGTGAAGATCGCCGGCACAAAAGTCTGCGTGATCTGGTCCTGCGTGGCCTTGCCGCCGAAACTGGTCAGCACCGCCCGCATGAGCTGCGTGGGATCGTTCCTGGCCTGCACTTTCACCGCCGCAGGATCGGCGGCGATCTGGGCGAGGATGTGGTCCGGGTCGATGGCCAGGAGCGATTCGGCGGCATACTGGAGCTGCATTGGATGATCCTTTTTCGTCCTGAAATGGATGGTCATCTGGCTGACCAGGAAATTCACCGTATCGACCTGCCCGAACCCCCAGCTCTTATGCACGACGAAGGTGCCGGGTTGGAGTTTTTCGAGGGCTTGGCCAGCGGCGCTGGAGAGTTTGCCCGCTTCGACGGCTTTTTGGATTTCGGGAGTCATGGGTTGTTGAAAATAGGAAGTGCCCGGTGCTTCTCCAAGATATTTTTCCCGGCCCGTCCGCGCCCGCCGGGTGGCTCCGCAGCGGCTGAATAAAGCTTTCCGCGAAACCACCAGGCCGGTAAGGATTGCGCAGCGAAATACCGTGTCCTCGTCCGATGCCCCCCCATTCTGAAAAGCCGTCCGCTCCCGCTCTGGAGCGCGAGGCCAGCTTTCAATTGCTTTTCCACGGGCATCCGTTGCCGATGTGGGTCGTCGATGCCAAATCGCTCGCCTTTCTCGTGGTGAACGAGGCGGCGATCCGCAAGTACGGCTACGCGCGGGAGGAGTTCCTCGCCATGACCATGGACCAAATCGCCGAGCCCGAAGAGCCGCCGCCGGGAGCCGCGGCGGGCGGCCAGAGCGGGACTGGTGGAGTGAGCGCCGCCTGGCGGCATCGCGCGAAAGGCGACGCGGTCCTGAACGTCGAGAGCACCTGGCATGAGATCGTCTTCGACGGCCGCGAAGCAGTGCTCGTGCTGACCATCGACCGTACTGCACAGCGGCACGCTGAGGAACGCAACCGCGAGCAGGCGCGGCTGCTGAACCTCGCCTCCGATGCCATCATCGTGCGCGACCTCGACCAGCGGCTCCTCTTCTGGAATCAAGGCGCCGCAAGGCTCTACGGGTGGACGGCGGACGAGGCGGTGGGGGCGAAAACGCTCGATCTCTTTGTCTGCGAAAAGCTCCAGGTCATGGAGGCGGAGGTCGATCTCCTGCGTCGCGGGGTATGGAGCGGGCAGCTCACGCATAAAAGTAAGGAAGGTCGCGAAGTCGTCGTCAACAGTCGCTGGACGCTCGTGCGCGACGAAGCCGGTGCGCCGCAGTCCGTGCTCGTCATCGACACCGATGTCACCGAGGCGAAGAAGCTCGAGTCCCAGTTTCTGCGCGCGCAGCGGCTCGAGAGCATCGGCACGCTGGCCAGCGGCATCGCGCATGATTTGAACAACATCCTCTCGCCGATCCTCATGGCCGTGAACATCCTCCGGCGCGATCTCAGCAGTCCCGGCGACGAGAAAATGCTCAGCATCATCGAGGGCAGCGCCGAGCGCGGGGCGGGGATCGTCAAGCAGGTGCTGACCTTTGCGCGCGGCGCGGAAGGCGACCGCGCCCTGCTCCAGCCGAAGCATCTGGTCAGCGAACTGGCGAAGATCATGGCGCAGACCTTTCCGCGAAACGTGGATATCCAGACTAACCTCCCGACCGAGCTCTGGACGGTCCTCGGCGACGCCACACAGCTCCACCAGGTGCTTCTCAATCTCTGCGTCAACGCCCGCGACGCCATGCCGAATGGCGGCACGCTGACCGTCGTCGCCGAGAATCTTGACATCGACCAGCACTTCGCCGGCATGAACCCCGGCGCGAAACTCGGCTGGCATGTGGCCCTGCGCGTTTCGGACACCGGCAGCGGCATGTCGCCGGAGACGATGGACAAGATTTTCGATCCCTTTTTCACGACCAAAGAAATAGGCAAGGGCACCGGTCTCGGTCTCGCCACCGTCATCGGCATCGTCAAAAGCCATGGCGGCGTTCTGACCGTGCAGAGCGAAATCGGCGTGGGCACCACCTTCTCCGTCTTCCTCCCCGCCTCACGCGACGCCGAGGTGGCGAAAAAGGAAGACGAGGCTGCGGTCGCCGACGGCACCGGCGAACTGATCCTCGTCGTCGATGACGAGGCCCCGATCCGCGAGGCCCTCGTCGGCACGCTCGCCGCCCATGGCTACCGCGCCTACACCGCCGAAGACGGCACGGATGCCCTCGCGCTTTACTTCCAGCGCAGAGACGAAATTGCCGTCGTTCTCACCGATCTCTCCATGGGCCAGATGGACGGCATCGCCCTCGTCCGCGCGCTCCGGAAGATCGACCCCGCGGCGCGCGTCATCGTCTCGAGCGGCCATTTTCAAAAGGAAAACATGGCCGTGCTCAGAGGCCTCGGCGTGAAAGTGCTCCTCGAAAAACCCTACACCGCCGACAAGCTCCTCCGCGCCCTCCGCAAGGTGCTGGAAATGCCTGTCCCAAGCCCGGCCGCGTAGTCAGCCCGCGCCGCGGTCGGTCAGTGCGTGAGAAACTGCTGGTGAACGCTGACGAAGAGATAGTAAGCCCCCGCGACCGAGATGAGCGCCGAGCCGTAGCGGACCACGGGCCGCGCGAAGCCCTCGCGTCGCGTGTTGCGCCCCAGCGCGAGCAGGCCGAATAGCGGCAGCACCACGGTGAGATGACCGAGTTCCACGCCGGTGCTGAAGCCCGTGAGAGCGATCCATGTGCCGCGCGCGGGCAGCCCGGCCATCGCCTCCAGGAGCCCCCCGGCGAAACCGAGGCCGTGGATCAATCCAAAGCCAAACGCCACCCCGAGCCGCAGCCGGGCCTGCGCCCGCCCCGGCCAGACGATATTTTCCACCGCCACGAAAACGATGCTTGCCGCGATCACCGGCTCCACGACCCACGCCGGCAGCCGAAACGCCGCCATGAACACCGCCAGCGTGGGCGTGAGCGTATGGGCCAGGGTGAAGGCCGCGATCACCTTCACCATCTCCCAAAAGCTCAGCGTCGCCAGGACCAGCGCGCTGACGAAAAGCAGATGGTCGTAGCCCGTGAGGATGTGCATCACGCCTTGCACGAGGTAGTCGCGGAAGGTCCGCCATCCGCCCCTTTTTTCCACCGTTGAGGTCTGGGCGGGCGGTGTTTCCCAGCCGCTCGGGAAAGCCGTGGGCTGCTGCGCGCGAAGCAGTCCGGTGGTCACTTCGCTCGAGTCGGAGCGCTTCATCCGTACCACGTAGCTCACCTCCCACGGGGTGCCGATGGCGTAGGGAAACTCGCGCAGCATCTCCTGGAAAAAGGTGATCTGTGTCGGCGGCGGGCCAGTCAGCGGGTAGGCGAGTTCGTATTGGTAAAAGGTTTTCTCCGGCGTGCTGGCTTCCGGCGGCGGCGTCCGCTTCGTCACCTGCCCGGTGAGCGGCTGCCCGCCCGCCTTCAAATCGAGATGCCCCGCGACATAGGCCCCGTGCTTCTCCGCCGCCGCGTCGAGCCCGGCGGAATCGTCCGCACTCAAACCCTGCGCGATCTGAATTTCCTTGAGCGATACATTCACCGCCACCCGCACCCGCTTCGGCTCGAATTGCACCCACATCGCGTCCTGCAAAAGCGGATGCGCCGCGGCGGAACTGGCGAGGAGGAAAAACGCAAGCAGAGCAGCAGGCAGCGAGCACATGGCAGTCGCGGTATGTAGCACCCTGACTTGCCGCGCACAGTGCGAAAGACGGGTCGGTTCTCCGACTTCCATCCTCCGCGCGGACGCCGCTGCCGCTAGCGCGGCACGATCGCCAGATAGTTCCTCACGCCTTTCCATTCGCGCGCGTAAAACGGCGGCTCGCCGCGCACCCACAGCGCGGTCGAACTGCCGCCGTCGAGATTCAGCGCGCGGGTGATTCTCCCCGCCGGCAGCACGCCCGGCGTGGCCAGCAGCGCGGCCATTTGAGCGAGGGTCACACTTTTGCCAATGAGCACGCCGGCGCGCCCCGCGCCGTCCGTGAAGACGACGGTTCGTGCGGCGCTGCGGGTGTTGTCGAGACCGGCCACCGCGCGGCCGCCATCGACCAGAAACGGCCCTGCCTGCAAAGCTTCGCGCACCGCGGGCACGGGCTTGAACTCCGCCGTGCGCCGCAGCGCCACCCCGCCCGGCGTCACCACCACCAGCCCGCTCAGCAGCCGTGCTTTTTCCAGCGGATGAATCTGCACGCCCTGCCGGACGACGAGCCCGAGCGGGGTGCGATCCGGGTGGAAGTAGCCGCCATTGACCGCCGCGAGCGCCCCGCGTTTCCCGGCGGCGCTTGCCGTGGTGAAGTCCCCGTCGGGATTATCCATGACGGCGAAAGTGTGGGTCTTCCCGGAAAAGCGAACGACATGTAGCACGGCGTTCGCCGCGCCTTTGCTGGCCTGCAGCCGGACAAATTGGAGCCCCTCGGGAGCCGGCAGCGGCTCGGGCGGCGCGAAAGACCACGCAGCTTCCGCGACGGGGCGGAGGATAAGCGTAAGGGCGAGGAGCAGCGATGTGATGTGCATCAGCCAGAAGTACCCGGTCTCCCCCCGCTAGCGCCAGCGCACGCTTCAGGGCCGAAGAAACGGCCCGGGCCGACGTAAGTTCCAAAATCTGAAGATGGAGAGGAGAGAGCCTTTTGCCGAACCGCCATTCAGGCCGTCTTTGCCGCTTCCGCCAGCGGGCGGACAAAGGCGCTGAGCTTCGCGACCAGCCCGGCGTCCTGGCCAAACTCGCCGATCTGTTTCACAATCGCGCTCCCGACCACGACCGCGTCCGCGTGCTGCGCCACCTGCCGCACATGCTCCGGCGTGGAGATGCCGAAACCGACGGCGATCGGCAGCGCGGTGGTCGCCCGAATGGCCGCGACCCGCTCCGGCAGCGAATCAGCGACCTCCGCCTGCTCGCCGGTCACGCCTTCGCGCGACACGTAATAGACAAACCCGCTCGCTCCCGCCGTGAGCTGCGCGATGCGCGCGGGCGGCGTGGTCGGCGCGATGAGCCGGATGCGTTTCAAGCCCGTGTGCTCCGAGAACTCGGCGTTCTGGGCGTCCTCGTCCGGGGGCAGATCGAGAATCAGCAGCCCGTCCACACCCGCATCCTCCGCGGCGCGATGAAACGCCTCGAAGCCGAAGCGGTAAATCGGGTTCATGTAGGTGTAGAGGACGATCGGCAGCTCCGACTGCGCCCGGATCGCCCGCACACATTCCAGCACCCCGCGCACCGTCGTCCCGGCCTCCAGCGCCCGCGTGGCGGCGAGTTGATTGACCACGCCATCGGCCAGCGGATCGGAAAACGGCACGCCGAGTTCGAGAATGTCCACGCCCGCTTTCTCAAAAGCCCAGGCCAGTTCGCGAGTGGCGTCGAGATTCGGATCGCCCGCGGAGATATAGGCGATGAGCGCCTTTTTCCCCGCGGCGCGGAGGTCGGCGAATTTCTGGTCGATCCGGTTGGGCATAAAGAGAGCGCGCAGTTTCTCGGCGGGGGCGGCAGGATGAACAGGATTTTCTGGAGAAATGCGCGAAGCTCGCCCTTCATTCATCTCGAGAATCCCGGTTATTCCGTTCCAAAAATGTCCATCGCTACCGCCACAGCGCCTACGCTGAAGATCCACGAAATCTACGAGTCCGTGCAGGGCGAGAGTTCGTGGGCGGGCTGGCGTTGCGTTTTCGTGCGCCTCACCGCCTGCGATCTGCGCTGCACCTACTGCGATACGGAGTACGCGTTTTACGAGGGGAAAAAGCGCGAGGTCGGCGACGTGCTCGCCGAGGTGCTGGCCTTTGACTGCCCGCTCATCGAGATCACCGGTGGCGAGCCGCTTTTGCAAAAGAACGTCCACCCGCTGATGACCGCGCTTTGCGATGCCGGCAAGACCGTGCTCATCGAGACCAGCGGCGCACACGATATCTCGGTCATCGACCCGCGGGTGCATCGCATCATGGATTTAAAAACGCCCGGCAGCGGCGAGTGTGCGCGCAATTTGTGGTCGAACATTGCGCACCTGGAAAAACGCGATGAGGTGAAATTCGTCGTCGGCTCCCGCGAAGATTACGAATGGTCGCGCGAGCAAGTCCGCACCCACGACCTCGCCACGCGCAGTGGCGGCGTGCTTTTCTCGCCGATCTTCGGCCGCATCGAACCGCGCGATATCGTCGAGTGGCTTGTCGCCGACAAGCTTCCGGTGCGCTTCCAACTCCAGATGCACAAATTCATTTGGGATCCGAAGCAGAAGGGCGTTTAACCGCGAAGTCATGAAGGCGCGGAGCATGCAGGACGCAAAGTTTTCTTCATGTCTTCGCGCCGGCGTGGTTCAAATCCGCTGATGCAAGTCCGCCTGACCAAAGATTTCACCTTCGAAGCCGCGCAAACGCTGCCGTCCGCGCCCGAGGGTCACAAGTGCCGGCAGATGCACGGTCACAGCTTTAAGGTGGAGGTCAGCGTGGAGGGCGAGGTCGATCCGGCGACGGGCTGGTTTTACGATCATGCGGTCATCGGTCGGGCGATGCGGCCTCTCGTCGAGTTGCTCGATCATTCCTATCTCAACGAAATTGCCGGGCTCGAAAACCCGACCATCGAAATCATGGCCGCCTGGTTTTGGCAGAAGCTCGCGCCGGAATGCCCCGGCCTCGCCGAGATCGTCATTCACGAGACCCCCACCGCGCGGTGCAGCTATCGCGGGAAGTGACGGCCGGCACATTTTCGCTCGCCTCGCGCACCGCGGTGGCTAGCCTCCGGCGCTCTTATGAAATGGTTTTCCATCGCCTCCGTCTGCATCTTCGCCGTCTTCGCCACGGCGTGTGAAAAACACCCCGCCTCCGAGTTGCCGCCGGCACATGGAGCCGGGGAGCATCACGCGGGAGCGACAGGCGAAACGGTGCATGAAGCCAGGCCCGCAGGGCACGCCGCGGAAGTGGCGAACCCCGCAGCCGCCAAGGCCGAGGCGGAGACCAAGCCCGGCGCAGCGCCGAAGTTTTTTCCGGAAACCAAATAGCCTTCGCGCCGTGAGCGAACACCCGTCCGCACCGCCGAAGTTGCGCGGACGTTTGGGGCGAAGTTTCGGGTACGCCTTTCGCGGCATCGGCACTCTGCTGCGGACGCAGGCCAATGCGCGCATTCACGCGGCTGCGACGATCCTCGCCGTGGCCGCGGGATTCTGGTTCGACATTTCCCGAGGAGAATGGCTGGCGATCATCGGCGCGATCGGACTCGTGTGGGTGGCGGAGGGCTTGAATACGGCCGTCGAAGCCGTGGTCGATCTGATCTCACCGGAGCGACATCCACTCGCGGAACGGGCCAAGGATGTGGCCGCCGGTGCAGTGCTCTGCGCGGCGCTCGCGGCGCTCGGCATCGGTTTGCTTATCTTCGGGCCGCGAGTGTGGGCCATGGCGCGTTGAGCGGTTGGCCCGACCGGCCGACGACCCGGCTTGTCAGGTAGCGCAGTGGGCCGGGAAAGTGGCGGGCGATTTCCAGCGCGGCGCTGGCCAGCGCAGGAAAAAGGACGGCGGCTTTGGCGAGTTCGTTGATCCACAGCCGACCGCGATACAGCCGGGCGTGGGCTGAAACGTAGGAGGCAAGATCGTCGGTGATCAGATGTCGCGCCGCGAGTGCCCCGGAGGCGAGCGCGTAATAGATGCCCTCGCCGGTGAACGGCTCGACGACGCGCGCGGCGTCGCCGATGAGCAGCAGGTTTTCGTGGGCGGGGGGAACGGCGCGGCGGGCGAGGGGTGTGATGGTCCGCCAGGCGTGATCCTCGGCGATTGAGAACCGGCGCGCGGACCACGCCTTCAACTCCGCCAAGTGCGCCGGCCGGGATACCAGGCAGACATTGAGCTGCGCGTCACCGACGCTGGCGACGCCGCAGTAGCCTAGCGGCAGAAAGTGCATGGCCACCCGGTCGCCGAATCCGGCCGGCGCTGGCAAATGCGTTTGCAGCCCGACGCGGTCCTTTTCTGCGGCGGGCAGCAGGCCGAGGAGCCGGGCGACCGTCGAGTTCCGTCCGTCCGCGGCGATTAGCCGGCGGGCGGTGCACGTTTCGCCGGACGCGGTGATTTTCCAACCCCTCTCGAGCGCGGTGAGCGTGGTGTTTTCTCGCACCTCCGCGCCCAACTGCCGGGCGCGATCGAGGAGCACGGTGTCGAGCAGGCTGCGTTTGATCGCGATCTCACCACGGGAGGAAGACGGCAGCGGAAAATGCAGCGCGCGCCCGCGCGGGCTGATGAATTCGACTTCGTGGAGTCGGGAGTGCGGTTGGGTGAGCACGCGCTCGGTCACGCCGAGCTGATCGAGGATCGGCCAGCACGCGGGGTTGAGGCAGTCGCCGCAAACTTTCTCGCGGGGAAAAACCGCTCGCTCAATGACCAGCGTGCGCAGCCCCGCTTGAGCGCAGAGCACCGCGCAAGCGGAGCCGGCAGGTCCCCCGCCGACAATGGCGATGTCATAGCTCAGCATCGGGCCGCGGAGTCTGCTGGCAGAGAGGGCCAAAGGGAAACACTGATCTTCGAAAGCCCAAAACTTTACTTCCGCGCGACGGTTCTTTACGATCTCGCCCGGTGAATTCGGGAGCTCTTTCATCCGGTGGTAAAACGATCACGCTGCTGACGGCGACCTGCATCGTCGTGGCGAACATGATCGGGACGGGCATTTTCACGAGTCTGGGCTTCCAAGTCAGTGACTTGCCGGGCGGGTTTGCGATCATGGCCTTGTGGGCGCTGGGTGGGATCTGCGCGCTGTGCGGGGCGCTGTCCTACGCCGAACTGGGGGCAGCGCTGCCGAGGTCGGGGGGAGAGTATCATTTTCTGGGGACGATCTATCATCCGGCGGTCGGGTTTTTGGCGGGATGGATCTCGGCGACGGTCGGCTTTGCCGCGCCGGTGGCGCTGGCGGCGATGGCCTTCGGGCAGTATTTCCAAGGGCTGGTGCCGGAGGCGCAACCGGTGGTGCTGTCGCTCGGGGTGGTCTGGGTGGTGACACTTTTCTTGCTGCGCGATCTGCGGCTGGGGAGCGCCTTTCAGAACGCCGCGACGCTGCTCAAGGTGGCGCTGGTCCTCGTGGTCATCGTCGCGGGCTGCCTGGTCACCGAGGCACAACCGGTGGGGTTTCTGCCGGGACCGGGTGAGGGTGCGCTGGTGCGCAGTGCGCCTTTTGCGGTCAGTCTGGTGTACGTCATGTACGCCTACTCGGGCTGGAATGCCTCGACCTACATCGTAGGCGAGATGAGAAACCCGGGACGGGACATCCCAATCTCGGTCGGGCTGGGCACGTTGCTCGTGATGATGTTGTATCTCGGGGTGAACGCGGCCTTTCTCCACAGCACCCCGCGGGCGGCGATGGCCGGGAAAATGGAGGTCGCGCTCATTGCCGGGCCGCACCTCTTCGGCAGCGTGGGGACAAAGGTGATGGCGGGGCTGATTTGCGCCGGACTGGTTTCGTCGGTGAGCGCGATGATGTGGATCGGACCGCGGGTGACGATGGCCATGGGCGAAGACCTCGCGCCGCTGCGCTGGCTGGCGCGGAAATCGGCGGAGGGTATCCCGGTGGTGGCGATGCTCGGGCAGTTTGCGATCGTGAACGTGCTGCTGCTGACCTCGACCTTTGAGCGGGTGCTGACGTATGTGCAGTTCAGCCTCCAAGTGTGTTCCTTCCTGACCGTGCTCGGCGTGCTCGTCCTGCGCTGGACACAGCCCGCCCTGCCGCGGCCCTACCGGACGTGGGGCTATCCGGTGACGCCCCTGGTTTTTCTCGCGATCAGTGCGTGGATGTTGGTCCATATCTGGCGCTCGCATCCGGTTGAGTCGGGTTGGGGCCTTGCGACGATGGCGCTGGGACTCGCTCTTTTTTTCCTCGCGCCGAAACAGTCCGCGGATTCCGTAAAGTAATATCGCACCATGAAACTCGTCCCGCTGCTCGCTATCCTGATGCTCTTCGCTCCCCTCAGCCGCGCCGGGCAGTCGCCGGATGAAGCGGCGAAGTTTCTCGCCGGTCTGCCCGTGCGCGACGCGGCACTTGCCACGCTCGAGAGCCAGCCCGGCTGGACCGCGCACGCGGAGAGCCTCGGCAAATCCTGGAACCGCATGGAATTGCGCCAGACCGCCAAAGTGCGCGCTTGGGCCGCGGCGAATCTGCCGGAGGCCGGCCGCAGTACCGCGTCCGTTTTCTATTTCTTCAGCGGGCCGGACTTTCTCTACGCGCAGACGTTTTTCCCAAACTCCGCGAACTACATCCTCTGCGGAACCGAACCCGTGGGCACGGTCCCCGAGCTCACGCAGATGCCATCCGCCGCGCTGGACGCCGATCTCGAGAACCTGCGCCGCGCGCTCGAGACGATGCTGAGCACCCACTATTTCATCACCAAAGACATGCGCGTGGATCTCACCCGCGGACAGGTCGGCGGCACGCTTCCCATCCTCTACGTCTTCCTCGCCCGCACCGGCTGCACCATCCGCAGCGTGCGCACCAACGCCGGCAGCGCGCAGATTGACTTCACCGGGCCCGCCGGGCAGCGGCAGACGCTCTGGTATTTCAAGACTGACCTCTCGAACGGTACTGGCAACGGCGCGTTCCTCGCCTTTTGCAAAAAACAGGCCCCCGGCCTGAGCCTCGTCAAATCTGCGAGCTACCTAATGCACAGCGACGGCTTTTCCACCGCGCGCGATTTTCTCCTCGCTAACAGCCGCCTGCTCATCCAGGACGACAGCGGCATCCCCCTTCGCGCCTTCGATCCCCGCCGCTGGACCTTGCGCTTTTTCGGCAACTACGAAGGCCCGATTGAACTCTTCAAAAACTACCACCAGCCCGATCTGGCTGGGGCCTACAAGAACAGCCATCCGCCGGCGCTCGGCTTTTCCTTCGGCTATTCGTGGCAAGCCGCCAAGGGCGCGCTGCTTCTCGCCACGCCGCGCTGATTTAGGAACAATTGCTGCTGAATTGGGGATAATATGTTTGCGCGAAAAGGAAATCGTATTATAAAAACCGCGCTTGGTCCCGTTTCCCCCTTTCGCAGCCACCGCACCCAACCCATATGAAGTCCGTTACCC
>JBBQCM010000126.1:0-18928 GCA_038318725.1 Chthoniobacterales bacterium
GCTCGATCCAGGAATTGCTGGGTCACGCGGATGTGCGGACGACGGAGATTTACACGCAACTGGCGCGGGCAATGCGCGGGGAGATCACCAGTCCGCTCGACGATCTCTGAGAGACTGTGAAATAGGTCGTCCCATCGGGACAGACGAGCGTAGCCGTGGGCTTCAGCCCACGGTCCGCGCAGAAAAAAGACCTTTGTCGCGGCGCGACCTCCGAGCGCTTCAACCGTCGCTCCGCGACGGCGTGCTCTCGTTCCTCTCCGTGGGCTGAAGCCCACGGCTACCATCAAGCGTCCCGCTGGGACGCGGCTCTCTTTACCTGACCGTGACTGGCGTGCCCACGGGCGCATTGTTGTAAAAGTGCTCCGCCATGAATCGCGGGAGCCGCACGCAGCCATGCGACGCCGGACGCCCCGGCAGCCGTCCCGCGTGCATGCCCACGCCGGCGGTGAAGCGGAGAAAAAAGGGCATCCTTGCCCCTTGAAAAGTCGTTCCCTCGGGGGCCTTCTGCTTCGACGTATCGACATTCCTCTCGACCACGCCGGATTCGTCCGCGAAATCGCCGTAGAGATTCGAGACATGATTCCGGTCGCGCTGGATCACTTTAAAATCTCCCGTGGGCGTGCCAAAGCCCTTCTTCCCGCTGGAGATCAGCGACTGTCCCACCTCCTGCCGGCCTTTGAAGAAATGCGCCCGTTGTTCGGTCAGGTCGATGATGATGGACGGATCGCCCGCGACTCCTTCGCCCCGCCAATAGGATTGTTTGCGCGGCGGTTCGGGATTCGGCGGCGGTGGCGGTGGCGCGGTGACGCAACCGGCCATGAACAGGAGCAGGCCATAGACACTGAGGCAGCGAAGGATCTGTGAACGGGACATGGGAAGGCGCGGAAACTAGGCCCTGTTTCTTAATCTGCCCAGCGGGCATTTAATAGATGTAGGGCTCGGGCAGTTTGAAGGCGTCCTTGATGAGATGAAAGGTCGGCGTCGAGTCCTCGATGACGATTTCCACGATGTCGAAGCGGAAAAGGATGTCGGGCTGGTCGAGCATCCGCAGCCAGGCGAGGGCGCCGCGGGCGATGAGCTTCTGCTTCTCGCGGGTCACGGCTTCACCGGGGGAGCCATAGCCGAGACCGCGGCGCGTTTTGACTTCGACAAAAGCGAGCGTGGCGCTCGTCTTGTCGCGGCAAACGAGATCGACTTCGCCGCCGCGCGGTGCGCGGAAGTTGCGGTAGAGAATCCGGTAGCCGTGCTCCCGGAGATAGCGTTGCGCGAGGCGTTCGCCCTCGCGGCCGAGCCATTGGTCGGCGTTTTCGCCCGGTTCAGGCGGGCGGGAGCAGCGCCTGCCGAACGGGAAGAAAAGATCGCCGATGAATCGGGCAAGGCCCATGCGCGCGGAGTCTAGCAAGATGCAGCGCGGTGCCATAGCCTTTATGCCGGGCAAATTCGTAGCCGGGATGCCGCGCATCCATTTCCACCATGAGGCGGTCGCGGGTGACTTTGGCGATGACGCTCGCCGCCGCGATGCTGAAGCTGCGCCCATCGCCGCCGACGAGTGCGGTTTGCGGAAGGGGAAAGGGGAGCACCGGCCGCCCGTCGATCAGGACGTGATCTGGTGCGAGCGCGAGCGCAGCCACGGCGCGGCGCATCGCCTCATGGGTGGCGCGGAGGATGTTCAGCCGGTCGATCTCCGCGTGCTCCACGATGGCCAGCGCCCAGCCGATGGTCTCGTTGCCGATGAGTTCCTCGAAGAGCCGCTCGCGCTGCTCCTCTGTCAGCTTCTTTGAGTCATTGAGTTCCCGATGGCGAAAACCCTCGGGCAGCACCACGACGGCGGCGACCACGGGGCCGGCTAAAGGACCGCACCCGGCCTCGTCAATCCCAGCCACGCGCCGGCAGCCGAGGGCGCGGAGCGCGCGTTCGTGCCGGAGATTGCATTTCATCGCCAGACCGGCGGCGGGTAAGATGCGGGCCTATGCCGCCTTGACGACCTTCTTCTCGCGGACCGCCATGGCGCTCTTGCCCTTGCGGTCGCGGAGGTAGTTGAGCTTCGCACGGCGGGCCGTGCCGGCGGTTTCCACTTCGATTTTGGCGATGCGCGGCGAGTGAATCGGGAAAACCCGCTCCACACCTTCGCCGTAGCTGATGCGCCGCACCGTCACCGTCGAGTTCAGCAGCGTGCCTTTCTTCCCGATGACGATACCCATGAAAATCTGCACCCGCTCCTTTTCCCCTTCTTTCACGATCGTATGCACGCGCACGCTGTCGCCGACGTTGAAAGGAGCGAGGTCCTTCTTCATTTGTTCCTGATTGATCTTGGCGATAATAGACATGCGAATGGTCCGGTGAGTGTGGGTGGTGGAAAAGGGACGGGAGTAATAGCTTGATTCCCCGGAGGCGCAACCAGAATTTCCCCGCCCACATGGACGACCTCATCGACCTGCACAGCGACACCTTTTTTATGGCCGAAGCTCTGCGCCAGGCCCGCCGCGCGTGGGCGGCCGAGGAGGTTCCAGTCGGCGCCGTCATCGTCCATCGCGGGCAGGTTATCGCCCGCGCTTACAATCAGGTCGAGACGCTCAAAGACGCCACGGCCCATGCCGAGATGCTCGCCATCACCCAGGCCGAGAGCGTCATTGGCGACTGGCGGCTCCACGAGTGCGAGCTGTATGTGACCAAAGAGCCCTGCCCGATGTGCGCCGGCGCGCTCGTCCATGTGCGGATCAAACGAGTCATCTTTGGCTGCCCCTCCGAGAAGGACGGGGCCGGCGGCAGCCTGCTCAATCTCCTCCAGCACCCCCGGCTCAACCACCGCTGCGAAATCACCAGCGGCGTGCGCCACGAGGAATGTGCCGCCATGCTCCAGGCCTTCTTCCGTGAGCGCCGCGCCGCCGGCTGATCTCTCAAGTCATCGTTCGTTGCTCAAAGCTGCACGCCGAAGTCGTCGCCGTCGCTGATGGAAAGGACGAACGCGGCGAGGAGGGCGATGACTTTCTCCACATCCGCGAGGTCGGCCATCTCAACGACGCTGTGCATGTAGCGCAGCGGGATGGAAACGAGCGCACTCGGGATGCCGTCGCGCGAGTCGAAGATGACGTCGGTGTCGGTGCCGCTGTAGCGGGAACTGCTTTCGTGCTGAATGGGGATTTTCGCCTGCGCCGCGCAATCGAGGAGGCGGGTGATGACGGCGGGATGGTTGCAAGTGCCGTGGGTGACGGAGGGACCGCCGCCGAGTTTGATTCGCCGTGTTGGGCGGCGTCGATGCCGGGGGTCTCGGTGGCGTGGGTGACATCGAGGACCACGCAGACATCGGGCCGGAGCCGGTGTGCGGCCATTTTCGCGCCGTGGCCGCCGATCTCCTCCATCACGGCATTGACGGCGAAGAGGGTGGCGCGGGGTTTCTTTTTCGCGCGGCTGAGGCGGGCGAGGACTTCGGCGATGATGAAACCGCCGAGCCGGTTATCGAGCGCGCGGCCGACGATGCGGTTTTTGCCGAATGGCTCGGCGGCATCGTGATAGACGGCGGGGTGGCCGACACGGAGGCCGAGGGCGGTGACTTCGACGGCGGAGTTGGCGCCGACATCGACGTAGAGTTCGTGGATTTTGGGGGCCTTTTCGTCGTTGAGGGAATCCTTGCGGAGGTGGATGGCGGTGTTGCCAATGATGCCGGGGACGAGGCCTTTCGCGCCGAGGAAGTCGATGCGCCGGCCACGCGCGGTGGCGGTGTCGCTGCCGCCGATGCGGTCGAGGCGCAGCCAGCCTTCCTTGGTGATGTATTTGATGATGAACCCGATCTCGTCGGCGTGGGCTTCGAGCATGACGCGCCGCGGTTTTTTCGCGCCGCCCTCGAGCACGGCCCAGGCGGTGCCGTAGGCGTCGTTTTCCACGCGGTCGGCGAAGCGGCGCGTGTAGGCCGCCCACTTGCGCTGGCCCGGGAGTTCAAAGCCAGTGGGGCTGGGCGTGTTCAGGAGGTCGAAGAGAAAGGTGCGGGCGGCGGTGTCCATGGGCGCGATGCTGCGCGGACGGAAGTGGGAGGAAAAGGCTGATTTTGCCCCGCGTCAGGTGACGTTTCGGTGACAGCGGGACGCGCCCTTGCAACGGTCCTGGCGGGCGGGCAAGCTGCGCGGACTTTTCCATGAAAACCAAAGTGCTCTTCGTCTGCATCCACAACAGCGCTCGCTCGCAGATGGCCGAGGCGTGGCTGAACCAGATCTGCCCGGAGTTTTTCACCGCGAGCAGCGCAGGCCTCGAGCCGGGAACGCTGAACCCGCTCGTGGTCGAGGCGATGGCCGAGGATGGGATCGACATCTCCCGCCAAGTGCCGCAGGCGGTGTGGGACGTTTTCAAACGCGGCGAGACTTTCGGCTATCTCATCACGGTCTGCGACGAGACGAGTGCGGAGCGATGCCCGCTTGTCCCCGGCAGTGGCGTCCGACTGCACTGGGGCTTTCCCGATCCCTCCACACTCTCCGGCACGCGTGAGGAAAAGCTCGTGGCGGTCCGGAAAATCCGGGACGTGATCCGGGTCCGGGTCGAGGCGTGGTGTGCGGAAAAATGCACCCCCGTGGAGGCCCCATGAAGCACGCGTGTTTCGCGGAGTTTCTCGGCACCGCAGCGCTGGTCTTTGCCGGGACGGGGGCGATCATCATCAATGACTTGAGCGGCGGCACGATCACGCACATGGGTGTGGCGATGACTTTCGGTTTGATCGTGCTGGCCATGATCTACGCGCTCGGCGACATCTCCGGCGCGCACCTCAATCCCGCGGTGACCATCGCGTTCTGGCGGGCCCGGCGTTTCGACGGGGCGAAAGTGCTGCCATACATCGGCAGCCAGCTCGCCGGGGCGCTCTGCGCGAGCGGCCTTTTGCGCGGGCTTTTTCCCACGCACGCCACGCTCGGAGCTACGCTGCCCGCCGGCTCGGCCGGGCAGTCGTTCATCTTGGAAATCGCGCTCACTTTCCTGCTCATGCTCGTCATCCTGACCGTCTCGACCGGCGCGAAGGAGAAGGGCATCACCGCCGGCATCGCCATCGGCGCGGTGATCATGCTCGAGGCGATGTTCGCCGGACCGGTCAGCGGCGCATCGATGAACCCCGCGCGCTCGCTGGCCCCCGCGCTCGTCTCAGGCAATCTCGGCGCGCTCTGGATTTATCTCCTCGCCCCCACGGTCGGAGCATGGCTGGCCATCGGCGGCTGTCGCGGCCTGCAGGCTGGCGAATGCTGCCGCACGCCGGCGGCGGTCTGAGCGGATCGTGAGCCGGGATTTGCGCGGGGAGGCGCGCTGGGCTACATGCTCCACCTTTCCCACGATGAATCTCTTCCGCCCCGCCCTCGCTCTGCTGCTCACTGCTGGCCCGCTGCCGCTTTTCGCGGTTGAAGATCCGCTTCAATCTTTCAAGCCCAAGAAGCCGGGCATGGAGTTTGTCCCCTCCACGCCAGCTCCGAAGCACCAGGGCAACGAGCTGTATCCGCCGCAATACATCGCGGCGGTGACCGAAGTCCTCAAGGCTTTCCGCGCCCGCGACTGGCCGCGCACCCGCGTGGCGCTCGACAAGGCAGACAGCATCCTGCCACCCACCCCGCTGACCCTGAATACCCGCGGGGCCGTGCTGATCGAGGAGAAGAATTTCGAGGAAGGTGCGCGCTACTGCGAGGAGGCACTGAAGATCAACCCCAAGTTTTATCCCGCCCGCTTCAATCTCGCCGAGATCCCGCTCGTCCTGGGCCGCTACGCGGAGGCGCGGAAAATGTTCGAAAAATTCCTCCGTGAAAACCCGAAGGACGAGCTCGCGCGCTTCCGGGTCTTCCTCACTTTTCTCCTCGAGAAGGATTACGATGACGCCCGCCGGACCATTGATCAGATTCCTTTTCCTGGAGACACGCCTGCCTACTATTACGCCAATGCCGCCTGGGAATATGCCCACAGCGGCGAAGCGGAGGCGAGGAAGTGGCTCGGCCGCGCCGACTGGACCTTTGGACCAGAAAAATGTGCGACCTTCGCCGACTCGCTCTACGAGATCGGTTGGTTGAAACGACCGGAGCCAGGCAAGGAAGCGCCCAAAACTGCGCCGACCGGTGCGCCGGCGATTTCGCTCGCACCGCCGTAGGGCCTACCGCGGGGCGCGCAGGATTTGCCGGATGCCCCGGAGCGGGATGCCGAGCCAGGCGGGGCGGTTATTGAGTTCGTAGGCCACTTCGTAGAGCGCTTTTTCGAGCAGGAAAGCGTTGAGCAGCCGCGCAAATTCCGCGCGCACTGCCGGGACGAACGGTGCGCCGGCGGTCGTCTCGCGCCAGGCGTCCAGAAACGCCGCACCTGCCCGCTCCTGCCAGTGCTCGGCGTGCGGCTCCAATTCCGTGCGCTGTTCGGGAAAGTCCCCGAGGGCGCTGTGCGCGGCGTAGTGAAAAGAGCGCAGCATCCCGGCGACATCACGCAGCGGCGAGCGCTTCCGCCGCCGCTCGGCGAGCGTTTTTGCGGGTTCGCCCTCGAAGTCGATGATCACAAAATCCTCACCCGTGTTCAGCACTTGCCCGAGATGGTAGTCCCCATGCGTCCGAGTTTTCGCCGTCACCACCGGCTCTGCGGCCAGGGCCGCCACGCGCGCGCGCAGCTCCGGCGTCGCGTCGAGCACCGCGGCTGCGATTTCGTGCGTCGCCGGATGGAATGTGGGCAGACGGTCGCGAAGGCCAGCCAGCACTTGAACCGCCGTGGCGCGCACCGTTTCGGCCAGCTCCGCAAAATCCCCGGCGGTCAGCGGCTCGGGGGCGAAGTCCGCGTCTGCCGCATCCGCCGCCAACGCGAGATGCAGCGCGCCCGTCCGTTGGCCGAGTTGCTTCGCGCGCCCGAGATACGCCGCCTCGCTCTGTTCCGCTCCCGGCGCGTCGCCGGCGAGGACGCTCGCCAATTGGCGCTTCAGCTCCCGCAGCGTGAAACTCCACGCATCCCCAACATTTGCCACCATCCCCGTGGCCAGCGCGAGCACTCGCGGGGCGTGGCCCGCCGCGCGAAACTCGATCGCCCCGCAAAACGGCGGGACGTGCGGAAAACTTCGCGCCCCAAGAAAGCGCAGGATTTCCGCATCAGGATTCATCCCTTCCTCGATTCGCCGATAGAGCTTCAGAAAAACGCGCTCGCCATAGATGACCGACGTATTGCTCTGCTCCACCGCCAGCACTCGCGATGCCGGCACAGGCTCCCCCAGATTCGGGCCCGCCACTCCGGCGATTTCACCGTCCCCTCCGTGCGCCAGCAGGGTGAAAAGTGCGGCGCGGAAATCCGCGTCATGCACCGCATCGAAAAGTACGCCGCCCTCGCGAAAGCGCGCCACCACCACCTGCGGGACGTCGCGTGCGAGCGCCTCCGCACGGCGGCCGCCGGCCACTTGCAGCGGCAGCAGCCAGGTCTCAGCCGCACCGCTCGCGTACTCCACTTCCACGAAAACCAGCCGCGCCGCATCGGCTGCGGCGGAAACCGGGCCGACCGCGGAAATCTTGAATCCGCGGGGCTCCCGCGCTTTGCCCCCAAACCAGCGGCAGCGCGCGATGTAGCCGGGCAGGATTTCGCGCTCGAGCTGCGCGCGCCGTTCTCCCGGGGCAAAGATCTGGGAATCCGCGGTGCCGGGGAGCTGGTGGAAAACGTCGCTGGAGTTCATGGCAGACATCTACTTTTGCTAAAACGCCGGATCTTCGCCAGTCCCGACCAGCGGGCCGGCCCACCGTCCGCGTCGCTCCTGCGCCCGGATTCTCCGCGTGATACCTACGCCTTTCCGCTCAGCCCAAAGGCCTCGTGCGCGAGTTGCGCCGCTTCGTGGATCTTCGCTTCGTCGATGACCACCGCCGTTTTGATCTCGCTCGTGGAGATGAGCTGGATGTTAATGCCCCCGGCGCTCATCGCCTCGAAAAGTCGCGCGGCCACGCCGCTGTGCGAGCGCATCCCGATGCCGACGATGGAGAGCTTGGCGATGCCGTCCTCGGTGATGATGTCTTTCGCACCGATCTCTTTCATCACGCTTTCCACGGCCTGCTGAGCCTTGGGCAGCTCGTCCTTGTTGAGGGTGAAGGAAATGTCGTTGGTGTCGCCCACGCTGTCGCTCTGCACGATCATGTCGAGGATCACGTTGGTGGCGGCCAGCGCGCCAAAGATTTTGGCGGCGGTGCCGGGGCGGTCGGGCACTTGGCGGATGGTGACCTTGGCCTGGTTTTTTTCGATGCTGACTCCGCGGACGACGACGTTTTCCATATCTTGAGTTTCTTCGGTGACGAGGGTTCCCGGGTTGTTGTTGAACGAACTGCGCACTTCAAAGACGACGCCGAATTTTTTGGCAAATTCGACACTGCGCGACTGCATCACTTTCGAGCCGCTGGACGCCATCTCCAGCATCTCGTCGTAGCTGATCGCGTCGATCTTCCGCGCGCTGGGAACGATCCGCGGGTCGCAGGTATAAACGCCGTCCACGTCGGTGAAAATCTGGCAGACATCGGCCTTGATCGCCGCGGCGATGGCGATGGCCGTGAGGTCACTGCCGCCGCGCCCGAGCGTGGTGATGCGCCCGTCCGTGGTCTCGCCTTGAAAGCCGGCGACGATGACGATCTCGTCGTTATTCAGGTGCGTGTGAATCTGTTTCGGCGTGATGTTCGCGATCTTCGCGCGGGTATGGACCCCATCCGTGATGATTCCGGCTTGCGCGCCGGTCAGCGACACGGCCTTGTGTCCGAGGCCGTGGATGGCCATGGCGGTGAGTGCGATGGTCGTCTGCTCGCCGGTCGAGAGGAGCACGTCCATTTCGCGTTCGGCGGGGTTTTGCGAAACCTGCCGGGCGAGCTTGATCAGCCCATCGGTCACGCCGCTCATCGCCGAGACGACCACGACAACGCGGTGCCCCGCCTCCTGCGTGGCGATGACGCGGCGGGCGACGTTCAGGATGCGTTCGGGACTGCCGACGGAGGTGCCGCCGTATTTTTGGACGATGAGGCTCATCGGAAAAGGGGGCGCATATTTCCGCGTCAGACCCACCGTGTCAACAAGTGCGCGCGGGTGTTTCGCGAGAGTTGTGCGAGCGCCTTTTTTCCACCGGAGCGGCGATAATTGCGCTCCCCGCGCCGAGCCTCACCGCTTTGGCTTATCCAGAAGCGTGCCGCGGAGGTTGCCGGGCAGCTTGTCGCGGGGCGATTCGAGATTACCGGGTGCCGTGGCGGTGCCGTTGGCACCGTGGAGAATGGCCGCATCCACCGTCGTGGCATAGGCGCGAATGCTGCGGGAGTCCCCATAATCCGTCACATAGCCATGGTAACCGGCGGGATACAGCGTGCCGCGCCATGTTTCGCCATCGGCTCCCTGCACCCCATAGATAAAACCCTCGCCGAGACGCCGACACGGGTGCTTTTGTCCAACGCCGTGGCCGCCGCCTTTCCGCGGTGGGTGGCGATGGGCCCGCGGACGCCATCCTCGGCACCCGCCCTGATTACAGCTTCCGCAGTAAATCCGCTTTGCCCCACGCGCAGCCGGACTTCCATTTGCGCCGGAGTCGGTGCCTCCTGAAGCTTCTTCTCCAGAGCCGCCGCCTGCGCTTGCACCGAGGCAACCTGCTCGGCGAGTTGCCCGGTGCGGGTCGCTTTTTGCTGAAGGCGGAATTCCTCCGCGGTCTTCGTGCTCAACCCAAACCGTTTCTGGTCGGCCGCCGTGAGCGCGTAATAGGCGAGCTTCTCCACCCCACGCTCGGTTTCGACAATCAACCCATCTGGATCCACTCGCGTCACGGTTCCTTTGAACTTGGTGTCATCTGCGAGCGTGAAGTCTTCGGCGCAAGCCAGCAGCGGGAGGAGGACAAAAGCGAGGCAGAATGCTTTCATGGAGGGGAAAGGGGACATCGGACCCAAGTGGAGGTGTTCTTAGGTCAGGGGCTCGAAGGTGTCCAGCAAGGGTGCAAGATCGATGATCTCGTTCGCGGCGGTTTTTAGGCCCGCACCCAAAGTCTGGCCGGTGGAAGCCACTTCCACCCGAATTCCGCGCCGCCTCAACTGCAACGCCAGGTGGGCAAAATCGGCATCGCCGGTGACAAGGACAACCACGTCGGGCTTCATCTCGACCGAGAGTTCCAAGGCATCGATCGCCATCAAGACATCCACATTGGCCTTGTAGTGCGCTTCGGCTCCGGGCGAGCCATCCTTGGTCATCACGAGAAATCCATGGGAGCGGAGCCAGTGCAAAAACTTGTTCTTCTTGTCCCTCTCGGCCTGCCATTCGGCCATCGCCGGAGGCAATCCAGCGTAGATTACCATTTCAATCAACTCCCGCTCCCTAACGAGGTATTCCTGGAGTTTGAGCCAGTCCAATTTGCGATTGGAGGCTTTCGCGGAACTCGTGGCGTTGGATTCATCTACGAGAACCAAGACTCTGCGTATTCTTGCTGGATTGGAAGGTGGACGCTTCACGTTTCGCTCACCATGAGCTGGTGCCGGACGGCGCACAACTCTCGATCCAGTGGGCAAAGTTTGGAAAATTACATTTCAGACTCGCGATTTGCCTGCCTGCCGCTGATCCTGCCGGTCTATGGGCGATAAATCACCGAAAGCGACAAACAAACAGGCCGCGCAAAAACAGGCGAAGGCCAACGTAAACACGCAAAAAAAGAGCAACGCTGCCGCCGCAAAACAGGTGGTAAAGGGGAAGAAGTAAAGAGGCCGATTTCCATCAAGCGGGAAGGTCGGTGAAGAGACTGGGGAGAATGTTGTCCTGATCACAACCAATCTTCCGTCGCGTTGGTCAGCTTCAGCAGCGCGATCCGAAATGTCCGCGCTGTTTTTGCTGTGCAAATGGGGAGTGCTCAACCCGGTTCATGGCTCGTGAGTTGCTTGGAATCGGACCCATGAAAACCTTGCTCCGACTGCTCTTTAGAAGGCGACTAACAGCACGCCCGGAAACCCCGCTCTTTCGCTTCTACCTGAGAGATTACAACGCCCCCAAGCAGACCAGAGACGCTGTCGGCGTGCACTTTTAAGAGAAAGGGATTTCTCTTTTTGAAACCGCCTGAGGAGGTCGCGTAGGACTGCGTGCGCGGGTGGCAGAAGCCCGATGTCCGGGCGAAGGTCGAGACGACGAAGTTTAAGCCGGACACAGCGGGGCGATTGGCACGTTTGCTGCCCTGTCTAGCGGCACATGCGCCGTTTCTTGCTTCTCACATTTTTGAGTCTCACCATCGTGGCTGATCAACGCGCCTGCGCGCAGGCGGTGATCGAGGGGAAAGTGGAACTGCGCAAGCCGGGCAATGCGCCGGTGCTGAATCAGCGATATCAGGGTGCGGCCGATCCGTCGGTGCTGGTGCCCGATCCGCCCGCGGCGGTCGTCTATGTGGAGGGGGAGTTTCCAGCACCCAAGGGGCCGCTCAAAGCGCAGATGGCGCAGAAGAACCTGACGTTTGTCACGCCGCTGCTGCCGGTGCTGGTGGGGACGACGGTCGAGTTTCCGAACCTCGACGACACCTATCACAACATTTTTTCCTACTCGAAACCGAAGCGCTTCGATCTCGGGCGCTACCGCGGAGAAGAGCGGCCCATTCCCTCGCAAGTCTTCGACAAGCCGGGCCCGGTGGCGCTGCACTGCGACATTCACGAGCACATGTTTGGCATCATCCTCGTGCTGACGACGCCGCATTTCACCAAGACGGAAGCAGACGGCCGCTACCGGCTCACGAATCTGCCGGCGGGGCGCTACGTCCTGAAGGCGTGGATGGATAGCAAGACGACACTGGAGAAGCCGGTGGAGTTGAAAGCGGGCGGTAGGCTGCACATCGACTTTCCGTGAGCGAGTACGGCGGCCAGCGATCCTCGACAAGCGATGCCCGGTGCTTTCGCGCGCGGCTGTCGGTGGCGATGATGGTGGTCGTGTCGGTCATGACGGGGGCGATCCTTGCGATCAATGAGCGCAATGCGGAGCGGGATTTGCAGAAGCAGCTCGAGACGGAGTTTAAGAGCCAGTTCGGTGCCCTGCTCGGGGCGCAGGAGGCGCGGCAGACGGCGGCGCGGGAGCGTTGTCAGCGTCTGGCGAGGTCAGTGCGCATCCGGGCGGCGCTGGCGGAGGATGATGTCGAAGACCTGTATCGAAATGCCGAGGTCGAGTTGCGCGATCTTTTGTCGAAGGAGAACGCGGCGGACTCAAAAGCGCTGCACGCGGATTTCTTCCGCTTTCTCGATGGCACTGGCGCGGTGCTTCCGCCCGCCGGGGACGAATCCACGGCGGCGGTGGAGCCGTGGGAAAAGCAACTCGAGGCGGCGGGCCTGAAGGGCGAGGGGCAGCAGACCGGCTACCTCGCGCTGCGCATCGGTCCGGGTGCCGCGGCGCTCCGGGAGATCATCGCCACGCCGGTCATGGCGTCCGCCACCACGGTGAAGCGCAGCATGCTGGTGCTGGGATTCATGCCGATCGAGCTGGGCGCGCGGCCCGGCGGCGGTGAAATCCAGAGCGGCATCTGGCTCGATGGCCGGCTGGACATGCCGGCCCTACGGGCCTCCGCTCGCGAGTCCGTGCGCGCTGCGCTGGCGGCGCGACTGCGCACGTCGCCGGGCGCGGGAAATAGTTTCCGGGTCGCCCTTGAGGGCGCCCCGCACCTTCTTTTCTACGAGCTCCTGAACCCAAATTCCCGCCTGGCGCCTGCCTGGCGCGTGTGCCTTTACCCGCTCGCCGCCTCGCTGGCGCAGCAGCGCCGGCTGCGCTGGCAGATCGTCGGCTCGGGCCTCGCGGTGCTGCTGGCCGGATTCGCCGTCATTGGGTTTCTTTCAGTGCGGCTGGCGCGTCCGGTCGAGCAACTCGCCGCGGATTCCGCGGGGCACCTGGCCCGGAGCGAGCAGGCCGAGGCGGCGCTGGTCCTGACCGAGCAGAAGTACCGCAGCATTTTTGAGAACGCCGTCGAAGGCATCTTCCTGCTCTCGCGTGAGGGCCGCTATCTGAGCGCCAATCCGGCCCTCGCGCGCATCCACGGCTACGCGTCGCCGGAGCAACTCGTGGCGGAGCAGGCGGAGTATTACGCGCGGCCCGGGCAGGCCATCGAATTCATGCGGCGCGTGGAATCCGCGGGCGTGGTTTCGGATTTTGAGGCGGAGGTGATCTGCCGGGATGGGCGCCGGATTTGGGTTTCGCAAAATGCGCGCGCCGTTCGCGATGTCGGCGGCGCGCTTCTGCACTTCGAGGGCACGCTCGAGGAAATCACCGGGCGCAAGCACGCCGCCGACGCGCTCATCGCGGTGAATCTCCAGCTCGAAAAGGCGCTCGCCGATTTGCAGGCCACGCAGCAGCAGGTCATCCAGCACGAGCGGTTGCGTGCGCTCGGGCAGATGGCCAGCGGCATCGCGCACGACTTCAACAACGCCCTCATGCCGATCGCTGGCTTCAGCGAGTTGCTGCTCATCCGCCCGGAGATTCTGGCCGATACAAAGCAGGCCCTCGATTACCTCGGGATCATCAACACTGGTGCGCGCGACGCGGCGAGCATCGTGGGGCGCTTGCGCGAATTCTACCGCTCCAGCGACGAGCACGACGCCTGCGCTCCGGTCAATGCGCGCCAGCTCGCCGAGCAAGCCGTGGCGCTGACGCGCCCGAAGTGGAAAGACCAGGCGCAGAGCGCCGGCGCGCAGATCACGGTTCGCGCGGAGCTGGCCGACTTCGCTCCGCTGGCCGGCGACGAAGCGGCGCTGCGCGAGGTGCTCACCAACCTCATCTTCAACGCCGTGGACGCGATGCCCCGGGGCGGCACGCTCACGTTGCGGACCCGCGCGGAGTTCGCGCACGGCGTGATCGAGATCGCCGACACCGGCACCGGCATGACGGCGGAAGTGCGCGAGCGCTGCCTGGAGCCGTTCTTTTCCACCAAAGGAGAGCGCGGCACCGGGCTCGGCCTGGCGATGGTTTTTGGCATCGTGCAGCGGCACCGCGGCTCAATCGACATCGAAAGCGCCGTCGGGCGTGGCACCACCTTTATCGTGCGGCTGCCGTTTTATTCCGCCGACGCCGCCGTGGAAAAAGCCGCCGTGCCGAAGGCCGCCGCGCGCCCGCTGCACATCTTGCTCGTGGACGATGAGCCGCAGGTTCGCGATGTGCTGAGCGCGCTCCTCGCGGTGGATGGCCACACCGTCGAGACCGCGCAGCACGGCTTCGAGGGCCTCGCACGTTTCCGCGCGAACCGTTTCGATCTCGTGGTCACCGACAAGGCGATGCCGGGCATGAGCGGCGACCAAATGGCCGTGACGATGAAGGAGTGCGCGCCCCACCTGCCGATCATGCTGCTCACCGGCTTCAGCTCCTTCCTCGATCCCGAGGCGATCCCCGGCATCGATTTCCTCGCCACGAAACCGATCAACCTGCCAGCCCTGCGCGAGGCGATTGAAAAAACCATGAAAGCCGCATGAAAACACCGGCCCCCCTCACCGCGTTCGCCGCGCTCTTGCTCGCCGCAGTCGGAGTCCGCGCCGACGACTGGCTCGACCGCCTCGACACCGCACTCACTTTCAACGCGGCCAGCGGCGAAGTCCGCGCGCACATTTCCGGCCTGATCGACGCCGAGAGCTACCTCGTGCAAGCGCCCGCGCCGGGTCTCCTCTTCACGAATAACAATTATCTCTTCAATGCGCGCTTCACTCTCTTTTTCGATGCGCAGCTTGGCTCCCATTTTTATGCCTTCGCGCAGGCGCGCTTCGACGACGGATTCGATCCCGGCTACAGCACCGCTCAGGTGCGGCTCGACGAATATTTCCTCTCCTGGAAGCCGTGGGCGGATGGACGCGTGCGTTTGCAGATCGGCAAGTTTGCGACCGTGGCTGGCAACTGGGTGCAGCGCCACGATTCGTGGATGAACCCCTTCATCACCGCCCCGCTGCCCTATGAAAACCTCACCGGGATATGGGATGGTTCCGCGGTCGATTCGGTGGAGACGCTGCTCGGTTGGTCGCATCGGCCCGGCAGCTATTATCCCGCCGACGGCACCGACAAAGTGGCGCGCCTGCCCATCGTTTGGGGACCCAGCTACGCCAGCGGAGCGGCGCTTTTTGCGCAGTTCGGAAAGTTCGATTTCGCGGCAGAAGTGAAAAACACCTCACTTTCATCGAGGCCCGAAACGTGGGATGCGACCCAAGTCGGTTTCGAGCATCCGGCCTTTACCGCCCGCTTCGCCTTTCGTCCCGATCCCGCCTGGAATGTGGGCGCTTCCGCCAGCGTCGGCCCCTATCTGACCGACGCGGCTGCGCCCTATCTGCCGCCGGGTCGCGACCTCGACGACTATCGCGAAATCGTCTTCGGCCAGGATCTCTCCTTTGCGTGGCACCACTGGCAGATTTGGGCGGAATGTTTCGAGGCGCGCTACGAGGTGCCGGGTGTCGGCAACATGGACACCGTCGCTTATTACATTGAGGCAAAATACAAATTCACCCCGCAGCTCTTCGGCGCCCTGCGCTGGAACCAGCAACTCTACTCCACGATCCGCGACGACGACCGTGCCTCCCAGCCTTGGGGTAACGATCTCTGGCGCATCGACGCCGCGCTTACCTATCGCTTCACCCCCCGCATCCAGGCCAAGCTGCAGTACAGCTTCATCGACGAAGACTCGCCCGAGCGCCCTCACGCTCATCTTGGCGCGGCGCAGTTCACCGTGCGGTTCTAGGGTGTGTTTGTGAACCGGCGGACCAATCCAGCGTTGAAAGGCTGAAGGAAGGCACGTTGAGATTTCAGGCGATGCCGCAGGTCGGCCAAGCCCCGAAAAGCCAAGCCAACGCTCTGGGTGGGCAACGTAACTTTCCTCAAGTCACGCGGGTGCGCGACTCCGGGAGCGTCGGCGAACTGCGGTCTAAGCCCTGGCCTTTTTTTCAGCCCAACGCTTCCTCGCCGCCGCGGCCATTTTCGCCCGGCCTTCGGGACTGATGCGCCGTTTGGCCCTCGCCTTCCTGGCGGGCTTTTTCTCCGCCACAGCTTCGACGGGCGAGGCCTTCGCCGCTTTGATCTTGGCCCAGCGGGCTTTCTGGGCGGCCACGATTTTGGCCCGTCCCTCGCTGGACATGGTGCCCCGTTTTTTCACGGGTTTTGCCGCAGCCGCAGCCGCTTTGGCAGGCTTGGCGGCGGCGGTCCCGCCCAAAATGGAGGCGAGTTCGGCTTCAAGTTTCTGAATCTGTTCGGCGACGGCGAGGGCGCGTTGGAGGTTGGCAATGGACGGGGTAGGTGTGGACATAGGGCGAGGACTAATACGGAAATTAAAGCCGGGTCAACTGGATACTGTAGAACTTAGTGCTTGAGCATTGGGCAAATCACCGACCTTATCGAAACATGCCTACTCCAAAAAAAGCTACTACCCGCAAACCCAACGCCGCATTGATGAAGCCCGTGCAACCCGACGAGGCTCTGTCGAAGATCGTTGGGGCCAAGCCCCTGCCTCGTGGTGAAATGACCAAGAAGCTCTGGGATTACATCAAGAAAAACAAACTTCAGGATGAGAAAAAAAGGACGCTGATCAACGCGGACGACGCGCTCAAGGTGGTCTTCAACGGCAAGAAACAGGTCACGATGTTCGAGATGACCAAGCTCGTCTCGGGCCACGTCAAAGCGTAACCGCCGCTCATCGCCTGGCTGAACCGCCCGGCCCAGACCCGTGTTCAAGTCTCCCACCGAGCCTTGCGGCTTGGGGCAAAAAATATCCTCCGCAGCCGGCCTGAGCGCAGGCTGCGGAGGATTCTCTGTTACTGGCCGGGAAGGCGAAGAAAATGAAAATCGACGCAAAACCGCGGGCCAATCCTACTCGGCTATCCGCAGCTTTTATCGGCAGTTCACGCTTTGCGACATCATCGGCGCGGAACGCGCCATTGTGGGCATCCGCACGAATTCCCGCCGCGAAGAAGTGCGGCGCTACCGCCTTCAGAAAGTAACGCCGGAGTGGGCGCGCGGACTTTTCCGTCGTATCTCGAAAGCGCATGAAGTTTTACGGACGTGCTCTAATTGCTTGAAAGACGGACCGGCTCCGACTTCTTAGACATCGTCGAGATTCGGAATCCGTTCCATCAACCAACAACCATCACTCATCATGCCTCCTGCCTCCCAATCTGCGCCCGGAATGACCTGGCTCGCCTTCGCCCTCCTCACCGTCGTCTCGTGGGGCGTCTATGGCCTTTTCTTGCACACCGGCCAGCTTGGCATGCAGGACGCGGCGAATGGGCGGATGAAAGCGTTCCTCTTTGTCGGCATCGCCTACTTTCTCGTGGCGGTGCTCGCGCCGCTGCTCATGCTGGTGCTGAGCGGGGCAAACTGGAACTACCCGGTGAAGGGCATGGCGTGGTCGTTGATCGCGGGCATCGTGGGGGCGGTGGGTGCATTCGGCGTGCTGCTGGCGTTCGGTGCAAAAGGCAACCCGGCGGTGGTGATGACGATCGTCTTTTCCGGTGCGCCTGTGGTGAACGCGATTGTCGCGCTCTCGACCCACCCACCGGAAGGCGGACTGGGTGCGATCCGGGCGCCGTTTTGGCTGGGGATGGCGCTGGCTGTGATTGGCGGAGCGCTGGTGACGAAGTATAAGCCCGCGCCGCCCGCGCCGAAGAAGACCGTGGTGGCGGCGGTGGAAACGCAGGTGCATTGATGGTCCGCTGCGACGCTGGATTTCCGATGTCGTCGCAACTCGAAAAACTGCGGGCGCTGCTCGCGGAGATCACGCCGGGCAATCGCTTTCAAGCGGCGCGGCTGGCGGCGGCGGGCGTGGATGCGGGCGTCGCGAGTCTGGCGGAGTTTGCGGCGCGGATGCCGTTCACGACGAAGGCGGAACTGGTCACGAATCAGGCGGCGCACCCACCGTATGGCTCGAACCTGACCCACCCGATCGAGCGCTACTCGCGCTTTTGCCAGACGAGCGGGACGACAGCGCAGCCGCTGATCATTCTCGACACGGGGGAGAGCTGGGACTGGCTGCTGGATAACTGGGCGCACATCTACCAAGCCGCTGGTCTCGCGGCGGGAGACCGCATCTACTTCGCGTTTTCATTTGGGCCGTTTCTGGGTTTTTGGACGGCGTTTGAGGCGGCGGCAAAACTGGGGTTTCTGTGCCTGCCGGGCGGCGGGCTCGGCAGCGCGGCGCGGCTGCGGGCGCTGCTCGAGCAGCGGGCGACGGTGCTGTGCTGCACGCCCACTTACGCGCTGCATCTGGCGGAAGTCGCGGTTGTGGAGGGGATCGATTTATCCGCATCGGCGGTGCGGAAGATCATCGTCGCGGGCGAGCCTGGGGGGAGCGTGCCGGAGGTGCGGGCGAGGATCAGCGAGGCGTGGAATGGTGCGCGAGTCATCGACCATTACGGGATGACCGAGGTCGGGCCAGTGGCGTTTCAGGATGCGGATTCGGAGAGTGTGCTGCGGGTGATTGAGGAGTCGTATTTTGCGGAAGTGATCGAGCCGGGCAGCGGCACGGCGGTCGCGCCGGGAGAAGTCGGCGAACTCGTTCTGACGACGCTGGGCCGCACGGCGTGTCCGCTGCTGCGGTATCGCACGGGCGATTTGGTGAAGCACATCGCGGGTGATTCGGGGTTTGCGCTGGCGGGTGGGATCATCGGGCGGGTGGATGACATGGTGGTGGTGCGCGGCGTGAATCTTTTCCCGAACGCCGTCGATGCCGTGGTGCGCACGCTGCCGGAGATCGCGGAGTACCGCGTGGAAATGAGCCGGCGCGGTGCGCTCACCGAGATGGCCGTGCAAATCGAAAGCGATGACGCGGCGAGCGTGGAGAAGCTGACGCATGCGCTCACGTCGGCCTTTGCGCTGCGCATCCCGGTGGTGCGCGTGGCGGCAAATACGCTCCCGCGTTTCGAGATGAAAGCGCGGCGGTGGGTGAGCGTTGCGCAATGAAGGCGCACACGATACTGCGACAGCCAATAACAGGCCGTCATCCTGAACGGAGTTCCCAGAGTCTGCGAACGGGACGAAGTGA
>JBBQCM010000127.1:0-18435 GCA_038318725.1 Chthoniobacterales bacterium
GGGCAACCCGGGAACGGAGAAGGCGTGAGGCAGACGTTGAAAGGTGATCGAGGAATGCGGGAATCGACTCCATCGCGCCTCCAGCGTACAGAACACCGCGCACCGCGCATTTCTCGTGAAACTTCTCCTCATCGACGGCCACTACTACGTCTATCGCTCCTTCTTCGCGATTCGCGACCTCACGAACTCCCGTGGCGAACCGGTCAACGCCATTTACGGCTTCGTCAAAACCGTCCGCCGCATGGTTAAAGATCTCGCGCCCGACCTCGGCGCGGTCGTCTGGGACATGGGCATGCCGCAGCGCCGTGTCGCTCTCCAGCCCGCTTACAAACAGCAGCGCGCCGAGATGCCCCCAACGATGCGCGACCAACTCACTTTCATCCAAAACCTTGTTCCGCTCCTCGGCTTCGCCAGCCTTTCGCTGCCGGACACCGAGGCGGATGACCTCATGGCCACCTACGCCGTCGCCGCCGCGGCGCGCGGCGATGAAGTCGTGCTGGCGACGAACGACAAAGACCTTTTCCAGCTCGTGAACGATCGCGTGAAAGTCTATTCCACAAACAAGACCGATCTCGCCGCGCCGTCCGAGGCCTTCGCCCTGCTCGGTGCGGACGCGGTGCGGAAAAAGTGGAACGTCACCCCGCCGCAGATCGCTGAGGTCCTCGCGCTCATCGGCGACAGCGTGGACAATATTCCCGGCGTCGATGGTCTCGGCCCGAAAGGTGCCGCCTCGCTCCTCGCCGCCCACGGCTCCCTCGACGCCCTCCTCGCCGATCTCGACGCCGTGAAGAACGAGCGGATTCGCGAGAAGCTCAAGACCGCCCGCCCGCAGATCGAGCAAAATCGCGAGATGGTGCGCCTCGATCTCGACCTCCCGCTGCCCGCCACGCTCGACGCCCTGGCCCTCCGCCCGCGGCCCGCCGATCTGGCGGTGGAATTGGAAAAGTGTGAGTTCAAATCCCTCCTCGCCGAAGTTCGCGCGGAAGCCGGTGCCCTCGCCCGGCCGTTGCCGCCTCCGCCGGCTGCAGCACCCGCGCCATTCGCTCAAGGGGAACTTTTCTAGCGCGCCTTTTTCCTCAACTCACCGCCACCAGCACGATCCCCGCGCTAATCAGCGCCACCCCGGCCCACAGTTGCGGCGTGATCTTTTCCCGGAAGCACACCCCCGCCGCCGCCAGCAGCAGCACTCGCGTGAGCGCCTCGAAAGGGTAAAGCTGGCTCAGCGCGCCCTGCGGGAGCAGTCCCATCCAGAGGAAAAAGCTCAGCGCCATCACCGCCACGCCGGCGCCCAGCGCCAGCCACGCTTTGGCGCGGGCGTGTTCCCACAGGCCGCCCATGGCGTGCTTGAAAAAAAGCTGCCCTGCCACATTGCACATCTCGACCACCGTCACGATCGCCAGCACCGTGCCCGTCACAACTGCTCCTCCACCGCCGCCGCCGACCGCGCGCTCAGCACCACCCCGGCGAGCACCAGCCCAATGCCCACCCAGCGCAGCGGCGAGATGCTTTCCCCCAGCCAGCCCCAGCAACCCAGCGGAATGAGCACATGCGTCGCCCCACTCAGATTGTAGGCGATGCTCAGCGGAATCGTCCGCAGCGCCCCCAGCCATAGCACCAGACTGGCGATTTCCGCGGCGATGCCGCCCCACACCCACGGCGAACCCAGCGCGCCGAAATTGAACGCCCCCTCCGCCTCAGCCCCGGCCCCGCGTTTCAGCAGGAGCTGCGAAGCGGCAAACAGCACCACACTCGCGGCGAGTTGGAGTGAAGCGGGCGAAAGCGTTCGTCGGGACATACAGCGCGAGGGCAGGGGAGCAGGCGGCGACGATTGGTTAACAAAGCGCCCCGCCCAGTTCCTCCGAGAAGTCCCTGCCTGCGCCGACGAACTTTCCCTTCGGCGAAGACCAGGTGAATTCGGTAATTTGATTCGAGTTGATCGTTCGCATGGCGCGCAACGTACACAGAACTCCGCTCGGAGTGGGCGCTGTTTTCGTCCTCAAGGTGTGCGTTTTTCTCAGAGGCTGTGTAAAAAGTCGGCGGTGAGGCGCGTCCCATCGGGACGCCCGATGGTAGCCGTGGGCTTCAGCCCACGGAGGGGGTGAAGGGCAGCGCCGTCGCGTAGCGACGTTTGAAAAACCTTCAACTGTCGCTACGCGACAGGGCCAATCATGCCGTGCGAACCGTGGGCTGAAGCCCACGGCTACGCTCGTCCGTCCCGATGGGACGACCGCCGCGGTCGCGTCTTTCCGCGCGATGTATCGACGATCTTCCGCAAGTCCTCGCGACTGCGCGGCGAGAAGACTACCGGCTCAGCGTCAAGACGCGCACCGCCGCGACCGCAGCCGCGCAAAGATTCCCCGGCGGAGCATAGATCGGCGGACAAGAATTATTCCCGCCTCGTCAACCTGTCGTTCTGGCAAGTGGGTCTCTCGGGTTGGGTGGATGGCGGATGTATGGACTGAGGAAATAGGACGCCCACCCTATTTGCGATCACCGCGATCACCGCCTTGGCGCGGCGCGTTCACTTGCTCTACTTCGGCGCGGAGACGGTGAGGTCGCGGGCGTCGCGCGGGACGGGCACTTTTTGTTCGGCGCCGCCGGGCCAGCGCACCCACAGCTCCGTGGGCGTGTGGACGGTGCTGAGCACGGCGACGGCGGAATCCTGCGACCAGTAGCCGCTGCCGGCGTGCAGTTCGCGGATCGGGCCGGCGGATTTTCCAGAGAGCAGCCGAACTTGCGCGCCGAGGCCGTCGCGATTCCAGGCGGGGCCGGCGAGATGCACGCGCAGGCCGGGGCGGGCGCTGGAGTTGCGGTAGAGCTTGGTCGGTGAACCGTTCTGCGCGACGGCGAGATCGACGCGGCCATCGCCGTCGAAATCCGCGGCGGCGGCGCGCGGCTACGAGCTGAGCAACTGCCGCAGCACGTACGGCAGGATGCCGCCGTGGCGGACGTAATCGACTTCGATGGCGGTGTCGATGCGGCAGCGGACGGTCTGCTCGGTGCGGGTGCCGTCGGTGCGGTGGATGACGAGGGTGACGTCGCTCATCGGCTTGAGGTCGTCGCTGAGGCCGAGGACGTCGAAGGTCTCGGTGCCGTCGAGGTGGAGGGAGGCGGCGTTGACGCCTTCGGGAAATTGCAGGGGGACGAGGCCCATGCCGCAGAGGTTGCTGCGGTGGATGCGCTCGAAGCTCTGGGCGATGACGGCTTTGACGCCGAGCAGCGCGGTGCCTTTGGCCGCCCAGTCGCGGGAGCTGCCGGTGCCGTATTCCTGGCCGGCGAGGATGATGAGGGGGACGCCGGAGCTTTGGTATTTGAGGGCGGCGTCGTAGATGGGCATAACGGTGCCTTCGGGCTGATGCTTGGTCACGCCGCCCTCGGTGCCGGGGACCATCAGGTTCTTGATCCGCACGTTGGCAAAGGTGCCGCGGGTCATGATTCGGTCATTGCCGCGGCGCGAGCCGTAGCTGTTGAAGTCCTCGTAGGCCACGCCGTGCTGGGTGAGATACTCGCCGGCGGGCGACGTTTTTTTGATCGCGCCGGCGGGCGAAATGTGGTCGGTCGTCACGCTGTCGCCGAAGATGCCGAGCGGACGCGCGTTCCTGATCTCGTGGATGTGGCCGGGTTCCATGCCGAAGCCGGCGAAGAACGGCGGCTCCTGGATGTAGGTCGAGTGCTCGTCCCACGCGTAGACATCGCCGACGGTGCCCGGGATTTCGTTCCACTTGGGATTCTGCGTGGCGAAGTCGGTGTAAAGCCGGCGGAAGACTTCCGGACTGAGCGCGCTCTGCATGGCGTCGCGGATTTCGCCGAGGCTCGGCCAGAGTTCGCGGAGGAAAACAGGCGTGCCATCCGCGGTGAGGGTGATCGGCTCGTTCGTGAGGTCGATGTCCACGCGGCCCGCGAGGGCGAAGGCGACGACGAGCGGCGGCGACATGAGGAAGTTCGCCTTGATGTTCTGATGCACCCGCGCCTCGAAGTTGCGGTTGCCGCTGAGCACGCTGACGGTGATGAGATCGTTCTTGGCGATGGCTTCCTCGAGCGCCGGATGGAGCGGGCCGCTGTTGCCGATGCACGTCGTGCAGCCGTAGCCGACGGTTTGAAAGCCGAGCTGATCCAGGTAGGCCTGCAAGCCGGTCTTCGTGAGGTAATCGGTGACGACGCGCGAGCCCGGCCCAAGCGAAGTCTTCACCGCCGGGTTCACCGTCAGGCCGCGCTCGACGGCCTTTTTCGCCAGCAGGCCGGCGGCGAGCATCACGCTCGGATTCGAGGTATTCGTGCAACTCGTGATCGCCGCGATGAGCACCGAGCCGTGCCCGATGTGCGTATCCGCTGGGCGATACGAGGTGCGCGTGATCTCCTCGGCGGGCGTCGGGCCCGGCCGGTTTGTGATCATTTCGGCGACATTCTGCGGCGCGCCTTCGACCATGTGGGTGGCGGCGCTTTTCCCCTCCGTGGAGTAAAGCTCGGGCGCCGCCGTCGGGGCCGCGCCATTGATGTGCACCGCCACTTTCTTCGCCAGATCCTCCGCGGACTTGCCGTAACCGCCGTCGGGCAGAGCCTTGGTGAAAAGGCCGGTGAAGGTGCTCTTCAAGTCGGGCAGATTGATGTGATCCTGAGGACGTTTCGGGCCGGCCACGCCGGGGACGACGGTCGAGATGTCCAGCTCCAGATCCACGCTGTAGTCGATCTGCCCTTTGACCGGGATGCCCCACAATTCCTGCGCCTTGTAGTAGTTCTCGAAAGCCGTCACCTGCTCCGTCGTGCGGCCCGTGCCGTTGAGATAGGCCACGGTTTCCTCGTCCACGCCGAAGAAGCCCATCGTCGCGCCGTACTCCGGGGCCATGTTCGCGATGGTCGCGCGATCCACCACTGGCAACGACTTCGCGCCCGGCCCGTAGAACTCGACAAACTTCCCGACGACCTTCGCCTTGCGCAGCATCTGCGTGATGTGCAGCACGACGTCCGTCGCGGTCACGCCTTCCTTGACCGCACCGGTGAGATGCACGCCGACGACTTCGGGCGTGAGGAAATAGACCGGCTGCCCCAGCATTCCGGCCTCTGCCTCAATACCACCGACGCCCCAGCCGACGACGCCGAGACCATTGATCATCGTGGTGTGAGAGTCCGTGCCGACGAGTGTGTCTGGGTAATAGACGCCGTCTTTTTCGAGGACGCCTTTGGCGAGATATTCGAGGTTCACTTGGTGCACGATGCCAATGCCGGGCGGCACCACGCCGAATGTCTGGAACGCCTGCTGTCCCCATTTCAGCAGCATGTAACGCTCGCGGTTCCGCTTGAATTCGAGGTCCAGATTCATCTGGAGCGCCTGCGCGCTGCCAAAGAAATCCACCTGTACCGAGTGATCGACGACAAGGTCCACGGGCACCAGCGGCTCGATCATTTTCGGATCTCGCCCGAGGCGTGCGACCGTCGAGCGCATCGCCGCGAGATCCACGAGCAGCGGCACGCCGGTGAAGTCCTGCAAAACCACGCGCGCGACGACGAACGGAATTTCCACCGGCGCGGGTGCCTTGGCGTTCCAGTTCGCCAGCGCGCGCACATCCTCCTCGCGCACGCGCTTGCCGTCGCAGTTGCGCAGCACGCTTTCGAGGACGATGCGGATGCTGATCGGCAGCCGCGAAATCGGCCCGATGCCTGATTTTTCCAGAGCCGGCAGACTATGCAGTTGGCCCTGTCTGCCGTTTCCTGGGTCGAAGGTTTGCTCGGTTTGGAATGCGTTGGTCATGTGGTGAAGTTTCGGCGGCAGAGAAAAGCGCACCCGTCCCCGCACAGCAAGCTCAGAGCGCCCTCACGCAGCAGCGCTCCAGGAATTCGCAGAGAGAATCTGAGTCGTGTCGATGGCGGGGAGTCCGCACTCTCATACCTCACTCCCGATGGTGAGGGTGTAGCGGGCGTGGCGGCGGATGAGGCGGAGAGGCGTGTCGAAAGTGGCGGCGAGTCGCGGAGTGGTGAGGACGGTTTTGTTGGGGCCGGCGGCAAGGAGGCAGCCGGCGCGGAGGAGGAGGGTGTGGGTGAAGAGGGGGATGATTTCTTCGACGTGGTGGGTGACGAAGATGAGTGCGGGAGCGCGGCGTTTCGCGCCGAGGCGCTGGAGGAAGGCGAGGAACTGTTCGCGGGCGAGGGGATCGAGGCCGGCGCAGGGTTCGTCGAGGATGAGGAGGGGCGGGCGGGCCATGAGGGCGCGGGCGATGAGGACACGCTGCCGTTCGCCTTGGGAGAGGACACCCCACGGACGGTCGGCGAGATTTTTCGCCTCGACCTGGACGAGGAGGCGCTGGCCGGCGAGCCGGTCCTCGGGGCGGATGCGGCCCCAGTAGTCGATCATGGCGTAGCGACCGGAGATGACGGTCGTGAGAGCAGGTTCGTGATCGGGGATCATCTGGCGGATGCTGGAGCTGACGAGGCCGATGTGGGTGCGGAGGTCGCGCCAGTCGCTTTCGCCAAAGGTCTGGCCGAGGACGGTGATGTCGCCGCTGGTCGGGGAAAGGTAGCCGGTGAGGGCGCTGAGGAGGGAGGTTTTGCCGGAGCCGTTGGCCCCGAGGATGACCCAGTGCTGGCCGCGCTCGACGCTCCAGGTGACACGGTGGAGGATGCGGAAGTCGCCGCGTCGGATGGTGAGGTCGCGGACGGTGAGGACGGTTTTCACGGCTGAGATGAGAGCAGATCCGGGCGAACGCGTTGGGTCTTTTCGAGGGCCCGGGCGGCGCGCCATTTGGCAATCTCGGCGTGGTGGCCGCTGAGGAGGATGTCGGGGACGCGCCAGCCGCGGAACTCGACGGGGCGGGTGTAGTGGGGGAATTCCAGGAGGCCGTGGGAGTGGCTGTCTTCGAGGGCGCTTTGGGTGTCGCCGAGGACGCCCGGCAGGAGGCGGGCGACGGCGTCGGTGACGACCGCGGCGGCGAGGGCACCGTTGGTGAGGACGTAGTCGCCGATGGAGAGTTCGCCGTCGATGAGGTGATCGATGACGCGCTGATCGACGCCTTCGTAGTGGCCGCAGAGGAGGATGAGGTGGGGCACTTTGACCAACTCCTCGGCGACGCGCTGGGTGAAGGGGCGGCCGGCGGGGGAGAGGAGGAAGCAAGGCGGAGGGCGGAAGTCGGAAGTCGGAAGATCAGCAGTTTCGGAACCTTCCGCCTTCCGCCTTCCGCCTTCCGCCTTTCCTCCGCCGCGGAGTTGCTCGATGGCGGCGAAGATCGGCTCGCATTTTAGGACCATGCCAGGGCTGCCGCCGTAGGGGGTGTCGTCGGTGGTGCGGTGTTTGTCGGTGGCCCAGTCGCGGAGGTTGTGGGAGCGGATGGTGACGAGGCCGCGCTGCTGGGCTTTGCCGATCATGCTTTCGGCCAGCGGGGCGGCCGCGATCTGGGGGAAAAGGGAGACGATGTCGATGAGCATGGCGCCACCGTGAATGGTGAGCGGTGATTAGTGAAGCGCGCGGCGCGGATGCTTTACTAATGCCCGATCACGAACCACCTTCGGCCTTCCGCTTGGCGAAACGAATCACACGACCGAACAAATCGCGCGCGCCGCGCCGCCGCTGGCGGCGGTGGCTGCTGTGGTGCGGACTGCTCGGGTTGCTCGGCGTGGTGCTGGTGTGTGTGGCCTACGGGTTTTGGGCTTCGACTTTCGATATGCACCAGATCCGGGAGATGTCGGAGCGGTCGGCGGTGTACGATGTGGACGGGAAGGTGTATTCGCGGCTGCAGGGGGAGAATCGGGTGACGGTGAAACTGGGGGAAGTGTCGCCATATTTTGTGAAGGCGCTGCTTTCGCGGGAGGATACGCGCTTTTACTCGCACCGCGGGGTGGACCCGATCGGGATCGCGCGGGCGGTGCTGCGCAATGTGACACAGGGGTCGGCGCGGGAGGGTGCGAGCACTTTGACGCAGCAACTGGCGCGGAACAGCTATCCGACGGGACTGGGGTCGAGAAAGAGTCTGCATCGGAAGCTGCTGGAGGCGTTCGTGGCGGCGCGGATCGAGCAGCACTACTCGAAGGACGACATCCTGGAGGCGTACATGAACAGGATTTATTTTGGAGCAACGGTCTATGGGATCGAGACGGCGAGTCTGACGTATTTTGGCAAGCACGCGGGGGAGTTGAGTCTGGGGGAGGCGGCGATGACTGCGGGGATCATCCGGGCGCCGTCGCACTTCTCGCCATTCAAGAATCTGAAGGGGGCGCTGCGGGAGCGGGATGCGGTGCTGGCGCGGATGGTGAAGCTGGGGACGATCAGCGAGGGCGACGCGGACAAGGCACGGGATGCGGCGGTGACGCTGGCGAAGAAGCGGCCTTTTGCGGCCCAGGAAAACTACGCGATGGATCTGGTGATCCGGGAGCTGGATGAGCTGCTGACGGATGGACAAAAGGAGAATGGGGGGATGAAGATTTATACGACGATCGACCCGGCGCTGCAGAAAGTGGCGGAGGTGTCGCTGGAGGCGGAACTGCGGAAGATCGAGGGGAGGTCGGGATATAAACATCCGAAGAAGGCGGACTTTTCGGCGGTGGCGAAAGCGGCGCAGGAGGCGCCGCCGTATCTGCAAGGGGCGCTGGTCGTGATCGACAATGCGTCGGGAGGGATTCGCGCGCTGGTGGGCGGGCGGGATTTTTCGGAGAGCCAGTATAACCGGGCGATCGCCTCGCCGGCGACGCGGCAGATGTGCTCGACGTTCAAACCGTTCGTCTATGCGGCGGCGTTCGGGCGGGGGATGCTGCCGGGGTCGCTGGTCGATGACGGCCCGATCGGACGGGGGGAGATTCGCGGTGCGGCGGGTTGGACGCCGGGAAATTCAGACGGCACCTACAAGGGGCCGTTGCGCGCGGAGGAGGGACTGATCCTTTCACGCAATACGATGAGCGTGCGCGTGGGCGAGCGTGCGGGGCTGGACGAGGTGGCGCGAGTGGCGGCGGCCGTGGGGCTGGAAAATGTGCCGAAGGTGCCGTCGGCCTACCTCGGGGCGATCGAGGGCAATGTGCTGGAGGTGACTTCGGCGTATGCGGTTTTCGCGAACAGCGGGGTGCGGCGGCAGAGCTACATCATTGAGAGGATCGACGATGCCGATGGGGAGACGATTTATCGGGCGGCGCACATCCAGACGCAGGCGCTCGATCCAGGCGTGAGCTGGATGGTGACGGGTGCGCTAACGAAAGTGCTCGAGCGCGGGACGGCGGCGAGCGCGCAAAAGCTGGGCTTTTCGAAGCCGGCGGCGGGAAAAACGGGGACGAATGACGATTATCACGATGCGTGGTTTGTGGGCTACACGACGGCGCTGACCTGCGGGGTGTGGGTGGGACTGGACACGCCGCAGACCATCGCGCCACGCGGTTACGGTTCGACGCTGGCCCTGCCGGTTTGGGTGGGGGTGATGAATGGCGCGTCGCCGCAGCGCTATCCGGCGCGCGCTTTTCCACCGCCGGTGCCGCTGCGCCGGGTGACGGTTTGCGCGGTTTCCAATGAACTGGCGACGGCAGGGTGCGACCGCGCGGGGACGGCTTACGCGGCCGAGTTGCCGGAATCCCGCGTGCCGCGCGATGCGTGCGCCGTCCACCAAGGCGGGATCATGGCGGAGGCGCAGCGGGAAAATGAGCCAAGGCGGACGGTGCCGCAGAGCATCCTGCGGTCGTTTAAGAAGTTTTTCGGTGGGGATTAGCCCGCGCCACTGTGATCGAGCGCGCCCGACTGTGAGCCGATTTTTTGTCCACAAATTTTTTCCGCCAGGAATGGGGAGATTTGTGAAATGTAACGATTCGGAAACAAAGGGCGTTGCATTGTTTCTGCTAATTCCTATTTAGACAGACCGTTTTTCCGGCAATTCACCCCAAACCCCACCCAGTGAGCTATCGACTAGACCGTTTTGAAATGAAATTTGTGATCACGCGCGAGCAGCGTGATGTCCTCATGCCAAAGCTGCTCCCGCATCTCCGCGCGGACGCGAACGCGGGCGACAACGCCTTTTACCCGATCATCAGCCTCTACTACGACAACCCGGACCGTGACTGCTACTGGGAAAAAATCCGCGGACTGAAAAGCCGGCGCAAAATGCGTGTGCGGGTCTATGGGAGCCTCGACGGAAAAGTGCCGCCGACTTCATTCATGGAGGTGAAGCACAAGTGCGACTCCCGGGTGGTCAAGCGGCGGGCGCAGATGCCGCTGGAGGCGGCGCTCATCGTCGGCGAAGGAAAGAATGTGGATGTGCCGCTGAATTTCGCCGCGGAGAAGGTCATCGTTGAGGTTCACAAGATGGTCCATGAACGGGGCTTTCGTCCGTCGTGCTGCATGCGCTATGACCGGCAGGCTTTCGCGGATGTGAATCCGGCGTCGGACCTGCGGATCACTTTCGATACGGGCATCGGCTTTCGCATGGACAATCTGACGCCGGTGCCGGACGACCGGAATTTTTCCCACTACCTCCTGAAGGAAGGAGACTCGGTCATGGAGGTGAAAGTCACGGGCTCGGTACCGTTCTGGGTGCCGAGAATGCTCGGAAGCGTGGGGTGCCTCCTCACAAGCTATAGCAAGTATAGCTACGCGTTGGAGGCCGGCGACCCGGCCCTTCAGTGGATGCGAAACAGACAAGCGGCGATGGTCGCGAAAACAGTGCTCGATGTCACCCCCAACGGCGACCCCGAGGTCGTCCCAGCAATCGCCTGATTCTTTACAATGGACCAACTCAACGAAATCACAGAATTCATCCGCAGCGTGGTGGGCTACGACCAGAAGACGCCCAGCATGCTGGAGATCATCCTCGCGCTGTCCCTGAGCTTCGCGCTCATGTGTTTGATCGCCGCGGTTTATAAACGATCCTATCGCGGTTCAGATTATTCGCAGGATTACGTCCATACCCTGATCATCCTCGGCACGGTGGTTTCGGTGGTCATCATGGTGGTGCGCGGGGATTCGGCGACCGCGTTCGGCATGTTTGCGGCGTTTTCGATCATCCGTTTCCGACGCTCGGTGCGGCAGTCGCGGGACATCGGCTTCATCTTCCTGGCGATGGCCGCGGGCCTAGGCGTGGGGGCGCGCCAGTATGGATTGGCCACGGCGACGACGGTCATCATCTGCGCGATGATTTACGTCTTTTCCAAGGCCGACATTTTCGCGCCGATGCGACTCTCGCACTTTCTGCGGGTCCGCGTGACGAACGACGTGGATTACGACACCGCGTTCAATCAGTGCTTTGAGCAGTATCTGACCTCCCACGAACTGATTTCGGTCGAATCTATTCAGGCTGGCATGATGACCGAACTGCGCTTTAATGTTTCCCTGAAAGACGAAGCCCACCCCGGGGCTTTTGTCGCCGCCCTGCAACAGCTCAATGGCAACAACCGCATCCTCCTCACGGCGGCTGTGAGCAGCCTCAGCATGAGCGAATAATCCCCCGACTATGCCCCCAAAAATGCTCCAACCCCGCTCCATCCCGCGTCCCCCCGCGGCTTTCACGATCATGGAAATCCTGGTGGTGGTGGCGATCATCCTCGTCCTCGCAGCCATTGCCCTGCCGGTTTATGCCTCCGTTCGCAACAAGGCGAACAAGGTCGCGGCGACGCACAATATGAAGCAGATCACGACGGCACTAATCAGTTACTGCGGGCAGAATGAGGGGGACTTTCCGCAGGAAAACCTCCCTTCCCCCACAGGGTGGGAAAACGCTGCGGATCCGGTGCTGGCGGCGAAGGTTTGGTTTAACGTTTTGCCCCGCATGGCGGGAAGTAAAGGAGTTGGCGACTACCGGAGTCTGCCGCACGATTATTACACCAAGGATAATCTGCTCTTTCTGCCCGGTGCGAAGTATCCAGCCGACAAGCTTGGCGAACCGTATTTTGCCTTTGCGCTTAATACCAAGCTCCAGCGGAAGACTGAGGATAAGGAGACAAAAGCGAAGACAAAGGGCACGGCCAAGTTGAGCCAAATCCCCATGCCCTCAAGGACCGTGGCGTTTTTGGAGGCGGGAATGAAGGGAGAGGAGAGGCCGCTTCCGACCCAGCCTAAATACAACAATGACCCCAAAGCCGGCCCGCGCTCCTTCGTGCAACGTTACGGCGATCAGGGGATGTTGGCTTTTCTCGACGGCCACGTCGATAATTTTTCAGTGAAGGATCTTCTGACAGAAACGGGCAAAATCAGTTGGACGGCCGGGGAAGTGCCCCGCGTCATCTGGTGCCGGACACCGGAGGAAGATCCCAACTGAGATTCGGCCAGCGCGATTCCAAAAGCTCTGTTTTTTCGGTCGAAAATTTGCGTTTTCCGTAATCAGATTTAACTTCTTTGATACCAGTGCGGCTCCGGGCAAGTAACTCGGAGCCGCTTTTTTTTGCCCCCAATGTTGCGTCATTCTCCCGTCCTCCTTTTCCTCATCCTCCTCCTGCTGAGGACAGTCGCGCCTGCTCAGGTGGTGATCAATGAGATCCACTATCATCCCGTGGAAAAGGCGAATTTCGATGCGGCCGGAAACCCGACTTACACAGACACGGGTCTGGCGGCGGACCTGAAGGACGATGTCCATGAGTTCATCGAACTCTACAATTCTGGGGCGAGTCCGGTGAGTCTGACAGGCTGGAAGCTCGCCGGGGGCGTGGACTTCACCTTTGGCAGCACGACGATTCCGGCGGGTGGCTACGTCGTGATCGCAAAAAATAGCGCGCGGCTGCAAACGGTCTATGGCATCACTGGAGTGGTCGGGCCGTACGCCGGCAAGCTCAGCAACGGCGGCGCCACCGTAAAGCTGGTCAATACCGGCGGGGTGGATGTGGACTCTGTCAGTTACTCGGCGAGTTTCCCTTGGGCGATCACGGCGAACTCTCTGGGGGCGGACGACGATTTCACGGGGTTGAATTCCCTGGCCTACCAATACAAGGGGCGCTCGCTCCAGCGCGTCAGCGCGACCGCTTCGTCGGACGATCCGGCGAATTGGCTCGCCGTGCGGCCCGCGGTGGCCGCGACCTTCGCCGACTTGCCCACGCCAAGCGCGGCGAACATCGTCAGCCGCGCCGTCCCGAAACCCGTCGTGACCGCGTATTCAGCCACGCAGGTCACCGATGGAGCGGCTATCATCCGCGCGAGTCAGCCGGTGAACATTACCTGCTCGTTTTCGAGCACAGCGTCGCTCACGAGCGTGCAGGTCGAGTATTTTCTGGATAACATGAACGCGTTTGGCGAGGCCCGTCTGACGGTGGCCATGACTGCGGTCGGCAACGGGCAGTACACCGCGACGCTTCCCGGCAAGGCCAACCGCAGCATCGTGCGTTACCGCATCAAGGCTGATCGCGGCGACGGTGTGGAACTGGTCGCGCCGCGCGCGGATGATCCCGCTGTCGTACAAGTGGGCGCGCCGACCTATCCGGCCAGCCCAGCGCCACCGAATGCGCTTCAGAAAGTGCCCGCGCTGCGCGAGGCGTGGTTCGCGTATTTCGTCACGCCGGTCCGCAGTTCGTTGAAGCCGATCATCGACATGATCATCCCCACCGACGGGACGTTCGTGGACGATAACGCGTCGAACAACACCACGCAGTTCAACGGCATCAACGGATTCCAGGCGATCGCGTTCGACTGCAAAGGCGGCCCGAAGCGCACGACGGCGGAAAACACCGCGAGCAGCTATCCGCGCGAAACTCCCTACGTGCGCTCCAGTGATCGCATCTGGAACGATGTCGTCCCCGGCGTATTTGTGCAGAACGGCGTCATCCGCGACATCCAGATCCGCTTTCATGGGAGCCGCTGGAACCGCCGGCCGTCGCGCAAATCCTTCAAGGTTTTCTTTCCCGAATACCAGCCGTACATCGATGGCGCGGGCGTGCCTGTGACTTCTGTCTTTGAGACGGACAAAAACGACATGTTCATGACCGCTCATGGGTTGAACCAACTCGCGGGTCTGCCGCTCTCCACGGTCCGCTATGTCGATTGGTATTTTAATAACGACGGGATGATCACGCGGCTGGAACAGGGCGAATACAACGGCGAGTTGCTCGACGCCTACCACAAGAAAATGCAGCGCCTCAATCCCGGCGCGACTCGGGAAAGCACGGGGGAACTTTACAAAGCGACCGGCTTCATCAGCTCACCGAACACCACGGGTGAAGGGCCTTACGGCAATGGCAACTGCTGGCGGCTGCCGGCTGCCGGATTCTGGACTGAACTCCAGCGCTTCGATTACACGTTCGCGCTGCAGAACCACCATTGGAAGGGCGCAAAGCCGTTGAAGGATACGATCAACGGAATGTGGACTGCGCGTGGCGACAGCATCACCTCCACGGCAACGACGACGTCGAATCCCAACATCGCGAATACCAAAGCGTGGATTGATGCGAACTGGGACGTCGATACCGAGCTAACCTCGCTGGCTCTCGCCAACTGGATGACGCCGTGGGACGACACCACCCAGAACCACTACCTCTGGCGCCGCACCAATGGAAAATGGGTGCGTTTGCTCTGGGACTTCGATGCCATGTACGGCACGGGGGACAGCACCAACTCGAGCACCTCCATCTATCACGGCGAGGTCGGTGGTGCCAACAACAGCCGCGGCCCGCATTTCATCGTGGATTCGTTTCTGAAGACCTACCGCACCGAGTTCAAGCAGCGCATGTGGTTCCTCAACAACACCCTGCTGGATCCCGAAAACCTCCAGACGATCACCTATAAGAACTCCGCCGGCACCGCAGTCACCTACTACTCTTGGATCAACGCGCAGGGCGGCGGTTTCGCGACCAACCGTTTCACCTACGTCAATACGACGGTCGCGCTTGGCATCTTCTACAAACCCACGCGCCCGACGAATGCGGTGCCTGTAAATGGCGCGGCGGTGTTGCCGGGGGTTTCACTCACCGGCTCGGCCTACGGCTACAATGCCGCCTTGACCCATACGGCCGCGCCCACGACCAGCCCGCATGCCTCCTCGAAATGGGAGATTCGCGCGGCGGCCGACACTTACGACAATCCGATCTATATCGCCAACCTCACGACGAACCTGACTTCGCTGCCCGTTCCCTTCGGCCAGCTTACCTATGGCCAGACTTACTTCTGGCGCGTTACTTATTACGCTGCCGACGGGCATCCTTCGATTACCTCGGCGGAAACCTCGTTCTCCTACGGACCCACATCGCTGGTCGCGGGTAACATCACTCTCAATGAGATCATGGCCAAGAACCGCTCGGCGGTCGCCAATGGGGCGACGTTCCCCGACTACATCGAACTGAAGAACAACACCGGCGCGGCGATCGACATTTCCGGCTGGAAGCTCACCAACGATGAACTCGCCCCCGGCAAATTCATCTTTCCCGCGAGCACCATCGTGCCGGCCAGTGGTTACCTCGTGGTGTGGTGCGACAGCAGCACCACGACGCCGGGCCTCCACACGGGCTTTGCGCTGAACGACCACGGGGAGCGTGTCATTCTCATCGAGGGGACCACCGTCCGCGACGCCGTGACTTTCGGCCCGCAGACGCCGAATCTCGCCATCGGGCGAATCGCCGATGGCACCGGTGCCTGGACCCTGGTCAGCCCCACCGTCGGCGCGGCCAATACGGTGGCGGCGGCCTTCAGTACGACGGCGACGAGCCTCAAGGTCAACGAATGGATGGCCGATCCGAAGAACGGCTCCGATTGGTTTGAACTCTACAATCCTGCGGGGACACCGGTCGCGCTCGCGGGCCTTTGGCTGAGTGACACGCCGGGCACGCCGAAGATTACGCAAATCCCCGCACTCTCCTTCATCGCCCCAGGTGGCAATACCAAGTTCAATGCCGACGGCACGACTGACGGCTTCAATAGTGTCAATTTCAAGCTGGCCGCCGGTGGGGATAATATCGTCCTCACTTCGACCGATGGCTTTACCCCGATCGACTCCATTTCCTTCGGAGCGCAGACTTTTGGCGTATCGGCGGGGCGTTTCCCGGATGGAGCCGCCACGGTGGTGCCTTTCCCGGTCAGCAGCTCTCCCGGTGAGAGTAACTGGTTGCCGGCCTCTTTGGTGATCAATGAAGCACTGACGAACTCAACTCCGCCTTTCGAGGATGCCATCGAAATTTACAACCCCACGGCTTCCACGGTCGATGTCAGCGGTTGGTGGCTGAGCGACGACCGGACGAACCTGAAGAAATATCAGATCCCCGCGGCCACCACGATCCCGGCAGGTGGCTACAGGGTCTTTTACGAAAATGTGTTCAACTCCGGCGCAGCGAACAGCTTCTCGCTGAGCTCCCTGGGCGACGAAATCACCCTCGCCGCCGTCGATGGCGCGGATGAACTCACGGGTTACCGCGCGCAGGTAACGTTTGGCGCGGCGGCGGATGGCGTCTCGTTCGGCCGTGTGGGGATTTCCGGCGGCACCGAGTTCTGGCCCATGGTTGCACGCACTTTCGGACAGGATGCGCCGGTGGATGTCGTGCAATTCCGCACCGGGACGGGCCTCGCCAATTCCGCGCCGAAGATCGGCCCGATCATCATCAATGAGGTGATGTATCACCCCGTCGATCTCGCCGGACCGATCGACAATGGGCGCGATGAATTCATTGAGTTGCACAACGTCACCACCAGTCCGGTCGATGTGGGCGGTTGGCGCATCAAGAACGGTTCGGATTACCTCTTCCCGCTGGGTTCGACGATCCGGCCTGGTGAGTACATCCTCGTGGTCAGCTTCAACCCCGCGACGGACCCCAGCTCGCTCGCCGCGTTCCGCGCCCAGTACGCGCTGAGCGCCACCGTGCCGATCTTTGGACCGTACGCGCCCAAGCTCGACAACGGTGCGCAGACCGTGGAACTCGCCTATCCCGGCCCTCTCGTTGGTGTCGAGCAGCCTTACATTTTGGTGGACAAGGTCGAATACCTCGACGTGGCACCGTGGCCCACGACGCCCGACGGTACTGGCCCGTCGCTGCAAAGGCTCAGCCGCAGCGTGATCGGTAATGATGTCGCCAACTGGAGCGCGGCCGCGCCGACGCCCGGCAACGTGAACGCCGGCCAGACGCCCATCCTCGACAGCGACGGCGATGGGATGCCCGACGCGTGGGAAATCGCCAATGGCCTGGATCGCTTCAACGCCGCCGACGCGGCGCTGGACAAGGACGGTGACGGGCGGAGCAACGGCTCGGAATACGTGGCCGGCACCGACCCGCAAAACGGGGCGAGCTTTTTTGTCACAACGGCGACGAAGCCTGCGGGCCCCGGCAGCATCATCCATTTCACCGCGCGCGCCGGCCGCAACTACACGATCCAGTGGCGCGCAAATCTGGTGACGGGCACATGGCAAAAGCTGACCGACATCGCCGCGCCCGTGAGCGATACGCCGGTCAGTTATCCCGATCCGACCACCGATCCCCGTCGCTTTTACCGCGTAGTCACGCCGGCCACGCCGTAAGTCCAATCCGATTCTGGAATTGTACGATTCCTGCAGCTCGGTACTTTTGTCCCCGTAAATGAAACGCGCCCTCCTCCTCTTCCTCGCCACCGCCCTGCTCTCCATCGCCCGGGCCGACGTCATTATTTCCGAGTTCCTCGCGAATAATAACACCGGACTGACCGACGAGGATGGCGCAACGTCGGATTGGATCGAGCTGTATAACGACGGAACCCTCCCGGTAGCGCTCGGCGGGTGGATGCTCACGGACGCCTCGGGCGATTCCTCGAAGTGGATTTTCCCCGCGGTCACGCTCGCGCCGAACGGCTTTCTCGTCGTCTTTGCCTCCGGAAAAAATCGCACCAACCCGGCGGCGACTCTGCACACCAATTTCAAGCTGAGCGCCAATGGGGGTTACCTCGCACTCGTCCGGCAGGATGGAAGCTTCTCGACTGTCTTTAACCCCTACGCGGCACAGTATCCCGACAAGCCTTACGGCATCGCGCAGTCGGTGGTGACGACGACCTACGTGGCGGCCAATGGCGCGTTGAAGTATTTTGTGCCGGCAAACAACGCGCTCGGCACAACGTGGACGGCGCGGACCGGTTTCAACGAGACGGGGTGGACAGCAGCGACGAATGGCGCGGGCTTCGAGACGCTCGTGAATGGGTGGCTGTTCAAGTATTTCAAGGGGAGCAGTGCGATCAACAATTTGGCGCAGGCCGAGGCGGTCGTCGCGAGCCCGCCGGGCCAGACGGCACAGACGACGACAGCGACCTTCAACTTCACCAACGCGACCAGCGGAGGGAACTACGCTGGCAATATCAACCCGCCTCCATTGGACACAGGGGACATTGACGATTTCGTCGTCGAGGGCACCGGCACGGTGACCATTCCGACGGCGGGGATTTGGTCATTCGGCGTGAATAGCGACGATGGCAACCGCATCCAGATCGATCTGAATAATGACGGCGACTTCGCCGATGCCAATGAGACGCAAAGCGATGACGTGCTGGCCGGGCCACACGATTTCATCCGGCAGTTCTCCATTCCCACGGCGGGCGATTACAAAATTCGCGCCGTC
>JBBQCM010000128.1:0-18333 GCA_038318725.1 Chthoniobacterales bacterium
GGTGATTTCAGGTGCGGGCATAGGTAGGTAAGTGAGAGTTAGTAGTGAATGTAAGGGTGGGAGTGAAGTTACTTTCACTCCCACCCGAGACTTATTGAGTTACTTCTTCTTCGAGTCGCCGGGGCGGTATTCCTCGGCGGCGGCGGCGAAGGCTTGTTCGAGGCCGACCATGTCTTCGCCCGGTTTGAGCGAGTCAAAGGCGGCGGCTTCGCGCTTGATGTCTTCTTCGCTGTAGTTCGCGGCTTTCAGCGAGAGGCCGATGCGGCGCTCGGCCTTATCGACTTTGATGACGCGGGCTTCGATCTCCTGACCGATCTTGAGATGGTCTTTGATCTTGTCCACGCGGTCTTCGCTGATCTGCGAGATGTGGACGAGGCCGTCGATGTCGCCGTCGAGCGCGATGAAAGCGCCAAACGTCGTGATCTTCGAGACCTTGCCTTTGACGAGATCGCCGATCTTCCACTTGCCTTCGATTTCTTTCCACGGATCGCCTTCGAGCTGTTTCATCCCCAGCGAGATGCGCTGGTTCTGCTTGTCGATGTCGATGACCACGGCTTCGAGTTCGTCGCCCTTTTTCACCATCTCGGACGGGTGGTTGATCTTGCGCGTCCACGACATGTCGGAGACGTGGATCATTCCGTCGATGCCTTCTTCCAGTTCCACGAACGCACCGTAGGCGGTGAGGTTGCGGACGGTGCCCTTGACCTGGCGGCCGATCTGGTAGCGGTGTTCGATGGCGTCCCAAGGATTGGGCTCGAGCTGGCGCACGCCGAGGGAGATTTTCTGCTCCTCTTTGTTGATGCCAAGGACGACGGCTTCGATGTCCTGACCGACGGTGAGCACGTCGCTCGGGCGAGTGATGCGCTTAGTCCAGGAAAGTTCGGAGACGTGGACAAGACCTTCGACGCCTTCTTCGATCTGCACGAAGGCGCCGTAAGGAACGAGGTTTGTGACCTTGCCTTTGACGTGGGTGCCGATGGGGAAGCGGTTTTCGGTTTCCTCCCAAGGATTCTTCTGGGTCTGCTTGAGGCCGAGGGAGACGCGCTCCTTTTCCTTGTTGATGTCGAGTACCTGAACGTCGAGCTCCTGGCCGACTTTGACCATTTCGCTCGGGTGGCCGAGGCGGCCCCAGCTCATGTCGGTGATGTGGAGGAGGCCGTCCATGCCGTCGAGATCGATGAACGCGCCGAAGTCGGTAAGGTTCTTGACCACGCCTTTGACGGTGCTGCCGATCTTGATGGTGTCGAGGAAGCGCTGGCGCTTCTCGCTGCGCTCCTGCTCGATGAGTTCGCGGCGTGAAAGGACGACGTTTTTGCGGTCGTCGTTGATTTTGACGATCTTGAAGTCGTAGGTGTTGCCGACGAACTGCTGGAGATCTTTCGGGGGGACGATGTCGATCTGCGATCCGGGGAGAAACGCTTCGACGCCGATGTTGACGATGAGGCCGCCTTTGACGACGGACTTGACCTTGCCCTTGATGAGGCCGTCGCCATGGAAGACGGCGACGATTTTTTCCCAGTTCTGGCGGTAGGCGGCCTTTTCCTTCGAAAGGATGACCATGCCTTCGTCGTTTTCGAGGCGGCAAAGGAGGACTTCGACTTCGTCGCCGACCTGGAGGTCGTCGATGTCGTCGAATTCGCTCATGGGGATGACGCCTTCGGATTTGTAGCCGATATCGACCAGGACTTCGCGATTGCGGAGTTCCAGGATGCGGCCTTTGACGATGCTGCCTTCTTTAAAGTCGCGAAGAGATTTCGCGATCAGTTCCTGCATTTGAATCATTGATGTGCTCATAACGTTCCTCGGGTTACCGATTGGTCTTTCCGTCCGGGCAGCTCACATGAGATGCCAGTGTCGGGGGAAAGAGGGTCGGACAGTAGGCGCGGAAACCGGGCTGGCAAGTGGATATTTTCAGCGCCTTGCCCGGGCCAGTTCGGCGGCGTGCGCGTATTGGCGGCGAAAATGGTCGGCGAGTTCCTTGGCGAGCTGCACTTCCTTGATCTTATCGCCGCCGAGCGCCTCGCGCATGCGCCCGCTGGCGATGGCGTAATCGACAGCGCTCACATCCTCAAACGCGGCGGTCGCCTCGGGTGGAAAGTTGGCGGTGAAGAGAGCGCGCCAGGCGGCCGTGAGTTCGTCGTGGGTGTCGATGCACATGACGCGGAAGGTGAAGGCGATGGAGCGGAAGAGTGGGCTGGTCCAGGCGTCGTGGTAGGTGAAAGTTTTCGCGAGTTCGTAGGGATTGACCTCGGGATCGGAGCGCAGCGGGCGAAACTCGGGTGCGTAGAGCGCGGGCAGCACGGGCAGGCGGCGCAGGGCGTAATGCTGGGGGCCATCGGGCGTGCCGACTTTCCAGTTCCACAGCTTCTGCCCCTCGGGCGACATGACAAAGGCGATGAATTCCCGCGCGATGTCCGCATTCGGCGCACCGCGGAAAAGCCCGATGGGATCGACGCCGACCGACGTGCCGCCTGCGGCGTTGACGTATTGGAGCCGCGAACTGCCGTCCGGTTTGCGTACGGCTTCACTTTGAAAGCGGCCGTAAAAGTCGATGGTCATCCCCGCGGCGGCCTCGCCGGCTTCCACGTCGAGAGCGATCTTCGTTGAGGAGTCGGTGAAGTAGCGGGCGTTCGCGCCGATCTTCATCAGCAGCCCCATGGCGTGCACCCAGCCTGTGGCGACGCCGGCCTGCTCTGGTTCGGTCGCCGTCAGGGCCTCGCCCATCTGCTGCTGGATGAGCATCTCAAAAGCTTTCGTCACCGAACTGCTTTGCGTCGGGTTGGCGAGGGCGATTTCGTGGAAGTAAAGCGGGTCGGCGAGATCACTCCAGCGCGCGGGAGGCGTGCGGATGCCGAGCCGGGCGAGCGCGTCGGTGTTGTAGCAGATGCCGAAGCTGGACACGACGTTACCAATCCAGCGGCCCTGCGAATCCCAGTATGGTTCGCCGCTGAGCGTCTGCGGAATCCGCCCGGCGCCGTCGCCGAAAAGCTCCGGGTGCGCTTTGAGAAAACCGGAATCGATCAGCCGCCCGGCTTTGGCCTGTTGCTGGAAGTCGTACGCGCCGCCGCCAAAAAAGAGATCGATCTTGCAGCCCACCTCCGAGGCCAGAAAGGCCCGCCGCGCCTGCTGTTCCGGCGAGTCCTGCGCGGGGTCTTTGCCGGGCACGACCTTCGGATTGTCAAAGCTGACCTCGACCATCTTGCTCCACGGGCGTCCGAGAGTGCGCGTCCAGTGGTTCTGAAATGCGGCGAGATACTCTGACGCCACGTAACGCCCGATTTCGCTGGTGCCGCCCGGTGACCGCCAGTCCACACGCACGCGCCCGCCGGTTTTGGCAAACCAGTGCGCGGCAAACGCACGCCCGAATTCCGAGCGGATCGATTCATTATGCGGCGTGATGACGACCAGCGCCCGCTCGCCGGCGTGCGCCGTGCGCGCCTGTTTGGGACGCAGCAAAATCGGCCCGAGCAGCACGGCGGCCAGCGCGAGCAGGAGCGGCCAGGTCGTCTTCATTTCACGCAGGCAGCGCGATCACATCCTCCGGCTCCACACTGGCGAACAGCTCGCGCTCCGGGCTCAACTCGACGAACCGCGGGTTCAACTCGAAAACCTTCAGCGCTTGAGCTCCCGCGGCGAAGCAGTACTGCGCCATCTCCCCGAGATACACGCGCTCGGTCAGCCGGCCGGCGACGGAATTTTGCGTCCCGGCCTGGGTCGCGAGCCGCCAGCTTTCCGGGCGGATGGAAAGCGTGCAGCTTTCGCCCGCACTCGGCAGCCAGCCATTTCCGCCGAGCGTCGCGGCAAACTCCTGCAGCGCCGTTTCCACCACCGCCGTCCCGCCATCCACCGTACGGATTTTCCCTTCGAGAAAATTCGTCTCGCCCATGAAATCCGCGACGAACCGTGAATGCGGATGCCGATAGACGTCCGCCGGAGTCCCGACTTGGCGGATGTGCCCAGCCTCCAGGATCGCCATGCGGTCGGCAATCGACAGCGCCTCCTTTTGATCGTGCGTCACATAGATCGCGGTGAGTCCGAATTCCTTGCAGACGCGTCGGATCTCCGCGCGCATCTCCAGCCGCAGCCGGGCGTCCAGATTCGAAAGCGGCTCATCGAGCAGCAGGCACCGCGGGCGAATGACGAGCGCCCGCGCCAGCGCCACCCGCTGCTGCTGTCCGCCGGAAAGCTGATGAATCCTGCGCTCGCCGAGCGCCTCCATTTTCACTGAAGCCAGTGCCGCCGCCACGCGCTCCGCGGTTTCGCGCACCGGAACTTTTCGCTCCTCCAGCCCGAAGGCCACGTTTTGCGCCACCGTCATGTGCGGCCAGAGCGCGTAGCTTTGAAACATCATCCCTGTGTTTCGCAGGTGCGGCGGCACGCGCGTCACATCCTCCTCACCGAAGAGAATTCGCCCGCTTTCCGGCGTATAAAAGCCGGCGATGCTCCGCAACAGGGTGGTCTTTCCGCAGCCGCTCGGCCCGAGCAGGAAAAAAATCTCGCCCTCTCCAATGCGCAGATTCAGGCCGTGCAGCGCGACCACGTCGCCGAAGCGCTTCGTGAGGTTTTCAATCGTGATGGAAATCATGCAGCAGACGGAAAAAGACTACGGAATTCGGCCAAATTACGGAATTATTCTGGGCGGAAGCGAAAGGCTGGCGTGGCGATGAAATACGCAGCTTTCCGACGATGATGTCGATTGGAAACCCCGCCCTCTTTCAATTCCTTCATTCGGCAGAATCCCGCAATTCTGTTTAAAAACCCCCCGCTTGTTCTCTTCGGTGAGAAATTTCCTCGCGAAGCGGTGGCGACTAGCGGTAATCCACTGCGGCAAATGATTCGTCGAGATTACCTTATCGTCGGGGCCGGCATCGGGGGCGTCAGCGTTTGCGAGGGCATCCGCGAGCACGATCAAAAAGGGACGATCCTCCTCGCAGGCCACGAGACCGCGCCTCCCTACCATCGCCCCCAGCTTTTCAAATCGCAGCTCGGCAAGCGCGCGGGGAACGTCGAACAGATTCAGGTCCATGACGCCGCGTGGTTCGCGAAGCAGCACATCGAACTGCGCACCGATACGCTCGTCACGCAGATCAATCTCGAGCGGCAAGTCGCCGTGCTGGGGAATGGGCAGGCCATCGAGTTTCGCAAAGCTTGCATGGCCATGGGCAGCCGCGCGCGGCGGCCGCAAGTCGCGGGCGGGAATCTCGGCAATGTCTTTTACCTTCGCACCCTCCGCGACGTGCAGGCGCTGCGCGAAGTCGCCGACCTGGAACGCGAGATCGCCATCATCGGTGGCGGTTGCATCGCACTGGAAACCGCCGCGCTGCTTTCACAATTGCCCAAGGCGCGCGTCAGCATCATCCACCGCGGTGCGCAGCTTTGGGCGCGCTACCTCGGGCCGGAACTCGGCGCGTGGCTGGCGGAGTACTATACCGCGCAGGGCGTGAAACTCATGTTCAACCAGTCGCTCAGCGGCTTCGAGGGCCGCACCGTTTTGAAAAACATCGCCACGAAAAGCGGCGACCGTTTTCCCGCCGGGCTCGCCATCGTCGCGCTCGGCGCGGAGCCGAATCTCGGACTCGTCGCTGGCACCCCGCTCGCCTATCCGCACGGCACGCCGGTCAATGAATACCTGGAAACGGACGAGAAAGGCATCTTCGCCGTCGGCGACATTGCCTCGTATCCCGACAAGATTTTCGGCGGCGTCCGCCGCGTCGAGCACTGGCCCTGCGCCGTCGAGCAGGGGCATGTGGCGGGGGCGAATATGAGCGGTAAAAAGCGCATCAAGTTCGACTACATGCCGCACTTCAGCAGCAACCTCTTCGACCTGCATTTCGATTTTGTCGGCGACTTCTCGAAACCCGCGACGCGCTTTGAAATCGAGGGCGACCGGGCGAAAAAGAAGTTTCTCGTCCGCCATTACGTCCTCGGTCAACTCATGGGTGTGACCCTCTGCAACAAGCCGCCCGAGAAGATCGAAGCCGCGAAGGCGGAACTGCGCAACTGGCCGCGCGGGAAGAAGGCGGTGGCGGAGGAGCAAAGTTAGGTTTCATTTGCTGACTCGTTTTAGGCGAACGCCCGCGCCAGCCCCTCGCTTGCTAGACGCCCCGCGGTGCCCTAGGTTTCGCGCCCTTTCGTTATGAGCACTCCACGTTTCACCATCTACGACACCACCCTGCGCGACGGCACGCAGGGGACCGGGATTTCGTTCTCGGTCGTGGACAAGATTCGCGTGGCAGAAAAGCTCGACGCGTTTGGCGTGCATTACATCGAAGGCGGCTGGCCGGGCTCGAATCCGAAGGACGCCGCGTTCTTCGAGGAGGCGGCGAAACGCTCATGGAAGCACGCGAAGATCACCGCCTTTGGCATGACCAGGCGCGGCAAGGTGCGCGTGGAGGACGACGCGCAGGTGCAGATGCTCCTCGATGCGCAGACGCCCGCCGTGACCATCGTCGGCAAGACGTGGCCGCTGCATGTGACCGAGGTTTTCAACGTCACGCTGGAGGAAAATCTCGCGATGATCGCGGACACCGTGGCGCATTTGAAAAAGCACGGACGCGAGGTGCTCTACGACGCGGAGCATTTTTTCGACAGCTACAAGGAGGATCGCGACTACTCGCTGCGCACGGTGAAAGCAGCGCGCGATGCCGGGGCCGACCTGATCGTGTTGTGCGAAACGAATGGCGGGAATCTGCCGGATTTTGTCGAGCAGGTGACGCGCGAAGTCATCGCCGAACTGGGGCAGCCCGTGGGCATCCACACGCACAATGACGGCGGCGTGGGCGTGGCCAATGCACTCGCCGCGGTGCGCGCCGGCGCGGTGCAGGTGCAGGGGACGATCAACGGCTACGGCGAGCGCGTGGGCAATTGCAACCTCACGACGGTCATGCCGAACCTCCAACTCAAGATGGGCTTCGACCTCGGGCTCGATCTAGCCGGGCTGCGCGACCTTGCGCATTTCGTGGACGAGCTGGCGAACGTCCCGCACGACATCCGCGCGCCCTACGTGGGCGCAGCGGCGTTCACGCACAAGGGCGGGCTGCATGTGCATGCGGTGCAAAAGCTGGCGCGCACTTACGAGCACGTCGATCCGGCGCTGGTGGGCAATGAGCGGATCATAACGATCTCGGACATGTCGGGGCAGTCGAACGTGATCGTGAAGGCGGAAAAGCTCGGCTTCAAACTCGCGAAGGGTGCGCCGGAAGTGGCAAAGATTTTGACCGAAGTGAAGCGGCTCGAAAGCGAGGGCTACGAGTTCGAGGCGGCGGAGGGTTCCTTCGAGTTGCTGCTGCGGCGGCAGCTTGGTCAGGCGCGTCCGCTGTTCGAACTGGAGGAATACCACTGCTCCTTCCGCCGCGCATCCGAGGCGCACTGGAACAAGTGCGAGGCGACGGTGAAGCTCCGCGTCAATGGCAAGGGCGAATACACCGTGGCCGAGGGCGACGGACCCGTAAACGCGCTCGACGCCGCCCTGCGCAAGGCGCTCCGCCCGTTCTATCCCGCGATCGAAGGCATCCAGCTTGACGATTACAAAGTCCGCATCAGCAACGGCCAGCTTGGCACTGCCGCCCGCACCCGTGTGCTCATCGACTCGACGGACGGCGACGAGCACTGGGGCACCGTCGGCGTGAGCGACAATATCATCGAAGCGAGCTGGCTCGCGCTCGTGGACAGCTTTGAATACAAGCTGGGCAAAGACGCGGTGAAAAGCTGACGTCTTACTTTTCCCGCTTTATGTCATCCGATCCGACCTCGCTGTACTCGCGCAAGAATCCCTTTCCCGCCACGCATCCGGTCAACCGCAAGCTCTCCGGCGAAGGCTCGGGCAAGGATACGCGGCATCACGAGATTTCCCTCGCCGGCTCTGGCCTGCACTACGAGGTCGGTGATTCGCTGGGCCTTTTCGCGACGAACAATCCCGAACTAGTCGCCGAGATATTCACCGCGATCGGCGCTACGGGCGACGAAATCGTGCCCGGTGCCGATGCTGCGCCCAAGCCGCTCCGCGCGGCGCTGACGAGCGACTATATCATCACCCAGCCGTCCAAGGAATTTCTGAAAGCGCTCGTCGAGCGGGCCGGGGATGCCGTTGCCGACCTGCGCGACCTCATGGCCGATCCGGCGCAGAAGAAGGCGCTGGAGGATTATCTGTGGGGGCTCGAATTCATCGACTTCCTGCTCGCGCATCCTTCGGTGAAGTGGACGCCGGAGGAGTTTGTGAAAACGCTGCGCAAGCTCCAGCCGCGGCTTTACTCCATCGCTTCGAGCCTGAGGGCGAACCCTGAATCCGTGCATCTCACCGTCGCCACCGTCCGCTACGAAAGCCACGGGCGTGCGCGTCAAGGCCTGGCGTCCACCTTTCTCGCCGAGCGCTGGGCGGAGGACCAAACGGCGGGAGTGTTCATCCACACGGCGAAACATTTTCGCCTGCCTGAAGACCCGGCCACGCCAGTCATCATGGTTGGCCCGGGGACGGGCGTCGCGCCCTTCCGCGCTTACCTGCAGGAGCGCAAAGCCATCGGCGCGAGTGGTAAAAACTGGCTCTTCTTCGGCGAGCAGAAGCGCGCTCTCGATTACCTCTACGAAAGCGAACTCGCCCAACTCCAGGCCGACGGCGTGCTCACGAAGCTCGACGTGGCCTTTTCCCGCGACCAGGCGGCAAAAATGTATGTGCAGGATCGCATGCGCGAAAATGCTCGGGAGATCTGGGCCTGGCTCCAAGAGGGTGCGCACTTCTTTGTCTGCGGCGATGGCGCGCGCATGGCGAAGGACGTGGACACCGAGCTGCATCGCATCGCGGAAACCGAGGGTGGCAAGTCGCCCGAGGAGGCCGCGGCCTTTGTCGAGGCGATGAAGAAGGAGAAGCGCTACAAGAAGGACGTGTACTGACAGTCAGATGGGGAATGGAGCTTGGGCTTTCGCCCAAACTACTTTGCGCTCAGTATTCGTCCGGCGGTTCCTCGGCTTCGTCGGTCAGAGCCTTGGTGAGCGATTCCTGATACATCATGAAGCGCTTGGTCACGAAAAGCGGATCGCGCTGTTCGCGCCCGTCCACGTAAGTGTCGAGGAACTCCTCAATCGACAACTCCTCATACTCGTCGGTGTCTTCTTCCCACAGCTTGTCTGAGAAGGCGACCTTGTGCGTGGCCTCGAAGCAGCAGAGCGCCAGCTCGAAATCGAGGTCGTCGAACTCGTCGCCAAACACCTCGGCAATGCGGGTGCTGGAGTCCACCTGGATCAGGTCGTCGCTGACGAAATGGAGGATGTTGATGAACGAGGTGACGTAATAGTTCATGGGTTCGCGGTGCGGCGGGCGGTAAGGCATGCGGAATGGGTGGGATGTCTAAAACCGGTCCGGCAGGTGCGCAAGGACAGACCCCAGACAGAGCGGTGTTTTTGCGCTTCACCCAGCCCGTCGCGCCCAGCGGAGCTTGGCGCTGGCCGAGCGGGGATTGGCGTGCTGTTCCGCCGGGCCGGCTCGGAGAACCTCGCGGGCGATCTCGGCATACCTGCCGTCGCGCTCCCCGGCTTTGAAGGACTGTTTCACGCGCCGGTCTTCGCCGGAGTGAAAGGTGAGGATGGCCACGCGCCCGCCCGGTCGGAGACACTGCGGGAGGTTGCGGAGAAAGGCGTCGAGGGCGTTGAACTCATCGTTGACGGCGATGCGGAGTGCCTGAAAGACCCGGCGCACGGACAATTCTGCGTCCTGGCCGTGCGGCGGCCGCGGCAGCGCGGTGAGGGTGTTGCGGATGAGCGCGGCAAGCGCGGTCGTGGTGGTGATCGGCTGACGCGCGCGCGCTTGGGAGATGGCCTCGGCGATGGGACCGGCGTGCGGTTCGTTGGCGTTTTCGCTGAGGAGCTTCTCGATCTTCGACGCGGAGATACTGGCGAGCAGCGCGGCGGCGGACTGGCCGCGCTCGGGATTCATGCGGAGGTCGAGAGGGCCATCGGCCTTGAAAGTGAAGCCGCGCGCCGGATTGTCGATCTGCATGGAGGAGACGCCGAGGTCGGCGAGGATCGCGTCCGCACCGGCCGGCGCTTCGTGGGCGAGCAGCGTCGCGAGGCCGGCGAAATTCATCCGCCGGACAAGCAGCGACTCTGCGGGAAAGCCGAGCGAGCGCAGCCGCGCTTCGGTTTTCGGCAACTCGATCGGATCAGCGTCCAAGCCAATGAGCCTCCCGCCTAGCTGAATCGCGGCGAGGATTTCCCGCGCGTGTCCGCCGTAGCCGAGTGTGGCATCGACGGCGGTCTCGCCGGGCTGCGGCGCGAGCACTTCCATAATTTCGCGCACCATGATCGGGCGGTGGGTGCCCGCTGGCGTCTTGCCGCTCGCGAGCACTTTCTCCACGTCTTCCGCATATCGCTCCGGGGCGTGCTCCTTGTATTTCTCGGCAAACTTTCGCGGATTCTTGCCCGCATAACGCGGACGCCGCCTGGGTTTCTCCGGTGACGATTCGCTCACTGCGGCGGAGGGTTTTCGGCAATGACCGCGCGGATCTGCTGCCCGAGTTCCGCCGCCTGCGCGGTGGCTTGATCGACCGGCAATCCTTTGGCCATCCCGGGCCGCAAGTGGCCGGTGTCGGTGAGCCAGGCGTCGGCGAGAAGGCGGCCGCGTTTGCGGATCATGGCGGTGACATTTTTTGCCGCCGGGCTCTGGAGCCACGCGCTGGCCTTGAGCTTCTCGAACCACCGACCGTCGGCGGGCGAGATTCCGCGGACGAGTTCCCCCGCCATCAGCGCGTGGCCCACGTCGTTCGCATGCACGCCATCGTTGGCAAAAACAAAATCGGGATTGGTCTTCCGCTGCTCCTCGATGAAGGCATTCATGGGCCCGTGGAGGTCGATCACCCGCCAGCCCTTCGCCCGCTGCTTCAGCAGCCATGAGGTGTAACGGTCGAGCACTTCGTTGTAGCCGCCGAGGGATTGCGCGGGCGCCTGCCCGTCCGCGCCGGCCTTGTTGCGCGCGGAGAGCGGATGAAAACTCGGCGGCGTGAGATGAATGATTTGCGCTCCTGCGGCTTGTGCTTTCGCGTGCAGACGCTCGATGCCGTCACGAAATTCTGCAAAGCGGCCCTCGTCGAAGGGCAGATAGATGCCGTCGTTCATCCCGTAGCAGGCGAAGATGAGATCGGGCTTGGTCTTCGCAAGCACGCGGTCGAGGCGCTCGTGCAGATCGGGGCGCGGAAACTTTCCACCCGCGTGCCCGGCCTCCGAGAGCCCGGAGACCGTCTCGCTCGGCAGGCCGACGTTGATGACTTCAAACTGCCGGTCGGGGAACCGCAGAAACAGGAACGTCTCGAAGTCATCCACGTACTGCCCGGAGTAGGTGATACTGTCGCCGAGAAAAACGATGCGCTTTACGCCGGGAAGAAAGTCAGCATCGACGGCGCGGGCGGGCGAGGGGAGGCAGAGCGCGAGGGCCAGGGCGAGGAGCAGGCGGATGGAGAAACGCATGGGCGGAGTAAAGCGCGGCAGACGGGGACAAGGCAAGGCAGGGCAGTAGCTTGCGAAGGGTGTTGGATAGCGGCCGGCCGGCGCGTGGTGGCGACGCCGATGCATACGGGCTTTGCGGAAAACATTCCGTCGCCCGGCGCTCCGCCCGGCGCGGTGAAACTGGGAAACGACAGTTCGGTCGCGGCGATCGTGCCTGCGGGCAGAGCGCTGACGTGAGGGCCATTAGGGTCAGTCTGTGAATCGCGCTGCTGAGGGTGGACGGCGGTCGGTCGTTGCGGTCGTCCCCTCGAGCGGCTCGAGCACGATCGACTGCGAGGTGCAGACGGAGTTTTTTTGTGGCGAGCAGCGGGACGGTGACGATCAAGGCCACTCGGATCTGGTGGCGCGCAGGACCGGGCAGCCACGCGCGTGCGCGTGTGGTTGGGTAGGAGAATTCGATGAACCTTTTTTGTTTTCCGGGCCGCGTTCTCCTTTCTTTTCAATGGCAAAAAGCCGTCTAACGTGCTGCGGATTCATGGAAAATCTTCACGTCCTTTTACGCGGACTTCTTCCCGTTCTCGCCGCCGCGCTGCTCGCCGGCTGCCAGACGGCGCATCCCTTTGCCGCGCCGGACAAGACGTGGAAGACGCAGATCGGCCAGCTCAAATACAGCGATGCCACGCGCACGCTGATCGGCGATGTCGTGGTGCGGCAGCGCGGAGCGCAGGAGTTTCAGCTCGATTTTCAAAAGGTCGGCGGCATCCCGTTCCTCACCCTCCGCGAAGACGCCACGACGGTGCGCGCCGAGGGCCTCTTCGCCGGCGGCTCGTGGCAGGGCGCCCCGTCCGCCGTGCCGAAGCATCTGCGCAACTGGATCGCGCTCCGCGAGGCGTTTCTGCACCCGGCGCAGGGCGGCTCATGGAAAGGCGAGAGCCAAATGGCGGAGGGGGATCTCACGTCTTTGTCCCTCACGTTTCCGCGCGACGACCAGCGCTTCGTCTTTCAGTTTAACCGCTAAGCGAGATGCCAGAAGCGCCCGCGCCGCCTTCGGGCCAATCGCAGCAAAATCCACCGGCACCCGCAGTTCCCTCATCCGGCCCTCGCTGGTCCGCATGGGTCGCGCGTTTTCTCGTTCAGCGACCGGGAAGGGTGCATGCCTTCGCGCTTGGGCTGCTGGTGGTTTGCGCACTCGTGATCGCGTTTGGCGTGAAGTTTAATTCCGACGTTCTGGATCTTTTTCCCGCGCACTTCGATTCGGTTCGCGTGTGGAAGGTTTCGAACAAGGAATTCGTCCAGGGCCGCGCGCTGACCTTTGCCTTGCACGATGGATCGGGAGAGGTGGATCTGGAAGGGTTCACGCAGTATTTCGGCGAAGCCCTGCGCCAGGAGCCGTGGGTCGTGCGCGCCATGGATCAGCTTCCGCTCGGTGACGAAAATGCGATGGCCGAGGCGCAGGTGCTGCTGCTCCCGCTCCTGCTGAACTGTCCGCCGGACGAGTTCGCGCAGGTCACCGCCGCGCTCCAACCCGAGGCGATCCGCGAGCGCATCGCGAAGTCGATGGCGCGCTTTAAGGCGGGCTCGTTTCGCGATGAGCATTTCGGGCTTGCCGTCGATCCGCTGGGCGCGCTGGCACCAGCCTTTCGCCAGCTCGGCTCCTCTGGTGTCGAGCGAGCCTTCTCGCTGATCTCGCCAGACAATACGGTCCATCTGGTTCTCGCGGTCACGAATCAGCGCGATCTCGGCGCGCATGCGTCGCAGGAGATGATGCGCCAGGTGGATGATTTCCGCCGCCGCGTGCTGGCCGGCTGGGACGGACCAAAGCCTGAGGTGCTCGTGACCGGTCGCACGGCCTACGTCGGCGAACTCTCGATCATCATGCGCTCGGACATCATCACGACGTTGATCACCTCCGCGCTGTTCGTGTCGGTGGTCTTTTGGATCGGCTTCCGCCGGGTGCGGCCGCTCGTCGCCATCCTGCATGTCCTGCTGCTGAGCTGCGTGCTCGCCGTGGGTCTGGGCGCTGCGGTCTTTCACGAGCTGAACATGATCACCATCGGCCTTTGCTCGATCCTCATCGGGCTGGGCGTCGATTTTGGGATGATGCTCTACTCGATCTACGAGATCGAGCGCGGGGCTGGCCGCAGTCACGAAGCGGCTATCGCCACGGCGCTGCGCAGCCAGGGTCGGAGCGTGATTTTCGGCGCGCTGACGAGCGCCGCCGGCTTCTTCTGCCATGTCTTCAGCGGCTGCCCCGGGTTCGCGCAACTCGGCGTCCTGATTTGTTTCGGCATCCTCATCGCTGCCGCGCTGATGATGACGGTCTTTTTCGTCTCGATCGGCCGCGACGTGCGGCCGCGACCGCACGATCCGCTGCACGCTGGCGGTGAACGGTTCGTCCATTGGGTCTTGGCCGGGCCTCGCCGGCTCTTGTTTCCGGCAACCGTGGTTCTGCTCCTCGCCACCGCGTTTGCCGTTTCGCCGCTGCGCCCGCTGCGTTTCGATGCAAATCCGCGGACGCTCGAACCGCCGGACAGTTCCGCGGGCCGCGCGTTGCGTCTCATCACCGACAAGTTTCCCGGCTTCGGCGAACAACTGCTGGTGCTGTTGGAAACGACCAGCGCCGAAAAAACCCATGAGGGTTGGACGAAACTCCAGACTGCCTGGGCGAAGCTCGTCGGGCAGGGTGAGCTGAAGCAGACGTCCATCCTCGCCGGCGCCCTGGTTCTTTCGCCCGCCAACGTCGCGGCCAACACCGCGGCCCTCGCCCACGCCGTGGATCTGCCGGCAGCTCGGGAAGCTCTCGCCGCCGCGCTTTCGGAAGCCGAGGCGCAGCCGATGCCGGGAGCCAGCGCGCTTCTCGACGCTCTCGCTGCGATCACCGCTGGAGACCGCGCGCTCCTGGACTGGCGGCAGCGGCTGCCGGCGAGTTCCACCTGGTGGTTTCTCGTCGATCAGTTCTTCGGCAGCGATCCCAACATCACCGCCGGGTTCGTCCGGCCGGCGGAAAAGATCACCACCTTCGCGCAAAAGGAGCGGCTCAAAACCCTGCTCGCGCAATCGACCGGCGACGTCCCGTATCACGTCTCTGGATGGGACTACACGCTCCAGGATCTCGTCCGCTGGGCGAAAGGCAAGATGGTCGAACTCAGCGCCATCATGATCGGCTTCAATATCGTTCTCCTCGGCCTGCTCTATCGTCGAGCCTGGCCCATCGCGGTGCTGATGATGGGCCTCGCGCTCTCGTTCGGCGCGATGCTCGCCTCGCTCAAGTTGCTCGGCGTGGAACTGAATCTTTTCAACGTCCTCGCCTTCCCGCTCGTCCTCGGCATCGGCGTCGATTACGGGATTTACGTCATCGGCGCGATGGGTGCCGGAGCCCGGCTGGAGCGCTCGACCGCCAACGTCGTGAAACCCGTAATGCTCAGCGGTCTGACGACGGTGGCCGGCTTCGCGTCGCTCGCCCTGGCCCGGAATCCGGCACTGCAAGGCCTCGGCATCGTGTGCGCCCTCGGCGTGGCGTGGTGTCTGTTTACGACGTTATTTTTCGTCCTTCCGGCCTACGCATGGCGGGGGACGAGGTGAAAAACGCGCTCTACACGCTGACCGGTTTCAAAGCCGCCTTCGCCGTCGCCCATCTTCTCCCGCGGCCGGCCACGCAGGCCCTGGCGGCTTTCGTCGGCCCGCTCGTCTATGGGCGAAACGCGGACGCGCAGGCTGCGCTCCACGCCAATCTCCAGCTCGTCACCGGCCTTCACGGCGCGGCCCTGGATGCCCTTTGCGCCGAAAACGTCGCCAACTTCAGCCGCATGCTCGCCGACTATTTCCTCTGCGCCGGAGCCGACGCTGCCCGCCGGTGCGACGCGCTCATCGAGGGCTGGAGCGGCTTTGAAAATCTCGCCGCCGCACGCGAGGGCGGCCGCGGCACCATCGTCGTCACCGGCCATCTCGGGCACTGGGAACTCGGCGGGCTCGTCCTCGCCCGGCGCGGGCTGCCGCTCACCGTCATCACCCTCGAAGAGCCCAGCACGGAACTCACCCGCTGGCGGGAGGCGTCTCGCCGCCGGCTCGGCATCAAAACCATCGCCGTCGGTCCCGGCCACCCCTTTGCCTTCGTCGAGATGATCCAGACCCTGCGGCGCAACGAGGTCATCGCCATGCTCGTCGATCGCCCCTACGGCGGCACTGGCGCACCCGTCCGCCTTTTCGGTCACGAAACCGAATTTTCCACCGCGCCCGCGCTCCTCGCCCAGCACACCGGCGCAGCAGTGCTGCCTGCTTTCGTTCTCCGCCAACCGGGCGGGCGTTACGTTTCCCTCGCCGAGCCGATCATCCCGATGGCCGCGACCGCGGACTCGCGCGCAGACCTCGCCGCGAATACCCAGCGCATCGCGACTGCTTTCGAGCCCATCATCCGGCAGCACCCCGCGCAGTGGTTCCATTACGTCCCCATCTGGAACGACTCGCCGCAGCGGTAGGGGAAGCTGACAGCTTCACCCGGCAGCCGCGGGCGCGGGTCTCCGTTTGGCTTGCGCTCCCGCCCGCCCTCGCGCTGAATCCACGGCCTTTCATCCCACCGAAAACGATCCCTCCTTCATGCGCATCCTTGCTTCCACACTCTTCGTCTTTCTCACCACCCTCACTTTCACCCGCGCCGCCGATCTTCCACCCGCCGAGACTCGGACGCTGATGAAAAATCTCCAGGAACACCGCGCAAAATTCCCCTCTCTCACCGCCGATTTCACCGAGGAAAAAACCACTCACCTCCTCACCAAACCGTTGATCAGCGAAGGCACCATCGCCTTCCAAGTGCCCGGCAAGTTCCGCCGCGAAGTCAAAGGCAGCAGCCCCAGTCTCACCGTCAGCGACGGCGTGAAACTCTGGATCTACTACTCCGCTTTCAAAGAGGCCGAACTCTACACCCTCGGCCAGCGCCAGTTCTTCGACGACTCCATCGCCGCCCTCACCGCCGGGCTCAATTTTCAAAACGTCGAAAAATTCTACACCTACACTGCCGCCCGCGAGTCCGATGGCTACCGCCTCGCCCTCACCCCGCGCAGCGGCGGCCTGCGCCGCATGGTCAAAGAACTCGCTGTCTTCGTGGACGCCGATTTCAAGATCCAGCGCACTGAAGCCACCCTCCCCAAAGGGGACCGCGTCGTCACCAGTTACAAAAACCAGCGCCCCACGCCGCTCCCTGCCAGCACCTTCGACTTCACCCCGCCGGCCGACGCCCACATCTCCCAGCCCCTCGGTAAATGAAGCGCCGCAGCCCGATAGGGACGGCCCTCGGTGCCGTCCCCGGGGCGGGCGCGGCGAGGCGGAAGCGACACAATACAGTCGTCCTTCACTCCGCCCGCCCCAGACAGCGCGAAGTGGCGTCCGCCCAGCCCGGCACCACGGAAAAACTCATTTACAAGGCACGCCGCATCCATAGCATTCGCCCTCCCATTTTGCCTTATGGTGTAACGGTAGCACAAACGACTCTGAATCGTTTTGTCTAGGTTCAAATCCTAGTAAGGCAGCCATCGCGACGAAGGCAGCCGTCGGCCGCTGAGAATGTCGCGCAAGCCGCTTGTCAGCCCGGCTTTTCCTGACGAATCTTCCGCCCCTTTGCCATGAAAATTCTCGTCGCGCCGGATAAGTTCAAAGGTTCGCTCTCGGCGGTCGAGGCGGTCGCCGCGATCACGCGCGGCCTGCGGGCGGTGTGGCCGGAGGCGGAAATCACGGGGGTGCCGATTGCGGATGGGGGCGAGGGTTTTGCCGAGGCGCTGGGCGGGACGCTGGGCGGCAGTTGGGTGGAAACGCGGGCGCTGGATCCCATCGGACGCGAGGTGGAGGCGCGCTACATGTGGGTGGAGGCGGCGCGGCTGGCGATCATCGAGATGAGTGCGGCCTCGGGCCTTTGGCGACTGACGAAGGAAGAGCGCGCGCCGCTGCGGGCGAACACGTTTGGTACGGGCCAGCTCATCCGCCATGCGGTCGCGCGCGGGGCGCGGAAAATTCTCGTGGGCCTCGGCGGCAGCGCGACCACCGACGGCGGCGTGGGGATGGCGGCGGCGCTGGGCTACGAATTTCTCACGAGCGACGGCGAGGAACTCGCGCTGCATCCGGGCTGCTTCATCGCACTCACGCGCATCCAGGCTGGCGGTGTGATCGAGCTGCCGGAGATCGTGGCGGCGTGCGATGTGCAGAATCCCTTGCTCGGCCCGCGCGGCACGGCGCACGTTTTCAGCCCGCAGAAAGGCGCGAGTGCGAGCGACGTGGTAGCGCTGGAGGGCGGGCTGAGCGCGCTGGCGGATTGCGTGACCGGGGATCTCGGCTGCGATTTCCGCGACACGCCGGGCGCGGGCGCGGCGGGCGGGATCGCTTTCGGGCTGATGAGTTTTTGCGGGGCGCAGGTGTGCTCCGGTTTCGATCTCGTGGCGGAGACGTTGCAGTTGGAAAAGCGCATCGCGGCGAGCGATCTCGTGGTCACCGGCGAGGGGCGGATCGACGGTCAGACATTGGAGGGCAAAGGCCCGGCGGGGGTCGCCGCGATGGCGCACAAATATGGCAAACCCGTGCTCGCGCTGGCCGGGTCCGTCACGGAAACTGCCGCCGTGGAAAAGCTATTCGACGCGACCTGCGCGATCATCGACGAACCCGTGACGCTCGACGCGGCGATGACCCGCGGGGCGGAATTTCTCGAACGCGCCGCTGGGCGAGCGGGGCGTTTGATCCGTCTTGGCAGCGCCTTGGAGAAAATCCGAAATTCGAAATCCGAAACAAATCCTAAGTATGAAACTATTTGAAAACGACCTTGTCCCGCGCGGCGCTTGCCGCTCTTTCCAGCCTTTGAAATTTGTTTCGGATTTCGGATTTCGGATTTCGGATTTTCCCCAATGAAACGCATCGCCATCCTCT